>NZ_CP060201.1:2005000-2673333 GCF_013407925.2 Pseudomonas protegens | reverse complement strand
GGTGAGTTCCCTGGGCGCCTTTGCCCGCTATCAGGAAAACGAAGCCTGGACCTGGGAGCATCAGGCGCTGGTCCGGGCCCGGGTGCTGGTGGGCAGCCAGGATGTGGGGCAGGCCTTTGAAAAGGTCCGGGCCGTGGTGCTGGGCAAAAAGCGCGATCTGCCGACCTTGCGCCAGGAAGTCAGCGAGATGCGGGCCAAGATGCGCGACAACCTGGGCAGCCGCCTGACCGCCGCCGGAACCGCAGCCAACGCCTTCGAAGCCACGGCGCCGTTCGACCTCAAGCAGGACGCCGGAGGTATCGTCGATATCGAATTTATGGTGCAATACGCGGCCCTGGCGTGGTCCGAAGAGCACCCGTCATTGCTGCGCTATACCGATAACATCCGCATTCTGGAAGGTCTGGAGCAGGTCGGCCTGATGCCGGCGAGCGATGCCAGCTTGCTGCGCGAGGTCTACAAAGCCTACCGTTCCGCGGCTCACCGACAGGCATTGCAGAATGAGGCCGGAATCATTTCCGGTGATCAATTCGTGACCGAACGACGGGAAGTGTTACGGATTTGGCGCGAGCTGGGGCTAAGCTAAGCGGCCTGACAGGGCCACTCCTATTTCGGCGAGCCTTGTGGGCTCGCCCAAACTGAACCGGCGGTGAAGGCCGCGGTGCTGGATTCTCGAGGCGGGGAGGCGTATGCCTCCCCGGCTCGTTTATGGAAACCACATGAATATTCTGATCGTTGGGCCCAGTTGGGTCGGTGACATGGTGATGGCGCAGACACTCTTCGAGTGCCTGAAACAGCGTCATCCACAATGCGAGATCGACGTGCTGGCCCCCGAGTGGAGCCGGCCGATCCTGGAGCGCATGCCCCAGGTGCGTCGGGCCTTGAGCTTTCCCCTGGGCCACGGCGCCCTGGAGCTGGCCACCCGCCGGCGGATCGGCAAGTCCCTGGCCGGCCAGTACGATCAGGCGATCCTGCTGCCCAATTCGTTGAAGTCGGCCCTGGTGCCTTTTTTTGCCGGCATCCCCAAGCGCACCGGCTGGCGCGGCGAGTTCCGCTACGGCTTGCTCAATGACGTGCGCAAGCTCGACAAAGAGCGCTACCCGCTGATGATCGAGCGCTTCATGGCCCTGGCCTATGAACCGGGCGCCGAACTGCCCCAGCCTTATCCGCGGCCGAGCCTGCAGATCGATCCGCAAAGCCGTGAGGCGGCCCTGGCCAAGTTCGGTCTGACGCTCGATCGTCCGGTGCTGGCTCTGTGCCCAGGAGCGGAGTTCGGCGAGGCCAAGCGCTGGCCGTCCGAGCATTACGCCCAGGTGGCCGAGGCCAAGATCCGCGAGGGCTGGCAGGTGTGGCTGTTCGGTTCGAAGAACGATCATGCCGTGGGTGAAGAGATTCGCGGGCGACTGATTCCCGGCCTGCGCGAGGAATCGAGCAACCTCAGCGGCGAAACCTCCCTGGCCGAGGCCATCGACCTGCTGTCCTGCGCCGACTCGGTGGTGTCCAACGACTCCGGGCTAATGCATGTGGCGGCGGCGCTGAATCGCCCTTTGGTGGCGGTGTATGGCTCCACTTCGCCGGGCTTCACTCCGCCCCTGGCGGATCAGGTCGAGGTGGTGCGCCTGGGCATCGAATGCAGCCCGTGCTTTGACCGCACCTGCCGCTTCGGCCATTACAACTGCCTGCGCCAGTTGTTGCCGCAGCCGGTGAATGAAGCCTTGCAGCGCTTGCAGGGCTCCCCGGTCGAGGTTCAATAAGTTGCGGGTACTGTTGATCAAGACCTCGTCCCTGGGGGATGTGATTCACGCATTGCCGGCGCTGACCGATGCCGCGCGAGCCATCCCCGGGATCAAGTTCGACTGGGTGGTGGAAGAAGGCTTTGCCGAGATCCCCACCTGGCACCCGGCGGTCGGCAAGGTGATTCCGGTGGCGATCCGTCGCTGGCGCAAGAACATCTGGCAAACCATCAAGAGCGGCGAGTGGCGCCGCTTCAAGCAGAGCGTGCGCTCGACCAAGTACGACCTGGTGATCGATGCCCAGGGCCTGCTGAAAAGCGCCTGGCTGACTCGCTACGTGCGCGCCCCGGTGGCGGGGCTGGACAAACACTCGGCCCGTGAGCCCCTGGCGTCGCGTTTCTATTCGCGGCGCCTGGCGGTGGCCCGTGGGCAGCACGCGGTGGAGCGGGTGCGTCAGTTGTTCGCCGTGGCCCTGGGCTACGACCTGCCGCAGGGCCTGGGCGACTACGGTCTGAATGTCGAAAAGCTGGTGGAACTGCCGCGCAAGAATCCCTTCGTGCTGTTCCTGCACGGCACCACCTGGGACACCAAGCACTGGCCCGAAGCCTACTGGCGCGAGCTGACCGAGCGCATGGGCATGCTCGGGGTGGAGGTCAAGCTGCCCTGGGGCAACGCCGCCGAGAAAGCCCGGGCCGAGCGCATCGCCAGCGGCCTGAAAAATGCCACGGTGCTGCCCAAGCTGAACCTGGCCGGAGTCGCCAAGGTGCTGGCCGACGCCCAGGCCTGTGTGGCCGTGGACACCGGGTTGGGCCACCTGGCCGCAGCCCTGGATGTGCCGACCATCTCCTTGTTTGGCCCGACCAACCCGGGCCTGACCGGCGCCTATGGCAAGGTGCAGATCCACCTGGGCAGCAACTTTCCCTGCGCGCCGTGCCTGCAGAAAAAATGCACCTACCAGCCCTCCGCTGTGGACCAGCAGCGCTATGACATCAAGCGCGAGTGGCCACTGTGCTTCACTCGCCTGAACCCCGAGCGTGTCGCCAGCCGACTGAGCGCCTTGTTACTGGCTGAGGAGCCGCGCTGATGCAATTGGCTTTTGTCCTTTATAAGTATTTTCCCTTTGGCGGCCTGCAACGCGACTTCATGCGCATTGCCCTGGAGTGCCAGCGGCGCGGGCACCAGATCCGCGTCTACACCCTGATCTGGGAAGGCGATGTGCCTCCCGGCTTCGAAGTGCTGGTGGCGCCGGTCAAGGCGCTGTTCAACCATCGTCGCAATGAAAAGCTCAGCGCCTGGATGGAGGCCGACCTGGCCAAGCGTCCGGTGGATCGACTGATCGGTTTCAACAAGATGCCGGGGCTGGACGTGTACTACGCCGCCGACGGCTGTTTCGAGGACAAGGCGCAGAACCTGCGCCATTCCCTGTACCGGCGCTGGGGCCGCTACCGGCATTTTGCCGAGTACGAGCGGGCGGTATTCGCCAAGGATGCCAAGACCGAGATCCTGATGATCTCCGAGGTCCAGCAGCCGCTGTTCATCAAGCATTACGACACCCCGCTGGAGCGCTTTCACCTGCTGCCGCCGGGCATTGCCCAGGACCGTCGGGCACCGGCCAACGCCGCCGAGATCCGCGCCGAGTTCCGTCGCGAGTTCGCCTTGCAGGATGACCAGTTGCTGCTGGTGCAGATCGGCTCCGGGTTCAAGACCAAGGGCGTGGACCGCAGCCTGAAGGCGCTGGCGGCGCTGCCGTCGGCGCTGAAAAAACGCACCCGGCTGTTTGTAATCGGCCAGGACGACCCCAAGGTATTCCAGGTGCAGAGTGCGGCGCTGGGTTTGAGCGATCAGGTGCAGTTCATGAAGGGCCGCAGCGATATCCCGCGGTTCCTGCTGGGCGCCGACCTGCTGATTCATCCGGCCTACAACGAAAATACCGGCACCGTCCTGCTTGAGGCCCTGGTGGCCGGGCTGCCGGTGCTGGTGACTGCGGTTTGCGGCTATGCCCATTACATCGCCGAGGCCGAGGGCGGCCTGGTGCTGGATGAGCCGTTCGAGCAGAGCCAGCTCAATCAATACCTCACCAACATGTTGACCGACGACGCTGCACGCGCGACCTGGAGCCGTAATGGCCTGGCGTTCGCCGAGACGGCCGACCTTTACAGCATGCCGCAGCATGCTGCGGATGTGATTCTGGCGGAGCAACACCGATGAAGTTGATGCTTGCCGAACCCTTCAAGAGCCTGTGGGCCGGACGCGACGCGTTCGAGGCTGTCGAGGGCCTGAAGGGCCAGGTCTACCGTGAGCTGGAGGCGCGCCGTACCTTGCGTACGGAGGTCGATGGCCGCGGTTATTTTGTGAAGATCCATCGTGGGATCGGCTGGGGCGAGATCGTCAAGAACCTGATCACCGCCAAGCTGCCGGTGCTCGGCGCCGGTCAGGAGTGGCGGGCCCTGGAGCGCCTGCACCAGGTGGGCGTGCCGACCATGACCGCGGTGGCCTATGGCGAGCGCGGCGCCAACCCGGCGGACCAGCATTCGTTCATCGTCACCGAAGAGCTGGCACCGACCGTCAGCCTCGAAGACTTCAGCATCGACTGGGTTAAGCAGCCCCCGGCGCCGGCCCTCAAGCGCGCGCTGATCGCCGAGGTGGCGCGCATGACTGGCATGATGCACCGCGCCGGGGTCAACCATCGCGACTGCTACATCTGTCATTTCCTGCTGCACACCGATCGGCCCATCACCCCTGAGACTCTCAAGCTCTCGGTGATCGATCTGCATCGGGCCCAGACCCGGCCGAAGATCACCTTGCGCTGGCGCAACAAGGACCTGGCGGCCCTGTATTTCTCGGCCCTGGACATCGGCCTGACGCGCCGCGACAAGCTGCGTTTCCTCAAGGGCTATTTCCAGCAGCCGCTGCGGCAGGTTCTGGCCGAGGAAGCGGCGCTGCTGTCCTGGCTCGAAGGCAAGGCGGAAAAACTCTACGCCCGCAAGCAACGTTACGGAGACGCACTCTGATGGCGAGTTGGAATCTGGACCCCGCCTATCAGGAGTTGACGCAGGATTTCGGCAGTCTGGAAGCGGTATTCGCCCTGCAGGGCGAGCACCTGACCCGTGATCCGCTGTCCGAAGTGATTCGCGTCGAGCGGGGTGGCATTCACTATTACGTCAAGCGCTACAGCGGCGCCGGCAAGAACCTGCGGCGCTACCTGGGCAAGCCCCGGGTCAAGTTCGAATGGCAGAACCTCAAGCGCTTCGCCAAGTGGGGCATTCCCACCGCCGATGTGGTGGCCTGGGGCCTGGAGCGGCGCTGCCTGGCTTATTCCCGAGGGGCGATGATCACCCGCGAGTTGCCGCGTACCGAGGACCTTTCGGTGTTGGCCGAGCGCAATGATCCGCGGCTCAAGGACCGGCGCTGGGTCGATGGCATCAGCCAGCAGCTGGCAACCCATACCCGGGTCATGCACGACCATCGCTTTACCCACAACGATCTGAAGTGGCGCAACTTGCTGGTCGACGACCAGGACCGCTTGTACCTGATCGACTGTCCGAACGGCGATTTCTGGCGTGGATTCTGGCTCAAGTACCGGATCACCAAGGATCTGGCCTGCCTGGACAAGGTGGCCAAATATCATCTGTCGGCCACTCAGCGCCTGCGTTTCTATCTGCAGTACCGCGAGCGCAACCGGCTGAGTGCCTCCGACAAGGAGCGCATTCGTCACGTGGTGAGATTTTTTGAGGGGCGTGAATGACTGATTTCCTGGCGCCGCAGGAGCGTGCGCTGCTGGAGCGTAACGGCCTCGGCACTTTTGACCAGCTGTGGGCCGTGCAATTGGCTGCGGTGGATGAACCCAACACCAGCCGTGGCGGCAGCAGCAGTGTCTTTCGCCTGGATGTGGAGGGGCAGGGTTTCTATCTCAAGCGTCAGACCAACTACCTGACCCGCACCCTGCACCGGCCCTTCGGCGAGCCGAGTTTCGCCCGGGAGTTTCGCAATATCCGGCGCTATCAGCTGCTGGGCATTCCGGCCTTGCAGGCGGTGTTCTTTGGCATGCGCAAGGTGGCGGGCGAGTCCCGGGCGATTCTCCTGACCCGGGCCCTGGACGGCTGGGACGACCTGGACGGGCTGCTGTTGCGTTGGGATGAACTCAGCGAAGTACAGCGTCAGGCGGTGCTCAAGGCTTGCGGGCAACTGGCCCGGCAGCTGCACAGCTTGCGTCAGGTGCATGGCTGTTTCTATCCCAAGCATATTTTTCTGCGGGGGCACGGCGACGGCTATCAGGCGCAGTTGATCGACCTGGAGAAAACCCGGCCTCTATTGTTCGGGCAGCGTGATCGGGTCAAGGATCTTGAACCTTTGCTGCGCCGGGCTTCGGTGTGGAGCGTCGACGAAGTGCGCGCGCTGCTGGCGGCGTACCTGGATCAGTCGCCCGACAGTTCCCTGGTGCAGGCCTGGCTGACCCGTCTCAGTGCTCGCAGCAGTCATAAGGAATCTCGCTGATGCGTTTGTCCGAGCTGAAGAACAGCGGGCGCAGCCCGGTGCTGCCCCTGAGCCTTGAACTGGCGGATGCCGCCGGTCCGGCGCAACTGCAATTGCTGACCTTGCTGCGGGTGCTGCCGGGGCAGCGCTACGTGGGCGCCGGGGTCTGGCGAGGCCGCCCGGTGCTGGCCAAGCTGCTGGTGGGGTCCAAGGCGGCGCGGCATTTTCAGCGAGAGTTGAACGGCGTGCGCCTGCTGGCGCAGCAAGGCCTGACCACCCCTCTGCTGCTGGCCGACGGCCTGCAGGAAGGCGAGGGTGGCTGGCTGCTTTTTGAATTTCTAGAAGGCTCGCAAAGCCTGGGCGACGCCTGGCAGCAGGTGGAGAACCTGCCGGTACTGGCCGATGAGCAGACGGCGGTGCTGGCCGAGGCGCTCGGGGCGATTGCCCAGTTGCACGCCAAGGGCCTGTGGCAGGAAGACCTGCACCTGGACAATCTGCTGCGCCATGGTGGCCAGCTGTATTTGATCGATGGTGCGGGGATCTGCGTCGAGGAGGCCGGCAAGCCTCTGTCCCGGTCCAGGGTGCTGGAGAACCTTGGGGTGTTCTTCGCCCAGTTGCCCAAGAGCCTGGAGCCCTTCACCGAAGAGTTGCTGGTGCACTACCTGCTCGGCAATGCCGAGCACGCCTTGCCCCTGGAGGCCCTGGAAAAACAGGTGAACAAGGTGCGTGGCTGGCGGCTGCGGGATTTTCTCAACAAGGTCGGCCGTGACTGCACGCTGTTCAGCGTGCAGCGCGGACCCTTTGCCCTGCGGGCGATCCGTCGCGAAGAAGAGGCGGCGATGCGGCCTGTGTTGGAGCAGGCCGATGCCTTGCTGGACCAGGGCCATCTGTACAAGACCGGTGGCGCGGCCAGTGTCGGCCGGGTCGCGGTGGCGGGGCGGACCCTGGTGGTCAAGCGCTACAACATCAAGGGCTTCGCTCATTGGCTCAAGCGTTTCTGGCGCCCGAGCCGGGCCTGGCACTCCTGGCGCGAAGGCAATCGCCTGGCGTTTCTCGGCATTGCCACGCCCAAGCCCCTGGCGCTGCTGGAGCAGCGTTTTCTCTGGTTGCGCCGGCGCGCCTACCTGGTCACCGAGTATTTGCCAGGACCGGACATCATCGAGCGTTTTGCGCCGTTCGTGGACAGTGGTGACGCGCCGGAGCCTGAGTTGCAGGCATTGGACCGGTTGTTTGCCGAGCTGATCAAGGAACGCATCAGTCACGGTGACTTCAAGGGGCACAACCTGTTCTGGCACGAGGACCGCTGGGCGTTGATCGATCTTGACTCCATGTGCCAGCACGCCAGCCTGAGCAGTTTCGCCCCGGCTTATGCCCGGGATCGCGCGCGTTTCATGCGCAACTGGCCCGAAAGCAGCCATTTGTATCAAGTGATTGATCAGCGCCTGCCCAAGACCGCCGATTCCCCCCAAGCCTGACCTGCGACCCATGGCCGCTGTTGCTGGCAGCGGCTGCGGGCCCTGCTGGCGGCGGCGCCCTGGCTTGCCGCTTGCCGCTAGAGGCTTGCCCCTGCTTTTCAGTTATAATCGCGCCCTTTCGTTGTTTCTCGCCCCTTGCGAGCACACTTTATTTTCAAGGCGCATCGCGCCCGCATGCAGACTAAACGAGGCTAGACCCCTGTGGCATTGACGATTCTTGGCCTGTCCGGCGCCCTTAGCCATGATCCTTCAGCAGCCCTGTATATCGACGGCAAGCTGATCGCGGCCGCTGAAGAAGAGCGTTTCGTGCGCGACAAGCATGCAAAGAACCGCATGCCCTACGAGTCGGCGAAGTTCTGCCTGGAACAGGCCGGTATCAAGCCTTCCGACGTTGACGTGGTAGCGATTCCCTTTGCTCCGATCAGCCTGTTCGGCAAGGCCCGCTGGCATTACGCCAAGCGCTACTGGTACGCCCCGGACCGTGCCCTGGACGCGATCCTGATGGGCAACCGTCGCTACAAGCGCTACCGCAAGAAGATCGTCTGGTGCCTGGAGCAACTGGGCTTTGACCCGAAAAAGGTCAAGATCGAGCCGGTGGAACACCACCTGGCCCACGCCTCCAGTGCCTACCACTGCTCGGGCTTCAAGGAGAAGACCGCGATCCTCGGGATCGACGGCAAGGGCGAATACGCCACCACCTTCTTCGGCTACGGCGAAAACGGCAAGATCCACAAGATCAAGGAATTCTTCGATCCGGACTCCCTGGGCGGCCTCTATGGCGCGATCACCGAGTTCCTCGGCTTCGAGATGCTCGACGGCGAGTTCAAGGTCATGGGCATGGCGCCTTATGGCGATGCCAGCAAGTACGACTTCTCGCGCCTGGCCAGCTTTGAAAACGGCGAGCTGGTGATCAACACCGACTACGCCAACGTCATCGGCCTGCGCCGCTACAAAGAAAAGGGCAAGGGTTTCTACTTCTCGCCAAAACTCATCGAGTGGCTGGGTCCCAAGCGCGAAGGCGACATCGCCGACGAGCCGTACATCCACTACGCGGCGAGCATGCAGGCGCTGTTCGAGAAACTGGCCCTGCAGATGATCGACCACTACCTGGGCGACATCCTCAAGGAAACCGGCAAGCTGGCCTTCGCCGGTGGCTGCGCGCTGAACGTCAAGCTGAACCAGAAGATCATTGCCCGTCCCGAGGTCAAGGAGCTGTTCGTGCAGCCGGCTTCTGGCGACGCCGGCACCGCCGTCGGTGCCGCGGCCTACGTTTCCCACGCCCGTGGGGTGCCGGTGGAGAAGATGGAACACGTCTATCTCGGCCCGTCCTACAGCAACGAAGACGTGATCGCCGCCTGTGCCCGCCACCCGAACAAACCGGCCTGGCGGCAGATCGACAACACCCCGGAACGCATCGCCAAGATCATGGTGGACGGCAACCCGGTGGCCTGGTTCCAGGGCCGCATGGAGTTCGGTCCTCGGGCCCTGGGCGGTCGTTCGATCATCGGTTGCCCGAGCGCCACCGGCGTGGCCGACCGGATCAACGAGCAGATCAAGTTCCGCGAGCGCTGGAGGCCTTTCTGCCCGTCGATGCTCGACACCGTTGGTCCGCAGATGATCAAGGTCGATCACCCGGCGCCGTTCATGACCTTCACCTTCGAAGTGGCGGAAGAATGGAAGACCCGGGTGCCGGAAGTGGTCCACGAGGACGGCACGTCCCGGGCCCAGGTGCTCAAGCGCGAATACAACCCGCGCTACTACGACATGATGAAGGCCCTGGAAGTCCTGACCGGCAACGGCGTGTCGCTGAACACCTCGCTGAACCGCCGTGGCGAACCGATGATCTGCTCGCCGACCGACGCCTTGAACATGTTCTATGGGTCCGATCTGCAGTACCTGATCATGGAAGACATTCTGGTGGTCAAAGAGGGTGTCAGTGCTTATGACGAACTCTGAGGTGCTGATCAGTGTAGTTGTTCCGACTTACAACTACGCCCATCTGCTCCCTAGAGCGCTGGACTCGGTTCTTGGTCAGTGGGCAGCAGACCTGGAGCTGATCGTTGTTGATGATGGCTCCACTGATAATACGGCGGCGGTCCTGGCAGATTACGCTGCACGTTTCGCCCAGCTTCAGGTAAACGTCCAGACTAATGCTGGAGCCGCTGCAGCACGTAACTTTGGTATTCGCCGTGCCAGTGGGCGTTATGTGCTCTTGCTCGATGCTGATGATGAGCTGGTTGATGGCGCTTTCGACGAGCTGCGCAGGGTGCTGCAGCTCGAGCCTTCGACAGACGTCGTGCTCGGAGCGCAAGTGTCAGTGGATGACGACGGTCGCGAGCGCTTGCGTCCAGCGACGCCGGTGCCTCGGGCTGCCACGAAGGTCCTGGCCCGCCAGTACCTGCTGAGCAAGCGCATATCCATTTCCCACTGCTGTACCTTGTTTTCCCGGAAAATGATGTTGCAGAGGCCCTATCCCGAAGCATTGCGTACTGGAGAAGATATCGCGGTATTCGCCTATCTGGTGGTCAATGCGCGATTCGCCGTCACCGGCAAACCCCTGGCGCGGATTCACAAGCATCGTGATAGCTTGCGCCATAGCCGCGATGATGAGGAGCAGGTTGCCCTGAAGATCGTTGATGAAGTGTTCAGCAGCCTGCCCGAGGAGTGCCAGCCGTTGAAGAAGCGCTACAAGGCACAGCGATATCTGTCTTTGTTTCGCGCTGCACTTTTGGGTAGCAATATGGGCCTGGCGCAGCGTTTCTATTTGACGGCACTTTCTTTAAGTCCGTTGCAGGCTATGCGCTGGACTTATTTACGTAAGGCAGTGCGTTTGTGGTTTAAGAGGGGAAGTGCCCGTGGTTGATAGTGGTGCGCGGCATTGGATCGGCAGGGTTATCAATCAATACCCAGTTCGACTGACTTTTATTGGTAGCTTGCTACTCTCCCTCATTGCCGTGCTGGGCGCGGTGACGGTGGGGCGTGATGCTGCGTTGTATCTCGACATTGCTCATAAGGTCAACGAGCAAGGACCGGCCATAGCCTGGACATTGTTCGACTGGCCCTGGTTCCCCCTGCTTCTGGCGCAGACCCATATTTACCTGGGGCTACCTCTGGAACTGAGCGCTTATCTGTGGTGCGCATTGTTCATTGCTGGTACCTGCGCCCTGATGGTCGACTGCGTTCGGCAGCGCCTGCCGCAGGCCGCCCCTTGGGCTGCGTTGGTGGTGCTGGCTATGCCTGCGGTCAATGCTTTTCGCGATGACATCATCCGCGAATGTGGCTTCTGGTTCTTCTCCACTTTGACACTCTGGCTGGCGCTGCATTGGCAGGCGCGTGGTGGCTGGTTGCGGGCCTTGCTGATCCATCTTGCGCTGGGGGCTGCGGCGTTGTTCAGGCTGGAGGCTGTACTGCTATTGCCGGCGCTGACGCTGTGGCAACTGCCGAACCTATGGTCCAGTAGCCGGCGCATGGCGTTTCTGCAGTTCATATTGCTGCCACTCCTGGGGGGCATAGGAGTGCTGGTGTTAGTCTCCTTGTCAGGGCATTTCTCATCAGCACGTGTCAGCTACTACTTGGAGATGATCAACCCCCGGCATGTGTTTGCGTCGTTCAATCTTTTGTCCGAGCAGTTCGCTAACTCACTGATTAGTGACTACTCACGAAATGAGGCTGGCCGGATCATCTTTTTTGGGGTCCTGGTCACTATGCTGATGAGTGTTGTGAAATTGATGGGGCCGTTTGCGGTGCCCTTCATTTTCCGCCGCAATTGGGGGGTGTTCAGAACTTACTGGAATCAATATCGTCCGTTCGCGTGGGCGGCAGTGATCTATCTGACGATTCTGATGTTGTTCTTTATCAGGCTGCAGTTCATGAATTCACGGTATCTGAGCTTCCTGAATCTGTTGCTGGTTCCTGCGCTGGCGCTAGCGCTGCTGCAGGTTTTTCAAACGTTTCCCCGGCTTGGGAAATCGCTGGTAGTGATCGGGCTATTGGTGATGCTGTCCAACGTTGTGTCCACCAGCGCCGGCAAAACCCAGTACGTCGAGGCGGGCCGCTGGTTTGCTGCGAATACCGATACTCAAGCGCCAGCTTATTTTGAAGATGGGCGCATTGGTTACTATGCCGGGCGTGGTTACGCTCCCAGCATACCGCGCGAGCAGGCGATGTCGGCACAGCATGCCGGGCAGTATCGCTACTTCCTTATCGAGGCCAAACCAGACGAAGCATGGCTTGTGAGTTGGCTGGGTGAGCACAACATGAAAATCCTTGCCAGTTTTGCTAATCGCAAGGGCGCACGGGTCCTGGTTATTGGGGAGTGAGGTTAGGCGAGCAGATGGCGCAGTTGCTCGATGAGCCATTCTTGTCGAGTGACTGTGTGCGAGCCTTGGCGATACCCTTCAAGGAAGGACTCACCTGAGTCATTTTCAATGAGCCACTGGCGGTCTTCTTGATAGCGAAACAAATGAGTAAAGTTACGTAGCCGTTTGTTTTCGCTTAGAGGCTTGGGTTGGCAACGTAAGTCTGCAATGTCGATCAGCCCCAGTTCATTTTCCGGAGTGAGGATCACGTTGCCAAAGTGTAGCGAGCGGAAATACACGCCTTTGTCATGTAGAAAAGCAATGAACTGGCCCAGTCGCCTTTGGAGGTCGTTGGGGGTATTTGTGTCATTGTGTAGTTGCCTTATGGTCATTCCGGCCAAAGGTGCGTAGTAGACTCCGTCGCGCTGGATGCTGGGAATACGATAGACGGCAATGATCTGAGGGCAGGGGATGTTGCGTTGCTTCAGGGCCTTGGCGTTGTCGGCAAAGCGCTTGGCATAGGGGTAAAACAGGGCGGAACTCAATAGGCGTTTACGACGGAATAGCTTGAGTATCCGCCCGTCGCTTAGACGCAGCACCTTATCCCCCGAACCGTCGGCTTCCAGTACTTGAGCCCCAGCGCGTAATGCCTCGTAGGTGCTGTAATCAATCTCTTGCATTTGCAACTCCCCATCATTAGCCGGTTATCTTAACCGACTTGGTGGAGAGGACGGCCCTGATGGTCATGTTGTTTGGGGGAAAAGTGCCTGTGATATCATCCGCGCTTCATTGATTTGCGCGGATTCCCATGAGCAGTCCTGAACCGAAAGCCCAGTCAACGCTGGCCATCTATTTCCGCCTACTGGCTTACGTGCGGCCTTACGTCGGCTTGTTTATCTTGAGCATCGTCGGGTTCCTGATTTTTGCATCGACGCAACCGATGCTCGCTTATATCCTCAAATACTTCGTCGATGGCCTGGCCAATCCTGAAGCCAGCCTGTTTCCTGGCAACCCCTACCTTGGCAAGTTGCAACTTCTGGAAACCGTGCCCCTGATGATTGTCTTGATTGCGGCCTGGCAGGGGGTAGGCTCTTACCTGGGCAACTTCTTCCTGGCCCGGGTTTCTCTGGGGCTGGTCCACGACCTGCGGGTGGTTTTGTTCAACAAGTTGCTGGAGTTGCCCAATCGCTTCTTCGACAAACACAACTCCGGCCATCTGATTTCCCGAATTACCTTCAACGTAACCATGGTCACCGGGGCCGCGACTGACGCGATCAAGGTGGTGATCCGTGAAGGCATGACGGTGATTTTCCTGTTCTGCACTCTAATTTGGATGAACTGGAAGCTGACCTTGGTGATGCTGGCGATCTTGCCAGTGATCGGCATGATGGTGAATAGCACCAGCCGCAAGTTTCGCAAGCAGAGCAAGAAGATTCAGGTGTCTATGGGGGATGTCACCCACGTTGCTTCCGAGACTATCCACGGCTACCGCGTAGTGCGTAGCTTTGGTGGTGAGACTTATGAAAAGGTGCGCTTTGAGCAGGCCAGTCAGAGCAATACCGACAAACAGCTGGCGATGACCAAAACAGGTGCCGTTTACACTCCGATGCTGCAACTGGTGACCTACAGCGCCATGGCAGTGGTCATGTTCCTGGTGCTTTACCTGCGTGGTGACGCGTCCCCGGGTGACTTGGTCGCTTATATCACCATGGCTGGCTTGTTACCCAAGCCTATTCGTCAGCTGTCGGAAGTCAGTTCCACCATTCAGAAGGGCGTGGCGGGAGCGGAGAGCATTTTCGAGCAGCTCGATGAACCGGTTGAGGTTGATCAGGGCACGTTGGAGATAGAGCGCCTTGACGGACGCCTTGAAGTGCGCAATCTCAGCTTCCAGTACCCTGAAAGTGACAAGCAGGTGCTCAACGACATCAGCTTCGTTGTGGAGCCTGGGCAGATGGTTGCGCTGGTTGGGCGCTCCGGTAGTGGTAAATCGACGCTGGCAGGGCTGATTCCGCGCTTTTATCAGCATGAACAGGGGGAGATCCTGCTAGATGGTGTGCGGGTGCAGGACTTCACCTTGAACAGCTTGCGTCGGCAGATTGCCCTGGTGACGCAGCAGGTCACTTTGTTCAACGACACCGTCACCAACAATATTGCTTACGGCGACCTTTCCGGAGCTTCGATCGATGAAGTGCACAGGGCGGCTTCGGAAGCCTATGCCGACGAGTTCATCGCGAGGATGCCGCAAGGCTATGCAACGCTGGTAGGGGAGAATGGCGTACTGCTTTCTGGTGGCCAGCGACAACGCATTGCCATTGCACGGGCCTTGCTCAAGGATGCTCCCTTGCTGATTCTTGATGAGGCTACATCGGCACTGGATACCGAATCCGAACGGCATATTCAGGCAGCCTTGGATCATGTAGTGAAGAACCGTACGACACTTGTGATTGCCCACCGCTTGAGCACGGTCGAAAAAGCCGATTTGATTTTGGTCATGGATGAAGGACGTATCGTCGAGCGGGGCACTCATGCTGAATTGCTGGCTCAGAACGGTTACTACTCGCGCCTGCATGCCAAGGAGTTTGAGGATGGTGACGAGCAGCCGATAGTGTCGGTGCCTGGCGTATGTTGAGGTTTTTTCGCCAGTGGCGGGAGCGTGGTTGGAGCGAGATCGACCTGGAAAGCTATCAGCAGGCGTGGCATCGATTCGGCGGCAGTTTTGCCACGCATCCTGAAGTTGTCGAACGACTTTCCCACTTTGTCGGCATCACCCCACGTTACCTAGGTTGGGTGGTGAAGGGCGAAGTGGTTGCGGCTATCCCTTGCTGGGGGCGGCATGTAGCGCTGTCCAAGGAAGTTCTGAAGCGTGAAGGTAAGCGCGGGCTGCTGGATATGGGTAACGCAGAGATTATTTTGCCGATGGCGCCGGGTGTTACCGTCCCTGTGCGCCAGCGCATGGCTTATGTCTCGCAGTTGAACGCCGAACAGATCAGCACCCTGAAAGTGCAGCCGGAAGGCTTGGCCCTTGCTCGTGCTCCCGAGGATTACTCGAAGAAGTTTCGTTACAACCAGCGCCGTGAACAGCGCTTGCTGGAAGAGGCAGGTGGCGTGTTGCTGCCGATGTCCGAACTGTCGCCGCAAGAGCAGGCGGCGGCGTATGGGGCGCTGTTCCAGCGCCGTTGGAACTTTTCGGTGCCCGGCAAGGATGGGCTGGTCGAGGTGTTCACTCTGCTGCGAGAGTTCATGAGCGGTTCTGTGGTCATGCTCGACTCGGCTCCCATCGCGATCCAGATTCTGTATCGCGTTGAAGCGCCTCAGTGGGTGTCCCTCGAATACATCAATGGTGGTGTCGATCCGCAGAGCCGCGAGTTCAGCCCTGGTAGCGTCCTGAGTTTCGTCAATACCCAGAAGGAATGGGAGTGCGCCAAGGCCGTCGGTAAGACGCTGCGTTATTCGTTCGGTCGCGCCGATCGGGAGTACAAGGATCGCTGGTGCCATACGGTGCCGGTCTATCAGGTCTAAGCCAATGACTGCCCGTAAACAGCAACTACTCAAGGCTCACCGGCGCACCAAACGGCTGTTTTTGGTGGCAATGCTCCTGGTGCTGGCGGCGCTTGGGCTGTTCTTGAACCTGTGGCTGGTACCGGTTCTGCTGGTACTGGTCTGGGTTGCTCATGAGGCGTGGTTCGCCGATCACCTGTTCTATCGCGCCACGGATGACTATCGCTATCATTTTCCACCAGATACCACGCATCTGGCCGTGAGCTTGGAGGACGGCCTGTTGTGTTTGGCGCAACCGCTGCCTGAGGGTGAGACCCTGGTGTTTGAGCTGCGACTGCGTTCTAGCTGGCTGGGGCGCTGGTTGGACCCCTATGTCGAGGTGGGCGACGACCGCCAGGATTTCGAGCGGGGCGTCGAGGGTGTGCGTTACCTGAACCTGTCGGGGCAGCAGTCGGCCCTGGCGCAGGGGGCTTTGGTCCTGCGTGGACGCTACTGCACCCTGGCCTCGACGGGCACACTGTGGGTCATGGCCAATCCCGACTACGCCAGGCAGCCGCTGATGGTGATGGCTCCCCATGCCGATGATGCTGAACTGGCTGCCTTTGGACTTTATGGACGTGGCGATGAGGTCAGCATCGTCACCTTGACCCAGGGCGAGATCGAGGCTGAGAACTACCAGCGGCTGGGGCTCGATCTGGCGCAGGCTTCCCGGCTCAAGGGGCGCCTGCGCAGTTGGGACAGCATGGCCGTCCCTCTTTGGGGCGGAGTGCCTACTAGTCGTTGTCTGCAACTGGGCTATTACTGTCTGCAACTGCCCTCAATGGCCCAGTCGCCTGAAGAGCCTTTTGGCTCGCGGCAATCGGCGCAGAGCGATATCCGCAGTGTGCGTCGCTACAACCCGATGTTACTGCCTGCCGATGGTGATGGCGCCCCTACCTGGAATAACCTGGTGGCCGATCTGGTGGCTCTGCTGGAGCATTTTCGTCCGCAGGTGGTGGTTACGCCTCACCCCGAACTTGACCCCCACAGCGATCACGTCGCCACGACTCGGGCGGTAATGGCGGCTGTCACTATCAGTCAGTGGAAGCCAGCAACGTTGCTGATGTACGCCAACCACCTGCATGACAATGACCGTTGGCCAATGGGCCCAGCCGGGGCGGGTGTAGCCCTGCCTCCGGCTATCGAGCCCTTGCCGGCGGATCGGCTTTGGAGCCCGTTGTTGTCGGTGGATCAGCAGCTGGATAAAGCCATGGCACTGGCGATGCAACATGATTTGCAGGGACCTCTGCCTGTCAAGCGGCAGTTGCGGCGTTGGATACAGTGGCTGCTGGCTGGTCGGCGCTGGCCTCCCACAGGGGCTAACGAGTTTTTCCGCAAGTCTGTAAGGCGCCATGAATTGTTCTGGGTGCGTGACCTTTCTGATTGAAACAGTCGCGGCTTTACCCTGTGTTAATATCGCGCCCCTGTTCATTTTGTATGTGGGATGCTCCATGAAGTTGTCCATGCCGCGATTCGATCAAGCCCCTGTCTTGGTGGTCGGCGATGTCATGCTCGACCGTTACTGGCATGGTGGTACCTCACGGATTTCCCCTGAGGCGCCGGTGCCGGTGGTCAAGGTCGAGCAAATCGAGGACCGCCCGGGTGGTGCCGCTAACGTTGCCCTGAACATTGCCGCTCTGGGCGCTCCGGCGTCTCTGGTGGGGGTGACCGGTGACGATGAGGCTGCCGACAGTCTGGCCAACAGCTTGAAGGGCGCAGGTGTACGGGCGCTGTTTCAGCGCATCGCTCATCAGCCGACCATCGTCAAGTTGCGGGTCATGAGCCGTCACCAGCAGTTGCTGCGTATCGATTTCGAAGAGCCCTTCGCCACTGACGCTCTGGCCCTGGCGGCCGAGGTCGATGCCCTGCTCGACGGGATCAAGGTGTTGGTGCTGTCCGACTACGGCAAGGGTGCGCTGCGTAACCATCAGGTGCTGATCGCGGCGGCGCGGGCGCGGGGCATTCCGGTGCTGGCCGACCCCAAGGGCAAGGATTTTTCCATCTATCGCGGCGCCAGCCTGATCACGCCGAATCTCAGCGAGTTCGAAACCATCGTCGGCGGCTGTGCCGATGAGCACGAGCTGGTGAGCAAGGGCGCCAAGCTGATGCACGATCTGGAGCTGGGAGCGCTGCTGGTGACCCGTGGCGAGCACGGCATGACCCTGCTGCGTCCGGAGCATCCACCCCTGCATCTGCCGGCTCGTGCCCGTGAAGTGTTCGATGTCACCGGTGCCGGGGATACGGTGATCTCTACCCTGGCCGCTGCCATTGCCGCCGGTGAAGAGCTGCCCCATGCCGTGGGCCTGGCCAATCTGGCGGCGGGCATCGTGGTCGGCAAGCTGGGGACGGCGGCTATCAGCGCCCCGGAATTGCGTCGGGCGATCCAGCGCGAGGAAGGTTCCGAGCGTGGGGTCCTGAGTCTCGATCAGCTGTTGCTGGCGATTGATGACGCCCGGGCGCACAACGAGAAGATTGTCTTCACCAATGGCTGCTTCGATATCCTCCACGCCGGGCACGTGACCTACCTGGAACAGGCTCGGGCTCAGGGTGATCGGCTGATCGTGGCGATCAACGATGATGCCTCGGTCAGCCGCCTCAAGGGGCCAGGACGTCCGATCAACAGTGTCGACCGGCGCATGGCGGTGCTGGCGGGATTGGGCGCCGTGGACTGGGTGATCAGCTTCCCTGAAGGCACTCCGGAAAACCTGTTGACCCAGGTGCGGCCGGATGTGCTGGTCAAGGGCGGGGACTATGGCATCGATCAGGTGGTGGGCGCCGATATCGTCACGGCGTATGGCGGCACGGTGAAGGTGCTGGGGCTGGTCGAGAACAGCTCGACCACCGCCATCGTCGAGAAGATCCGCAAGACCGACAAGGCCGAGTAACGGCCACCGCGGAAACAAGGCGCCTGCTCAAGGCGCCTTTTTTTGGCCTCAGCCCTGGCGCCTGGCCTTGGCCGGAACCATCTTGCCAAGGATCTGCCGGGCCTTGCCGGTCAGGCGTGAGAGTTTCGAATCCTTCGCAGGTTCACTCAGGCCCCGCTGCCTGAGCCAGTCCTTCCAGCGAATCCGCTCCTCACGCACCACCCAGCCTTCCTGCTGGGCGAAGCTTTCTGCCAGGAACAGGCCACGGGTGCTCGCCGGGTACAGCTGGTCCTTCTTCAGGGTGTAGAGCTCGGCGCAGGGTTCGCCGTTCTCCAGGGGCATCAGGTACAGGTCCGGGCGCTTGCGGTCGAGCCTGGCCACCAGTTGATCGCCCTCCAGGCGTTCATCGACGTGGAACAGGCTCAGGGACTTGGCTTCCTTGGGCACCTCCAGGCGCAGGTCGTAGATCAGCTGCAGCGATGCGGTGGGCAGGTGCACATAGGCCTGGGGACGCTCGAGCAGTTGCAGGTTGGCGCAACGCACCGGACGCGCCGCGCCGGACAGTGGCGTCAGGCGAAAGGGCAGGGCCTCGCGGTAGTGCAGGGCACCGGCATAGGGCGCGGGCAGCCAGGTGTCGTTGAAGCGTCCGCCGAGCCAGCCTTCGGGGGTCTCCAGCAGGCATTCCTCGGCGATTTCCTGGATGGCGGTAAGCAGCGGCAGGTTCAGCTCGTGAGCCGGCACGTAGCCGGAGATCAGCTTGAGCACCACGTCGCCGCGATCCTGGCGGCGCTGGCGTACCAGTACCCAGTAATCGCGGTTCTGCCAATGCAGGGTCAGGCGCACCGAGACCCCGAGGTTGGCCAGCTCCAGGGCGAAACGCTGGTTGTCAGCCACGGTCACCGCGCGCCGACGCTGCAGGGTCTGGGCGAAGTTCAGCGGCATGCCGACGCTCTGGTAGCACAGGCTTTCGGGAGTCGCCTCGACGAACAGTGGCAGGGTCTTGAAGTTGCTGGGGTTCTTTCTAATCAGCGGTCGCGACATTGCGGCTCCTTCTTGCGTCGGGGTCGGCCGCGTCGGCGGCATCAGTTCTGGCCTGGGGGCTGTTCCCGTTTGACACGCAACCCGAAGGGACGGGGCGGCCTGACACTAAACGCGAACGGACCCTAGAACCTGTGCCACGGTCGCCACGTTATGGGCCAGGTGCAGCGGATTGATGGTCCCGACAATAGCACTGGCGACACCGGGCCGGTCAAACAGCAATTCGAAGCTGGCCCGCACCGGGTCGGTGTCCGGGCTCAGGCACACGTGGCCGCTGGCCAGGGCCTTCTTCACCAGGATGCCCTTGTGCTGGGCGGCGGCGTAATCAATGACTGCCCGCTCGGCCTGTTCGTTCAGATTGTAGGTAACCATGGCGCAATCGCCTTGCTCCAGAGCCTTCAAACCGCCGTCGACGGTCTTGCCGGAGAAGCCGAAGCCGCGGATCTTGCCCTCCTGCTTGAGCTGCGCCAGGGTCTGGTAGACCTCGCACTGTTCGAGGATCGCCAGGTCGTTGCCGTCGGAATGCACCAGCACCAGGTCGATGAAGTCGGTTTCCAGGCGTTGCAGGCTGCGTTCCACGGACAGTCGAGTGTGGGCGGCGCTGAAATCGTGGCGGGACACGCCGTCGGCAAACTCCTCGCCGACCTTGCTGACGATCACCCATTCCTGGCGCTGGCCCCGCAGCAGCGGGCCCAGGCGTTCTTCGCTGCGGCCGTAGGCCGGAGCGGTGTCGATCAGGTTGATGCCCAGGTCGCGGGTCAGCTTGAGCAGCATGCGCGCTTCCTGGTCGTCGGGGATCTGGAAACCGTTGGGGTATTTCACGCCCTGGTCACGGCCCAGCTTGACCGTGCCCAGACCCAGGGGCGAAACCATCAGCCCGGTGCTGCCGAAGGGACGATGCAGGTCGTGCAGGGTTGGCTGGCTCATGGCAGCAGTTGCTCCCAGGCCGTTTGCGCCAGCGGCGGCTTGGGCAGGTCGGGGAGTGCCTGGTTGTGGCCGGGGCGAATGCCATCGCGCTCCAGGGCCGCCAGGACCCGGTCGGCGAAGTCCGGCGCCAGGGCCAGCTTGGTCGGCCAGCCCACCAGCAGGCGATCCTGTTCGGCGAGGAAGGCGTTGTCCGGGCGGGTCAGGCCTGATTGTGCAGGTTCGGCGCGCTCCACTCGCAAGGTGGCCCATTGCGCCTGGCTCAGGTCGACCCAGGGCAGCAGCTGTCCCAGTTCCTTCTGGGCCGCAGCGATTTGCGCCGCCGGTTCCCGGGCCACGCCCTCGGCTTCGGCCAGATCGCCCCCCAGGTACCAGACCCACTGGCCATCGGCGGCCGGATGGGTGGTGACGGTGATCCGCGGCTTGGGGCCGCCGCCCAGGCAATGGGCATACAGCGGTTTCAGGCTTGGCCCCTTGACCAGCACCATGTGCAGCGGGCGTCGTTGCATCGCCGGCTGGCTCAGGCCGACCGCCTGGAGCAGCTCGGCATTGCCGGCCCCGGCGCTGAGGACGATGCGCTGTGCGCGAATCTCCCGCTCGTCGACCCGTAGGCCTGCCAGCTGACCGCTCTCCAGCAGTGGCTCGATCTTCTGCCCGGCCAGCAGGCTATCGCCGCCCAGCTCCGCCAGACGCTGGATGACGCTGGGCACATCCACCACCAGCTCGGCCAGCCGGTAGACCTTGCCCTTGAAGCGCTTGTCCTGCAGGGCTGGCGGCAACTGCTCGCCCTTGACCTGATCGACCCGGCCGCGCACGGCCTTGCTGGCAAAGAAGCTGGTGAGGTTGCCGGCCAGGGTGCCGGGGGACCAGAGATAGTGAGCGTCGGACAGCAGGCGCACGCCGGACAGGTCCAGCTCGCCGCTGCCGGCCAGGGCCTCGCGCCAGCGCCGCGGCATGTCGGCAATGGCTTCCGAGGCGCCGGTGAGGGCGCCGTGCAGGGCGTATTTGGCGCCGCCGTGAATGATCCCCTGGGACTTCACGCTCTGTCCGCCACCGAGGCTGGCGCTTTCCACCAGTACCGTGGAAAAGCCCTGGCGCCGCAGGCGGGCGTTGAGCCAGAGACCGGCGACGCCTGCGCCGACAATCAGCACATCGGTGGAAATAGCGGATGGCATGCAGCGACCTCGGTAAACAAAACGAAGCCGCAAGTTTCAAGCCTCAAGCCTCAAGCTGCAAGCATGGCACTCACTCTTGCCGCTTGAAGCTTGTCGCTTGAGGCGGCTTTTCAATGTCCGGCGGTTTTCGAGAACAGCTGGATCACCACCACGCCGAGGACGATCAGCGCCATGCCCAGCATCGCCGGGATATCCAGCTTCTGGCCGTACAGGAACAGCGCGGCAATGCTGACCATGACGATGCCCATGCCGGCCCACACCGCATAGGCCACGCCCACCGGGACGGTACGCACCACCAGGGTCAGCATCCAGAAGGCCACGCCGTAGCCGACGATGATCAGCGCCAGGGGCAGCGGTGTGCTCAGGCCCTTGACCGCTTTCATTGAAACAGTGGCAATCACTTCCGCGCAGATGGCGATGGCCAGGTAGTAGTAAGCGTTCATGGGAGGGTTCCTCGTGTTCGGGGCTGCTTTCTGAGGTCGGCATTCTAGAGGCTGCTCAGATGCGGTAAAGTCATTACCTATCTGCTATGGAGATAGGTTGCACTATGAACATGCAATGGAACCTGGAGCAGTTGCGGCTGTTCGTCAGTGTCGCCGAGCTGCGTTCGTTCTCGGCGGTGGCCCGTCAGCAACGCAAGGCGCAATCGGCCATCAGCAACGCCATCGCTCTGCTGGAGGAGGACCTGGGAGTCAGTCTGTTCGAGCGTAGCAGCGGGCGTCAGCCCAAGCTCAGTGAAGCCGGCAGTGCCTTGTTGCAGGAGGCGCGGGAGATTCTGCGCCAGTGCGATCGCCTCAATGGCCGGGCCCTGGCCCTGATGCGGGGCCAGGAGGCGCGGTTGCGCCTGGCCCAGGACGAGGCGATGCCCTACCAGCCGGTGCTCGACAGCCTGGAAGCCCTGGCCGAGCGCTTTCCCAGCCTGGAGGTGCAACTGGCCAGCGGCGCCCAGGGTGATGTGGCGCGCAAGCTGGTGGAGCGCCGGGCCGACCTGGGGTTGCTGTTCCACCATGAGCAGATGCCCGAAACCCTGGAACGTCAGGCCCTGGGCAGCGTCGAAATGGTCACTGTCTGTGCCGTGGGCCATCCGCTGGCCCATGAACGGCGTGTCAATCGCCAGCTCCTGGCCCGGCACCGGCAGTTGCTGATCGCCCCGCAACTCAGTGGTTATCCGGGGGGTGAGCAGGTCAGCCCCCAAGTCTGGCGGGCGGACAGCTTCTATGTGATGGCCGAATGGCTGATGCGCGGCCTGGGCTGGGCCTGGTTGCCGCGGCATGTGGTGCAGTACCCGACCTATCAGCATCAGATGGTGGAGCTGGTCAGCGAATGGACACCGCCAGCGCTGGTGGTGGAACTGGCCTGGCGCCGCGACGAGCCCTTGGGGCCGGCAGCGTGCTGGCTGGCGGAACGTTTTGCCGTGCACCTGAAGGCGATCGGCTAAAAAACCGATAAACTCCGCCGCCATGAATAGAACTCTCTACACCGCACTGTTTTACCTGGGGCTGCCATTGGTAGCGATTCGCCTGTGGCTGCGTTCGCGCAAGGCCCCGGCTTATGCCAAGCGCATTGGCGAGCGTTTCTCCCTGGGCTTGCCAGCCATGCGCACTGGCGGCATCTGGGTGCATGCGGTGTCCGTGGGCGAGAGCATCGCCGCCGCGCCAATGATCCGGGCGCTGTTGGCCCGTCATCCGCAACTGCCGATCACCGTGACCTGCATGACCCCCACCGGCTCCGAGCGGATCCAGGCGCTGTTCGCCCATGAGCCGCGCATCCAGCATTGCTACCTGCCTTACGATCTGCCCTGCGCCGCGGCGCGCTTTCTCGACCGGGTGCAGCCCAAGCTGGCGGTGATCATGGAAACCGAGCTGTGGCCCAACCACATCGACCAGTGCGCCCGGCGCGGGATTCCGGTGGCCCTGGCCAATGCCCGCCTGTCCGCGCGTTCGGCCAAGGGCTATGGGCGCTTTGCCGGCCTGACAGCGCCGATGCTGGCGCAGATGAGCCTGTTCGCGGTGCAGACCGAGGCCGAGGCCCAGCGCTTCCGGGAACTGGGCGCACGTCCCGAGACAGTGGAAGTGACAGGCTCGATCAAGTTCGACCTGAGCATCGACCCGCAACTGCTGGAGCGTGCCCGGGAGCTGCGCCAGCAGTGGCAGGCCATGGACCGTCCGGTATGGATCGCGGCCAGTACCCACGAGGGTGAAGACGCCGTGGTGCTCGATGCCCATCGGCAACTGCTGGCCAGTTACCCGAATGCCTTGCTGATCCTGGTGCCACGGCATCCGGAGCGCTTCGATTCGGTGTTCGAGCTGTGTCGGCAACAGGGCTTCGCCACCATTCGCCGCTCCGCCGGGGAGCCGGTGGGCGCCACCACCTCGGTGTTGCTGGGGGACACCATGGGCGAGTTGCTGTTCCTCTACGCCCTGGCCGACAGCGCCTTTGTCGGTGGCAGCCTGGTGGCCAACGGCGGGCACAATCTGCTGGAACCGGCGGCGCTGGCCAAGCCGGTGATCAGCGGGCCGCACCTGTTCAACTTCCTGGAAATCGCCGCGATGCTGCGCGACGCCGGGGCCCTGCAGGAGGTGGATGACGCCGAGGGGCTGGCGGTGGCGGTGCAGCGCCTGTTCGAGTTGCCCCGGGATGCGCAGAAGATGGCCGAGGCCGGGCTCAAGGTGCTCAAGGCCAATCAGGGCGCCTTGCAGCGGCTGCTGGATGGCCTTGATCGCCTCTTGAACAGGCACTGATCGTCGTTCTGTGGCGGTTGCCGTAAAGGGCGTTTGTCACAACAGGCTCACCATGAAAAAGGCCACCCGCAAAGGTGGCCTTTTTCATGGCTTCAGGCTTCAGGGACGAGCCTTGAGCTGCTCCTGTGCGGCCTTGGCCAGGTCCGGCGGCAGGAAGTCGCGGTCCGGGTTGTAGTCGGCCTTGAGGTAGCGCGACAGGTCCTGCAGGTCACCGGGGTTGAGGGTGCCGGCGGCCTGCTTCAGGCGCAGGTTGTCGAGGATGTAGTCGTAGCGGCTGTTGTTGTAGTTGCGCACCGAGGTGTACAGCTGACGTTGCGCATCCAGCACGTCGACGATATTGCGGGTGCCCACCTGGTAGCCGATTTCCGTGGCTTCCACCGCGCTCTGGTTGGAGATGATCGACTGGCGCCGGGCCTGGACCTGTTCGACATCGGTGTTCACCGCGCGATGCAGGTTGCGGGTGTTTTCCACCACCTGGCGACGCAGGGACTCACGCTGCTGCTCGGTCTGGCTCAGGCGCGAATAGGACTCGCGGACCTGGGAACTGGTCAGGCCGCCGCTGTAGATCGGGATATTCAGTTGCAGGCCGATGGAGCGTTGCTCGACATCGCTGCCATAGCGCGTCAACGGGTTGGGGTTGCTGAAGCCCAGGGCATCGTTGTCGCCTTTCTTGTACTGCGCCACGGCGTCCAGGGTCGGGGCGTGGCCGGCCTTGCGCTGCTTGAGGGTTTCCTCGGCGGCGCTGACCGCGTAGTTGCTGGCCAGCAGGTTGAGGTTCTGCCGGGCGGCGGTGTCGACCCAGGCCTTGGCGTCGTTGGGTGTCGGTGCCAGCACCGGCAGGGTGTGGACAATGCCCTGGATCGAGTTGTACTCGCGGTTGGTCAGGGTGATCAGCGCTTCGAAGGCGTCATCCACCTGACGCTGGGCGAGGATCCGGTTGGCCCGGGCGGTGTCGTAGCTGGCCTGGGCCTGGAGGACGTCGGTCTTGTCCGACAGACCCACGTCGAAGCGCTCGTTGGACTGGTCCAATTGACGCTTGAAGGCGGCTTCCTCGGCCTTGGTCGAGGCCAGGTTGTCCTGGGCGCGCAATACCGCGAAGTAGTTTTCCGCGCTTTGCAGGATCAGGTTCTGTTCGGTGGCCGAGAGCTGCAGCGAGGCCTGCTCGTTGATGTCCTTGGCGGCCTGCAGCTGGAACCAGCGGTCGGCGCGGAACAGCGGCTGGGCCAGGGTCGCCTGGTAGACGTTGCCGCTGCGGGTCGAGGCCATGGAAGGCTCATCGAATTTGGTGCGGGTGTTGTTGATGTCCGCCCCCGCCGAGAGGTTGGGCAGCAGGCCGGCGCGGGCCTGGGGCACCACTTCCTTCTGGGCGCCGTACTGGGCGCGGGCGGCCGCCAGGTCGGCGTTGTTGTCCAGCGCTTCCTGGTAGACGCTGACCAGGTCGGTCCTGGTGGTCAAAGGCGCTTCTGCTGCCCAGGCCATTCCATTGGACGCACAAGACACGGCAACAGCCAGTGAGAGTTTGCGCAGCATTCGGCGATCCCTAGAGTTGATATTACGGAGATAATCCAGGCGCCAAGGCTAAGGCGCGGTCCATGGAGCGTCAAGGTTCGACATAGGGCTGGGAGTGTAGAGCTGCTGACCTATGGCAACAATCCTGCAATTACGCCATTCATCCTGCTTATTGCACCGGTGTTGGCGTTCTGTCCCGGCTTTGTCTAGACTGGCCCGGTTCTTGTCGGGGTGCCTTGCTATGAGGCTGAGATCGGATAATCCGGATCCCGTTGAACCTGATCAGGTTAGCGCCTGCGTAGGGAACAAGATTTCTCGTCACCCGGCGAGTCCTCTTGTGCTTCGTCCGGGATGTTGTTCGACAATCGAACACCCCCTCGAGTACCAAGCACTGCACTCACTAGTTGCTTAGACAGGGTGCGTCCGTCCGTTACAGGTTCGCTCCGACAACAATCCACTGCCTGGATGCTGTCTGGAGAGCCCGTGATGACGACAAAACTAAAAAACGCTAGCAACCTCAGTGAGTCGGCCCAAGTCGACCAACAATCGGTTCAGCCCTTTACCCGCTCGCAAAAAATCTATGTCCAGGGTTCGCGCCCGGACATCCGCGTGCCCATGCGCGAAATCACCCTGGACGTGACCCCCACCGATTTCGGTGGCGAGATCAACGCCCCGGTGACCGTGTACGACACCTCCGGCCCCTACACCGACCCGAACGTGGTGATCGATGTGCGCAAGGGCCTGGGCGACGTGCGTTCGGCGTGGATCGAAGACCGTGGCGACACCGAGCGCCTGTCCGGCCTGAGCTCCAACTTCGGCCAGCAGCGCCTGGCGGATCCGGAGCTGACCAAGCTGCGTTTCGCCCACGTCAACAACCCGCGCCGGGCCAAGGCCGGGGCCAACGTCAGCCAGATGCACTACGCGCGCAAAGGCATCATCACCGCCGAGATGGAATACGTCGCCATCCGCGAAAACATGAAGCTGCAGGAAGCCCGCGCCGCCGGCCTGCTGAACCAGCAACACGCCGGCCACAGCTTCGGCGCCAGCATCCCCAAGGAAATCACCCCGGAGTTCGTCCGTGAGGAAATCGCCCGCGGTCGCGCGATCATTCCGGCCAACATCAACCACGTCGAACTGGAACCGATGATCATCGGCCGCAACTTCCTGGTGAAGATCAACGGCAACATCGGCAACAGCGCCCTGGGGTCCTCCATCGAGGAGGAAGTGGCGAAACTGACCTGGGGCATCCGCTGGGGCTCGGACACGGTGATGGACCTGTCCACCGGCAAGCACATTCATGAAACCCGCGAGTGGATCATCCGCAACTCGCCGGTGCCGATCGGCACCGTGCCGATCTACCAGGCCCTGGAAAAGGTCAACGGCGTGGCCGAGGACCTGACCTGGGAGCTGTTCCGCGACACCCTGATCGAACAGGCCGAGCAGGGCGTGGACTATTTCACCATCCACGCCGGCGTGTTGCTGCGCTATGTGCCGCTGACCGCCAAGCGTGTGACCGGCATCGTCTCCCGCGGCGGTTCGATCATGGCCAAGTGGTGCCTGGCGCACCACAAAGAGAACTTCCTCTACACCCACTTCGACGAAATCTGCGAAATCATGAAGGCCTACGACGTCAGCTTCTCCCTGGGAGATGGCCTGCGTCCGGGGTCGATTGCCGACGCCAACGACGAAGCCCAGTTCGGCGAGCTGGAAACCCTCGGCGAGCTGACCAAGATCGCCTGGAAGCACGACGTGCAGTGCATGATCGAAGGCCCCGGCCACGTGCCGATGCAGTTGATCAAGGAGAACATGGACAAGCAGCTGGAATGCTGCGACGAGGCGCCGTTCTACACCCTCGGCCCGCTGACCACCGACATCGCTCCGGGCTACGACCACATCACTTCCGGTATCGGCGCGGCGATGATCGGCTGGTTCGGTTGCGCCATGCTCTGCTACGTCACGCCCAAGGAACACCTGGGCCTGCCGAACAAGGATGACGTGAAGACCGGGATCATCACCTACAAGATCGCCGCCCACGCTGCCGACCTGGCCAAAGGTCACCCCGGCGCGCAGATCCGCGACAACGCCCTGTCCAAGGCGCGTTTCGAATTCCGCTGGGAAGACCAGTTCAACCTCGGCCTGGATCCGGACACCGCGCGTTCGTACCACGACGAAACCCTGCCCAAGGATTCGGCTAAGGTGGCGCATTTCTGCTCCATGTGCGGGCCGAAGTTCTGCTCGATGAAGATCACCCAGGAAGTGCGCGAATACGCGGCCAACCAGCGCATCGACGCGGTCGATGTGGACGTCGCCAAGGGCCTGGCGGAGCAGGCTGAGCGCTTCAAGCAGGAAGGCAGCCAGCTGTACAAGAAGGTCTAAGCCATGAGCTGCAAGCTGCAAGCGGAAAGCAAAGGCCGAAGTGCTTTTTCTTGACGCTTGAGGCTTGCAGCTTGCTCCTGTTCTTATTGAGATATGTCCCTTGAGCAGTCCAAGTACCTATTCCCCCAATCTGGCGGTCCCCGCCGACCGGCGTGTGTTTGGCGCCCGGGACCTGTTTTCCCTGTGGTTCTCCCTCGGCATCGGTTTGATGGTGCTGCAGACCGGTGCGCTGTTGGCGCCGGGCCTGGGGCTGTCCCATGCGTTGCTGGCGATCCTGCTTGGCACCGCGGTGGGCGTTCTGCTGCTGGCGGCGGTGGGGGTGATCGGCAGCGACACCGGCCTGTCGTCGATGGCTGCGCTCAAGCTCAGCCTGGGCCGGCGCGGTGCCAGTCTGCCGGCGTTGCTCAACCTGCTGCAGTTGGTGGGCTGGGGTTCGTTTGAAATCATCGTCATGCGCGATGCCGCGAGCCTTTTGGGCACCCGGGCCTTCAGTGACGGCAGCCTGTTGGCCAACCCGCTGCTCTGGACCCTGTTTTTTGGCGCCCTGGCGACCTTGCTGGCGGTCAGTGGCCCCTTGACCTTTGTCCGCCGGATCCTGCGCAAGTGGGGCATCTGGCTATTGCTCGCGGCGTGCCTGTGGCTGACCTGGAACCTGTTCGCCCGGGCCGACCTGGCGGCACTCAAGGCTCAGGCTGGCGACGGCTCGATGCCCTTCGCCGCAGGCTTCGACATCGCCATCGCCATGCCCTTGTCGTGGTTGCCGCTGATCGCCGATTACTCGCGGTTCGGCAAACGCGCCAAGAGCGTGTTCGGCGGCACGGCCCTGGGTTTTTTCATCGGCAACTTCTGGCTGATGAGCCTGGGCGTCGCCTACACCCTGGCCTTTGCCCCGAGCGGTGAAGCCAATGCCTTGCTCCTGGCGCTGGCCGGCGCGGGCCTGGGAATTCCGTTGTTGCTGATCCTGCTCGACGAGTCTGAGAACGCCTTTGCCGACATTCATTCGGCGGCGGTTTCCAGTGGCATTCTGCTGCGCCTCAAGGTCGAGCACCTGGCCCTGGCCATCGGTGTGCTCTGCACCCTGATCGCCTGCCTGGCGCCGCTGGCCCAGTACCAGAATTTCCTGTTGCTGATCGGCTCGGTGTTCGCGCCCTTGTTTGGCGTGGTGCTGGTGGATCACTTCATCCTGCGTCGACGCACCGGGCACGATTCGCTGTCAGCCTGGCGCTGGACCGCGCTGTTGGCCTGGCTGGGTGGGGTGAGCACCTATCACCTGCTGGCCAACCTGTATCCGGATGTCGGGGCTACCCTGCCGTCGCTGCTGCTGGCAGGGCTGCTGCAGTGGCTGTTGGGCCGGGCGTTCAGTTCCCGGGAAACAGCTCGGGCTTGAGCACGTCCTTGAGGCGGTCGTAGGGAATCTGCAATTCGATATGGCCCAGCACCGAGGGCGCGATGGTGCTGACGTCGTACTTGAGGGTCACGGCTTTCTGGGTCAGCGCCACGTTGGCGGTTTTCTGGAACGGCCAGGTCTTGATGAATTCGGCTTCGCGATCCAGGTGGGTGCTGATCAGCCAGTTGTTGTGGGCGACCCGCGCGGCCTTCCAGAACATCTCTTCCTGGCCGGGCAGCAGCATGTCCGCCAGGCTCAGCGCCCGCTGCTGCTGGCGCGAATAGTTGACGAAGCCCCGTCCCGGGGTGCCGTTGGCGGCGCCGGTGTCCAGGTAGCTGGCCAGTTCGATGATCACCAGGCCGTCATGCTGCTCGCGTACCTTGGATTGCAGGTACATGCCGTGGCGGTCCGCCGCGCTGCGCAGGAACTGTTCACGGTAAGCCGCCAGGCTGGCCGGTAGCGCCGCGTCGGGGCTGGTGCGGGTCATTTGCAGCAGGCGTTTTTCGACGATGGCATCCAGTTGCGGCTCGGCGGGAAAGTGCACGGTGTCGAGGTTGACCAGCGGACAGTCGGCGCCGCTGCAGCCTGGCTTGAGCTGCTCGGACTTCTCGCGCTTGGTTTCCAGCGGGGTGTTGTAGCTTGGCTGAAACAGGCTTTGGCAGGCGCCCAGGGTCAGGGCGATACAGGCCACGGAGGCGATTTTGACAAGCGACATGGGCGTCCTTCATAAACCAGGGGGAGGCAAAAGTTACCGGCTTCGACTGTCTGCGAGGCAGTCGGTTCGCCACTAAGCTCAATACAGGCAATTAGATTAGGTTTAGCCCCCCGCCGTCTATCCCGCTGAGGCTAAAGGGGCTGCATCGGCGACGGCGGGCGCGTTAGGATGGCGCGAAGTCGAGGGGGATCCTCGGGATGAACAGGCTGTACACGAGGATTGCTATGACTGACTTTGCCAACTCCACGCCGAGTGCCGTCGAGATCATCCGGCGCGAGAACTGCTTCCAGGGTTTCTACCGGCTCGATCGCCTGCAACTGCGTCATGAGCTGTTCGCCGGTGGCATGGGGCGTGAAATCAATCGTGAAGTCCTGCTGCGTCACGATGCGGTCTGCGTACTGCCGTACGATCCGCAGCGCGATGAGGTGGTGCTGATCGAACAGTTTCGCATCGGCGCCATGGGCAAGGCCGCCACGCCCTGGCTGGTGGAACTGGTGGCCGGGTTGATCGACAAGGACGAGCAGCCCGAAGAAGTGGCGCGTCGCGAGGCGCAGGAAGAAGCGGGCCTGGAGATCTCGGCGCTGTGGCCGATGACCCAGTACTTTCCATCGCCAGGGGGCAGTACCGAATTCGTCCATCTGTTCCTGGGGCGTTGCGACAGCAGTGCCGCCGGCGGGTTGCACGGGCTGGAGGAAGAGGCGGAGGACATCCGGGTGTCGGTGATGGCCTATGAAGATGCGCAGCAGGCCATGCGCGACGGGCGGATCTGCAATGCCGCCAGCATCATTGCCTTGCAGTGGTTGGCGCTCAATCGCGCTGAAGTGAGGGGGTTATGGTCGTAAACAAGGTACGCGACCGCTATCGGGTGGATCTCGCGGGGCTGCAAGCTTCCTGCGAGGCCAACTACGCCCGACTGATGCGCCTGCTGCCCGATATGCGCAACCAGCCTGTGGCGCGGCGCATCGCCGTGACCCAGGGCGAGCAGATGCTCGGTGTACTGGCCCTGGAAGTGGTGCTGGCCTGCCCTTACACCACCACCTTGCAGGTGCGCCAGGAGCACAGCCTGCCCTGGCTGCCGGTGCCGCAGCTGGAGGTGCAGGTCTATCACGACGCGCGCATGGCGGAGGTCATCAGTGCCGAGCATGCGCGGCGGTTTCGCAGCATCTATCCCTATCCGAATGCCTTCATGCACCAGCCGGACGAGAAGGCCCAGTTGAATGTTTTTCTGGGCGAGTGGCTGAGCCACTGCCTGGCCTGTGGGCACGAGTTCGAAGCGGTGCGCTAGATGTGAACTGGGTCCGCTTCCCAGGTTTCCTCTTTTTCACTTCCCCCAGCATAATTACCGCCTTCATCATGCTTTGTGCCCTTGCTCCGGGAGAACACCGTGCCAAGCGTATCCGCACTGACTGCCGACGACTCGGTGCTGCTGGTGCAACTGTCCGATAGCCATCTGTTTGCCGAGACCGACGGCGCGCTGTTGGGCATGAACACCGCCGACAGCCTGCAACGGGTCATCGACCTGGTGCTGGCGCAGCAGCCACGGATCGACCTGATGCTGGCCACCGGCGATCTGTCCCAGGACGGCACGCTGGAGTCCTATCAACGCTTTCGCCAATTGACCCGGCAGATTCCGGCGCCAGGCCGCTGGTTGCCCGGTAATCATGACGAGCCGCAGGTCATGCAGTTGGCGACGGGGGACAGCGATCTGCTGCAACCGATCATCGATATCGGCAACTGGCGCATAACCCTGCTGGATTCGGCGGTGCCCGGCTCGGTGCCGGGCTATCTGCGGGACGACCAGTTGCAATTGCTGGCCCGCTCCCTGTGCGAGGCGCCTGAACGTCATCACCTGATCTGCCTGCACCACCATCCGGTATCCATCGATTGCGCCTGGATGGAGCCCATCGGCCTGCGCAATGCCGAGGCGCTGTTCGCCGTGCTCGACCGCTTCCCCCAGGTTCGCGCCTTGCTCTGGGGGCATGTGCATCAGGAGATCGACCGCCAGCGGGGCGACGTGCGGCTGTTGGCCTCACCCTCCACCTGCATCCAGTTCGAGCCCGGCAGCGACGACTTCAAGGTCGAAGAGCAGGTGCCCGGCTATCGCTGGCTGCGCCTGCTGCCCGATGGACGGTTGGAAACCGGTGTGGAGCGGGTCCACGGCTACGCCTTCAGCATCGATTACGGCAGCAACGGCTACTGAAGCGGCTTCGTTCGCCGCTGCCATCCCTGTAAACTGCGGCTTTTGCCCAGGTGCACAGGGAGTTCGCATGTCCGGTTCGATCCTTTATATCCACGGCTTCAACAGTGCTCCCGCGTCGATCAAGGCCTCCCAGTTGCGGCGTGTCATGGAGCAAATGGGGCTGGCCGAGCAATTGCGCGTACCGGCCCTGCATCACCATCCACGCCAGGCCATTGGCCAGCTGGAACAGGCGATTGCCGAACTCGGTCGTCCATTGCTGGTCGGCAGCTCGCTCGGCGGCTACTATGCGACTCACCTTGCCGAGCGCTATGGTCTGAAAGCCCTGCTGATCAACCCTGCGGTCAGCCCGCACCGGATGTTCGACGGTTATCTGGGCACGCAGAAGAACCTGTACACCGACGAAACCTGGGAACTGACCCACGACCACGTGGCGGCGCTGGCGGCGCTGGAAGTCGCGCCTCCCCAGGACCCGCAGCGTTATCAGGTGTGGTTGCAGACCGGGGACGAGACCCTGGACTATCGCAGCGCCGAGCGCTACTACCGCGCCTGCGCCTTGCGCATCCAGGCCGGCGGCGATCATAGTTTCCAAGGTTTTGCCGGACAATTGCCGGCGATGTTGAACTTTGCCGGCATCACTGCCGATCAGTACCAGGCGATCGACTTCACCGCACTGTGAAGCCCCGCCCCATATTCATTGAACGACTAACGACGAGAACCCATGGCCACTCCCAGCGCTAGCTCTTATAACGCAGACGCCATCGAAGTCCTCTCGGGACTCGACCCGGTGCGCAAACGCCCGGGCATGTACACCGACACCACGCGGCCCAACCATCTGGCCCAGGAAGTCATCGACAACAGCGTCGACGAAGCCCTGGCCGGCCATGCGAAGTCGATACAGGTCATCCTGCATGCCGACCATTCCCTGGAAGTCTGCGACGACGGCCGCGGCATGCCCGTGGACATCCACCCGGAAGAGGGCGTCTCCGGGATCGAGCTGATCCTCACCAAGCTCCATGCCGGCGGCAAGTTCTCCAACAAGAACTACCAGTTCTCCGGCGGTCTGCACGGGGTGGGCATTTCCGTGGTCAACGCCCTGTCGAACCAGGTGCGGGTGCGGGTCAAGCGCGACGGCAACGAATACCAGATGACCTTCGCCGACGGCTACAAGGCCAGCGAGCTGGAAGTGGTCGGCACCGTGGGCAAGCGCAACACCGGTACCAGCGTGTACTTTGCCCCGGATCCGAAATACTTCGATTCGCCGAAATTCTCCGTCAGCCGTCTCAAGCATGTGCTCAAGGCCAAGGCCGTGCTGTGCCCGGGGCTGCTGGTGAGCTTCGAGGACAAGTCCAGCGGCGAGAAGGTCGAGTGGCATTACGAAGACGGCTTGCGTTCCTACCTGGTGGACGCGGTCAGTGAATTCGAGCGCCTGCCCAACGAACCCTTCTGCGGCAGCCTGGCAGGCAACAAGGAAGCGGTGGACTGGGCCCTGCTGTGGCTGCCCGAAGGCGGCGACAGCGTTCAGGAAAGCTACGTCAACCTGATCCCCACGGCCCAGGGCGGTACCCACGTCAACGGCCTGCGCCAGGGCCTGCTGGATGCCATGCGCGAGTTCTGCGAATTCCGCAACCTGTTGCCCCGCGGCCTCAAGCTGGCCCCGGAAGACGTCTGGGAGCGCATCGCCTTCGTCTTGTCGATGAAGATGCAGGACGCGCAGTTCTCCGGCCAGACCAAGGAGCGGCTGTCGTCCCGTGAGGCGGCGGCTTTCGTTTCCGGTGTGGTCAAGGACGCCTTCAGCCTGTGGCTCAATGCCAACCCCGAGCTGGGCATGCAACTGGCGGAACTGGCCATCAGCAACGCCGGCCGTCGCCTGAAAGCCAGCAAGAAGGTCGAGCGCAAGCGCATTACCCAGGGCCCGGCGTTGCCCGGCAAGCTGGCGGACTGCGCCGGCCAGGACCCGATGCGTTCCGAGCTGTTCCTGGTGGAGGGTGACTCCGCCGGCGGTTCGGCCAAGCAGGCGCGGGACAAGGAGTTCCAGGCGATCCTGCCGTTGCGCGGCAAGATCCTCAACACCTGGGAAGTGGACGGCAGCGAAGTTTTGGCCAGCCAGGAAGTGCACAACATCGCCGTGGCCATCGGTGTCGATCCGGGTGCCGAGGACATGAGCCAGCTGCGCTACGGCAAGATCTGCATCCTCGCCGACGCCGACTCCGACGGTCTGCACATCGCCACCTTGCTCTGTGCCCTGTTCGTCCAGCATTTCCGTCCGCTGGTGGATGCCGGCCACGTCTATGTGGCCATGCCGCCGCTGTACCGCATCGACCTGGGCAAGGAGATCTTCTACGCCCTGGACGAGGCCGAGCGCGACGGCATTCTCGACCGCCTGGTGGCCGAGAAGAAACGCGGTAAGCCCCAGGTCACCCGATTCAAGGGGCTGGGTGAAATGAACCCGCCGCAACTGCGCGAGACCACCATGGACCCGAACACCCGGCGCCTGGTGCAGTTGACCCTGGACGACGTCGAGGCCACCGCGGAAATCATGGACATGCTGCTGGCGAAGAAGCGCGCCGGTGATCGCAAATCCTGGCTGGAGTCCAAGGGCAACCTGGCCGAGGTGCTGGCCTGATGCACAGAGGTTTTGCCCTGGCCCTAGCGCTATTGGCAACCTCGGTGGTGGCCGCGCCTGCGCCCGAACTGACCTTGCTGTCCGAGCATCCTGTCGAAGGCATGCGCGGTGGCAATCTGTCCGGGCTGGCGCTGTGCGGCCAGGAATTGTGGACGGTTTCCGACCGCGATGACGATCAGATCTACAAGCTCGATACCCGCGACAGCGTCTGGCAGGCCGAGGCCCTCAAGCTGGAGGTGCCGGCGGTGCCGGACACAGGCTTGCCCTGGGGCTTGAAGTCGCGGACCTGGGCCGCGTCCTTCGTGCGTGGCGGCGATCTGGATTTCGAAGGCATCTCCTGCGACGCCGCGGGCAACAAATACGTGGTCAGCGAAGCTCACGCCACGGTGCTCAAAGTACCGGCGCAAGGCGCTCCGGCCTGGTTGAAGATTTCGCCGATCATGGTCCGTGAAGCACGGGCCAGCGGCATGCTCCTGCATTTCAATGCCTTGTTCGAAGGCCTGGCGGTGAACCCCGCCGGCGACCGGATCTGGCTGGCGGCAGAGCGTGAGCGGCGCGGGCTGCTGTTGATCAAGCGTGGGCAGACCACCTGGGACTGTGATGGCGGTTGCGTGCTGCTCAGTGAGGCCGGCTCGGAAATGCAGCCGCAGCAGGTGCCCAACGCCAAGGCGGTGTCCCGGGACTTTGCCGACCTGGCTTTGTTTGACGGCAAGCTGTTCACTCTGGAGCGTAACGCCTACCAGATCTGCCGCCGGGATGGGCAGAGCGCCAAGGTCGAGCGCTGCTGGTCCTTTGCTGCCGAGGCGCTGGTGGAACACCGGCGTTATCCACAGCCTTACGGTTTGGCCGAGGCGCTGGTGGTGGATGCCAAGGGCGCCTGGATCGGACTGGACAACAACAACGGCGCCCGCGCCGATGGCGAGGCCCGCCCCATCGTCTGGCGCTTTGCCGCCCCTGAAGGCGGCTGGAGTGCCCAGCCATGAGCCAGCAACCGGGCAAGAGCGCCGGGCGGGTGATGCTGATCATGGCCTGGGCCGCGGCGCTGTTCCTGGCCACACGGTTCTTCGCCGACTGGGAAGCCCGTCAGGAGAACCCCAACACAGTCGTCAGTTCGCAACAACATGAGGGTTACATCGAAGTGCAGCTGGTCGGCAACGGCCAGGGGCATTTCGTCGCCAGCGGCCATATCAACGGGCAGCCGGTGCAATTCATGCTCGATACCGGCGCCACCGAGGTGTCGATTCCTTCCGGGCTGGCCGAGCGCCTGGGCCTGGAGCGCGGGGTGCCGGTCACCCTGAGTACCGCCAATGGGCGCAGCGAAGGCTATCGGACCCGCATCGAGCGTCTGCAACTGGGGGACATCGTCCTTCAGGACGTCAGGGCCCTGGTGGCCCCGGGGCTCGACGGTGACCAGGTTTTGCTGGGCATGAGCGCTTTGAAGAAACTTGAATTTACTCAGCGCGGCGGCACCATGCTGCTGCGCCAGACCACGAACCAATGAGGCCCGCATGAGCGACTCCCTTGATCTCAGCCTGGATGGCGTAGAACGCCGGTCACTGGCTGACTTCACCGAAAGTGCCTACCTCAACTACTCCATGTACGTGATCATGGACCGTGCTCTGCCGCATATCGGCGACGGCCTCAAACCCGTACAGCGGCGTATCGTCTACGCCATGAGTGAGCTGGGGCTGGATGCCGATTCCAAGCACAAGAAATCCGCGCGTACCGTGGGCGACGTGCTCGGCAAGTTCCACCCGCACGGCGACTCCGCCTGCTACGAAGCCATGGTGCTGATGGCCCAGCCGTTCAGCTACCGCTACACGCTGGTGGACGGGCAGGGCAACTGGGGCGCGCCGGACGATCCCAAGTCCTTCGCCGCCATGCGTTACACCGAGGCGCGCCTGTCACGCTATTCCGAAGTGCTGCTCAGCGAGCTGGGCCAGGGCACTGCGGACTGGGGGCCGAACTTCGACGGCACCCTGCAGGAGCCGCTGGTATTGCCGGCGCGTCTGCCGAATATCCTGCTCAACGGCACCACCGGTATCGCCGTGGGCATGGCCACCGACGTGCCGCCGCACAACCTGCGGGAAGTGGCGTCGGCCTGCGTGCGTCTGCTGGATGAGCCCAAGGCCACCGTGGAGCAGCTCTGCGAGCACATCCAGGGGCCGGACTATCCCACCGAAGCGGAAATCATCACCCCTCGCGCCGACCTGCTGAAGATCTATGAAACCGGCCGCGGCTCGGTGCGCATGCGCGCCGTGTATCGGGTCGAGGATGGCGACATCATTGTCACCGCGCTGCCGCATCAGGTCTCCGGGGCCAAGGTACTGGAGCAGATCGCCGCGCAGATGCAGGCCAAGAAGCTGCCCATGGTGGCAGACCTGCGGGACGAGTCGGACCATGAGAACCCCTGCCGCATCGTGATCATCCCGCGCTCCAATCGGGTCGATCCCGATGAGCTGATGCAGCACCTGTTCGCCACCACCGAGCTGGAGTCGACCTACCGGGTCAACATCAACATCATCGGTCTGGACGGCAAGCCGCAGTTGAAGAACCTGCGTGCGCTGCTGGTGGAGTGGCTGGAATTCCGGGTGGCTACCGTGCGTCGTCGCCTGCAATTCCGCCTGGACAAGGTCGAGCGTCGCCTGCACCTGTTGGACGGCTTGCTGATCGCCTACCTCAACCTGGACGAAGTGATCCACATCATCCGTACCGAGGAGCATCCCCGGGCCAAGCTGATCGAGCGTTTTGCCCTCAGCGAAATCCAGGCCGACTACATCCTCGACACCCGTCTGCGGCAGTTGGCGCGTCTGGAAGAGATGAAGCTGCGGGCCGAGCAGGACGAGTTGCTCAAGGAGCAGGCCAAGCTGCAAGCCCTGCTCAACAGCGAAACCAAGCTCAAGAAGCTGGTGCGCACCGAATTGCTGCAAGACGCAGAAACTTACGGCGACGACCGTCGCTCGCCGATCGTCGCCCGCGCGGAAGCCAAGGCCCTGTCTGAAAACGAGCTGATGCCCACTGAGCCGGTGACCATCGTTCTGTCGGAAAAAGGCTGGGTCCGTTGCGCCAAGGGGCATGATATTGACGCCACGGGTCTGTCCTACAAGGCCGGTGACGGCTACAAGACTGCCGCTGCTGGGCGCTCCAACCAGTTTGCGGTGTTTATCGATTCCACCGGCCGCAGTTACTCGGTGGCGGCCCACACGCTGCCATCGGCCCGTGGCCAGGGCGAGCCGCTGACCGGTCGCCTGACGCCACCGCCGGGTGCGACCTTCGAATGCGTGCTGCTGCCGGATGACGAGGCTCTGTATGTGATCGCATCCGACGCGGGCTACGGTTTCGTGGTCAAGGGCGAGGATCTGCAGGCCAAGAACAAGGCGGGCAAGGCGCTGCTGAGTCTGCCGAACAACGCCAAGGTTCTGGCGCCGCGGCCGGTGGCCGATCGCGAGCAGAACTGGTTGGCTTCGGTGACCACCGAAGGGCGTCTGCTGGTGTTCAAGATCAGCGACCTGCCGCAACTGGGCAAGGGCAAGGGCAACAAGATCATCGGCATTCCCGGTGAGCGGGTGGCCAGCCGTGAAGAGTACGTCACCGACATCGCGGTGTTGCCGGATGGCGCGACCCTGGTGTTGCAGGCGGGCAAGCGCACCTTGTCGCTGAAGGCCGACGACCTTGAGCACTACAAGGGCGAGCGCGGGCGCCGAGGCAACAAGCTGCCGCGCGGATTCCAGCGGGTCGATGCGTTGTTGGTAGAGCCTCTCAGTTGAGTGCCGGCCAGAGCGCCTGATCCTGGATTTAAGCGGCGGATCGATGCTGGAACACTGGAGTCAAGGCGCATATTCACGGATGATATGCGCTTTCAAACGCCGGCCTTGCCGGCGTTATTCAATTTTTTTGAGTATTTACACTGTGGCCAGCCTTGTGGCCGCCACCTGGATGGGATGATGACTGCTCTGCGCCTTCCTCTTGTTTTTCTGCTCGCGGGCGTTCTTGGCCTGGCGGGTTGCAGCGTGCACCAGCCGGTGTCGCTGTATCAGCTGGACAGCGGAAGTCCAGCCCAACCGGCCAGTGCCGGCATGTCGGTATTGTTGGGGCCGGTGCTGATCGCCGATTACCTGCAACGTGAAACCCTCCTGCAACGCCAGGACGATGGCAGCCTGCAAGCGTCCACCGATGGTCGTTGGGCGGGCAGCCTGTCTTCGGACATCGACCAGTTGCTGTTGCGCCAGGTGGCCGGTCATCTGGACAGTCAGCGTGTAGTACTGGCGCCGGCGACCAGCGGCTTCACCCCGGATGTACAGGTCCTGCTGTCGATCACCCGCCTGGATTCCGGCAAGTCGCAGCCGGCGGTGCTGGACGCGCAGTGGCGTCTGATCGACCGGCGTGGCCAGGTGCGGGATAACCGCATCGTGCACCTGCAGGAGCAGCATGCGGGCACCACCGCTTCCCAGGTCCAGGCCCAGGGCGTATTGCTGCAGCGCCTGGCCGAGCAACTGTCGGTGGCCCTCAAGCCCCTGGCCAACCAGCCGGCCGTGGCGGAAGTGCCGCGCAAGGCCACACCGGCGCCAGCGCCCAAGCCCGTGGAGCAGGGCAAGCAGCCGAAGATTCCGATGGCCACGCCGATCCGCACGGATATGGAAGTGTTCCGGTTCTGAAGTAAATCGCTGTCAGACAAGGCCCGCCTACCCGCGGGCCTTGTTGTTTCTGGCTCTGGCAGGTTCCACATGGCCCACCCTGTAGCCGCTGCCGAAGGCTGCGAACGGGCTGCCCGCGGCGATATCCCCAGTGCTCAAGCCCCTTCGATGCTTGTCGCAGGCAGTGCCAGCGTCTGCCCGCCGGCCACGAAAAAGCCCGCACTGGGCGGGCTTTTTCTTGTGCGGGAGTCGCCTTACAGCTTGGCCCGTGTTTCATGCATGCGCGCCAGTTGTCGCTCCAGCATCGACGGGTAGGGCTCCATCAGGCGTTCAACGCAGCATGCACCTTCAGGGCTGGCGATCGGACGGATGCGTGCGCGCTGGCGCAGCAGCGCGTCGTCATTGACCTTGCGCTCCACCAGCAGCAGGTTGCGGCTGTGCTGGGACAGGGCCAGGGCATCTTGAGCCGTTTCGGTGAGCAGCAGGTCGATCTGGCTCAGGCCGAACAGTCCTTCGCCCAGCGTCAGGCCCAGTTGCAATTGCAGGGTGATGCCGCTGTCCGCCACTTCGATCTGCAGGGCATGGCCCAGGGCGCGCAGCAGTTCGCCGCAGCAGATGGCGTTGGTCAGGTAATCGTCGCCGCTGTCTTCGCTGTGGAACAGCATCAGCGTGCTGCCGTCGTTCAGGGTGTGCAGTTCGCTCTGGTACAGCGAGGCGGCCTGGTCGAGGCAGTCGCGATAGCGCTCGAGCAATTCCATCAAGCGTGCCCGTGGCAGGCGTCGCAGTTGTTCCTGGGCGCCCAGTTGCACCGCGAGTACCGCGCTGTGCTGAGGCTGGGCGGGCGTTTGCGGTTGCAGCGTCGGTTTGGGAGCGGGTGTCGACGAGTGATCACGCAGGTCGGCGAACGGATCTTCTTCGTCCAGCTCGTCCTCCTCCGCGCTGACCAGATGCCGTGGCGCAGGCTTCAGGCCAGCCACGGGCGTGCTTTGATCAAAGCTCGGATCACGCAAGTTGCGCACTTCGAAGCCGGGCTCGGGTTCCTCGTCGGCCTCTGCTTCCAGTTCAGGTTGAAGCTCTGGCTCGGGCTTTTCCGGCACCAGGCGGGCGTGCAGCTGGCGCGCCAGATCGCCGATCTCGTCCTGGCGCTGAGTGGCCGGTGTGTGTTCATCCAGGTCCCGCAGCCAGACACGCAGTTGCAGCAACGGTGTGGAGATGTGGCGACCCAGGCGCAGGCTCAGGGCCAGCGCCAGGGCCAGCAGGATGGCGCTGAGGATGCCCATGCTCTGCAGGCTGATGGTCATTGGCTGCTGGAACTGCGCCATGTCCAGGCTGATCCGCAGGTTGCCGGCGGTCACGTCCTGAAAGGTGATCTTGGTCTGGTACACGCCCTCGGTTTCGCCCAGCAGGCTGCTCTTGGGGCGCTGTCCGGCCTCGGCGAGGATGCGGTTGTCGACGCTGTAGATCGCCGCGTGGGCCACCAGCGGGTTCTTGGTCAGGTTGTTGAGCAGGACGTTGAGGCTGAGGATGTCGTTGGACACCAGCAACTCGGTGGCCGAGGTGGCGGTCTGGGTGGTCAGGCTCTGACCCAGGGCATCGGCCTGTTCGTGCATGGCTTGCTTGAACTGCAGGCCCATCACGCCGGCATAGATCACCAGGGCCAGGGCGACCAGGATCACGTTATGGCTGGCGATGCGCAATGCAATCGGCACGCGACGATGGCGCAGTGCACGGAAGATCAGCAGGAAGAAGTTGTCGGTTTTGACTGGCGTGGGCCGGTTCACTGAGCTCGGCTCTTTTGTCCGTGAATTTGACGCGCAGTATAGCGACAGGCCCTAGACCGGCAAAGCGCTGGCTGTGCCCGATGGTCACCGAAAGTGGGTAGAATGCGCTTTTTTTCCACCTCGGGGGTGCGCCTTGCGCGAAATTGTCCTGATCAACATCACCGGCGAAGATCGTCCCGGTCTGACTGCGGCCATTACCGGCGTTCTGGCCCAGGGCGGTGTGAACATTCTCGACATCGGTCAGGCGGTGATCCACGACACCTTGTCGTTCGGCATCCTGGTTGAAATTCCGAGCAACGAACAGAGTTCGTCGGTGCTCAAGGACATTCTGTTCACCGCCTACAAGCTCGACCAGCAGGTGCGTTTCACGCCGGTGTCCGAAGACGATTACCAGCAGTGGGTCGACGGCCAGGGCAAGCAACGCCATATCGTCACCCTGCTGACCCGCAAGGTCACCGCCGAGCAGTTGCAGCGGGTGAGTTCGATCACTGCCAAGTACGGCCTGAACATCGACCACATCGATCGCCTGTCCGGGCGCATGCCCCTGGATATGCCGGCCGATCAGGGCAAGGGCTGCATCGAGTTCTCGGTGCGTGGCGAAGCCGCCGACCCGCAAGCGCTGCGGGCCGAGTTCCTCAGCGTGGCCCAGGAGCTGAACGTCGACATCGCCTTCCAGGAAGACTCGCTGTTTCGCCGCAACCGCCGTTTGGCGGTGTTCGACATGGACTCGACGCTGATCGAGGCCGAGGTGATCGACGAGCTGGCCAAGGCGGCAGGCGTGGGTGATCGGGTGGCAGAAATCACTGAGCGGGCCATGGCCGGTGAGCTGGATTTTCGTGCCAGCTTCAAGGAACGCCTGGCCTTGCTCAAGGGCCTGGACGTCAGCGTGCTGGACTCCATCGGCGCCTCGCTGCGCCTGACCGAGGGCGCCGAAACCCTGTTCGCCGAACTCAAGCGTCTGGGCTACAAGACCGCGATTCTTTCAGGCGGCTTCACCTACTTCGCCAAGCAGTTGCAGGCCAAGCTGGGCATCGACTATGTGTTTGCCAACGAGCTGGAAGTGGTGGACGGCAAAGTGACCGGCGTGGCGGTGGAGCCGATCGTCGACGCCCAGCGCAAGGCTGATCTGCTGCGCGAGCTGGCGCACAAGGAAGGCCTGCGCCTGGAGCAGACCATCGCTGTCGGTGATGGCGCCAACGACCTGCCGATGCTGGGCATTGCCGGCCTGGGCGTGGCATTCCGTGCCAAGCCGCTGGTCAAGCAGTCGGCCAAGCAGGCGATCTCGACCCTGGGCCTGGATGGGGTGTTGTATCTGCTGGGCTTCCGCGATCGTGACGGTCAGCTCTGAGCTGTGCGGAAAACGCCCCGAGCATAAAAAACGCCGCTGATCAGCGGCGTTTTTTTGTCCGGTATCCGGGTTTCAGGCCTTGGGCAGACCCAAGCCCTGGCCCATGCGTACTGGCGAGCCGGCGGCCAGTTCTTCCGCCCACTGCACCTGGTCCGGGCCAAACAGCACGATGGCCGTGGAACCCAGCTTGAAGCGCCCCATTTCGGCACCTTTTTCCAGATGAATCGGTGCCCGGGCCGCTTCGTCGTAGCGCACAGTCTTGAGTTCGCGCTTGGGCGGGGTTACCAGGCCGGCCCAGACGGTTTCGATCGAAGCCACGATCATGGCGCCCACCAGTACCAGCGCCATCGGCCCGCGTTCGGTGTCGAAAATGCACACCACGCGCTCGTTGCGGGCGAACAGTTCAGGCACGTTCTCGGCGGTGGTCTGGTTCACCGAGAAGATGCGGCCAGGGACATAGACCATTTCCCGCAGGGTGCCGGCCAGTGGCATGTGCACCCGGTGATAGTCCTTGGGCGACAGGTAGATAGTGGCAAAGTCGCCGCCCATGAAGGGGGCAGCCAGGGCCGGATCGCCACCCAGCAGTTCCAGCACGCTGTAGCTGTGGCCCTTGGCCTGGAACACTCGGCCGTGCTCGATCGGGCCCAGTTGGCTGACGGCGCCGTCGGCAGGGCTGAGCACTGCGCCCGGCGTCGGGTCCAGCGGTCGTGCGCCGTCTTTCAGGGCGCGGGTGAAGAAGGCGTTGAAGTGTTCGTAGGCGGTCACGTCCTCGACCTGGGCCTCGGACATGTCCACCTGATACTGCTTGGCGAACCAGCGGGTGAAGGCATTCTTGAACCAGCGCACGCGGCACTCGGCAATGCAGCCGGCCAGGCGCGACAGCAGGTGGTGAGGCAGCAGGTACTGGCTGAGGATGAACAAGCGCTTTTTCATTGGGTGTCCTTAAAAACCTTAAATCTCTACGGGCGTATCGGGATGATTGCCCCATTCGCCCCAGGAGCCGGCGTAGCCCTTGACCCGCGGGTAGCCCAACGCCTTGGCCACCAGGTAGGTGAAGCCGGAGCGGTGGTGGGTCTGGCAGTGGGTGATGATTTCTTTGTCTTTGCTGATGCCCAGGTCCATGAGGATCTGCGGCATGTCGCGGCGGATGCGCAGGTGGCGTGCCTGGTCCATGCCGGCGGTCCACTCGAAGTTCACCGCGCCGGGAATGTGTCCGCCCTTGGCTGCCAGGACCTTCTCCCCGGAGTATTCCAGCGGGCCACGCGCGTCCCAGATTGCCAGGTCAGCGGCGCCAAGACGGCTTTGCAGGTATTCGCGGGTGGCGGTGGGTTCGTCATGCAGGGTCAGCGGCACCGGGCCGCCTGCCGCTGGCGGGACTTCGGTGCTCACGGGCAGGCTTTCCGCCAGCCAGGCCGGCAGGCCGCCATCCAGGTAGTGGTAGCGACCGTGGCCGATCACGTCCAGAAGCCAGATGAAGCGCCCGGCCCAACCGCCGCCTTCGTCGTCATAGACCACGTACACCGCGTCCGGGTTGTGCCCGAGCTCGCCGAACAGCGCTTCAAGGGCGTTCTGCGGCGGTAGCAGTCCGGGAGCGGGGGGCTGGCCGAGCTGGGTGCGCTTGGGGTCGACGAAGCGTGCCCCGGGGATATGTCCGGTGGCATAGCGGGCGGCGCTGGTCAGGTCGACCAGGATCAGTTCGCGGGCGTCGAGGCGGGCGAGCAAGTCGCTCGGTTCGATGACCAGCGGCAAGCCAGAGAAGTCAGACATGTGAGGTCCCCAGGGCACAAAGGGTGGGATTGTAGCGCAAGCGTCATTGGCTGCGGTTGGTAAAGCTGTGCAAGGCTTTTTCGATGCACTGAGCGGTCTTGCCGAATGCCTGGACACTGATTTCCGAGAACGGCACGCCGCCCTGGTCGGCGATTACCAGCATCAGTACCCGGCCATTGCAGGACAGTGAGCGCAGCAGCAGGTTTTCGCCGCGGAACAGTTGGCGCAAGGGGCCCGGCAGGTGCGAGGAATACTGTGCATTGTTGGCCGGCGTCAGGCGTACCTGGGCGGATTTCTCCAGCAAGCGCTGCAGCAGCGAGCTCTGCTTGGTCTGCAGAGTCAGCCCCGCAGCTTCTTTGGGCAGGCCATATAGCTGTTGCACCCGCAGATGACTCAGGCTGCGATCGACCATCAGCAGCAATACCCGGCGCATGCCGCATGCCACCAGGGCGTCTCTGGCAAAACTGGTGAGATGCACGGCATTGGTAAAGGGGCTTTGTTCGAGCAGTAGTTCGCTGCAGGCCTTGCGCCACTTGGCCAGTTCTTCGGCCGTGGGCGCCGGTGCGGGCTGTTCGCCGCTGTGCAGGCGGCGGGCGTTCCAGGGCCAGAGCAGGGCCTGGGCTGGATGCCAGAGGTCCGGCTGGCTGTCATTGCGGGCGCTGGTTGCGGCCTGCTGGTGCAGTTGTTGCTGGACCAGGGCGATCGGCATCTGCAGGTAAAGGCCGGTGAGGTTCTGCCAGCGTCGGCCGTGGGGGTTGTTCCAGGAGTGTTGAGCCGCCAGGGCCAGGCCGTTGGCCAGCAATACGCAGTTGGCCGGCTGGTTCAGCCAGCGTTGCAGGTCCGGGTCGGCGTCCAGGCGTTGCTGCTGGCGCAGGGGATGCTCGTTGTCCCGGGCGATCAGCATGACCTTGGCCAGTTGACGCCGTTCACGGGTCAGCAGGCGATAACCCTGCTGCACCCAGATCGGCAAGTGCCAGACCTGCACCAGCGCCTGGCACAGCTCCATCAGTCGCACGCCGAACAGCTGCATTTCCACCTTGCGCGCCGACTCTTGCTTATAGATGACCCGCAGCTCCCACTCTTCCATGAGCTTGGGATAGACCAGGGCCATGGCCCACAGTGGCGAGAGGAACAGCAGGCTGCCCCAGTGAATGTCCTGCCACAGCCGCGCCAGGCGCCCGGCAAAAAAGCCGTTGGCTTGCTGGGTGGCGTGCTGGCTGATCAATTGCAGTTGCCGCAGCTCCTGGGGGATCTTTTCCTCGGGCAGGGTCGGCAACTGTTCCAGCAGTTCTTCGGTGCGCTTGAGGCCCAGGCGGTTGACCGCGACCTCCAGGTTTTCTGCCGGCTCGCTCATGCTGCCGTGGGAATGCCGATTGGCTTCGCGGATCACGCTCAGGGCCAGCGCAGGGCTGTTTTGCATCAGATCGGCGATGTCTCGCAGCGAGCTGCGGTTGTTGGCGATGGCTTTGCACACGCGATCATGGCTGGCTTGCGGCACGGGCAAGCGCACGCCATTAAGCAGCTTTACCCAGGCGTCCAGAGAGGTCGGCGGGGAATGTGGGACGTTGGTTTCATTAGACATGGTTGGGCGCAATCATCGTCTGCTTTGAACACGCCCAGAGCGGGCCAAACTGGCTTTTCGCCTTAACTGGCTATAGTCTGGCGCAGTTTTGCCGATAAGTAGAAGAAGAGTTTTAAGAACTTCCGAATATGACCTTGAACCCGACTCAATAAGTACTCTCCTACCTATGGCTAAAATTATCGGCATCATCGTCGTATTCGCGAGCGTGCTCGGCGGATACGTGCTCTCTCACGGCAAAATCGCTGCTCTGATCCAACCCTTCGAGGTCATGATCATCGGTGGTGCAGCCTTCGGCGCATTCCTGCAGGCCAACCCGGGCTACATGACGATGCACGTCGTGAAAAAATCCCTGGGCATGTTCAGTTCGCGTTTCACCCACACCTTCTATCTGGAAGTGCTGGGCCTGATCTACGAGATCCTCAACAAGAGCCGCCGTGAAGGCATGATGGCGATCGAGGGTGATATCGAAGACGCCGCGGCCAGTCCGATCTTCGCCAAGTATCCGGCGGTGCTCAAAGATGAACGCATGACGGCGTTTATCTGTGACTACCTGCGCATCATGTCCTCCGGCAACATGGCTCCCCACGAGCTCGAAGGCCTGTTCGACATGGAGCTGTTCAGTCTCAAGGAAGACCTTGAGCACCCATCCCACGCGGTCACCGGGGTTGCCGACGCCATGCCGGGCTTCGGTATCGTGGCGGCGGTACTGGGTATCGTGGTGACCATGGCGTCCCTGGGCGAAGGCGACCAGAAGTCCATCGGTCTGCACGTAGGTGCGGCGCTGGTAGGTACCTTCTTCGGTATTCTGGCGGCCTATGGTTTCTTCGGCCCTCTGGCGACTTCGCTGTCCCACGACGCCAAGGAAGAACTCAATGTCTACGAAGCCATCAAGGCGTCCCTGGTAGCTTCCGCTTCCGGCGTTCCGCCTTCGCTGGCGGTGGAGTTCGGGCGCAAGGTCCTGTATCCGGCCCACCGTCCTAGCTTCGCCGAGCTGGAACAAGCGGTTCGCGGTCGCTAAGTCATGGAAAATAACCAGCCGATTATCATCAAGCGCGTCAAGCGCTTTGCGGGCGGGCATCACGGGGGCGCCTGGAAAATCGCCTTCGCCGACTTCGCCACGGCGATGATGGCGTTCTTCCTGGTGCTGTGGCTGCTGTCCACCGCGACCCCGGAGCAGAAGATCGCCATCGCCGGTTACTTCAAGGACCCGATCGGCTTCTCGGAAAGCGGCACGCCATACATCATCGACCTGGGCGGCTCGCCGCAGCTGGCGCCGGAAAACACCCTCAACCCCGAGGTCAAGTCCCAGCCGCAGCCGGACAAGGTCACGGTGGACGCCGAGCAAGTGGAGGGCATGGCCGAGCAGGTGGAGCGCGAGCGTCTCGAACTGTTGCTGCAAGAGCTGCAGAACAAGGTCGAAGAGAATCCTCAGTTGCAGAAGTTCAAGGACCAGATTCTTTTCGAGATCACTCCGGATGGCCTGCGCATCCAGATCATGGACGCCGAGAACCGGCCAATGTTCGACTCCGGCAGTGCGCGCTTGAAGCCGTATTTCGAGGACATCCTGCTGGCCATGGCCGACACCATCAAGGCGGTGCCGAACAAGATCAGCATCAGCGGTCACACCGACGCCACGCCTTATGCCGGTAGCGGCGAGTTCGGCAACTGGGAGCTGTCCGCCAACCGCGCCAACGCTGCGCGTCGGGCATTGGTGGCCGGTGGTTATCCGGATCCGCAAGTGGCTCGGGTGGTGGGTTTTGCCTCCTCGGCGCTGTTCGATCGCAAGAACCCGCTCAATCCGGTCAACCGGCGGATCGACATCGTGGTGCTGACCAAGAAGGCCCAGCGTGCCATCGAGGGCGAGCAGGTCGATCCGCAGGCGCCGGCACCGACTCAGGGCAGCGGGGCTCCCGGAGAAGTACCGACCGACCCCCACGCCTTGCCGCCGGGCAGCGAACCGCTGCCGGCCCACGAGGTACGCCAGCGTCTGAACATCTTTGAGGACGGTGTGCTGAAGATGGATGAGCAGGGTGCCGCAGGTCAGGCTCCCGCTGGCAAGCCGGCGGCGCCGGCGCCCCAGCCAGCGGCGCCCCCAGCAACACCGGCGCCTCCGGCCACACCGGGCAGCGCCAGGTAAGACACGAAAAGGCCGCGATCTTCGCGGCCTTTTGGTGTCTGGAGCAGAGGGTTCAGTAGCTGCTGTCGGGCAGGCTGGCGAGAATCGAGCGGTAGCTGTTCATCCGTTGTTGCTGGATGCGCCCGTCTTCCAGGGCCTTGAGCAGGGCGCAGCCCGGTTCGCGGTCGTGCTTGCAATCGCGGAAGCGGCAGGTGCCCAGCAGGTCGTTGAACTCGATGAAGCCGGCCTCGACGTCGGCGCGGCTGACATGCCCCAGGCCAAACTCGCGGATACCCGGGGAGTCGATCAGTTCACCGCCGCCGGGGAAGTGGAACAGGCGCGCGGTGGTGGTGGTATGGGTGCCCTGTCCGGAAAACTCCGACAGCGGCCCGACCCGGGTTTCGACTTCCGGCAGCAGGCTGTTGACCAGGGAGGACTTGCCCACCCCAGACTGGCCCACGAACACGCTGATGCGGCCGTCCAGCAGGGCTTGCAGTTGTTCCATGCCGTCGCCGTGGTGCGCCGAGACTTCCAGCAGCGGATAGCCCAACTGGCGATAGACCGCCAGCAAGGCATTGAGCGCCGGGGCGTTCTGCTCGTCGATCAGGTCGGCCTTGTTCAGTAGCAGCAACGGGCGGATGCCGGCGTGCTCGGCAGCCACCAGATAGCGGTCGATGAGGTTGGCGTGGGGCTCGGGCATGGGCGCGAACACGATCACGATCATGTCGACGTTGGCGGCGACCGGCTTGAGCTGGCCGCGGCTGTCCGGACGGCACAGCTCGGTGCTGCGTGGCAGTTGCGCGACGATCACGCCGATGCCCTGATTGCCGGCACGCCAGACCACTTGATCACCGGTGACCAATGCCGGCAGGTTGGCCCGCAGATAGCAGCGGAATACCTGGCCGGCCAGCTCGCCTTCGCGCGCTTCGACCTCGACCTGCACGCCGAAGTGGGCGATGACCAGGCCGGTCTGTTCCGGGCCCAGGTCGCCACCTTCGAGCGCCTCTACGGCAGAGGACTCGCGTTTGGCGGCGCGGGCGGCGCGCTCACCCTGAATCTTTTCGATGCGCCAGTTTTGGCGACGATTGAGCTGGCGTTTGGCCATTGGTGTTCCGTGTCGATAATTACGGCGGTTGGGTAAAGCGGCGGCGAGTTTAGCACGCCGGGCGGGTCCTCTAGGCTAAACTGCGCAACTACGCCGAGGAGCCCTCCCATGCAAAACCCGCAGAACCTGATTTGGATCGATCTGGAAATGACCGGTCTGAACCCCGACACCGACGTCATCATCGAGATGGCGACCATTGTCACCGACAGCAACCTCAACACCTTGGCTGAAGGACCGGTCATCGCTATCCATCAGAGCGACGAGATTCTCGCCGGCATGGACGAGTGGAACACTCGCCAGCACGGTGGTTCCGGCCTGACCCAGCGGGTGCGCGAGAGCCGCATCAGCATGGCCGAAGCCGAAGCCCAGACCATTGCCTTCCTTGAGCAATGGGTGCCGAAGGGCAAGTCGCCGATCTGTGGCAACAGCATCTGCCAGGACCGGCGTTTCCTCTATCGCCACATGAAGGCCCTAGAGAGCTACTTCCACTACCGCAACCTGGATGTCTCGACCCTCAAGGAGTTGGCTGCGCGCTGGGCCCCGGATGTGCGCGACAGCTTCAAGAAAGGCAGCACCCACCTGGCCCTGGACGACATCCGCGAGTCCATTGCCGAGCTTCAGCACTACCGCAAGCACTTCATCAAGTTTTGATCTTCAGCAGCCGGCTGGTCGGCGAACGGGGGCGCGATGCTATTTGGCGCCCGCTCCCGCCCTCTTTTGGTGCTCGCTTCAACTGAGTAGACTGCGCGCCTTCTTGTAAGGACCGCCATCATGTTGTTGATGCTTTATCTGATCGCCATTACCGCCGAAGCCATGACCGGTGCCCTGTCTGCCGGCCGCCGTGGCATGGACTGGTTCGGCGTGGTGCTGATCGCCTGCGTCACCGCGCTGGGTGGTGGTTCGGTGCGCGACATGTTGCTCGGCCATTACCCGCTGACCTGGGTCAAGCACCCGGAGTACCTGGTGCTGACCTCGGTGGCGGCATTGGTGACGATCTTTATCGCGCCATTGATGCGTCACCTGCGTTCGCTGTTTCTGGTGCTCGACGCCGTGGGCCTGGTGGCCTTTACCCTGATCGGCTGCATGACCGCCCTGGAAATGGGCCACGGCATGCTGGTGGCCTCGGTCAGTGGGGTCATCACCGGAGTGTTTGGCGGCATCCTTCGGGATATCTTCTGCAACGACATCCCGTTGATCTTTCGTCGCGAGCTGTACGCCAGCGTGTCTTTCGCCGCGGCCTGGTGCTACATGCTGTGCATTTATCTGCAGTTGCCGAGCGAGCAGTCGATCCTGATCACCCTGTTCGGCGGCTTTCTATTGCGCCTGCTGGCGATCCGCTTTCACTGGGAAATGCCCAAGTTCGTCTACAACGACGAGCACTGACGCTGGGCGTGCTGGGCCAGGGCCCACTGCACATGTTCGCGCACCAGCTCCGACGGGTAGTCCTGGCGGGCCTTGAGCGCTTCCAGCACGGGAATGCTCGACGGTGCGTTGCCCAGGCCCACGGCCAGGTTGCGTAGCCAGCGCTCGTAACCGGCGCGGCGCAGGGGCGAGCCCTCGGTGCTGCTGAGGAACTTGTCCTCGTCCCACATGAACAGCTCGGCCAGTTCGGCGTTGTCCAGGTTATGCCGGGGCTTGAAGTCGCCTTCTGCCGAGGGTCGGGCGAAGCGGTTCCAGGGACAGACGATCTGGCAGTCGTCGCAGCCGAATACCCGATTGCCGATGAGCGGGCGCAGCTCTTCGGGGATGGCGTTTTTCAGTTCGATGGTCAGGTAGGAAATGCAGCGCCGCGCATCCAGCACGTAGGGACCGACGAAGGCATTGGTCGGGCAGATGTCCAGGCAGGCGGTGCAACGTCCGCAATGCTCGCTGGCGTGGGGTTCGTCCACCGGTAGCGGCAGGTCGACGAACAGCTCGCTGAGGAAGAAGTAGCTGCCGGCCTTGCGGTTGAGCACCAGGGTGTTCTTGCCGATCCAGCCGAGCCCGGCCTGTTCGGCGATGGCTTTCTCCAGCACCGGGGCGCTGTCGACGAAGGCGCGATAGCCGAACGGGCCGATGGCTTGCTGGATGCGCTCGGCCAGTTGCTGCACGCGCTTGCGGATCAGCTTGTGATAGTCGCGGCCCAGTGCGTAGCGCGAAACATAGGCCTTGGAGGGCTGGGCCAGGCGCTGGGCCATCTGGGTGTCGCCGGGCAGGTAGTCCATGCGCAGCGACACCACGCGCAGGGTGCCGGGCACCAGTTGCTCGGGATGGGAGCGCTTGCTGCCGTGGGCGCCCATGTAGTCCATCTCGCCGTGGTAGCCGGCGGCGAGCCAGCGCTCCAGGTGCTGTTCATGCTCGGCCAGGTCCAGGCCGCTGATGCCGACTTGCTGAAAGCCCAGTTCGCGGCCCCAGTCCTTGATCGATTGGGCGAGAGCGGGAAGATCCTGGGTAATAGCGGGCATGAGGCGAGAGAAACCGGGGCTGAGGTGCGTATAATTCTGCCAGACATCGGAGCCCTAAGACGCATGCCGCAGACAAAACACCCATTACCTGAGGTTCAGTTGCTGACTGGCGGTCATCTGCCGCGCCTGAGCGGCCGGCCTGTGGATGCCCATAAGGGGCAGTTCGGCCATCTGTTGCTGATCGGCGGCGACCGCGGCTTCGCCGGTGCCGCGTTGTTGAGCGCGGAAAGCGCCTTGCGCAGTGGCGCGGGGCTGGTTTCCCTGGCGACTCGTAGCGAGCACGTGGCGGCGGCGGTTGCGCGGCTACCGGAAGTCATGACCCAGGCGACCCATTCGGCCAACCAGCTGATGGGACTGCTGGCCAGGGCCTCTGTATTGGTGGTCGGTCCAGGCCTGGGCCAGGGAGCATGGGGGCGCAGCCTGTTATCCGCAGCGGCCAACGCACCCTTGCCTCAAGTCTGGGATGCCGATGCGTTGAACCTGTTGGCGCAGGGTGAGCTGCAACTGCCGGTCGACAGTGTGATCACCCCCCATCCTGGTGAGGCGGCCCGTCTGCTGGGCCTGACCAATGCGGCGGTTCAGGCCGATCGGCCGGCGGCGGCCCGGGCCTTGAGTGCAAAATATGCGGCGGTTGCGGTGCTCAAGGGCGCCGGCAGCTTGATCGCCGCTCCCGATGGGCGAGTGGCGCGCTGTGATGCCGGGCACCCGGCGATGGCGACTGCGGGGCTGGGGGATGTGCTCGCGGGGTTGATCGGTGCGTTGCTGGCCCAGGGCATGTCGGCGTTCGATGCGGCTTGCCTGGGTGTCTGGCTGCATGCCAGCGCCGGCGAGCGACAAGGCAAATTGGGCCGTGGGCTGGCGGCCAGTGATCTGATTCCAGCCATTCGTCAGTTGTTGGAGGAGCAATCACCGTGTCTGAGTTAACCCTTTATCTGGCCGACGAGCAGGCCATGGTGGAATTTGGTGCACGCATTGCTCAGGTCACCCAGGGGGTGGGGGTGATTTTTCTCGAGGGCGACCTGGGGGCGGGCAAAACCACCTTGTCCCGAGGGATCATCCGCGGGCTGGGGCATGCAGGGGCGGTGAAGAGTCCGACCTTCACCCTGGTGGAGCCTTACGAGATAGGTGCGGTGAGGGCCTTTCACTTCGATCTGTATCGTTTGGTGGACCCCGAAGAACTGGAATTTTTGGGCATCCGCGACTACTTCGAAGGCGATGCGCTGTGCCTTTTGGAGTGGCCCCAGAAGGGTGCAGGCTTTTTGCCAAAGCCTGACCTGACCATTACCATTACCCCGCATCACAATGGGCGTTCTGTGCATCTGTTGTCTCAAGGCTCGCGAGGCGAGTCCTGGTGTGCCGCTTTGGCGTTGGAATTCAAATAATTGATGGGGTTAGGTATGCGCATTCGCGCGTTGGTTGCTGTCGTAGGACTGTTGCTTACGGCATTGGCCGTCGATGCTGTGGCCGCTACACAGGTTCGCAGCGTCCGCCTGTGGCGGGCACCGGATAACACGCGACTGGTCTTCGACCTGTCCGGCCCCGTTCAGCACAGCGTCTTCACCCTGACGGCCCCGGATCGTCTGGTCATCGATATCAATGGTGCGACCCTCGGCGGCCCGCTGAACGTCGCCACGGCCAACACCCCCATTACCGCGATGCGCTCGGCGCAGCGCACCCCTAGCGATTTGCGGGTGGTCATCGACCTGAAAAAGGCCGTCACGCCGAAAAGCTTCACCCTGGCGCCCAACGCGCAGTACGGCAATCGCCTGGTGGTCGATCTGTTCGACAATCCATCCGATGCGGCGCCGCCTGCGGCCCCGCCACCGACAGTGACCACTGTGCCCGCCGTGCCTGTCACGCCTGCTGAACCGGCGATCAAGCTGCCTCCGGCCCCGGCTGGCAAGCGCGACATCATCGTGGTGATCGATGCCGGTCACGGCGGTGAAGACCCGGGCGCATCCGGCTCTCGTGGCCAGCACGAGAAGGATGTGGTGCTGGCCATCGCCCGCGAGTTGCAGCGCCAGGTCAATGGCCTCAAGGGGTTCCGCGCCGAGCTGACCCGGACCGGCGACTACTTCATTCCGCTGCGTGGTCGTACCGAGATCGCGCGGAAGAAAGGCGCCGACCTGTTCGTCTCGATCCACGCCGACGCCGCGCCTTCGGCTGCCGCCTTTGGTGCTTCGGTGTTCGCCTTGTCCGAACGCGGCGCCACCTCGGAAACCGCCCGCTGGCTGGCGGACAGTGAAAACCGTTCCGACCTGATCGGCGGGGCTGGCAACGTCAGTCTCGATGACAAGGACCGGATGCTGGCCGGGGTGCTGCTGGACCTGTCGATGACCGCATCGCTGACTTCGAGTTTGAATGTCGGGCAGAAAGTGTTGAACAACATTGGCCGGGTCACGCCGTTGCACAAGCAGCGGGTGGAGCAGGCCGGGTTCATGGTGCTCAAGTCGCCGGATATCCCATCGATCCTGGTGGAAACCGGCTTCATCTCCAACTCCAACGAGGCCTCGAAGCTGGCCACGGCCAGTCATCAACAGGCCCTGGCGCGTTCCATCAGCAGCGGTGTGCGGCAGTTCTTCCAGCAGAATCCGCCACCGGGCACTTACATCGCCTGGCTGCGGGACTCCGGCAAGATCGCCCAGGGACCGCGTGATCACCGGGTCAACCCGGGGGAAACCCTGGCCATGATCGCCGTGCGCTATCAGGTGTCGGCGGCCACCCTGCGCAGTGCCAACAATCTGAAAAGCGATGAGTTGAAAGTGGGGCAGGTCCTGACCATCCCCGGTACAGAATTGGCGGCCAAGGAATGAGTGATACGGTAATCAGCGGCGCGCGCATCGAGCTGCTCAGTCCGCGGCTGGCCAACCAGATTGCGGCGGGTGAGGTTGTTGAGCGTCCAGCCTCGGTGATCAAGGAACTGTTGGAAAACAGCCTGGATTCGGGCGCCAAACGCATCGATGTGGATGTCGAGCAGGCCGGGGTCAAGCTGTTGCGGGTTCGTGATGACGGCAGCGGCATTTCCTCCGACGACCTGCCGTTGGCTCTGGCGCGACACGCCACCAGCAAGATCCGTGACCTGGAAGACCTGGAACGGGTGATGAGCCTGGGCTTTCGCGGTGAGGCCCTGGCCTCCATCAGTTCCGTGGCGCGGCTGACCCTGACCTCGCGGACCCGGGATGCCGAGCAGGCCTGGCAAGTGGAAACCGAAGGTCGGGACATGGCACCGAGGGTTCAGCCGGCGGCCCATCCGGTGGGTACTTCGGTGGAGGTGCGCGACCTGTTCTTCAATACACCGGCCCGACGCAAGTTCCTCAAGGCCGAGAAAACCGAGTTCGATCACCTGCAGGAGGTGATCAAGCGCCTGGCCCTGGCGCGCTTCGATGTGGCGTTCCACTTGCGCCACAACGGCAAAAGCATTCTCAGCCTGCACGAAGCCAAGGACGACGCGGCTCGTGCCCGGCGGGTGGCGGCGGTGTGCGGTTCGGGCTTCCTGGAGCAGGCGCTGCCCATCGCGGTGGAGCGCAATGGCCTGCATCTATGGGGCTGGGTGGGGTTGCCGACGTTCTCCCGCAGCCAGGCGGACTTGCAGTATTTCTACGTCAACGGCCGTGCGGTGCGGGACAAACTGGTGGCCCACGCGGTTCGCCAGGCTTATCGCGATGTGCTGTTCAACGGTCGGCATCCGACGTTTGTGCTGTTTTTCGAGGTCGATCCGTCGGCGGTCGACGTCAATGTGCACCCGACCAAGCACGAAGTGCGCTTTCGCGATGGGCGCATGGTCCACGACTTCCTGTATGGCACTTTGCACCGGGCCCTGGGAGATGTGCGCCCCGAAGACCAGCTGGCGGCGCCGGCAGCGGTGGCCGGTATCGTGCGCCCGAGCGGTATCGAGGCCGGTGAGTTCGGGCCGCAAGGCGAGATGCGCCTGGCTGCGAACCTGGCCCTGGAACAGCCTCAGTCCGAACCGGGTTACAGCGCTCCGGGTTCCGCGGCTGGCAACGGCTATCAGTACCAGTACACGCCGCGTCCCCAGCCGGTGTTGCCGGCGGCGGAAGCACAAGGCGTCTATCGTGAATTCTTTGCCCCGTTGCCGGGAGCGGCGGCTACCGCCCTGCCGGAAGGGCAGGAGGACATTCCGCCTCTGGGCTACGCCCTGGCCCAGCTCAAGGGCATCTATATCCTTGCGGAGAATGCGCTGGGCCTGGTGTTGGTGGATATGCACGCCGCCCATGAGCGGATCATGTACGAGCGCTTGAAGGTGGCCATGGCCAGCGAAGGCCTGAGTGGCCAGCCGCTGTTGGTGCCGGAGTCGATTGCTGTCAGCCAGCGTGAAGCCGATTGCGCGGAAGAGCATGCCGCCTGGTTCCAGCGGCTGGGCTTTGAGTTGCAACGCCTGGGGCCCGAGTCCCTGGCGATCCGGCAGATTCCGGCGCTGCTGAAGCAGGCCGAGGCCAACCGCCTGGTGCACGATGTGCTTGCCGATCTGATGGAATACGGCACCAGCGACCGGATCCAGGCTCATCTCAACGAGCTGCTGGGGACCATGGCCTGTCACGGTGCCATTCGCGCCAATCGGCGTCTGGCTGTTGCGGAAATGAACGGCTTGCTGCGGGATATGGAAAATACCGAGCGCAGTGGCCAGTGCAATCATGGTCGACCGACCTGGACCCAATTGGGTCTGGACGATTTGGACAAACTCTTTCTGCGCGGCCGTTGATGACTCAGCTTCCTCCTGCGATTTTCCTCATGGGCCCGACCGCAGCGGGCAAGACCGACCTGGCCATCGAGCTGAGCAAGGTGCTGCCTTGCGAGCTGATCAGTGTCGACTCGGCGCTGGTCTATCGCGGCATGGACATCGGCACCGCCAAGCCTTCCAGGGAATTGCTGGCGCAATATCCCCATCGGCTGATCGACATTCTCGATCCCGCAGAAAGCTATTCAGCGGCGGATTTTCGTAGCGATGCCCTGGCGGCCATGGCCGATATCACCGCGCGGGGCAAGATTCCGCTGTTGGTGGGCGGCACCATGCTGTACTACAAGGCGCTGCTGGAAGGCTTGGCGGACATGCCGCCGGCGGACCCGCAGGTGCGCGCCGAGCTTGAACAAGAGGCCCAGCATCTGGGCTGGCAGGCGCTGCATGATCAGTTGGCGGCGGTGGATCCGGAGTCGGCCGCCAGGATTCATCCCAATGATCCCCAGCGTCTGACGCGGGCGCTGGAAGTCTATCGGGTCAGTGGCCTGACGATGACCGCTCATCGTCAGCGTCAATTGGCGCAAAGTACTGAAGCAGGCGCATCGGGACGCGGTCAATTGCCCTATACTGTCGCCAATCTGGCCATCGCTCCGGCGAATCGTCAGGTACTGCATCAGCGTATCGCACAAAGATTCACACAAATGTTGGAACAGGGATTCATTGATGAGGTCGTAGCTCTGCGCTCCAGAAGTGACCTGCACGCCGGGTTACCGTCTATACGTGCTGTGGGCTACCGCCAAGTCTGGGATTACCTGGATGGCAAACTGACGTCAGCCGAAATGCAGGAGCGGGGCATCATCGCCACGCGCCAATTGGCGAAGCGGCAGTTCACCTGGTTACGCAGTTGGGCTGACCTGCAATGGTTGGACAGCCTGGATTGCGACAATCTGCCACGCGCCTTGAAATACTTAGGGACGATCTCCATATTGAGCTGAGTCCTTGCAATTGCCGTCTATCCTTGGGGGTGTGACGGTTTTAGCTATCTGTTTTCCGATTTTTATTATTGATCCTTAAAGGAGTGCGGCACATGTCAAAAGGGCATTCGCTACAAGACCCTTACTTGAATACATTGCGTAAAGAGAAAGTTGGGGTATCCATCTATCTGGTTAACGGAATCAAACTGCAAGGCACGATCGAGTCCTTTGACCAGTTCGTCATCCTGCTGAAAAACACCGTCAGCCAAATGGTTTACAAGCACGCTATCTCTACAGTGGTTCCGGTTCGCCCAATTCGTCTGCCTAGCGCATCCGAATCCGAACAGGGTGACGCTGAGCCAGGTAACGCCTGATAGGAGTCTCCTTTGTTCTTTGAGCGCCACGGTGGTGGTGAACGGGCCATTCTCGTTCACTTGGATGGTCAGGACCCTGAGGCGCGCGAAGATCCGCAGGAGTTTCAGGAGCTGGCATTATCGGCCGGCGCCGAGACCGTCGCGTTTGTTAGCGTGCCGCGTCATCGGCCAACCGCCAAATACCTGGTTGGCAGCGGCAAGGTCGAGGAATTGCGCGACCTGGTCAAAGCCGAACAGGTAGACCTGGTGATTTTCAATCACATCCTCACGCCCAGTCAGGAACGTAACCTCGAACGTGTATTCGAGTGTCGCGTGATTGATCGCACGGGTCTGATTCTCGATATCTTCGCTCAGCGCGCGCGCACCCATGAAGGCAAGCTCCAGGTTGAACTGGCCCAGCTTGAGCACATGAGCACGCGATTGGTCCGTGGCTGGACTCACCTTGAACGGCAGAAAGGCGGTATTGGTCTGCGTGGTCCGGGTGAAACCCAGTTGGAAACCGACCGGCGCCTGCTGCGAGTGCGTCTGCGGCAGATCAAGGCGCGCCTGGAAAAGGTTCGCAGTCAACGTGAGCAGGCCCGCCGTGGCCGCAAGCGTGCCGACATTCCTTCGGTGTCGCTGGTGGGCTATACCAACGCTGGCAAGTCCACGTTGTTCAATGCTGTCACCGCCTCCGATGTGTTCGCCGCCGACCAGTTGTTCGCTACCCTCGATCCGACTTTGCGCCGCCTGGAGCTGGATGATCTAGGGCCGATTGTGCTGGCCGATACCGTGGGATTCATTCGTCACCTGCCGCACAAGCTGGTGGAGGCGTTTCGAGCTACCCTCGAAGAGTCCAGCAACTCCGACCTGCTGCTGCATGTGATCGATGCGCATGAACCCGAGCGTACTGCCCAGATCGAGCAGGTGATGGTGGTGCTGGGCGAGATCGGGGCTCAAGACTTGCCGATCCTGGAGGTCTATAACAAACTCGATTTGCTCGAGGGTGTGGAGCCGCAGATCCAGCGCGATCCGGACGGCAAGCCGCAGCGAGTCTGGTTGTCGGCCCGTGACGGCCAGGGGCTGGATCTGCTCAAGCAGGCCATCGCGGAGCTGCTGGGCGAAGATTTGTTCGTGGGCACCTTGCGCTTGCCTCAACGTTTTGCTCGACTGCGAGCACAGTTTTTCCAGTTGAACGCTGTGCAGAAAGAAGATCACGACGACGAGGGTGTCAGTTTGCTGGCCGTTCGCCTGCCGCGGGCCGAGTTGAATCGGCTGGTCAGTCGCGAAGGTTGGCAGCCGTCGGAATTCATCGAGCAACACACTTTGCAATAAAAGCCTGGGCAAGCGGTTGTGCCGCTGTAGCAGGCATTCTGTAGCATTGGTCGGCGCGCCGTGGGTGCGTCTTTGCTTTATCAGATGGAGAGCGCTATGGCTTGGAATGAGCCGGGTGGCAACTCGAATAATCAGGACCCTTGGGGTGGTAAGCGCCGCAATAATGGCGATCGCAAGGGGCCACCAGATCTCGACGAGGCCTTCCGTAAGCTGCAGGAAAGCCTGAACGGGTTGTTCGGTGGTGGTAAGAAACGTGGTGATGACGGCGGTAGCTCCGGCAAGGGCGGTGGTTTCGGCTTGCTGGGTATTGGTCTTGTCGTGCTGGCGGCCGTGTGGCTGTACAGCGCGGTTTATGTAGTCGACGAGCAGGAGCAGGCCGTGGTGCTGCGCTTCGGCAAATACTACGAAACCGTCGGCCCGGGTCTGAACATCTACTTCCCGCCGATCGATCGCAAGTACATGGAAAACGTCACGCGCGAGCGTGCCTACACCAAGCAGGGGCAGATGCTCACCGAGGACGAGAACATCGTCGAAGTGCCACTGACCGTGCAGTACAAGATCAGCAACCTGCAGGACTTCGTGCTGAACGTTGATCAGCCGGAAATCAGCCTGCAGCATGCGACCGACAGCGCCCTGCGCCATGTGGTGGGTTCCACCGCCATGGACCAGGTGCTGACTGAAGGCCGTGAATTGATGGCCAGTGAGATCAAGGAGCGTCTGCAACGTTTCCTCGACAACTACCGCACCGGTATCACCGTGACTCAGGTGAACGTACAGAGCGCAGCTGCACCGCGTGAAGTGCAGGAAGCCTTCGACGACGTGATCCGCGCCCGTGAAGATGAACAGCGCTCGCGCAACCAGGCTGAAACCTATGCCAACGGCGTCGTGCCGGAGGCGCGTGGTCAGGCTCAGCGCATCCTCGAGGATGCCAACGGTTATCGCGACGAAGTGGTTTCTCGGGCCAAGGGTGAGGCGGATCGCTTCACCAAGCTGGTCGCCGAGTACCGCAAGGCGCCTGAAGTCACACGTCAGCGCCTGTACCTGGACACCATGCAGGAAGTTTTCAGCAACACCAGCAAGGTGTTGGTGACCGGCAGCAAGGGTGGGCAGAACAACCTGCTCTACCTGCCGCTGGACAAGATGATCGACAGTGGTCGTAGCGGCGCTGCTCCGGTAACGGGCTCGGCTGCTGCGGCCAGCAATGAAGCGAATGCGCGCGCTGCGGCTGATCATATGCAGCAACAGCAGCAGACGCGTTCTAGGGAGAGTCGCTGATGAGCAATAAATCGCTGATCGCCCTGATCGTGGGCGTTGTCGTGGCGGTGGTTGCCTGGAACAGCTTCTACATCGTCGCTCAGACCGAGCGCGCGGTGTTGCTGCAGTTCGGTCGTGTGGTCCAGGCCGATGTCCAGCCTGGCCTGCATGTGAAAGTGCCCTATGTGAACCAGGTGCGGAAGTTCGACGCGCGCCTGATGACTCTGGATGCACCGACGCAGCGCTTCCTGACTCTGGAAAAGAAAGCCGTGATGGTGGATGCCTATGCCAAGTGGCGCGTGAAGGATGCCGAGCGCTTCTACACCGCTACTTCCGGCCTCAAGCAGATCGCCGACGAGCGTCTGTCCCGTCGTCTGGAATCGGGCCTGCGTGACCAGTTTGGTAAGCGCACCCTGCATGAAGTGGTTTCCGGCGAGCGTGACGCGCTGATGGCGGATATCACCGCTTCGCTGAACAAGATGGCCGAGAAGGAACTGGGTATCGAAGTGGTCGATGTCCGGGTCAAGGCGATCGATCTGCCGAAGGAAGTGAACCGCAGCGTGTTCGAGCGCATGAGCACCGAGCGTGAGCGTGAAGCTCGTGAGCACCGGGCCAAGGGTAACGAGCTGGCGGAAGGCATTCGTGCCGACGCGGATCGTCAGCGTCGTGTGTTGCTGGCTGAAGCCTATCGCGAGTCTGAAGAAGTGCGCGGTGATGGCGATGCCCAGGCAGCGGCGATCTATGCCAAGGCCTACGGTCAGGATCAGGAGTTCTACGCGTTCTATCGTAGCCTGCGTGCCTACCGTGAAAGCTTCGCGAACAAATCCGACGTCATGGTTCTGGACCCAAGCAGCGACTTTTTCCACTACCTGGAAAAGTCCAAGCCTTGATCAGGCCCTGATCCGGGAACACCCCGCCGGGCGGCTAAAATGCCTCGCGGGGTGATCCTTTGGGAAAACGGGTGTATGATGCGGCAGCCGGGAAATTCCCGGCTTTTTTGCGTCTGCATCTTTGATTGGCCGTGGCTCGTTCAAGAGCCCGGTGAGATTTTTCGAGGAAAATGGTCTGTACAGCTGATTCCTGGCTGCCTGTCCGGCTGAGCTCGCGTCGGATACGACTGTTTTCTGCTTCACTCTAAGGCTGGCCCCAGGCTTGCCGCCCGGACCATAGGGGAATGGCGTAATGGCAACGGTAGACCGCTGGCTGCTGCCAGATGGCATCGAAGAAGTATTGCCGCCGGAAGCGGCGCGCATCGAAGTAGCGCGTCGTCAGGTGTTGGATCTGTTTCAGAGCTGGGGTTACGAGTTCGTCGTTACTCCCCATATCGAATACCTGGAATCCCTGCTGACGGGCGCCGGCCAGGACCTGGATCTGCGCACCTTCAAGGTCATCGACCCGCAGTCGGGCCGGCAGATGGGTTTCCGGGCCGACATCACGCCGCAGGTGGCGCGTATCGATGCTCACACTCTGCGCCGCGAAGGGCCGAGCCGCCTGTGCTATGCCGGCAGCGTGCTGCATGCGCAGCCCCGAGCCTTGTCGTCCTCGCGCAGCCCGATCCAGCTGGGCGCCGAGTTGTATGGCGATGCCAGCCCGAGCAGTGACGTCGAAGTCATCAGCCTGATGCTGGCCATGCTGCAACTGGCCGATGTGCCGGATGTGCACATGGATCTGGGGCATGTGGGCATCTACCGCGGCCTGGCCCAGGCTGCCGGCCTGTCCGGTGCCGTGGAGCAACAATTGTTCGATGCCCTGCAGCGCAAGGCGATCGATGAAGTCATCAGCCTGACCCAGGGCCTACCGGCCGATCTGGCCGACATGCTGCGCTCCCTGGTGGAGTTGTGCGGCAGTCGTGAGGTCCTGAGTGATGCTCGCCGTCGCCTGGCTGGCGCACCGACTTCGGTGCTGTTGGCGCTGGATGAGTTGCTGACGATCGCCGAGCGCTTGTCGGTGCGTTTCCCGGACTTGCCGTTGTACTTCGACTTGGGCGAGCTGCGTGGCTATCACTATCACACTGGTGTGGTGTTCGCGGTTTTCGTGCCGGGCGTGGGTCAATCCATTGCCCAGGGCGGTCGTTACGATGACATCGGCGCGGACTTCGGGCGTGCCCGTCCGGCGACCGGTTTCTCCACCGATTTGAAAACCCTGGTGACCCTGGGGCGTGCTGAAGTCGAGCTACCGTCCGGCGGTATCTGGATGCCGGACAGCACTGACGCGGCACTCTGGCAGACCGTCTGCCAGTTGCGCAGTGAGGGTCAGCGTGTGGTTCAGGCGTTGCCTGGACAACCTTTGGCCGCCGCCCGTGAAGCGGACTGCGACCGGCAATTGATTCAGCAGAATGGGCTTTGGCAAGTATTGCCGCTGGCTTCTTGAGTTTTCCTGCCGGCGGCTGCCGGCACCAAGTTTGCGCGAATGAGGACAAGTGTTATGGGTAAGAATGTCGTAGTCCTGGGCACCCAGTGGGGTGATGAGGGCAAAGGCAAGATCGTTGATCTGCTGACCGAACATGCCGCCGCCGTAGTGCGCTACCAAGGTGGCCACAACGCTGGCCACACCCTGGTGATCGACGGTGAGAAGACCGTGCTGCACCTGATTCCGTCCGGCGTGCTGCGCGAAGGCGTGCAGTGCCTGATCGGTAACGGCGTAGTGGTAGCACCGGACGCCTTGATGCGTGAAATCGTCAAGCTGGAAGAGAAAGGCGTACCGGTGCGCGAGCGCCTGCGCATCAGCCCTTCCTGCCCGCTGATCCTGTCCTACCACGTGGCCCTGGACCAGGCTCGCGAGAAGGCCCGTGGTGAGCAGAAGATCGGTACCACCGGTCGCGGCATCGGCCCGGCTTACGAAGACAAGGTTGCTCGTCGCGGTCTGCGCATCGGTGATCTGTTCCACCGTGAGCGTTTCGCCGCCAAGCTGGGCGAGTTGCTGGACTACCACAACTTCGTCCTGGTGAATTACTACAAAGAGCCGGCCATCGACTTCCAGAAGACGCTGGACGAGTGCATGGAATACGCCGAGCTGCTCAAGCCGATGATGCTCGACGTGACCGCCGAGCTGCACCAGCTGCGTCGCGCCGGCAAGGACATCATGTTCGAAGGCGCCCAGGGTTCGCTGCTGGACATCGACCACGGTACCTACCCCTACGTCACCAGCTCCAACACCACCGCCGGCGGCATCGCCACCGGTTCGGGCGTGGGCCCGATGTACCTGGACTACATCCTGGGCATCACCAAGGCCTACACCACGCGCGTGGGTTCCGGTCCTTTCCCGACTGAGCTGTTCGACGACGTCGGCGCGTTCCTGGCCAAGCGTGGTCACGAGTTCGGCGCAACAACCGGTCGTGCCCGTCGTTGCGGCTGGTTCGACGCGGTGATCCTGCGTCGCGCCATCGACGTCAACAGCATCTCGGGCCTGTGCCTGACCAAGCTGGACGTGCTGGACGGCCTGGAAACCATCAACATCTGTGTCGGCTACAAGAACCAGGATGGTGCAGTCATCGACGCGCCGACCGACGCCGACAGCTACATCGGCCTGGAGCCGGTGTACGAGCAGATGCCGGGCTGGAGCGAATCGACCCTGGGTGCCAAGACCCTGGAAGAGCTGCCTGCCGCTGCTCGGGCCTACATCAAGCGCATCGAAGAGTTGGTCGGCGCGCCGATCGACATTATTTCGACGGGCCCGGACCGCAACGAAACCATCGTTCTGCGCCATCCGTTCGCTTGATAAGTCGTTGATGTAAAAACCAAAGGGCCCTTGATTGGGCCCTTTGTCGTTTCTGTGCGCCGCGCGGCACGACCCTTGCTGTGAAATCCACTTCTAGAGTGCCATCAGAATAATGGCGTCAAAAGTAGAGGGATTTCCTGTGTCGGCCGTTCTCTCACTGTTACAAAGCCGTTTATTGCGGCCTGTGTTCGTTACCCTCGGTATCGCCCTTTTGGTGCAGGTCGTGCTCGCCGTTGCCCTGACTCGGAGCACGGTGACTGCCCTGGAGGCTGATCTGGCTTCGCGTTTGGGTGTCGATAGCCAGAAGTTGTCTGGCGAACTCGAGCAGGCAGGCAAGGAAGTCACTTCCAGCCTGGAGAGCCTGTCCAGCAGCACCCGTCAGCGTCTTACCGCCGGCCTGTCTTCCCGTCTCAAGGAAGAGCAGGTGCAACTGCGTGCGGCCCTGGAAAAGGACCTGAAGGACTCCGCCAATGACATGGCTCAGTTGCTGGCCTCCGTGGCGCCACGTGCCATGTGGGACAGTGATGTGCCGACTTTGTCCGAGTTCGCACGACGTGCCCAGCGTAATCCCAACGTGTTGTTCGTGGTTTATGACGATGCGGCGGGTGAACACCTGACGCGTTACCTGAATCGCGAGAATCCGATCAACAAGGCTTTGCTGGAGAAGGGCAAGGGTGATCGGGCCTTGGACAAGGTGCTGGATGCGGCCAAGAACGATCCGTCGGTCTACTACCTGGAAGCATCGATCAACCCCAATGGGGTCGAGATCGGCAAGGTGCTGATGGGGGTGTCCACGGCTTCCGTGGAGGCGGATATTGCCGCTCTGGATCAGCGTTTTGGGGCATTGATCGCCAGCAGTGACCAGTTGGTCGGCGACAGTCTCAAGGGCGCCTCTGCCGACAGTTCGGCGGCCATGCGTTCACGCTTGCAGTCGGCCCAGGCCACTGCCGCGCAGATGCAGGCCAATACCGCCAGTACGGTGCAAGAGGCGGCAGCGACGCTGCGCTGGCAGATTGGTGTAGGCCTGGCGCTGGTGGGGCTGGCGCTGCTGCTGTTGCTGGCGGTGGTGCTGGGGCGGCGCGTGGTGAACAAGTTGCACCTGTTGATTTCTGCCCTCAATGACTTGGCTGCGGGCGAGGGTGACCTGACCAAGCGGGTGCCGCTCAACAGCAATGATGAGATCGGCGACATGGCTTCGGCGGTGAATCGCTTTGTGGATAAGTTGCAACCCATCGTGCGTGAGGCGGGCGACGTGGCGCAGCGGACCGGGGTCGAGATCGGCGCCATGAGCCAGCGTAACGCTGGCGCCGATGCGGCGGCCGAAGCGCAGCGTGACGAGGTGGCTGAAAGCCTGCGGGCGCTGTCGCAGATGGCTGATGAGGCCCAGGCGGAAAGCCAGGCGATGCAGGCGGCGTTGCAGCAGGTGGTGGAGATCCGTCAGGCCACTGACGAGAACACTCGCACTTCGGAGCAGGTCGGCAGCCTGATTGAGGCCCTGGCCGGGCAGGTGGATACCGGGGCCAAGGTGATCGAGCGCCTGGCTCAGCAGAGCGAGCAGATCGAGGTGGTGCTGACGGTGATTCATGGCATTGCCGAACAGACCAACCTGCTGGCGCTGAATGCGGCGATCGAAGCGGCGCGCGCCGGTGAAACCGGGCGCGGATTTGCCGTCGTGGCCGATGAGGTGCGAGCCCTGGCCAGCAAGACCCAGAGTTCCACTGGCGATATCCAGGCCCATATCGGCGCTTTGCAACAGGGCGCGCGGGAGGCGGTGGCGGCTATTGGTCAGGCCGGTCGTCAGGCCAGCGAGGGTTTGCTGGTGCTGCGTGACAGTGTGCGCCTGCAGCAGACGGTGCAGTCTTCGGTCGAGCAGGTGCATGCCGCGATTGGCTTGGCCACCCAGGCCGCGGCTCATCAGGCTCAGGGTGCGCAAGCGGTGCGTGGGCGGGTGGAAACCATCCATGCCCAGGCCGAGCGGGCGGCCCAGGCGGTGGTGGAAACCACCGCCAGTGGCAAGGTGCTGGACAGCCTGGCGGCGCAGCTCAAGGCCAGCCTCGGCCAGTTCCGCGCCTGACGCTTCGCCGGCAAGCCAGCTCTTACGACCGTTGTGTAGGAGCCGGCTTGCCGGCGAAGTACTTTTCAGCGACTCAAATACATCCGCGTCGTCAGTAGATACACCGGCAGCCCCGACACCAGAATCAGCAGCGCCGCATAAGGTGCCGCTGCCGCAAACTCCACATTCGCCGTATGCGCCCAGACCTCCGTGGCCAGGGTGTTCAGCCCTGTCGGGCTGAGGAGCAGTGTCGCGGTCAGCTCTTTCATGGCATCCAGAAACACCAGGGCAAACGCCGCACCCAGCGCAGGAAAGATGATCGGCAGGGTCACCCGGCAGAAAGCGCTGAACGACGACGCGCCGAGGGTTCTGGCCGCCTCTTCCAGCTGTGGCGCCGCCTTGTTCAGTGCCGTGCGGATCGGCGCCTGGGCCAGCGGCAGGAACAGCAAGGCATAGGCGATCAGGAGCAGCGCCGAGGTTTGATACAGCGCCGGCACATAGTGCAGGGCGAAATACACCAGGGTCAGGGCGATCACCAGGCCTGGCAGGGCGTGCAGCAGGTAGGGCAGGCGTTCGGCCCAGAGCGCCAGCGGCCCCTTGTAGCGCACCACCAGCAGGCCCACTGGCACCGCCAGCACCAGGCACAGACCGGCACCGCCCAGAGACAGTGCCAGGGAGGAAAGCAGCGCCTGGCTGATGGCGGCCACTGGAAAGGCGGCCGATGAGCCCACTGCCAGCCAGTAGGCGAGCATGCCCAGGGGGATGCCGCTGCCGATCACGGTCAGTAGCAGGCAGTAGATTTGTCCCCCAGCGGACCAGTGCCCCAATCGCACTTGTTCGGCGTGTCGTGCTGCGCCCTGGCCGGTGCGCACATGGCGCCCCTTGCCCCGAACCCGCAGTTCCAGGCCCAGCAGGATCAGGCACAGCGCCAGCAGCACGGCTGAGAGCATGGCGGCGTTGGCGTTGCTGAATTCCAGCTCGAATTGCTGGTAGATCGCGGTGGTGAAGGTTTGCAGGCCGATGATCGACAGGGCGCCGAACTCCACCAGCATGTGCAGGGCGATCAGCAGCGATCCGGCCAGCAGAGAAGGCCAGAGCAGGGGCAGGGTGATCTTAAAGAACACGCCCCAGCGATTTTGTCCCAGGGTTCGCGCCGATTCCTCAAGGGCCGGGTCGAGATTGCGCAAGGTGGCTGCCACCGGCAGGAACACCAGCGGGTACTTGGACAGGGTCATCACCAGGATCGCACCGCCCAGCCCTTCGAATCCCGAGCTCAGGGACACCCAGGTAAAGCTGCTGACAAAAGCCGGCACGGCGAAGGGCAGGCACAGCACTACGCCCCAGATCCGTCGTCCCGGAAGGTCGCTGCGTTCCAGCAGCCACGCCAGGGACAGGCCGATGATGGCGCAGGCGATGGTCACCCCGAACATCAGCAGCAGGGTGTTGCTTAGCAAGCGCAATACATAAGGGCGCCATAGCAGGTGCAGGGCCTGCGCCCAGCCGGCCTGCCAGGCCTTGAGCCCGACATAGAGCAGTGGCAGCAGGCTCAGGCAGACCAGCAGCAGGACCGGCAACAGCAACCAGATCGAGGGCCGCTTGCGTCTTGGCACATAGGGCGCGCGTGAGGCGAGGGTCGATAGCGGTGGGTTCATCAATTCAGGCCGACGTCGCGTTCCAGGTCCAGGGCTTGCTCGGCGTTGCCCAGGTCGGCCGGGGTCACTTTGGGCGCCTGCAGTTCGCTGAAGGGCTTGAGGCCGCGCTCCGATTCCATGCCTTTATGCAGCGGGTATTCGGCGGTGGTCTGGGTGATCACTCGCTGACCTTCTTCGCTGGCCATGTAGGCGAGCAATTGCTGGGCTTCTTTGGGGTGCTTGCTGGACTTGAGCACTGCGGCGCTGGAGACGGTGATCAGGCCGCCGACGTCGCCGTCGGTGAAGTAGTGCAGTTTCGAATCCAGCTGGCCCTTTTCCCGTTGCAGGGCGAACCAGTAGTAGTTGTTCACGAGGACCGTAGCGACTTCGCCGTTTTCCACGGCTTTCAGTGCCACCATGTTGTTGCTGTAGACCTTGCCGAAGGCACGCAGCCCGGTCAGCCACTCCTCGGCAGCGTCCATGCCATGCAGCTTGATGATGGCTACGGCCTGTTCCTGGAAAGCACCGCTGGTCGGTACGAAGCCGACCTTGCCTTGCCATTGTGGTTGGGAGAATTCCAGCACTGACTTGGGCAGGTCTTTCTCGTCGATCAGTTTAGGGTTGAAGGCCACCACCCGTACCCGGGCCGTGACACCGATCCACGTGCCGTTGCCCGCCACGTATTCCTTGGGCAGCACGGCCAGGGTTGCAGCGTCGGTCTGGGCCAGCAGGCCTTGCTCGCCGAGTTTGTTCAGGGGCGGTGATTCTTCGGTGTAGATCACGTCGGCGGGAGAGCGCTGGCCTTCCTCGACGACTTGGCTGGCCAGCTGGTTGCTGCTGCCTTTGCGCACATTGACGTGAATTCCGGTCTTGGCCTCGAAGGCTTTGGCGACGGCGTCGCCGACTTCCTTGTGCTGGCCGTTGTACAGGGTCAGGGAAATCTTATCGGCTGCTTGGGTGAGTGGAGATGCCAGGGTCAGCCCCAGCAAAGTGATGGTCAAGCCACGCAGAAGGGATGTTGAAAGGAGGGTGTTTCTGAACATCATTCGCAGGTTTCCTCACTGTTGTGCCGCAAAAACTTGTAACAATCATAAACGATATCGTTTCTCATGTGCGTTTTGCGGGTTCGGCGTCAGGCGAGGGGGTGAGGAAACGGTGGGGGTAGAAACGCAAAAACCCGCTTTCGCGGGTTTTTGTGAGACTTGAAAGCGTCGCTCTCAAGTTTTGAATTGGTGCCCAGAAGAAGACTCGAACTTCCACGACCTTGCGGTCACCAGCACCTGAAGCTGGCGTGTCTACCAATTTCACCATCTGGGCAGTATCGACGTCGTCGCCGTGTCGATGGAGCGCACTATACGGATCGTGTTTTGATCTGTAAACCCCTGTTTTGGATTTATTAAATCAAACACTTAGAATGCCAAAACCCGCTTTCGCGGGTTTTTGTTTGAGCCTTGAAACTGATCTAATCTCAAGCTCTTGAATTGGTGCCCAGAAGAAGACTCGAACTTCCACGGCCTTGCGGCCACCAGCACCTGAAGCTGGCGTGTCTACCAATTTCACCATCTGGGCAGTATCGCTGACGTCTCCGTCGTCGATGGCGCGCACTATACGGAGGCTCTTTTGAACTGTAAACCCCCGATTTCAAAAAAGTTTGAAAAAAGTCTTCGGTGGCATGCATAAGGATGTTTCTGAAGTGAAGCGGCGGATTTTTCCAGCGTTGTCTGAGCCTGAAATTTCCCGTTTCAATACGCGTATGCCAAACTAACCCGCATATAGACAAGGTGAAATTTATCTAATGGCCGATTGGCAGTCCCTCGATCCCGAGGCCGCTCGTGAAGCGGAAAAATACGAAAACCCTATTCCTAGCCGCGAACTCATCCTCCAGCACCTTGCTGACCGGGGTTCGCCTGCTAGTCGCGAGCAACTGGTAGAAGAGTTCGGTCTGACCACAGAGGACCAACTGGAAGCCCTGCGCCGCCGCCTGCGCGCCATGGAGCGCGATGCCCAATTGATCTACACCCGCCGGGGTACCTATGCACCGGTGGACAAGCTCGACCTGATTCTGGGTCGTATCAGCGGCCACCGCGACGGCTTCGGCTTCCTGGTGCCGGATGACGGCAGTGACGACTTGTTCATGAGTCCGGCGCAAATGCGCTTGGTGTTCGATGGCGACCGCGCCCTGGCCCGGGTTTCCGGCCTGGATCGTCGTGGTCGTCGCGAGGGCGTGATTGTCGAAGTGGTGTCCCGTGCCCATGAAAGCATCGTGGGTCGTTACTTCGAAGAAGGCGGCATCGGCTTCGTGGTGGCGGATAACCCGAAGATCCAGCAGGAAGTGCTGGTCACTCCCGGTCGCAATGCCAATGCCAAGATCGGTCAGTTCGTTGAGGTGAAAATCACTCACTGGCCAACGCCGCGCTTTCAGCCGCAAGGCGACGTGATTGAAGTGGTGGGCAACTACATGGCTCCGGGCATGGAGATCGACGTTGCCCTGCGGACCTATGACATTCCCCATGTCTGGCCCGAAGCCGTGCTCAAGGAAGCCGCCAAGCTCAAGCCGGAAGTGGAAGAGAAGGACAAAGAGAAGCGCATCGACCTGCGTGACCTGCCTTTCGTCACCATCGACGGCGAAGACGCCCGGGACTTCGACGATGCGGTGTTCTGCGAAGCCAAGCCCGGCAAGCTGCGCCTGTTCGGTGGCGGCTGGAAGCTATATGTAGCGATCGCGGATGTGTCCAGCTACGTGAAGATCGGTTCGGCCCTGGACGCCGAAGCCCAGGTGCGTGGCAACTCGGTGTATTTCCCCGAGCGGGTGATCCCGATGCTGCCGGAGCAGTTGTCCAATGGCCTGTGCTCGCTGAACCCGAAAGTCGATCGCCTGGCCATGGTTTGCGAGATGACCATTTCCAAGTCCGGCGAGATGACCGATTACCAGTTCTACGAAGCGGTGATCCACTCCAAGGCGCGTCTGACCTACAACAAGGTCAGCACCATGCTCGAACAGCCGAAAACCAGCGAAGCCAAGCAATTGCGCGGTGAATATGGCGATGTATTGCCACACCTCAAGCAGTTGTATGCGCTGTACAAGGTACTGCTCGGTGCCCGCCATACCCGTGGCGCCATCGACTTCGAAACCCAGGAAACCCGGATCATTTTCGGCTCCGAGCGCAAGATCGCCGAAATTCGGCCGACCACTCGCAACGATGCCCACAAACTGATCGAGGAATGCATGCTGGCGGCCAACGTGGCCACTGCCGAGTTCCTCAAGAAGCATGAGATCCCGGCCTTGTACCGGGTGCACGACGGTCCGCCGCCGGAGCGTCTGGAAAAGCTGCGCGCCTTCCTGGGCGAGCTGGGTCTGTCCCTGCATAAAGGCAAGGACGGTCCGACGCCGAAGGACTACCAGGCACTGCTGGAAACCATCAAGGATCGTCCGGATTACCACCTGATCCAGACCGTGATGCTGCGTTCCCTGAGTCAGGCGGTGTACAGCGCCGACAACCAGGGCCACTTCGGCCTGAATTATGAAGCCTATACCCACTTCACTTCGCCGATCCGTCGCTACCCGGACCTGCTGACCCATAGGGCCATCCGCAGTGTGATTCACTCCAAGCAGGACACGCCACACGTGCGTCGAGCCGGGGCGATGACCATTCCGAAAGCGCGCATCTATCCGTACGACGAAGCCACCCTGGAGCAGCTCGGCGAGCAGTGCTCGATGAGCGAGCGCCGTGCTGACGAGGCCACTCGCGACGTAGTGAACTGGCTCAAGTGCGAGTTCATGAAGGATCGCGTCGGCGAGTCCTTCCCGGGGGTGATCACGGCGGTGACCGGTTTCGGTCTGTTCGTCGAGCTCACCGATATCTACGTCGAAGGCTTGGTGCATGTCACCGCCTTGCCGGGTGACTACTACCATTTCGATCCTGTGCATCACCGCCTGGCGGGCGAGCGCACCGGTCGCAGTTTCCGCCTGGGCGATACCCTGGAAGTGCGGGTCATGCGCGTCGACCTGGACGAGCGCAAGATCGACTTCGAGATGGCGGAAAAAACCATCAATGCGCCGATCGGTCGCAAGAAGCGCGGTGCGGCGGACGTTCCTGCAAGCAAGGCGGTGGAAGAGCCGGCGCCGGCCAAGGCGGGGCGTCGCAGCTCCACCAAGGAGAAGGCGGTCGAGGCCTATCGTCCGAGCGACGCGGCGGCGAAAAACGCCGAAGTCCGCAAGAGTCGTGAAATGAAACGGGCGCTGCTGGCCGAAGCCAAAAGCGGCGGTAAAGCGGCGCCTGGGGGAAAGTCCGGCAAATCGGCTCCGGCCAGGGACAGCGACCGTCCAGCCAAGCCGAGCAAACATCGTAAGGGGCCGCCCAAGGCGGGCTCTGCCTCCGGCGCGAAAAGCGGCGGGGCGCGCAAACCTAAGGCCAAGTCATGAGTCAGTTGGAAAAGATCTACGGCGTGCATGCTGTAGAAGCGTTGCTGCGTCACCATCCCAAGCGGGTCAAGCAGATCTGGTTGGCAGAAGGGCGCAGTGACCCACGGGTTCAGGTATTGGTGGATCTGGCGGCGCAGAACCGTGTGTCGGTGGGGCAGGCCGAGCGTCGCGAAATGGATGCCTGGGTTGAGGGCGTGCACCAGGGCGTAGTGGCTGAAGTCAGCCCGAGCCAGGTGTGGGGCGAGGCCATGCTCGACGAGCTGCTGGACCGTACCGAAGGCGCGCCGCTGTTGCTGGTGCTGGACGGTGTGACCGACCCGCATAACCTCGGCGCCTGCCTGCGCACCGCCGACGCGGCGGGAGCCCTGGCGGTGCTGGTGCCCAAGGACAAGTCGGCGACCCTGACCCCAACCGTGCGCAAAGTGGCTTGCGGCGCTGCGGAAGTGATTCCGCTGGTGGCGGTGACCAACCTGGCTCGCACCCTGGAAAAACTCCAGCAGCGCGGCCTGTGGATCGTCGGCACGGCCGGCGAGGCCGAACAGGAACTGTACGATCAGGACCTGACCGGCCCGACCATCATCATCATGGGCGCCGAAGGCAAAGGCATGCGGCGCCTGACCCGCGAGCACTGCGACTACCTGGTGCGCCTGCCGATGGCCGGTAGCGTCAGCAGCCTCAACGTCTCCGTGGCCACGGGCGTCTGCCTGTTCGAAGCCATGCGTCAGCGTGGCGTAAAAGCCAAGGCCGTCGCCAAGAAAGCCTGATCTATCCCGCAGGAGCCGGCTTGCCGGCGAACCACGCCCTGCCGTCCATTGCCGGCACGTTGGCTCCTGCAGGTGATTGTTCAAATAATCACCAATTGCCTTGCGCCGCTGTTCCCCCTTCTCTACAATTGCGCCCCTTGCCGTGACGGCAGGCGCATATGTGCCTACTAACAGGCAAGACACACCAGTGTCATTCACTCCTTGTCTGACCGCTTATAGGCGGCAGGCTACAACCCGTAAGGAGCATTCATGCGTCATTACGAAATCATCTTTTTGGTCCACCCGGATCAAAGCGAGCAAGTCGGCGGCATGGTTGAGCGTTACACCAAGCTGATCGAAGAAGACGGCGGCAAAATCCACCGTCTGGAAGACTGGGGCCGTCGTCAACTGGCCTACGCAATCAACAATGTTCACAAGGCTCACTACGTGATGCTGAACGTTGAGTGCACCGGTAAAGCCCTGGCTGAGCTGGAAGACAACTTCCGTTACAACGATGCTGTGATCCGTAACCTGGTCATCCGTCGCGAAGAAGCCATCACTGGCCAATCCGAGATGCTCAAGGCTGAAGAAAACCGCAGTGAGCGCCGTGAGCGTCGTGACCGTCCTGAGCATGCTGACAGCGCCGATGGCGATGACAGCGACAACAGCGACGCCAGCGATAACGCTGACGAGTAATCCACGGACCTTTTGAGGAGCCAATTACATGGCACGTTTCTTCCGTCGTCGTAAATTCTGCCGCTTCACCGCTGAAGACGTGAAAGAGATCGATTACAAAGATCTCAACACTCTGAAAGCCTACGTATCCGAGACCGGCAAAATCGTTCCAAGCCGCATCACCGGTACCAAAGCTCGTTATCAGCGTCAGCTGGCCACCGCTATCAAGCGCGCCCGCTTCCTGGCCCTGCTGGCCTACACCGACAGCCACGGCCGCTGAGATCGGGCAGTCGACAAGTAGTAAGGGATTGAATGCATGCGCGCCTTAGCTGAGTTCATCATGCGCGGTCGTGTGCAGGCCACGTTAGTCGTGGCCGGATCTGCGGCATTGCCGCTGTTGTTCTGGTTGAGTGCCGCTGCGGGTTGCCTTGTGCTCCTTCGGCGCGGTTCGGATGCCCTTGGCGTCCTTGGAGTCGGAGTGCTTTCAGCATTGATTTGCTGGCACTTCCACAAAGACCCCAGCGTACTGCTGGTGCTGCTTGGGTCTTGCGGTCTGGCGCTGGTGTTGCGCGTCGGCCACTCCTGGAACCGTGTGCTGTTGGCGAGCGTGGCGATTGCGCTGTTGTGTGTAGCGATATTGGGGGCGTTTTTCAGTCCCTTTATCGACGCGGTGACGCAGGAACTTGTAAAGGTCCTGCCACTGATTTTGGGTGAGGCCTACCAGCATCTTTCGGTAGACCAGCGAGCCAACCTCGCTTCACTCATTGCACCTTTGGTGATCGGTTCGATTGCGATGATGTTTCAGATCTTCAGCGTGCTGTGCCTGATTCTTGGGCGCTACTGGCAAGCGTCGTTGTACAACCCCGGTGGTTTTGGTCGCGAATTTCGCCAGATCAGAATCCCCAAGGGACCCTTGATGTTGCTGTGGGCACTGATGTTTGTGGGGCCGGTTCTGAGCCCGCAAATGTGGATTATGGTGCCGTTTTGCAGCGTAGCTCTGGTCCTTGCCGGGCTAGCCCTGATGCACGGGCTGGTGGCACAGAAAAGACTGGCCAATTTCTGGCTGGTCGGGGTGTACGTCACGCTGTTGCCTTTGATGCACCTGCTCGTCCCGTTGCTCGTGGTCATGGCCACTGTCGACAGTCTGGTTGATTTTCGCGGTCGTTTGGCGCCGAAAGACGCTGATAACGGCCCTGCGAACGGTGAAGGTTAAAAGTTAAGAGGTTATTACCAAATGGAACTGATCCTGCTGGAAAAAATCGCCAACCTGGGCAACCTGGGCGATAAGGTAAACGTTAAGGCTGGTTACGGCCGTAACTACCTGCTGCCTTTCGGCAAAGCCACCGCTGCTACCGCTGCCAACCTGGCTGCGTTCGAAGCGCGTCGTGCCGAGCTGGAAAAACTGGCTGCAGAGAAGAAGGCTTCTGCCGAAACTCGCGCTGCGCAACTGGCTGAGCTGGAAGTGACCATCACTGCCACCGCCGGTGACGAAGGCAAGCTGTTCGGTTCGATCGGCACCCACGACATCGCTGATGCACTGACCGCCTCGGGCGTTGAAGTGGCAAAAAGCGAAGTTCGTCTGCCGAACGGCACCATCCGCAACGTAGGTGAATTCGACGTAGCCGTGCACCTGCACGCTGAAGTTGAAGCAACCGTACGCGTTGTCGTGGTGGCTGCTTAAGCAGTACCAAATCGTCTGGCACCTTGTGTGGCTGACGGTTAACATCGGGCACGATCCTGTTTACAGGTCGTGCCCTTTGTCTTTCTGCTGATCCTGATTTTCACCCCCGAATTCCAAGTGGCCATGAACGATATCTCCGCTCCCGAGCAATACGATCTGCAAACCGCCGCCCTGAAGGTGCCGCCGCATTCCATCGAGGCCGAACAGGCCGTGCTCGGTGGTCTGATGCTGGACAACAACGCCTGGGAACGCGTGTTGGATCAAGTGTCCGACGGCGATTTCTACCGGCATGACCACCGTTTGATCTTTCGCGCCATCGCCAAGCTGGCCGACCAGAACATGCCCATCGACGTGGTCACCCTGTCCGAGCAGTTGGACAAGGAAGGCCAGACTTCGCAGGTCGGCGGCCTGGGCTATCTGGGCGAGCTGGCGAAGAACACCCCGTCGGTGGCCAACATCAAGGCCTATGCGCAGATCGTTCGCCAGCGGGCAACCCTGCGCCAGCTGATCGGCATCAGCACCGAGATCGCCGACAGCGCCTTCAACCCCGAAGGCCGCACCGCCGAGGAGATCCTCGACGAGGCCGAGCGGCAGATCTTCCAGATCGCCGAAGCGCGGCCCAAGACCGGCGGCCCGGTGGGGGTCAATGAACTGCTGACCAAGGCCATCGACCGCATCGATACCCTGTTCAACACCGACAACGCCATCACCGGCCTGTCCACCGGCTACACCGACCTCGACGAGAAGACCAGCGGCCTGCAACCGGCCGACTTGATCATCGTCGCCGGCCGTCCGTCCATGGGTAAGACCACCTTCGCCATGAACCTGGTGGAGAACGCGGTGCTGCGCAGCGACAAGGCGGTGCTGGTGTACTCCCTCGAGATGCCAGGCGAATCGCTGATCATGCGTATGCTGTCTTCCCTGGGCCGCATCGACCAGACCAAGGTCCGTTCCGGCCAGCTGGAAGATGACGACTGGCCGCGCCTGACGTCGGCGGTCAACCTGCTCAACGACCGCAAGCTGTTCATCGATGACACCGCGGGCATCAGCCCTTCGGAAATGCGCGCGCGGACCCGGCGCCTGGTTCGCGAGCACGGCGATATTGCCCTGATCATGATCGACTACCTGCAGCTGATGCAGATCCCGGGGTCCAGCGGCGACAACCGGACCAACGAGATTTCCGAGATCTCCCGCTCCCTGAAAGCCCTGGCCAAGGAATTCAACTGCCCGGTGGTGGCCCTGTCCCAGCTCAACCGCTCCCTGGAACAACGCCCCAACAAGCGCCCGGTGAACTCCGACTTGCGGGAGTCCGGAGCGATCGAGCAGGACGCCGACGTGATCATGTTCGTGTACCGCGACGAGGTGTATCACCCGGAAACCGAGCACAAGGGCATTGCCGAGATCATCATCGGCAAGCAGCGGAACGGCCCGATCGGCTTTATCCGCCTGGCGTTCATCGGCAAGTACACCCGTTTCGAGAACCTCGCGCCGGGCAGTTACAACTTCGACGACGACGAATAACGGCGCACGCCATGGTGGTGGCCGCCTGTGGCGAGGGAGCTTGCTCCCGCTGGGTCGCGCAGCGGCCCCATGTCCAGTCGTAACCCAGCTTCAGATAAATTGTCAGCACCGTCACTGCGCCAGCCGCTCGCGTGACATGAAAATGAATTCCGACCCTTTTGGTCGGAATTGGTTATTTTTTGTGCTATATTCCGCGCCCGCGAATTTTCCTGATACCCATCGCGTCCCTATTCAAGCCAACACCGGTCATCGACATGCAAGCAGCCAAGCCGTTATTTGACTATCCCAAGTACTGGGCCGAATGTTTCGGGCCAGCGCCATTCCTGCCCATGAGCAGGGAGGAGATGGATCAGCTCGGCTGGGATTCGTGCGACATCATCATCGTCACCGGTGATGCCTACGTCGATCACCCGTCGTTCGGCATGGCGATCATCGGCCGCCTGCTGGAGTCCCAGGGCTTTCGCGTGGGGATCATCGCCCAGCCCAACTGGCAGTCCAAAGACGACTTCATGAAGCTCGGCGAGCCGAACCTGTTCTTCGGGGTCGCCGCCGGCAACATGGACTCGATGATCAACCGCTACACCGCCGACAAGAAAATCCGCTCCGACGACGCCTACACCCCCGGCGGCCTGGCGGGCAAGCGCCCGGACCGCGCCAGCCTGGTGTACAGCCAGCGCTGCAAGGAAGCCTACAAGCATGTACCGATCGTCCTCGGCGGCATCGAAGCCTCCCTGCGCCGCATCGCCCACTACGACTACTGGCAGGATCGGGTGCGCAACTCGATCCTGATCGACGCCAGCGCCGACATCCTGCTGTACGGCAACGCCGAGCGGGCCATCGTCGAAGTGGCCCAGCGCCTGTCCTACGGCCACAAGATCGAAGACATCACTGACGTGCGCGGCACCGCCTTCATCCGCCGCGACACACCGAAAGACTGGTACGAAGTGGACTCCACCCGCATCGACCGCCCGGGCAAGATCGACAAGATCATCAACCCCTACGTCAACACCCAGGACACCGCCGCCTGCGCCATCGAGCAGGAAAAGGGCCCGGTCGAAGACCCCAACGAAGCCAAGGTGGTGCAGATCCTCGCCAGCCCGCGCATGACCCGGGACAAGACCGTGATCCGCCTGCCGTCCATGGAAAAGGTGCGCAACGACCCGGTCCTGTACGCCCACGCCAACCGCGTGCTGCACCTGGAAACCAACCCGGGCAACGCCCGCGCCCTGGTGCAGAAACATGGCGAAGTGGACGTGTGGTTCAACCCGCCGCCCATTCCCATGACCACCGAGGAAATGGACTACGTGTTCGGCATGCCGTATCAGCGCATTCCGCACCCGGCCTATGGCAAGGAAAAGATCCCGGCCTACGAGATGATCCGCTTCTCGGTGAACATCATGCGTGGCTGCTTCGGCGGCTGTACCTTCTGCTCCATCACCGAGCACGAAGGGCGGATCATCCAGAACCGTTCCGAAGAGTCGATCATTCGCGAGATCGAAGAAATTCGCGACAAGGTTCCCGGTTTTACCGGGGTGATCTCCGACCTCGGCGGCCCGACCGCGAACATGTACCGCATCGCCTGCAAAAGCCCGGAGATCGAATCCGCGTGCCGCAAGCCGTCCTGCGTGTTCCCTGGCATCTGCCCGAACCTGAACACCGACCACTCGTCGCTGATCCAGCTGTACCGCAGCGCCCGCGCCCTGCCCGGGGTGAAGAAGATCCTCATCGCTTCCGGCCTGCGCTACGACTTGGCGGTGGAATCGCCGGAGTACGTCAAGGAGCTGGTGACCCACCACGTCGGCGGCTACCTGAAGATTGCCCCGGAACACACCGAGGAAGGCCCGCTCAACCAGATGATGAAGCCGGGCATCGGTACTTATGACCGCTTCAAGCGCATGTTCGAGAAGTACTCCAAGGAAGCGGGCAAGGAGCAGTACCTGATTCCGTACTTCATCGCCGCCCACCCGGGCACCACCGATGAAGACATGATGAACCTGGCCCTGTGGCTCAAGGGCAACGGCTTCCGCGCCGACCAGGTGCAGGCGTTCTACCCGTCGCCGATGGCCACCGCCACCGCCATGTACCACTCGGGCAAGAACCCGCTGCGCAAGGTCACCTACAAGAGCGACGGCGTGACCATCGTCAAGAGCGAGGAGCAACGCCGCCTGCACAAGGCCTTCCTGCGCTATCACGATCCGAAGGGCTGGCCGATGCTGCGCGAGGCCCTGCTGCGCATGGGCCGTGGCGACCTGATCGGCCCGGGCAAGCACCAGCTGATTCCGGCCCATCAACCGGCCACCGACAGCTACCAGAGCGCCCGGCGCAAGAACTCGACCCCGGCTGGCAGCCACAAGGTGGCCAAGGAAACCCGGATCCTCACCCAGCACACCGGCCTGCCACCGCGTGGCAGCGACGGCGGCAATGCCTGGGACAAGCGCGAGCAGGCCAAGGCTGCGGCGTTCGCCCGCAACAAGCAGGCCGCCAAGGAGCGTGCCGACGCCGCCAAGGGCAAAGGCAAGAAGCCGACCCGCAAGCCGGTGGTACCGCGCTAAACCCACAAAACGCCAGCCGCCGAGCTGGCGTTTTGCTTTTAGGGCGCTGGATTTTTTTGCCCGAGCGCGGGCAACAAATCGCCAGGGCTTTGTTAAGGTTGCCGGGTTTTTATCGCCCTAGTGCCGGGATGGCTTGAGGCCATCAGGCAGCTTTCAATCGCCAGACCAAGGATGAATCCCGTGACCAGCTCGTTAGCCGCCATTGGCATGGACTCCAGCCCTTCGCAGTTTCTTGCCCGCCAACGTATCGAAAGCCAGATCAACCTGCCGCGCCTGTTCGCCGCGATTGACGCCGACCCAGCGATTGTCGGCGCCGGGGTGGTGTACATCGATGCCGACTTCAACGTGGTGACCCTGCGCGAATTCAAGCCGATCTGCAGCATCACGCCCAAGCGCATCATCCTGCGGGAGGCGAAGAAGTACATCGCGCCCCAGCAGTTCGTCGATCAAGTGAAGAACAACCCCCGGGAATCCCGCCTGGCCACCGAATCGTTCAACACCACGCTGTCCTGCACCGCCGCGGTCATCGGCTGGCTGGTGGTCTTCAGTGGCAGCATCGCCGTGCCGTTCACCGCCGGCGCCAGCGCGTGGATGGTCGGCCTGGGAGTCACCGTCGCCGCGGCGGGCACTGCCCAGTGCGCCATCGGTGGCGCCCGGGTGATCAACGAGATCCAGGACCCGGCGGCCAACGACCGCATGGACGACGCCGAGTGGTACAACACCGTCTCGCCGATCCTCGACGGCATCTCGCTGGTGGGCGTCGGCGGCTCGGCGCTGACCACGGTCAAGCTGCTCAAGGCCAGCAAGGCCGCCGGCACCGGCAAAAGCTGGGTGCAGTTGCTCAAGGGCCTCAATCGCCAGGAGCGGGCCAAATTGACCAAGGAGTTGCTCAGCCTGCGCGACCCCAGCCTGACGCCCAAACTGCTCAAGTTGCAGCAACGGGCAGGGGGGCTGCCCAAGCGCTACTCGTCGGCGCAGATCAAGCACGCCACCCTGACGCAGATGAAGGACGCCCTGGGCGCCGCCCTGAGCACCGCCGGCAGTTACAGCTCCGGCAACCTGGGCACGGTGAAGACCCTGGCGGTGGGCCTCTACGAGGAGTTCGACCAGTGATTGGCGGCGGCCGGATGGCTGAGTTCCTCGCGCGTTATTTTCCGATTTTCATGCTTACGGTCCTGCTCGGCTGCTTCAGCGCTTCGCTGCTGCTGTCCCTGTGCGCAACCACCTATTGGCGGGGCATGGCGCCGGCCCAGCGCGACGACTACCTGCTGCTGGGCCTGTTGCTGCTGATTCCGCTGCTGGTGCTGGGCAACCTGCTGATCGTGCGCGGTGTGGCCTGGGCGGTGTGGCTGGTGGCCGGCTACTTTCTGACCTGCCTGCTGCTGGTGGTGCCGATGTTCCAGTACCGTCCGCACCAGGGCGTGTACCTGTGCGCCATGCTCGTGCCACTGCTCGGCCTGCTGTTGCTCAACAGCCGGCGGTACCGGGAGATGCGTGAACGCCTGCTGGAGATCCGCCACGAGCGTCGGCGCCTCCAGGCTGCCGCCAGGCAACCGCGCAAGCGCCGTTGATGCTGGCCCGGTCGGCGGGTGCATTTTCGTGCAATCCCTTGCACAGGGATGCACCGGTTGCGCGGTTTTGGTGCTGTACTGCCCCGAGTCGTTGAACAAAACCCCCGGATCTGTGCGCTGGCATAAGTCTTGCGCGGGTCCATCCACCGCTCAGGCTCGCAGGAGGCACGCCGTGTCGATCCATGTCGCATTGCACCACGTCACGCACTATCGCTACGACCGCGCCGTCGAGCTGGGCCCGCAGATCGTCCGCCTGCGCCCGGCGCCCCACAGCCGCACGCGGATTCTGGCCTATGCCTTGAAGGTTGAGCCCGAGGAGCATTTCATCAACTGGCAACAGGACCCCCAGGGCAATTACCTGGCGCGCCTGGTGTTCCCGGAGAAAACCACCGAACTGCGCATCGAAGTGGATCTGCTGGCGGAAATGGCGGTGTTCAATCCCTTCGATTTTTTCCTCGAGCCCTACGCGCAGCAGATCCCATTCAGCTACGCCGCCGATGAGCGGCGGGAGTTGGCGCCCTACCTGGAAACCCTGCCTCTGACCCCGACCTTCCAGGCCTACCTGGACGCCATCCCGCGCGCGCCAGTGCCGACCGTGGATTTCCTGGTGGGCCTGAATCAGCGGCTCAGCGACGACATTGCCTACCTGATCCGCATGGAGCCCGGGGTGCAGAGCCCGGAGCAGACCCTGGTCAATGCGTCGGGCTCGTGTCGTGACTCGGCCTGGCTGCTGGTGCAGCTGCTGCGCCACCTGGGACTGGCGGCGCGGTTCGTCTCCGGCTACCTCATCCAGCTGAGCGCGGACGTCAAGGCCCTGGACGGTCCTTCGGGCACCGACGTGGATTTCACCGACCTGCATGCCTGGTGCGAGGTCTACCTGCCCGGTGCCGGCTGGATCGGCCTGGATGCCACCTCCGGGCTGTTTGCCGGGGAAGGGCATATACCCCTGGCCTGCAGCCCCGATCCTTCTTCAGCGGCGCCCATCAGCGGTCTGGTGGAACCCTGCGAGTGCCAGTTCAGTCACGCCATGAGTGTCGAGCGGATCTGGGAAGCCCCCCGGGTGACCAAGCCCTACACCGATGAGCAATGGGCGGCGATCCAGGCCCTGGGGCGGCAGATCGACCATGAGCTGCAGCAAGGCGATGTGCGCCTGACCATGGGCGGCGAGCCGACCTTCGTGGCCATCGACGATCCCGACGGCGCCGAATGGAACACCGCGGCCCTGGGGCCGAACAAGCGCCGCCTGGCCGGCGAGCTGTTCCAGCGCCTGCGCCAGCGCTACGCCCCCCAGGGGCTGGTGCACTTCGGGCAGGGCAAGTGGTACCCGGGGGAGCAATTGCCGCGCTGGTCGCTGAACTGCTACTGGCGGCGCGACGGCGTGCCGATCTGGCACAACCATGCCCTGATTGCCGACGAGCACCAGGATTACGCCGCCGATGCGCAACTGGCCGGGCGTTTTCTGGCCTCTGTCGCCGAGCGCCTGAAACTGTCGGCGCGCTTCGTGTTCCCCGCCTACGAGGACCATTTCTACTACCTGTGGCGCGAAGGCCGCCTGCCGCTGAACGTCAGCGCCGAAGACTCGCGGCTGGAAGACGCCCTGGAGCGTCAGCGGCTGCGCAAGGTGTTCAGCCAGGGCCTGGACAAAGTCATCGGCCAGGTACTGCCCCTGGCGCGCACGGCCAAGGGCGACCAGTGGCAGAGCGGGCGCTGGTACCTGCGCGACACCCACTGCCGCCTGGTGCCCGGGGATTCGCCCCTGGGCTACCGCTTGCCCCTGGCGTCCCAGCCCTGGGTGACGGCGGCGGAGTACCCCTTCATTCACCCCCAGGACCCGAACCAGGACTTTGCGGACCTGCCGGGCCCACCGCAACTGGCGGATATCGCCGAGGCGGCCGCCGCCCAGGAGCGGGTTCCCGCGATCGACCAATCCGCCGACTGGCTGACCCGCACCGCGTTGTGCGCCGAGGCGCGGGAGGGGCGCCTGTACCTGTTCATGCCGCCGCTGGAGCGACTGGAGGACTACCTGCAACTGGTCAGCGTGATCGAGGCCACCGCCGCCGAGTTGCAGTGTCCGGTGCTGCTGGAGGGCTACGAGCCACCGGCGGATCCGCGCCTGGGCAACTTCCGGGTGACCCCGGACCCGGGGGTGATCGAGGTCAACGTGCAGCCCTCGGTGAGTTGGGACGAGCTGGTGGAGCGCACCGAGTTCCTCTACGAGCAGGCACGGCAGACCCGCCTGACCAGCGAGAAATTCATGATCGACGGGCGCCACACCGGCACCGGCGGCGGCAACCATTTCGTCCTGGGCGGCGCCACCCCGGGGGACTCGCCGTTTCTGCGCCGCCCGGACCTGCTGCGCAGCCTGATCAGCTACTGGCACAACCACCCGTCGCTGTCCTACCTGTTTTCCGGTTTGTTCATCGGCCCCACGTCCCAGGCGCCCAGGGTCGACGAGGCCCGTAACGATGCGCTCTACGAGCTGGAAATTGCCTTCGCGCAGATGCCCGCGCCGGGCGAGGAGTGCCCGCCGTGGCGGGTGGACCGCCTGTTGCGCAACCTGTTGATCGATGTCACCGGCAACACCCACCGCGCCGAGTTCTGCATCGACAAGCTGTACTCGCCGGATGGCGCCACCGGGCGTCTCGGGCTGCTGGAGTTGCGCGCGTTCGAGATGCCGCCCCACGCGCGCATGAGCCTGGTCCAGCAGTTGCTGCTGCGGGCCCTGGTGGCGCGCTTCTGGCGCGAGCCCTACGCTCCGGCCCGGCTGGCGCGCTGGGGCACGGAGCTGCACGATCGCTTTCTGCTGCCGCATTTCATCGAGCAGGATTTCGCCGATGTGCTGCTGGAGCTCCAGGCCGCGGGCTATCCCTTGCAGGCCGAGTGGTTTGCCGCGCACCGGGAGTTTCGTTTTCCCAAGGTGGGCGACTATGCCGTCGGCGGTATCGAACTGGAGTTGCGCCAGGCCCTGGAGCCCTGGCATGTGCTGGGGGAAGAGGGCGCGGCCGGGGGCACGGTGCGGTACGTCGACTCCTCGCTGGAGCGCTTGCAGGTCAAGGTCAGCGGGCTGACGCCCGAGCGGCATGTGCTGACCTGCAACGGCGTGCCGCTGCCCTTGCAGCCCACCGGGCGGGTGGGCGAGTTCGTCGCCGGGGTGCGCTTTCGCGCCTGGCAGCCGGCCAACTGCCTGCAACCGATGATCCCGGTCCATGCGCCGTTGGTGTTCGACCTGCTGGATACCTGGATGCAGCGCTCGCTGGGCGGTTGCCAATACCATGTGGCCCACCCTGGAGGACGCAACTACGACAGCCTGCCGGTCAATGCCAATGAAGCGGAAAGCCGGCGCATGGCGCGCTTTTTCCGCCACGGCCACAGCCCCGGCAGCCTGCGGGCTGCGCCGCCGACCCATAACCAGGAAATGCCCATGACCCTGGATTTACGACGCTTTTAGTCCCGCTGCGACGCCCGCGATATAGCCATATCCGGGCGTCATGGCTGTGGGTTAATCTGCCTTTTCCTGCCGTCTGCCGAGTGTTCCATGCCTGACTTGCTAGACCGCTACCCGCTGACGGCGGGTACCTACCACGAGCTGCTGGATGACCAGGGTGCGGTGCGGGCGCACTGGCGGCGCCTGCTCGAACAGCTGCAGCGCAGCAGCCCCGCGCAACTGGCTCAGCGCCAGGCACTGCTGACCCGGCAGATCCACGAGAACGGTGTCACCTACAACGTCTATGCCGATCCCAAGGGGGCCGACCGGCCCTGGGAGCTGGATTTGCTGCCCCATGTCATCCCGGTGGAGGAGTGGCAGCAGTTGTCGGCCGGGATCGCCCAGCGGGCGCGCCTGCTCAATGCCGTGCTGGCGGACCTGTACGGCCCGCAGCGCCTGATCAGCGAAGGGCTGTTGCCTGCCGAACTGGTGTTCGGGCACAACAATTTCCTCTGGCCGTGCCAGGGCATCCAGCCGCCCGAGGCGACCTTCCTGCATCTGTATGCGGTGGATCTGGCGCGCACCCCCGATGGTCGCTGGTGGGTCACTGCCGATCGGACCCAGGCGCCGTCGGGGGCCGGTTATGCCCTGGAAAATCGCATGATCGTGTCCCGGGCCTTTCCCGATCTGTACCGCGACCTGCAAGTGCAGCATCTGGCCGGCTTCTTCCGCACCCTGCAGGAAACCCTGGCCCGCCAGGCCCCCCGGGATGCCGAGGCGCCGCTGATCGTGCTGCTGACTCCGGGGCGTTTCAACGAGAGTTACTTCGAGCACCTGTACCTGGCGCGCCAGCTGGGCTACCCGCTGGTGGAAGGCGGCGACCTGACGGTGCGCGACGCCACGGTCTACCTCAAGACCCTCAGCGGCCTGCGTCGGGTGCACGCCATCATGCGGCGCCTCGACGATGATTTTTGCGATCCCCTGGAGCTGCGTACCGATTCGGCCCTGGGGGTGCCCGGCCTGCTCGACGCCGTGCGCCAGGGCCGGGTGCTGGTGGCCAATGCCCTGGGCAGCGGGGTACTGGAGTCTCCCGGGCTGCTGGGCTTCCTGCCGAAGATCAGTCAGTTCCTGCTGGGCGAGGAGTTGCTCCTGCCGTCCATCGCCACCTGGTGGTGCGGTGAGGCGCCTGTGCTGCAACAGGCCCTGGAAAAACTTCCGCAACTGTTGATCAAACCGGCGTTTCCATCCCAGAGCTTTACCCCGGTGCTGGGCCGCGACCTGAGTCCCGAGCAGCGCCAGCGCCTGGCCGAGCGCATGCGCGCGCGGCCGTATGCCTATGTCGCCCAGGAGCTGCCGCAACTGTCCCAGGCGCCGGTCTGGCAGGCCGAGGACGGCCGGTTGCAAGCACGGGCGATTGGCATGCGGGTCTACGCGGTGGCCAGTGATGAAGGCTACCGGGTCCTGCCCGGCGGCCTGACCCGGGTCGCCGCCGAGGCTGACGCCGACGCGGTGTCGATGCAGCGCGGCGGCGCCAGCAAGGACACCTGGGTGCTGGGGGAACGGGCCCCCAGCGGCGAGCAGTGGAAGGCCCAGCGCACCATTGGCGTCTACGATCTGGTGCGTCGCGACCCCTACCTGCCATCGCGTGTGGTCGAGAACCTGTACTGGTTCGGCCGTTACTGCGAGCGCTGTGACGACAGCGCGCGGTTGTTGCGGATCATGCTGGCGCGCTACGTCGATGGCGATGACCCGCAAGCCTTGCGCGCCGCGGTGGACCTGGGGGAAAGCCTGATGCTGCTGCCGGAGGAGGGCGAGTTGCCCGAGCGCCTGCTGGCGGCCCTGCTGGGCGAGGACTGGTCGTTCAGCCTGCGCTCTAACCTGCAGCGCCTGCAGTGGGCGGCGTCCCAGGTGCGCGGCAAGCTGTCCCGGGAAAACTGGCAGGCCCTGGTGGAGTTGCAGCGCGAGGCCCAGGAGCTGGATACCCAGGAGCCGGACTTCGGAGAGCTGCTGGACTTTCTCAATCGCCTGGTGATGTCCCTGGCGGCGCTTTCGGGCTTTGCCCTGGACGACATGACCCGGGACGAAGGCTGGCGCTTCCTGATGATCGGCCGGCGTATCGAGCGCCTGCAATTTCTCAGCAGCAGCCTGGCGGCCTTCCTGCGGGGCACTGCGGCCTTCGATCAGGCGGGCCTGGAGTGGCTGCTGGAGTTGGGCAACAGCAGCATCACCTATCGCTCGCGTTACCTGGCCGTGGCGCAGTTGATCCCGGTGCTCGACCTGTTGCTGCTCGACGAGCAGAACCCCCACGCGGTGCTGTTCCAGCTCAAGCTGGTGACCCGCACCCTCAAGCGTCTGAATGACGACTTCGGCGTGCCGCGCGACCTGGCGCTGCCCAAGCTGGTGGAGCGCCTGGCGCATTTCGACCTGGGCTGCCTTGAGAACTCGCTGTTCGGCCAGGCCAGCGTGCGGGCGGCGCTGGAGGGGCTGGCGGACCTTTTGCAGGAGATCGCCGAGGTCAGCGGACAGGTTTCCGATCGCCTGGCCCTGCGGCATTTCGCCCATGTGGATGATGTCAGCCAGCAAACGGTGTCGGTCTGATGAGCGCTCGTTACCAGATATTCCACGACACCCATTACCGCTATGACAGCCCGGTGTCCCTGGCCCAGCAACTGGCGCACCTGTGGCCCCGGGCCTGTGCCTGGCAACAGTGCAGCGAGCGGCAGTTGCTGATCAGCCCCGAACCCACCAGCCGCCGCGACGAACAGGATGTGTTCGGCAATCCCCTGACCCGGCTGGCTTTCGAACGGCCCCATGATGAACTGCAGGTCAACGCCCAGCTCAGCGTCGAAGTGCTGGACCGGCCGCCCCTGGACTTCGCGGCTTCCGAGGCCTGGGACGCTGCCCGCAACAGCCTGAGCTACAGCGGCAGGCCCCTGGCGCCCCAGGTGCTGGATGCCTGCCGGTATCGCTTCGAGTCGCCTTATGTGCACCTCAAGCAAAGCTTCGTCGAGTTTTCCGCCAGCTGTTTTCCCCCGGGCCGACCCTTGCTGCTGGGCGTCCAGGCGTTGATGGAGAAAATCTTCAGCGAGTTCACCTTCGATGCCGAGGCGACCCAGGTGGCCACGCCCCTGGTGGAGGTGCTGGAGCGCCGCCGTGGGGTGTGCCAGGACTTCGCGCACCTGATGCTCGCCTGCCTGCGTTCGCGGGGGCTGGCGGCGCGCTACATCAGCGGCTACCTGCTGACCCAGCCACCGCCGGGGCAGCCGCGGCTGATCGGTGCCGATGCTTCCCATGCTTGGGTTTCAGTGTTTTGCCCGGTGCTGGGCTGGGTGGATTTCGACCCGACCAACAATGTGCAGCCGGCGTTGGAACACATCACCCTGGCCTGGGGCCGGGATTTTTCCGATGTGTCGCCGTTGCGGGGAGTGATTCTGGGTGGGGGCAGCCATGACCCTGATGTCCGGGTCACCGTCATGCCCCTGGCATGACGCGGCCATCTCCAATCGTGTAGGCGCCGGCTTGACGGTGAAGACGGCGTAGGGCTGGAAGGCGCTTTCGCTGGCAAGCCAGCTCCTACGGGGCAGGTCAGGCCTGGGGGGCCTGGGGTTCGGCGTCGTCGATGCTCACTTCAGGGTCCGCATCCGCTGCGTTGCTTTCTTCGGCGGCGGCTTTCTTGCGTTGCAGCTTTTCCTCTTTCTTCTGTTCCTTGGCCAAGTCACGTTGACGTTTGGCGAAGGAGTAATTGGGTTTGGCCATGGGCGATCCTCTGGGGTCGAAGGTGAGGTTGAGCGGCGCGTATTCTGCCTGTAATCGGGCGGTGACCGTTAACTGGGTTTGCTGTCGGCCCACTTGTCCGCCACCGACGGTTTCCAGGCGTCCAGGGCATCCAGCAGGCTGGCGGGCGAGTCGCTGATTTGCAGCATGTCACGGTGCGGGGCGCGGACGAAGCCTTCGCCGACGATATGGTCGAGAAAACCGCTGAGTTTTTCATAGAAGCCGCTCACTTCCAGCAGGCCCAGGGGCTTGTGGTGATAGCCCAGCTGGCCCCAGGTCCAGACTTCGAACAACTCTTCCAGGGTGCCCAGGCCCCCGGGCAGGGCGATGAAGGCATCGCTGAGTTCGGCCATGCGCGCCTTGCGCGCGTGCATGCCGTTCACCACTTCCAGGCGGGTCAGGCCGTTGTGGCCGATTTCCTTGTCTTTCAGGCTTTGCGGAATGATCCCGATGACCTCGCCGCCGGCCGCCAGGGCTGCATCGGCGACGATGCCCATCAGGCCCACCGCGCCGCCGCCGTAGACCAGGGTCAGCTTGCGCTCGGCAATGGCCCGGCCCAGGGCCTGGGCGGCTTCACGATACAGAGGGTTGGTGCCGGTGCTGGCGCCACAGAATACACAGACAGATGTTAACGACATGCCTTACTCCGAGGTCATTGAGGGCCTCAGAGTAAAGGCAGGCAGGCGTGGCTCCAAGCATTAAACCTCGCGTTGCGGGGTTTCATGGGTGCCGCTGGCACCACAGGCGTAGGCGGCGAGCAAGCTGCGAAACAGGCTGTTGAAGGGCATGATCAAGGCTCCGGAAAGTGCAGGTGGTCGCAGTTTAGGGAGCACGTTGGGCGCTGGCTGTTTAATTGTCTCGATCGGCCCGATAGCAGAGAGTTGTATACAATTTTTTGATGCACATCATAGGAACTTGGGAGAAATTCAGGCAGTCTTCGGTCCCATGGATTCAGATGGATTTTGTTAACCCTGCCTTGGAGATTCACCATGTTTGCCAAACTCGTTGCGGTATCCCTGTTGACACTGGCCAGCAGCCAATTGATGGCTGCCGAATGCAAGGTCGATGTCGACTCTACCGACCAGATGTCCTTCAACACTAAGGAAATCACCATCGACAAGAGCTGCAAGACCTTCACCGTGAACCTGACCCACTCCGGCAGCCTGCCGAAGAACGTCATGGGCCATAACTGGGTCCTGAGCAAAACCGCAGACATGGCCGGCATCGCCACCGACGGCATGGCCGCTGGCATCGACAAGAGCTACCTGAAGGAAGGCGACACCCGCGTCATCGCCCACACCAAGATCATCGGTGCCGGCGAGAAAGACTCGGTGACCTTCGACGTGTCGAAGCTGACCGCGGGCGAAAGCTACCAGTTCTTCTGCTCGTTCCCAGGCCACAACTCGATGATGAAAGGCGCTGTGATCCTGAAGTAAGCATCAGGCCCAGCTGCAAAAAAAAGCGCCCCTCGGGGCGCTTTTTTGTGGGTGCATCTGTAGGAGCGGGCTTGCCCGCGAACAGGCCCTTGAGCCTTGTGCAGCATCAAGCGGCCCTTTCGCCGGCAAGCCGGGTCCTACAGAACGAGGTGGGTCATGGGGCAAAGGGCATCACGCGCTTGTGCTGGGTCTTGCGGTAGGTGTCGCAGATGATCTTGAAGGCTTCCTCGCGCACCGGCTGGCCGTGCAGGAAGGCGTCGATCTCGGCATAGGTGACGCCGTGGGACGCTTCATCCGGTTTGCCCGGGGACAGGTCTTCAAGGTCGGCGGTAGGGACTTTTTCCACCAGGGATTCCGGCGCGCCGAAATAGCGGGCAATGGAGCGCACCTGGTTCTTTACCAGTCCGCTCAGGGGCGCCAGGTCGCAGGCGCCGTCACCGAACTTGGTGAAGAAACCCATCACCGCTTCGGCGGCGTGGTCGGTGCCGATCACCAGGCCCTGGGCGGCGCCGGCGATGGTGTACTGGGCCACCATGCGCATCCGTGCCTTGGTGTTGCCGAGGACGAAGTCCCGGGACACCGCGTGCTGTCCTTCGAAGGCCGCTACTTCACTGGCCAGGGCCTTGACCGCCGGGCCGATGTTCACCGTGTGGCGCTCGTCGGGGTTGATGAAGTCCACCGAGGCCTGGGCATCGTGTTCGTCGAACTGGGTTTCATAGGGCAGGCGCACCGCGATGAAGCGATAGCTGTCGTCACCGCTGCGTTCGCGCAGTTCACGCATCGCACGTTGGGCCAGCAGGCCGGCGGTCAGCGAGTCGACGCCGCCGCTGATGCCCAGCACCAGGGACTTGAGCCCGGAATTGACCAGGCAATCCTGAATAAAACCGATGCGTCGGGCGACTTCCGCCTCCAGGGCGGCGTGGTCGGAAAAAGGGGCTTGGACCTTGAGCTGCTGCGCAATCTCACGCTGTACGGCTTGCATGATTCACTCCTTGCCAGGTTGGGCAGGTACTTGGAAAACGTGGCGCAAGTAAGCGACGAAGTTGGGATCCTTGCAATGGGTCTTGCCCGCTTCATCGGAGATCTTGGCGACGGGCTGGCCATTGCAGGCGGCCATTTTAAGCACGATGCTCATCGGCTCGACACCGGGAATATCGCAGGTCAGGTTGGTGCCGATGCCAAAGCTGACGTTGATCCGCCCGCGCAGCGCGCGGAATATTTCCAGGGCCCGGGGCAGGGTCAGGCTGTCGGAGAACACCAGGGTCTTGCTCATCGGCTCGATGCCCAGCTTGTGGTAGTGGGCGATGGCTTTTTCCGCCCAGAGGATCGGGTCCCCGGAGTCGTGGCGCAGACCGTCGAACAGCTTGGCGAAGAACAGATCGAAGTCACCGAGGAAGGCATCGGTGGTGATGCAGTCGGTCAGGGCGATGCCCAGCAGGCCGCGGTATTCCCGGACCCAGCAGTCGAGGGCGGCGATCTGGCTGTCGATCAGCCGTGGCCCCAGTTGCTGGTGGGCCATGATCCATTCGTGGGCCATGGTGCCCAGGGGCTTCATGTTCAGCTCGCGGGACAGGTGCACGTTGCTGGTGCCGACAAAACGCCCGGGGAAATCGTGCTTGAGCACGTTCACCACTTCTTCTTGAACCCGGTAGGAAAAGCGTCGGCGGGTGCCGAAATCCGCCATTTGCAGCTCGGACAGTTCCTCGCTGCTGGCGTTGGCGGTCAGCCAGTCGAACTTGCGATACAACTGTTCCCGGGCCTGCACCAGCTGGATCTCGCGGTAGCGATAGCGGTTACGCACTTCGCTGATGATGGCCAGCATCGGCACTTCGAACAGGATCACGTGCAGCCAGGGGCCGCGCAGACGGATGAACAGCTCGCCGTCCTCGATGCCGGTGTGCACGTAGCGCAGGTTGAAGCGGAACAGCCCGAGAAAACGCAGGAAATCCGGTTTGAGAAAGCTGATGCGTTCGAGAAAGCCCAGCTGGTCGGCGCTCAGGCTGAGTTCCGCCAGGCGCTCGAACTGGTAGCGGATCTCTGCCAGGTACGGCCGCAGATCCTCGCTGTTACGGCAACGAAACTCCCATTCCACTTCCACGTTGGGGTAGTTGTGCAGCACCGCCTGCATCATGGTCAGTTTGTAGAAGTCGGTGTCGAGCAGGTTCTGCACGATGCGATCGGCAAACACACTCTCGCTCATAACGGGAATCTCCATGCTGGCCGCGACGGACAGCGGCGGCTTCAGCTCTTTCAATGAAGGCGCTAGTGGCGCATAGACGTCCTGCGCTTGACCAGCGATTTTTGCGGCGGGCCATTCTCCTGCCGTAGGAGCTGGCTTGCCAGCGAACGGCTCTTCAGCCTTGTGCAGGGCTCGAGGGCTCCATCGCCGGCCAGCCGGCGCCTACGGGAGGGGAGCGTCGTTGTGTTCGAGCATCCAGCGCACGAAGTCGCGGACCTTGGGCACTTCCGCCGAGTGCTCGGGGTAGGCCAGGTAGTAGGCGTCCTGGCTGGGCATGGCGTACTTCCAGGCGATCACCAGCTTGCCCTCGGCCAGTTCCTCTTCCACCAGGAAGCGCGGCAGCAGGGCCACGCCACAACCGACCTGGGCGGCGCGGATGCACATGTAGAAGGTTTCGAAGCGCGGGCCGTGATAGCTGTGTTCGGTCTGGTAGCCCTGCTGTTCGAACCATTCGTGCCAACCCTGGGGCCGCGAGGCGTTCTGCAGCAGCACCAGTTCGGTCAGTTGCCGCGGATCGGTCAAGGGTTCGGCGGGCAGGCTGTCCGGGGCGCAGACCGCCACCAGTTCCTCGCTGAACAGCTTCAGGCTTTCGGTGCCGGGGCGCGCGCCCTGGCCGAAGTAGAACGCCAGGTCGGCATGGCCCTGGAGCAGTTCGTCCGGCTCCTGCTCGTTGCACAGGTCCAGGTGGATATGCGGGTGGCGCAGGCGCCAGCCCTTGAGGCGCGGCACCAGCCAGCGGGCGCCGAAGGTGTAGGGCGTGGACACCCGCAGCACTTCGGTTTCGCCGCCATAGGAGCGCAGGTAGTGGGTGGACATCTCCACCTGGGTGAGGATCTTGCGCACTTCCACCAGGTACAGGTCGCCGGCCGGGGTCAGTTGCAGGCGCCGCCGCACCCGGCGGAACAGCAGGTGCTGCAGCAGCTCTTCCAGTTGCGCCACCTGTTTGCTCACCGCGCTCTGGGTCAGGTTGAGTTCTTCGGCGGCGCGGGTGAAGCTCAGGTGCCGGGTCACGGCCTCGAAGCACTGCAGGGCGGTGATCGACGGCAGGTAGCGTTTGTTCAGCATGGGTGGTCCTTGTTCTTATCGGTGCTGGATACCGGCTCAGCATGAATAAACGGAATGATATCTCGCTTAAAGGTCGTTTGTTGGCAAGTCTCGGGCCAGCTACAACTACAGGCCTTGATGGCCGTCACGGCGGCCTGGATCTTTCGCGTTCATCTGTCAGGAGTAACCCCATGGTTGCCGCATTGCTTGATCGTCTGGGTGTCAACCCGGCCCTGTACCAATCGGGCTCCCAGCCTGTGCATTCGCCCATCGACGGCAGCAAGATCGCCGCGGTGAACTGGCAGGGCGCCGCCGAGGTGGAGCAGCAGGTCAGTCGTGCAGAGCATGCTTTCGCCCTGTGGCGCAACGTGCCGGCGCCCCGTCGTGGCGAGCTGGTGCGGCAATTCGGTGAGGTGCTGCGCGAGTACAAGGCCGACCTGGGGGAACTGGTGTCCTGGGAAGCCGGCAAGATCACCCAGGAAGGCCTGGGGGAAGTGCAGGAGATGATCGATATCTGCGACTTCGCCGTCGGCCTGTCGCGCCAGCTCTACGGCCTGACCATCGCTTCCGAGCGCCCGGGCCACCACATGCGTGAAACCTGGCATCCCCTGGGCGTGGTCGGGGTGATCAGCGCCTTCAACTTCCCGGTGGCGGTCTGGGCCTGGAACACCGCCCTGGCGCTGGTCTGCGGCAACCCGGTGATCTGGAAGCCTTCGGAGAAGACCCCGCTCACCGCCCTGGCCTGCCAGGCGTTGCTGGAGCGGGTGCTGAAGAACTTCCAGGACGCTCCCGAGTACCTGAGCCAGGTGATCATTGGCGGCCGCGACGCCGGCGCCGCCCTGGTGGACGATCCGCGCGTGGCCCTGATCAGCGCCACCGGCAGCACCCGCATGGGCCGCGAAGTGGCGCCGAAAGTCGCCGCGCGCTTTGCCCGCAGCATCCTCGAACTGGGCGGCAACAACGCCATGATCCTCGGCCCGAGCGCCGATCTGGACATGGCCGTGCGCGCCATCCTGTTCAGCGCCGTCGGCACCGCCGGCCAGCGCTGCACCACCTTGCGCCGGTTGATTGCCCACGAGTCGGTGAAAGAAGACATCGTCACCCGGCTCAAGGCGGCCTACTCCAAAGTGCGCATCGGTCACCCCCTGCAGGGCAACCTGATCGGCCCGCTGATCGACAAGCACAGCTTCGATGCCATGCAGGACGCCCTGGAACAGGCCCTGAGCGAAGGCGGCCGGGTCTTTGGCGGTCAGCGCCAGTTGCAGGAGCAGTTCCCCAATGCCTACTACGTGTCGCCGGCGATTGTCGAAATGCCGGAGCAGAGCGATGTGGTGTGCAGCGAAACCTTCGCCCCGATCCTCTATGTGATCGGCTACAACGACTTCGAGGAAGCCCTGCGCCTGAACAACGCCGTGCCTCAGGGCCTGTCGTCCTGCATCTTCACCACCGACGTGCGTGAAGCCGAGCGGTTCATGTCGGCGGTGGGCAGTGACTGCGGGATTGCCAACGTCAACATCGGCCCGAGCGGCGCGGAAATCGGCGGCGCCTTCGGTGGCGAGAAGGAAACCGGCGGTGGTCGTGAGTCCGGCTCCGACGCCTGGCGCGGCTACATGCGGCGCCAGACCAACACCGTCAACTACTCCCGGGAACTGCCGCTGGCCCAGGGCATTACCTTCGATTGAGTCTATTCGCGAGCAAGCTCGCTCCTATGGGGTGATTTGTAGGAGCCAGCTTGCTGGCGAACAGCGGTCAATGCGTTTCAGCGTCTGTGGTTCGTTGATTTCGGAGTCTGGCAATGGCGCTACAAGAACAATGTCTATGGGAAAAACTGACCCCGCAGCGGCCTGACAACGCCCCGCTCAAGGGCGAGCTGACGGCGGATGTGTGCATCATCGGCGCCGGTTTCACCGGCCTGTCGGCGGCGGTGCATCTGCTGGAGCAGGGCAAGCGGGTCTGCGTGGTCGAGGCCCATCGCGCGGGGCAGGGCGGGTCGGGGCGCAACGTCGGGCTGGTCAACGCCGGTATGTGGATCCCGCCGGACGAGATCGAGGCCGGTTTCGGCGAGCAGGTGGGCAGCCAGCTCAACCGCATGCTCGGCGCCGCGCCGGCCCTGGTGTTCAGCCTGGTGGACAAGTACCAGATCGATTGCCAGTTGCGCCGCGAAGGCACCTTGCACATGGCCCATAACGCCCGTGGCGAGGCTGACCTGCGCAGTCGCGAAGAACAATGGAAGCGCCGTGGCGCCCCGGTGGAGCTGTTGACCGGCGCGGCCTGCGAGCAGGCCACCGGCACCCGCAAGATCGCCGCCGCGCTGCTCGACCGGCGTGCCGGCACCCTTAATCCGATGGCCTACACCACCGGGCTGGCCAAGGCCGCGGTCAAGCTCGGCGGCCAGCTGTTCGACCATTCCCCGGTGACCCGCCTGGAGCGCCAGGGCCAGCGCTGGTCGGTGCAGACCGAGCAGGGTTCGGTGCTGGCCGAGCAAGTGGTGATCGCCTCCAACGCCTACACCGAAGGCGACTGGACCGAGCTGCGGCGCAATTTCTTCCCCGGCTACTACTACCAGGTGGCTTCCGCGCCGCTCACCGAAGAGGCGGCCCGGCAGATCCTGCCCGGTGGCCAGGGTTCCTGGGATACCCGTCAGGTGCTGAGCAGTATCCGCCGGGATGCCGATGGGCGCTTGCTGCTGGGCAGCCTGGGCAATGGCAACCAGAAGCCTCTGTGGTTCCTCAAGGCCTGGGCCGACCGGGTGCAGCAGCACTACTTCCCTTACCTCAAGCCGGTGCAGTGGGAATGCACCTGGACCGGCTGCATCGCCTTCACCCCCGATCACCTGATGCGCCTGTTCGAACCGGCCCCCGGCCTGGTGGCCGTCACCGGTTACAACGGCCGAGGGGTGACCACCGGCACCGTGGTCGGCAAGGCCTTCGCCGACTACCTGTGCAACGGCGATCCCCAGGCACTGCCGATTCCCTTCGCGCCCATGCAGCCCCTGGCCGGCGTGGGCCTGCGCAGTTGCCTGTACGAAGCCGGTTTTTCCCTCTATCACGCGGGCCAGTGCCTGCGGATCGTGATCTGAACAAGGAAATAAATAGCCGCAGACGACGCTTTTCGATGCAGCGACTAGCCTGTAATGGTGCGGCTCGTAGCAGTCCCGCACCAGCAGTGTGCAGTTCGGTGACGCGGGCTGTTACAGCAAGGTTGCACGTTGAATTGTGTCGCGGTTGCAATGATGGCACGCATGGGTTGCGCCCATTAAAAAGCAGGGTTTCACCTTCCGCGGTTTAGACGGTTGCACGCCCAATAAAAAAGGGCTCGAAACAGTCGAAATAACAATAAGACAGCGACTTTTTTCAGAATAAAAAACCACTGGCACGGCGCTTGCTCTGAGCAACCTTAGTGAAGTCGCAGTGCCAACTAAAAAAACCTTGGAGCACCACCTCATGTCCCAGACGTTTTACAAGAAAGGCTTTCTGGCCCTCGCAGTGGCAACTGCGCTGGGTGTTTCTGCGTTTGCTCAAGCCGACCTGAAGATCGGTGTAGCGGGTCCCATGACAGGCGCCAATGCGGCATTTGGCGAGCAGTACATGAAGGGTGCACAGGCAGCGGCTGACGAGATCAACGCCAAGGGCGGGGTCAACGGCGAGAAGATCGTGCTGGTCAAGGGCGACGACGCCTGTGAACCGAAGCAGGCGGTGGCGGTGGCCAACCGTCTGGTGGACCAGGACAAGGTCGCCGGCGTGGTCGGGCACTTCTGCTCCTCGTCGACCATTCCGGCTTCCGAGGTGTACAGCGACGCCGGCGTGATTGCCATCACCCCGGGCTCCACCAACCCGCAAGTCACCGAGCGCGGCCTGTCCGCGATGTTCCGTATGTGCGGGCGTGACGACCAGCAGGGCATCGTCGCCGGCGACTACATCGTCGACGTGCTCAAGGGCAAGAAAGTCGTGGTGCTGCACGACAAGGACACCTACGGCCAGGGCCTGGCGGACGCCACCAAGGCACAGCTGACCAAGCGCGGCGTGACCCCGGTGCTGTACGAGGGCCTGACCCGTGGCGAGAAAGACTTCAGCGCCGTGGTGACCAAGATCCGCGCCGCCGGTGCCGACGTGGTGTACTTCGGTGGCCTGCACCCGGAAGCCGGTCCGCTGGTACGCCAGCTGCGCGAGCAGGGCCTGAAGGACGTCAAGTTCATGTCCGACGACGGCATCGTTACCGACGAACTGGTGACCACCGCCGGTGGCCCGCAATACGTCGACGGCGTGTACATGACCTTCGGCGCCGACCCACGCCTGCTGCCCGACAGCAAGGCGGTGGTGGATGCCTTCCGCAAGGCCGGCACCGAGCCTGAAGGCTACACCCTGTACGCCTACGCCTCGGTCCAGGCACTGGCCGCCGGCTTCAACGGCGCCAAATCCAACAAGGGCGAAGACGCCGCCAAGTGGCTCAAGGCCAATCCGGTGAAAACCGTGATGGGCGAGAAGTCCTGGGACGCCAAGGGCGACCTGAAGATCTCCGACTACGTGGTCTATCAGTGGGACAAGGACGGCAAGTACCACCAGCTGGAAAAACAGAAGTGACATGAGTCCGAACGGGCCGGCATCACCCCCTGATGCCGGTCCCTGCTCGTGCAGTACTTGCCTTTTCTCGTAGAGCTGCACAACGCACGTGTTGCGCAGACGGGTGATCCCTGTCCGGCGTCAACGGCCTGTGCAGTCTCTCAAGTCCGTGAGATTGCGTTATGGATGGTATTTTCCTGCAGCAACTGATCAATGGACTGACCCTCGGGTCCGTCTACGGTCTGATCGCCATCGGCTACACAATGGTCTATGGCATCATCGGCATGATCAACTTCGCCCACGGCGAGGTTTACATGATTTCCGCTTACCTCGCGGCAATCAGTCTGGCTCTGCTGGCCTACTTCGGCATCGAATCCTTCCCGCTACTCATTCTCGGCACGCTGATCTTCACCGTGGTGGTGACCGGGATCTATGGCTGGGTGATCGAGCGCGTGGCCTACAAACCCCTGCGCAACTCCACCCGCCTGGCACCTTTGATCAGTGCCATCGGTATCTCGCTGATCCTGCAGAACTACGCGCAGATCAGCCAGGGCGCCAAGCAGCAAGGGGTGCCGACCCTGCTGGCCGGGGCCTGGAAAGTCGACATCGGCACCGGCTTCGTGCAGCTCACCTACACCAAGATCTTCATCCTGGTGGCGGCGTTCGCCGGCATGGCGCTGCTGACCTACATCATCAAGTACACCAAGCTGGGGCGCATGTGCCGGGCCACCCAGCAAGACCGCAAGATGGCCTCGATCCTCGGCATCAACACTGACCGGGTGATCTCCTACGTGTTCGTCATCGGCGCGGCCATGGCGGCCCTGGCCGGGGTGCTGATCACCATGAACTACGGCACCTTCGACTTCTATGCCGGCTTCGTGATCGGCATCAAGGCGTTCACCGCGGCGGTGCTCGGCGGCATCGGTTCGCTGCCCGGAGCGATGCTCGGCGGGATCATCCTCGGGATCTCCGAGTCGCTGTTCTCCGGCTTGATCAACTCCGACTACAAAGACGTGTTCAGTTTCTCGCTGCTGGTGCTGATCCTGATCTTCCGTCCCCAAGGCCTGCTGGGTCGCCCACTCGTGGCGAAGGTGTAAGTATGTCTGCTGCCAATAAACCGATTGATATCAAAAAGAGCGTCATCGACGCCGTGCTCGCCGGGCTGATCTCGCTGATCGTCTTCGGCCCCATCGTGGGCGTGGTGCTCGACGGCTACAGCTTCAACCTGCAACCGACTCGCGTGGCGTGGCTGGTGGCGATCGTCATGGCCGGCCGCCTGGCCCTGAGCCTGTTCCTGCAAACCCCCAAGGGCCTGAAGATTCTCCAGGGCTTCGAGACCACCGGTTCCGGGGTGCATGTGCTGGCGCCGGACTACAAGTCGCGGCTGCGCTGGATCATCCCGGCGCTGATCGTGATCGCCATCGTGTTCCCGTTCTTCGCCAACAAGTACCTGCTGACCGTGGTCATCCTCGGCCTGATCTATGTGCTGCTGGGCCTGGGACTGAACATCGTGGTGGGCCTGGCGGGGCTGCTGGACCTGGGCTACGTGGCGTTCTATGCCATTGGCGCCTACGGCCTGGCCCTGGGTTACCAGTACCTGGGCCTGGGCTTCTGGACCGTGCTGCCCCTGGCGGCGATTGCCGCGGCGCTGGCGGGGTGCATATTGGGCTTCCCGGTGCTGCGAATGCACGGCGACTATCTGGCCATCGTGACCCTGGGCTTTGGCGAGATCATCCGCCTGGTGCTCAACAACTGGCTGTCCTTCACTGGCGGCCCCAATGGCATGCCGGTGCCTTCGCCGACCTTCATGGGCCTGGAGTTCGGGCGCAAGGCCAAGGACGGCGGGGTGCCGTTCCACGAGTTCTTCGGCCTGGAATACAACCCCAACCTGAAGTTCCTGTTCATCTACATCGTGCTGTTCATCGTTGTGCTGCTGGTGCTCTACATCAAGCACCGGCTGACCCGCATGCCGGTGGGCCGGGCCTGGGAAGCCCTGCGTGAAGACGAGATCGCCTGCCGCGCCATGGGCCTGAACCATGTGCTGGTGAAACTCTCGGCCTTCACCCTCGGCGCTTCCACCGCCGGCCTGGCCGGGGTGTTCTTTGCCAGCTACCAGGGCTTCGTCAACCCGTCCTCCTTCACCTTCTTCGAGTCGGCGCTGATCCTCGCCATCGTGGTCCTGGGGGGCATGGGCTCCACGGTGGGCGTGGTGATCGCGGCCTTCGTCCTGACCGTGGCCCCGGAGCTGCTGCGCAGCTTCTCCGAATACCGGGTGCTGCTGTTCGGCATTCTCATGGTGTTGATGATGATCTGGCGACCGCGAGGGCTGATCCGCATCAGCCGTACCGGGGTCACTCCACGCAAAGGTGCTCTGACTGAGGGGAACGCGCCATGAGCGAATACATTCTTTCGGTCGAGAATTTGATGATGCACTTCGGCGGCATCAAGGCCCTCAGCGACGTCAGCCTGAAGGTCAAGCGCAACTCGATCTTCGCCCTGATCGGCCCCAACGGCGCCGGCAAGACCACGGTGTTCAACTGCCTGACCGGCTTCTACAAGGCCTCCGGCGGGCGCATCGAGCTCAATACCCGGGGCCAGCAGACCAACGTCATCAAGCTCTTGGGCGAGCCGTTTCGCGCCAGCGACTTCGTGTCGCCGAAAAGCTTCGCCAGCCGCCTGTACTACAAGATGTTCGGCGGCACCCACCTGGTGAACCGGGCCGGCCTGGCGCGGACTTTCCAGAACATTCGCCTGTTCAAGGAAATGTCCGTGGTGGAGAACCTGCTGGTGGCCCAGCACATGTGGGTCAACCGCAACCTGCTGTCCGGCATCCTCAACACCAAGGGTTACCGCAAGGCCGAAAGCGCCGCCCTGGACCACGCCTTCTACTGGCTGGAAGTGGTGGACCTGGTGGACTGCGCCAACCGCCTGGCCGGCGAGCTGTCCTACGGCCAGCAGCGGCGCCTGGAGATCGCCCGGGCCATGTGCACCCGGCCGCAGATCATCTGCCTCGACGAACCGGCCGCCGGCCTCAACCCTCAGGAAACCGAAGCGCTGAGCGCGATGATCCGGCTGCTGCGCGACGAGCACGATCTGACCGTGGTGCTGATTGAACACGACATGGGCATGGTGATGAGTATTTCCGACCACATCGTGGTGCTCGACCACGGCAACGTGATCGCCGAAGGCGGACCGGAGGCGATCCGCAACGATCCGAAGGTGATCGCCGCCTACCTGGGTGCCGACGAAGAGGAGCTGGTATGAGTCAACCTATCCTCGAACTCAAGGACCTGGACGTGTACTACGGCCCGATCCAGGCCCTGAAGAAAGTCTCGCTGCACATCAACGAAGGGGAAACCGTGAGCCTGATCGGCTCCAACGGCGCCGGCAAATCGACCCTGCTGATGTCGATTTTCGGCCAGCCCCGTGCCGAGTCCGGACAGATCCTCTATCGCGGTGTGGACATCACCCACAAGTCGTCCCACTACATCGCCTCCAACGGCATCGCCCAGTCCCCAGAAGGGCGCCGGGTGTTCCCCGACATGACCGTGGAAGAGAACCTGCTGATGGGCACCATCCCAATTGGCGACAAGTACGCCAATGAGGACATGCAGCGCATGTTCGAGCTGTTTCCGCGGCTCAAGGAACGGCGTACCCAGCGGGCCATGACCATGTCCGGCGGCGAGCAGCAGATGCTGGCCATTGCCCGGGCGCTGATGAGCCGGCCCAAGTTGCTGTTGCTGGATGAACCGAGCCTGGGGCTGGCGCCTATCGTGGTGAAACAGATCTTCGCCACCCTGCGGGAGTTGGCGGCCACCGGCATGACCATCTTCCTGGTGGAGCAGAACGCCAACCACGCGCTGAAGCTCTCTGATCGCGCCTACGTGATGGTCAACGGCGAGATTCGCCTCAGCGGCACTGGCAAGGAGCTGCTGGTCAACGAGGAGGTGCGCAACGCTTACCTGGGCGGTCACTGACGGCCCGCTGTGTGGATAAAAATGCCCCGCCGGCTCCCGCCGCCGGGGCATTTTTTATCCACAGCGGCGACCCGTCTTGCAGGCGCTGGCCGGCCAGCTAAACGACCCGCGCCGATGACCGCTATCCAGCGGCGGCTGTGGGTTCGAGGTGCGTCGGCAAGCCGGCTCCTGCGCGCTTGGGCAGAGTGCGTTCGGACAAGGGCCACTCACGTAGGACAATTGTGGACAACATTATTCGCAAGCTGGTAAAGCGCGGCATAAAGACGCTGCAAACAGTTGTTTTTCCACCGTTTTGACTTGTCCCCGTTTGCTGTGGAGCGGGCTGTGGGTAACGTGGGAGTAGCTGGCTGAAGGCCTTTATTTACGTGGCTTGCAGGCGATTGTGTGTTTTTTGACCAGGGCTTTTGGAGCGGCTCGTGGACGCAATTGTCAACCTTTTTATTGTCGCAGCCAGACCCTGCCAAAGGCTTGGATAAGCCTGTGGATAAGTCTGTGACTAAACTCTGGAAAGACCGCGCTGAGCAGCGTGGTTGCTGGCCTCTGGCCTTATGCACTTTGACCGCGCGGTCATCTTTGCCGGCGGCGGGTGCACGGACGACTGCTGCGGGTCAAGCAAAAAACTTCTCGTGATCGGCTACAGGCCTTGTGCACAGTGGCTTTGCGGGATCTGCACTTGCCCCCAAAGACTGTGGACCGGCCTGTGGATAAGGTGCGCGCAGCTGGCTGCAGGCCGCGTCTGCTGTGCCTTTCAGGGCGGTGAGCGTTTTTTGTACAGTCGCCCGGGGGATCCGGCGCTTCTGTTGCCGCCCGGAGCCGGGCCGGGCATGCTGCGAAACGCTTTTTTATCGACACGGCGGCTCGCCACCCAGCAAGGAGAACACCATGACTTCCACACTGTTCATTACGGGCGCGACATCCGGTTTTGGCGAAGCCTGCGCCCGGCGTTTTGCCGCGGCCGGTTGGTCGCTGGTGCTCACCGGTCGTCGCCAAGAGCGCCTCGACGCGCTGTGCGCAGAGCTTTCCAAGCAGACCGAAGTGCACGGCCTGGTGCTCGATGTGCGCGACCGCAAGGCCATGGAGAACGCCATCGCCAATCTGCCGGCGTCCTTCGGCAAGCTGCGTGGCCTGATCAACAATGCCGGCCTGGCCCTGGGGGTCGACCCGGCGCCCAAATGCGACCTGGATGACTGGGACACCATGGTCGACACCAACATCAAGGGCCTGATGTACAGCACCCGCCTGCTGCTGCCGCGGCTGATCGCCCATGGCCGGGGCGCCGGGATCGTCAACCTGGGCTCCATCGCCGGCAACTACCCGTACCCGGGCAGCCACGTCTATGGCGCGAGCAAGGCCTTCGTCAAACAGTTCTCCCTGAACCTGCGCTGCGACCTGCAGGGCACCGGGGTACGAGTGACCAACATCGAGCCGGGCCTGTGCGAAAGCGAGTTCTCCCTGGTGCGTTTCGCCGGTGACCAGGCGCGCTATGACGCCACCTATGCCGGCGCCGAGCCGATCCAGCCCGAGGACATCGCCGACACCATCTTCTGGGTGCTCAACACGCCGGCCCACGTCAACATCAACAGTCTGGAGCTGATGCCGGTAAGCCAGACCTGGGCCGGTTTCGCCATCGAGCGCAAGGCGTAGCCGCTGCGCAGGGCCGTCAGGCCCTCCTGCGGTTGCAAGACCTCGGCGATCGCAGCCTCGCCATGGCTCGGCAGCGACTACAGTTGTACTCGGAAACACATAAGCTGATTCGTTTCAGCTAAAGGTCAGCCCTGGCAAGGTAGAATTCCGCCCCGAAATTTCGCTGCCGCCTCACTGGAGGCGGTGTTTTTGAAGTTCGATAGGAGGAATCGTGAGTAACCGAGGTGAGCAGGTTCTGCTCAAACAATCGACCGTACTGATGTTCGCCGTGGCGATCGCCGGTATCGTCACGGGTTTTGTTTCTGGCGCCCAATCCATTTTGTTCGATGGTTTCTTTTCCCTGATCGCGACCTTCATCAAGGTCCTGATGCTGATCACCGCCCGGTTGATCGCCAAGGAAAGCAACCATCGTTTCCAGTTCGGCTTCTGGCATCTGGAGCCGATGGTGCTGCTGATCGAAGGCAGCTTCCTGCTGCTGATTGCCATCTATGCCTTCCTCAACGGTGTGTTCGGCATCATCAACGGTGGCCGAGAAGTCGAGTTGGGGCTGGTGATCTTTTATGCCGCCTTCTTCGCCGTGGCGGAGTTCGCCTACTTCTTCTATGTGCGCCGGCGTAACCGCACGCTCAAATCGTCGCTGATCCAGTTCGACAACATCAGCTGGCTGGTGGACGCCATGCTCTCGGTGGGGCTGCTGGTGAGCTTTGTCACGGCCCTGCTGCTCAAGCAGTACGGGCATGACCGCTGGGCGGTGTATGTCGACCCGGCGATCCTGATCCTGCTGGCCATCAGCATGTTGCCACCGGCCTTGAAGATCCTGCGGCCGGCGTTGCGGGATGTGCTGGGCATCGCTCCGGACCAGCTGGATGAGAAGGTGCGCAGCGTGATGGAGGAGGCCATGGTCGCCTATGGCTTCCAGGAATACATTTCCTACGTGCAGAAGCACGGCCGGGCGCGTTTCATCGAGATCCACATCGTGCTGCCGGCGGACTATCCGCTGCAGAACGTGGCGACGCTGGACCAGGTGCGCGAGGAGCTTTCCAGTCAGCTGGGCGAGGCCGATGCCGCGCGTTGGTTGACCATCAGCTTTACCGGGGATCGCAAGTGGATCGTCTGATCGGCGTTGCCTGCTGCGCGGGCACGCCCGTCCCTACAGGCGCAAGGCTTCAGGCGAAATAGTCCGCCAGCCCGCGATAGCAGGTGGCCAGGTGGTAAGGCGTGGTCGACGGCATGTCCCGCCGGCTGACCGCGCCCTGGCTGTCCAGGCATTCATTCCAGCCGCGGGCATGCAGGAAATGCGCGTGCAGCGCCTGGAGCTGGCGTAGCAGGGAGGCCTGGCTGTGCGGGCGCAAGGTCAGGGCGCGCAGGTACTCGGCCTGGGCCCAGATGCGCTGGGTGGCGTCCTTGACGCTGGCCTGGGGCGGCAGTTCGAGCATGGCGCAGACGGCGCCGCTGTCCGGCTCGACACCCAACTGCTCGGTGAAGGCGAACGCCCGCTCCAGCGACTGATGCAGCGCGCTGCCGCGCAGCAGGGGTGACGAGGCCAGGAGGAAATACCACTCGAACTGGTGTCCGGGCTCGAACCAGTTATCCACAGCCCCCAGCGGCTTTTCCATCATCACCCCGTGCTGCGGCTCGATGAAGTGCTGCTGCATGGCCTGGCACAGGGTCAGTAGCGCGTCTTGCACCGCCTGGTCGTCACGCACCGCCAGGGTGGCGAGGAAGGCTTCGGCCAGGTGCATCAGCGGATTCTGCAGCGGGCCGCCGCCCAGCGGCGACCAATCCTGATCGAGGCTGGCTTCATAGAGGCCGTCGCCCCGGGCAAAGCGCAGGGCCACTACTTCCAGGGCGGCATTGAGCACCGACTCCACCAGCGGCTCGCGGACCCGGGCCCAGTAGTGGGCGCAGGCGAAGAGGATAAAGGCGTGGGTGTAGAGATCCTTGCGCCGATCCAGCGGCGCGCCGTCGGCATCGATGCTGTAGAACCAGCCACCGTGCTCGGCATCGTGGAAGTGCCGCTGCAACGAGCGGAACAACGCGGCGGCCCGCTCCTGGGCAAAGGGCGCGGCGGCATCGCCGATCAATTGGGAGAACAGATACAACTGGCGGGCGCAGGCCATGGCCCGGTAGCGCTGCGGCGGCAGCGGCCGCTGCTCGGCATCCAGCGCCTCGAACGGCAGAGCCAGTTGCGGATTCCAGCCCGGGCCTTGCCACAGCGGCACTATCACCTGGTGGAAATGCTGCTGTACGGCGTTGAACAGCGCGTGCGATTCAGGCGAGGAGGCAGAGCGGGATACATCGGGCATTGGCTGGCGTCGTCACGGCAGGTTTGAGTGCGCGACATGTTATCAGAGAAGCCCCGCAAGGCGGCTTGCCAGCGAGCCTGTAGGAGCTGGCTTGCCAGCGAAGGCGGCCGAAAATTCACCTCAGCCTTGCGGGAGCCGGCTTGCCAGCGAACGAGGCCCGCAAGACCGCCTTCGCCGGCAAGCCGGCTTCTGCAGAAGAGGGCCGGGCTCAGCCCGCCAGCAACCACACGCCTGTGGCGGCCGAGGCCGCGCCGGCCACGCGCACCAGCGGCGCCGCCGCCTGCGGCAGTACCCGCACCACGGCATAACCGGCGGCATGCAGGGCCGCGGTGGCCGCGACAAAACCGGCGGCATAGGCCCAAGGGCTGGACATGTCCGGCAGCTCCAGGCCGTGGGCCACGCCGTGGAACAGGGCAAACAGCGCGGTGGCGGCAAGCGCCAGGCTCAGCGGCGGACGCACCGCCAGGGCCACGGCCAGGCCAAGGGCCAGTACCGACGCGGCAATGCCGCTTTCCAGGGCCGGCAGGTTCAGCCCTTCGAAGCCCAGCAGGCCGCCGATCAGCATGGTGCCGACAAAGGTGCAGGGCAGGGCCCAGCGCGCCGCGCCTTGCTGCTGGGCCGCCCACAGGCCGACCGCAAGCATGGCCAGCAAGTGATCGAGGCCGCCGATGGGGTGGCTGATGCCGGCCAGCAGGCCGTTGTCGCCGTGGCCTGGGTGAGCGAAGGCCAGGGCCGGGGTCAGCAGCAGCGCCAGGGCGCCGAAGAGTGATTTCAGGGTCATGAGTGGCTTCCTTGTTGAGCGTTTTTCAGGTTCGGTTTCAGGCCGCGGTCAGCAGGCCCTGGCGTTCGATGAAGGCGATGATGTCCTGCAGGCCCTGGCCGGTCTTCTGGTTGCTGAAGACGAACGGCTTGCCGCCGCGCATGCGCTGGGTGTCGCTGTTCATCATTTCCAGAGAGGCGCCCACCAGCGGCGCCAGGTCGATCTTGTTGATCACCAGCAGGTCGGACTTGCAGATCCCCGGGCCGCCCTTGCGCGGCAGCTTGTCGCCAGCGGAAACGTCGATCACGTAGATGGTCAGGTCCGACAGTTCAGGGCTGAAGGTGGCCGAGAGGTTGTCGCCGCCGGACTCCACCAGGATCAGGTCGAGCCCGGGGAAGCGCCGGTTCAACTGGTCCACCGCCTCCAGGTTGATCGAGGCGTCTTCGCGGATCGCGGTGTGCGGGCAGCCACCGGTTTCCACGCCGATGATCCGCTCCGGGGCCAGGGCCTCATTGCGCACCAGGAAGTCGGCGTCTTCGCGGGTGTAGATGTCGTTGGTCACCACCGCCAGGTTGTAGCGCTCGCGCAGGGCCAGGCACAGGGCCAGGGTCAGGGCGGTTTTGCCGGAGCCCACCGGGCCGCCGATGCCGACCCGCAGAGGTTGTGCGTTCATGAGTTTCTCCTAGGAACGAAACAGGCGGCTGTATTGGCGCTCGTGGGCCATGCTCGCCAGGGACAGGCCGAAAGCGGCGCTGCCAAGGTGGTTGGGGTCAATGTTCGCGGCCTGCCGTTGGGCCTGCTGCAACTGCGGCAGCAGCTCGCTGGTCAGGCGCTGGGCGGCCTGCTGGCCCAGGGGCAGGGTCTTCATCAGCACTGCCAGCTGGTTTTCCAGCCAGCTCCAGAGCCAGGCGGCCAGGGCATCGGCGGGGCTGATGTTCCAGGCGCGGGCGGCCAGGGCCCAGCCCAGGGCCAGGTGCGGTTCGTCCTGGCGCGCGAGCAGGTCCCGGGCGCCGCTGTCCAGCTCCGGCAGGCCTTCCAGCAATTGCTTGAGGGAATAGCCCATCTGCCGGCTTTCCTGATACAGCTCGCGGGTTTCGCGGCTGGCCCGGTGGGCTTCGCACAAGTGCTGCAAGCGCCGCCAGTCCTGGTCGGCGGCGGCTTGGCAGTGGGCCAGCAACAGCGGTGCTTCGAAGCGCGCCAGGTTGAGCAGCAGCTGGTCGCCGATCCAGCGGCGGGCGCTGTCCGGGTCATGCACGCGCTGCTGTTCCACGGCCATCTCCAGGCCCTGGGAATAGCTGTAGCCGCCAATCGGCAACTGCGGGCTGGCCAGGCGCAACAAGGCCCAGGCCGGGTTCATGGACGGACGCCGAACTGGTGCAGGCGCGGCGGGTAGTTGAAGTCTTCATCGCCGTGGCGCGAATGATGGTGGCCGCCGCCATAGGCGCCGTGCTCGGGCTGGAACGGCGCTTCGATGGTGTCGGTGCTGGCCCCCAGCTGTTCGAGCATGGCCTTGAGCACGTAGTCATCGAGCAGGCGCAGCCAGCCATCGCCCACTTGCAGGGCCACGTGGCGGTTGCCCAGGTGATAGGCGGCGCGGGTCAGTTCGAAGGCATTGCGGCAGGTGACGTGCAGCAGGGTTTCCGGGCGAGCGCAGACCTTGACGATGCGCCCGTCCTCGGCTTCCAGAAACTCGCCGTCGTGCAGCGGCGGCTGGCCTCGTTCGAGAAACAGGCCGACGTCCTCGCCCTCGGCACTGAAACAGCGCAGGCGGCTTTTGCTGCGAGCCTCATAGGTCAGGTGCAGCTCGGCGGACCAGGTGGCTTGGGGTTCGGTTCTGCGGTGGATCACCAGCATCGGAAAGCTTCCAGCTATGAGCGATACACAAGCCAGAGCAAGGGCCTTGCCAATCGCCCGGAGGAGAGGAAAACCCCTTTGCCGACACCGGAACTGCGCCTGAAAAAGGGGCAAAACCTTGTTTTATCTTGTTACAAAATGGCGCGCTGAGCTGATTTATAGCACTGAGTTGGTGCGCTGGAAATATTTTTGCTGCAATCCGGTGCCGGGCCGACGAGCAGGCGCAAACGCGCTACCCAGAGCGGGGTACGCTGATTGAAAGGGGGAGAGGGGCAGGCTGTATTACTCGGTGCTGCCCAGGCCTTGCCAGTGCTTCAGGCCGATGAAGATGAAGCGCAGTTGCTGGGTGATCTTCGCCTGCGGCGTCAGGTGTTCAGGCAGGGCCTGGGCCGGGGGATCGATGATGTCCGGCAGGGTGGCGAACACGCTTTTGACGATCAGGTCGGCCATGACGCTCAGGTCGGCGGCATTCAGATGCTGCAGCTTGGGCATCAGGGTCAGGTCGGCAGCCAGGTCCGAGCTGATGTTCTCGCGCAGGGTGGCGATGGCCTGGCGCACCGGCAGCGAGCCGCCGTATTGCTCACGGGCCAGAAACAGGAACTGCGCGCGCTTGGCTTCCACGACATCAAGGAAGATCCGCACCGAGGCGTCGATGATGCCGCCCATGACGAATTCGTTGTGACGCACCAGGCGGATGGTTTCGCGAAAGGTCTGGCCGACCTCGCTGACCAGTTCCAGGCCCAGTTGGTCCATGTCGCTGAAGTGCCGATAGAAGCCGGTGGGCACGATGCCGGCGGCTTTGGCCACTTCCCGCAGGCTCAGGCTGCCGAACCCACGACCACACTCCATCAGGTGCCGGGCGGCATCCATCAAGGCGTTGCGGGTCTGTTGCTTCTGTTCGGCGCGGGGCAGCATCGGCGGGGCGTTCTTTGCTCAATGGGAGCGGCGCACTCTAGCAAATCAACTTTGCCGGAGTCGAACCCGTGTCAGGCGAGGACGGGGTGGGCAAGGGTCAACAACCAGGCTCCATAAAAGCCAAAGCCCGATCCAGGGATCGGGCTTTTTTCAGGGCCAGCATGGCCTCAGCTCGCTGCTTGATGACGTTCAGCCAGGCGATCGGCACCGCCTTCGGCAACGGTCTGGCCTTGAGGCGTGCGGTTGTAGCCGTCTTCCACCAGGCCTTTCTCTTCCAGGCGATCACGGCCGCCTTCAGCTACGTTTTGACCTTGTGGGGTGCGATCGTAGCCATCTTCAGCGACGCTCTGACCTTGTGGAGTACGGTCGTAACCATCTTCGGCAACGGTCTGGCCTTGAGGGGTGCGATCATAGCCGTCTTCGGCAACGCTCTGGCCTTGTGGAGTGCGCTCGTAACCGTCGGCAGCGACTTTGTTGCGTTCGATCAGGCGATCCGAACCGCCTTCAGCCAGGGTTTGATTGAACACGCTGTGGCTGGCCTTGACCTGCGGAGTGGCTTGTTCGGCGGCAGGCAGGGCGAAGGCGTTGGCGGCTAGGATGGACAGGGTCAGGCTCAGTAAAATGTGGCGTTTCATGATGTGTGGCTCCTTGGCAGGGCGATAAATTGGGTACGGAGCTAATGTTACCGCCGCTAATTCGATATAAAAGTTCATAACCACAATGGTAATAATCAACGAAATTGATTGTTTGCCTGCAAGGCTCTAGCCCGGGCCTTTGCGCCGATGGCGTTTGCACCGCAGTGGGTATTTTCGACTCACTCATGCTTCGCAACAGGGCAGGGCGAGGTAACACCGGGTTGTCCGAGTGGTCAGGAAATCGGCTTTTTTTCGCCTGAACCGGCGCCCGGATTAAACCTGTGTGGGCTTTATCAGTCGTAGTTTTCATGGCCGGGGATTCTCCACCGGCATTTCACCGATGCGTCGTGATTTGGCGCTCAGCTGTCTTCAGGAGCCTCGTGCAATGACGCGCACCCGTAAAATTCTCGCCTGGACCCTCTCCGGTCTGATCCTGCTACTGGCCGTGCTGGTACTGGTGATTGCCTTCTTCGATTGGAACCGGATCAAGCCCACCCTCAACGCCAAGGTGTCCGAGGAGTTGCATCGGCCCTTCGCGATCAATGGCGACTTGTCGGTGGCCTGGCAGCGCGAGCCCGACGAGGGTGGCTGGCGCGCCTGGGTGCCCTGGCCTCACGTAGTGGCCCAGGACCTGACCCTGGGCAATCCGGACTGGTCCAAGGCGCCGCAGATGGTCAGCCTCAAGCGGGTCGAGCTGCGCATCTCGCCCCTGGCCCTGCTGCTGCGGCGGGTCAGCATTCCGCGTATCGATCTCACCGAGCCCGACGCCGCCCTGCAGCGGCTGGCGGACGGTCGCGCCAACTGGACCTTCAAGTTCGACCCGAAGGACCCTGACGCCGAGCCCTCCAGCTGGACGCTGGATATCGGCGCCATCGGTTTCGACAAGGGCCACGTGACCCTGGATGACCAGACCCTGAACACCCAGCTCGACCTGCAAGTGGAGTTGCTCGGCAAGCCCATCCCCTTCAGCGACATCGTCGGCGAAAGCGAAGCGCAGAAAGTCGCCGAGAAAGGCGCTCAAGCCCAGGCCTATGCCTTCGCGCTCAAGGTCAAGGGCCAGTACCACGGGCAGAAGCTCGCCGGCACCGGCAAGATCGGCGGGCTGTTGGCCCTGCAGAACGGCCGCCAGCCGTTTCCGTTACAGGCCCAGGCGCAGATCGGCGACACCAAGGTGGAGCTGCGGGGCAGCCTCACCGACCCGCTGAACCTCGGTGCCCTGGACCTGCGCCTGAAACTGGCGGGCAGCAGCCTGGGCAACCTCTACCCGCTGACCGGCGTGACCCTGCCGGACTCGCCGCCCTATGCCACCGATGGCCGCCTGACCGCCAAGCTGCGCGACCCAGCGGGCGCGACCTTCAGCTACCAGGATTTCAACGGCAAGATCGGCGACAGCGACATCCACGGCAACCTGACCTACGTCGCCAGCCAGCCGCGACCCAAGCTCAGCGGTGCGCTGGTTTCCAACCAGTTGCTGATGAGCGACCTGGCGCCGCTGATCGGTGCCGACTCCAACGCCAAGCAGAAGGCCCGGGGCGGCGAGAGCAAGCAGCCGGCGGACAAGGTGCTGCCGGTGGAAGAGTTTCGTACCGAGCGCTGGCGCGATATGGATGCCGATGTGGAGTTCACCGGCAAGCGCATCGTCCACAGCGCGGATCTGCCGTTCACCGATCTCTATACCCACCTGGTGCTCAATGACGGCCAGTTGAGCCTGGAGCCCCTGCGCTTCGGCGTGGCCGGCGGCAAGCTGGATGCCCAGGTGCGCCTCAACGGGCAGGCCACGCCGCTGGAAGGCCGGGCCAGGCTGACCGCGCGCAACTTCAAGCTCAAGCAGCTGTTCCCGGGGTTCGAACCGATGAAGACCAGCTTCGGCGAGCTCAATGGCGATGCCGACATCGCCGGGCGCGGCAACTCGGTGGCGGCCTTGCTGGGTAGCGCCAACGGTGACCTGAAGATGCTGATCAACGACGGCGCCATCAGCCGCAGCCTGATGGAAATCGCCGGACTCAACGTCGGCAACTATGTGGTCGGCAAGATGTTTGGCGACAAGGAAGTGAAGATCAATTGCGCCGCCGCCGACTTCGGCATCAAGAGTGGCCTGGCGACCTCGCGACTGTTCGTCTTCGACACCGAGAACGCCATCATCTACATCGATGGCACCGCCAACATGGCCAGCGAGCAACTGGACCTGACCATCACCCCGGAATCCAAGGGGCTGCGCCTGTTCTCCCTGCGGTCACCGCTGTATGTGCAGGGCAAGTTCAGCAAGCCCAGCGCCGGGGTCAAGGCGGTGCCGCTGGTGCTGCGCGGGGCCGGGATGGTGGCGCTGGGGGTGATCGCCGGGCCGGCGGCGGGGCTGCTGGCGCTGGTGGCGCCCAGCGGCGACGAACCCAATCAGTGCGCGCCGTTGCTGCAGCAGATGCGCTCGGGCAAGGCTCCGGTGACGGTGAAGCCGGGCAAGTAAGCGCCAGGGGAACTTCGCGGGCGAGCCCGCGCCTGCGGTAGGCAGGAGCGGGCTTGGGGGAGGGCGCTACAGGTCGTTGAGGATGTCGGCCATGTCGTCGGCGTGTTCTTCTTCCTGGGCCAGGATCTCTTCGAACAGGCGGCGGGTGGTCGGGTCCTTGTCGCCGATGTACTGGATGATCTCGCGGTAGCTGTCGATGGCGATCCGTTCGGCCACCAGGTCCTCGTAGACCATTTCCTTCAGGGTGTTACCGGCCACGTACTGGGCGTGGGAGTGCTTGGACAGCAGGTCCGGATTGAATTCCGGTTCGCCGCCGAGCTGGACGATGCGCTCCGCCAGCTTGTCGGCGTGCTCGGCTTCCTGGGTCGCGTGTTCGAGAAACTCGTCGGCCGCCACGCTGGCCTTGAGGCCGTTGGCCATGAAGTAGTGGCGCTTGTAGCGCAGGACGCACACCAGCTCGGTGGCCAGCGACGCGTTGAGCAGGCGCAGCACCTCCTCGCGGTCGGCGTTGTAGCCTTCGGTCACGGCGCCGTTTTCCACGTGTTGGCGGGCCCGCTGCCGCAGGCTTTGCACATCAGATAAATGCTTGTCGCTCATGTCGATCTCCTGGGGGCTAATCCGTTTGGCGTCAGGCTCTGCCGACCTGATCGCTACAGGGGTGTGAGTCCCGGACGCGGCAAAAAGTTTTATCCGATAGGCCGGCTCCTTCAGTCCGCGCTGTTTGACCGGCCTGGGGCGCCGCCGCGCGCCAGGGGCGGATGCCCGTCCAGCAGCGATTCCTCTTGCAGCCACTGGAGGAAGGCCTTCACCGGCGGATGGCGTTCACGGCCCGGCACGCACAGGGCGCTGTAGCCGGCACCGTCCACCTGGACCTGCGGGCGATAGGGTTGCAGCAGGCCGCTCGCCACGCTCTGGGACACCAGGATATTGCTCGCCAGCACCAGGCCCTGGCCGGCAATCGCGGCTTGCAGGGCGTATTGCTCTTCGTCGTAGGAGCGGATCAGCGCCGGGTCGTCGAGCCACGGTTCTCCGGCCAGGGTGCACCAGGCCTGCCAGCCGTCGGCGTAAAGCCGTGAGTTGCGCCAATGCACGCTGATCAACGGCGGTCGCTGCTGGTGCGCGAGGGCCACTTGCTGGGGCGCGCCATAGACCGCGAAACGCTCATCGAACAGGCACAGGCCGTGGAGGTCCGGGTAGTCATCCTGGCTATAGCGGATCGCCACATCGATGCTGGCGTCCTGCTGCAGGTCCACCACTTCGCAACGGGTGTCCAGGCGCAGGCTGATGCGCGGGTGCCGGGTGTAAAACCGTCCCAGCCGCGGCACCAGCCACAGGGCGGCAAAGGCCGCGGTGGTGGAAACCGTCAACTGCGCAGCGCTGGGGCTGGGGCGCAGGCTATCGACACTCTGGGTCACGTCCAGCAGGGCGCCATGCAGGCTGTGGAACAACCGTTCGCCGGACTCGGTCAGGCGTACCTGGCGTGGCAGGCGCTGGAACAGGGGCACTCCCAGCCAGTGCTCCAGGCTGCGGATCTGGTGGGACACCGCGGTGGGCGTCACCGACAGGTCCTCGGCGGCGGCCTTGAAACTCAGCAGGCGCGCGGCGGATTCGAAGGTGCGCAGGGCGGTGAGGGGCAGATGGGCGAACATGTTTGGCTCCATGGATGAGCTGGATTCATCTGAGAGAACTTTTACTCATTTGTTGCGAAAACCCGGGGCTTCTAGATTTATCGCGCAATTCAAGGCCGCGCAAGGCCGTTGCAATCAATCCCCAGGAGAGCATCGAGATGAGTTCAGTTCTTGTCATTCACGGCAGTCCACGGGGCGAGCGTTCCCATAGCCGGCGTTTGGCCGAAGCGTTTCTTCAGGCCTGGCAAGGGGCCAACCCCCAGGGCAGGCTCACGCGCCGGGAAGTCGGGCGGGGTTCTCTGCCCCACGTCAGTGAGGCCTTTATCGCCGCGGCGTTTTATCCACAGCCCGAGGCGCGGCCGCTGTCGATGCAGGCCGACCTGGCGTTGAGCGACGAGCTGGTCGGCGAGTTGCTGGAGCATCCGCGCCTGGTGATCTCGGCGCCCATGTACAACTTCAGCGTGCCCAGTGGGATCAAGGCCTGGGTCGATCACATCGTGCGCCTGGGGCTGACCTTCAACACCCTGCTGGACAACGGCGTGGCCCAGTACCAGCCCTTGGTGCAGGGCAAGAAGGTGTTGATCGTCACCAGTCGTGGCGGTGGCGGCTTCGGTCCCGGGGGCGAGCATGAAGCGCTGAACCACGCCGACCGCTGGTTGCGCACGGCCCTGGGATTCATCGGTATCGAGGAGGTGACGGTGGTCGCGGCAGAAGGCGAGGAGTCGCTGCCCGAGCGTTTCCAACAGTCCTGTGCCGAGGCGCAGCAGCGTCTGCTGGCCCTGGCGCGCACGTTCTGAGGTGGCGCCATGGCCTGGATATGCCTGCTGCTGGCGGCGGCCTTTGAAGTCACGTTCGCCATGGGCATGAAGTATGCCGAAGGCTTTACTCGGCCCTGGCCATCGCTGCTGACGGTGGTCGCGGCGGTGGGTGGCATCTACTTTCTGACCCTGGCCATGCGCGAGTTGCCGGTCAGCGTGGCCTACCCGATCTGGACCGCCATCGGTTCCCTGGGCACGGTGCTGCTGGGGTTCGTGCTGCTGGGGGAAAGCCTGACGCCGGTCAAGCTGCTGTCGGTAGGGCTGATCGTGGCCGGGGTGGTGGGGTTGAAGTAGGCGAGGCTGTCATGCTGTTGTCGTCAAACCGTCACGGGGACTGACGATGCCCTTGGTTATGGTCTAGCTTTCAGCCTGGGCCAGCCCGGCCCACCTCAAGGATGCCTTGCATGCCCCAAACGCTTGCCACGCGTTACCCCCTGGTGCTGGTTCCCGGCATGCTCGGTTTTGTCCGCCTGCTGCTGTACCCCTACTGGTACGGGATCATCCCGGCCCTGCGACGGGGCGGGGCCCGGGTCTATGCAGTGCAAGTGTCGCCGCTCAACTCCAGCGAGGTGCGCGGCGAACAGCTGCTGGCCCAGGTCCAGCGGATCATGGCCGAGACCGGCGCTGCCCGGGTCAACCTGATCGGCCACAGCCAGGGCGCGCTGACCGCCCGCTACGCGGCGGCCAAACGCCCGGACTGGATTGCCTCGGTGACTTCGGTGGCGGGCCCCAACCACGGCTCCGAACTGGCGGATTACCTGGCGCGGCATTCCCCGGCCCACAGCTTCAAGGGGCGGATTCTGAGTGCCATATTGCGTGGGATCGCAGCCCTGATGACGCTGCTGGAAACCGGCTATCGCGGGCCGAAACTGCCGGTGGATATCCACGCCTCGCACCAGTCGCTGACCACCGAGGGCGTGGCCCTGTTCAACCGCCAATACCCCCAGGGGTTGCCGACGAGCTGGGGCGGCCAGGGGCCGGAACAGGTCGACGGCGTGCGCTACTACTCCTGGTCCGGCACCTTGCAGCCGGGCAAGACCAATCGCGGACGCAACCTGTTCGACGGCACCAGCCGCAGCTGCCGCCTGTTCGCCCGGACCTTCGTCCGCGAGGCCGGCCAGTGCGACGGCATGGTGGGGCGCTACAGCTCCCATCTGGGGCAGGTCATCGGCGACGATTACCCCCTGGATCACTTCGATATCGTCAACCAGTCCCTGGGCCTGGTGGGCAAGGGCGCGGAGCCGATCCGCCTGTTCGTCGAACATGCCCAGCGCCTCAAGGCCGCCGGCCTCTGACCTTCAGCCTTGACCCGGAGCCGGCTTGCCGGCGAACGGCCGCAGCACGGTGGTCCAGCGCTCCGACAGGACCACCCCGGCCAAGGTCAGCACGCCACCCACCAGATGGAACCAGGCCAGCTGTTCATGCAGCACCACCGCGGCGATCAGCGCGGTGATCAACGGCAGCAGGTTGAAGAACAGCGTGGTCCGGCTCGGCCCCAGGCGCACCACCGCCTGCATCCAGGCCAGGGGCGCGAGCATCGAGGCCAGCAGGCAGGCATAGAGCACCAGGGGAATGTTCTGCAGGGTCGGCCCGATCTTCGGTGAGGCCAGGAACAACGGCAGCAGCACCACCACCGCCACCAGTATTTGCAGATACAGCAGCACCAACGGCGGCAGGCGCAGCTGCCATTTCTTCAGCAGGGTGCTGTAGACCGCATAGGCCAGGGTGGCCACCAGCATCATCGCGTCCCCCAGGTTGACCCCGTGCTGCAGCAGCGCGCTCAGGCTGCCGGAGGACACCACCACCAGCACCCCGGCAAACGACAGCACCGCGCCCACCAGGGCCCCGGCGCTCAAGCGCTGGCCCAGGGCGGCGATGGCCATGGCCAGGGACATCAAGGGCATCAGCGACAGGATGATGCCCATGTTGGTGGCCGAGGTCAGGCTGGCGGCGAAGTAGGCCAGGCTCTGATACACCGCCATGCCCAGCACGCCGAGCACGGCGATGCGCCACAGGTTGGGGCGGATCAACGACCAGTGGCCGATCACCGGCTTGAGCATGAAGGGGGTGAACAGCAGGCCGGCCAGCAACCAGCGATAGAAGCCGATCTCCGCAGGGAAGATCGCGCCCACGGCGAGTTTGTTGACCACGGTATTGCCGGCCCAGATAAAGATGGCCAGCAGGGGATAAGCGTATTGCATGCAAACAACCAGGGAATGTGTGAGGGCCGATTATCCGCCTGTCCGGATCAATGCCTATACTGCGAACCGGACAACCCGCCCCGACATCCGGACAGCATGAGCAAAAAACACATCGACCTTCTGGATTTCCACGGCCTGCCGGCGCCGGTGTATTTCCGCTATGCCGATTTCGCCGCCCACAGCCACGCCCTGGAACACCGTCATCCCTGGGGCTGCCTGGAGTATTCGGCCCACGGCGTGATGCACATGGAGATCGCCGGGCAACGTTTCATGTCGCCGCCGCAATACGCGGTCTGGGTGCCGCCGCAGACGCCCCACAGCTTCTACACCTCGCAGCCGATCAACTACCGGGCGGTGCTGCTGGCGCCGGAACTGTGCACAGAGCTGCCACGGCAGGGCAGCACCCTGGCCATCAGCGAGATTCTCAAGGCGATCCTCAAGGACTTCGCCGCCCGGGACGTGCAGATCCCCGAGGGCGAGGCCGACCAGCGCCTGGCCCAGGTGGCGCTGGACCAACTGCGCCAGGCCCCGGTGCACACCTGTTACCTGCCTTACCCCAGCAGCCCCGAGCTGCTGCGGGTGCTCCAGGCGCTGCAGGCCGAGCCGGGCAACCATCTGCCCCTGGCGCACTGGGCGCGGCAGGCCCATGTCAGCGAACGGACCTTGGCCCGGCAGTTCGTGCGCGAGCTGGGCATGAGCTTTGGCGAATGGCGCCAGCGCCAGCGCTTCCTGGCCTCCATCGAGGCCCTGGACAGCTCGCGCAGCATCCAGGAAATCGCCTTCGACATGGGCTACAGCAGCGCCTCGGCGTTTATCGCGATGTTCCAGCGCCAGGCCGGCTGCACCCCCGAGCAATACCGCCGGGCCGGCCTGCAGAACGGATGAAGGTGTAACAGGCTTTGTCTACACTGCGCAGGAGGCCGTGCCCGTCGGCGCGGTGACAAGGAGAAAACTCCATGAAGATGTTGCGTATTCCGTTGTTGATGGTGGGCCTGCTGCTGTGCTCCCAGGGGTTTGCCGCCACCGCCCAGCAGAACAAGATGACCAGCTGTAACGCCGAAGCCACCGCCAAGAGCCTCAAGGGCGACGAGCGCAAGGCCTTCATGAGCACCTGCCTCAAGGCCGCCCCGGCCGCTGCCGCGACCCCTTCCACGCCTCAGGAAAGAATGAAGACCTGCAACGCCGACGCCACCGCCAAGGCCCTCAAGGGCGATGCGCGCAAGGCGTTCATGAGTGATTGTCTGAAGAAGAAATAGGCCTGAGTCGGCGGGCCAAGGTATCGAATCTGTGACCGAACCTTGGCTTGCATCGGCTATTCTGGATTTTGTGGATCATGTAACTCATTATTTTTCAATGAGATAAATCCTATTTTTACCGTTCGTCGCTTTTTTATTATGTAATTTTTTTTACATTTACACTTTATCCCCTTCGAAAACAGGTGCCGGGATGCACCTCGCGTACGTTCGGCTTGCCGGTGTGCGTGATTTCAGGGAATGAAAGGCATGTCGCGTTTTGGCTTGTTCAGGCCTGTAGTAGCGTTTTGTGCTTTATCCGCGTCATTGGCCCTCGGCGCCGCGCCGTTGCAGACGCCGGGTGATCGTGACTTGATCCGTGATCGCCAACAGCAGTTGCTGCAAGAGCAGCAGAAGCGTCTCGACGAACTCCAGCAACTCCCCGGCAAGACCTTGCCCACCGAGCCTGCCCCGCAACCGGGGGAGCAGCGCTGCTTTACCATCAGGACCGTGACGCTCAAGGGTGCCGACCACCTGAGCGCCGCCGACCGCGAACGCCTGGTGGCGCCCTATCGCGATCAGTGCCTGTCGGTGGCGCAGATCAACACCCTGCTCAAGGCCATCACCCACCACTACCTGCAGCAGGGCTATGTCACCACCCGTGCCTACCTGCCGGCCCAGGAACTGGCCGCAGGGGAGCTGACCATCGTGGTGGTCGAAGGCCGCCTGGAAAGCCTGGACAGCTCGGCCCTGGCCAGCTCCCGGGAACTGGCCATGAGCTTTCCCGGCACCACCGGCGAGGTGCTCAATCTGCGGGAACTGGAGCAACTGGTGGACCAGTTGAGCCGCCTGCCTTCGCGCCAGGTCGAACTGGAGCTGGCCCCGGGGGAGAAACTGGGCGACAGCCGCGTCGGCCTCAAGGGCCAGCGCCTGAAACCCTGGCGGGTGACGGCCACCCGCAACAACGGCGGCGACAAGAGCACCGGTGAACAGCAGGCCGGCCTCGGCCTGGACTGGGACAGCCCCCTGGGCCTGGCGGACCAGCTCAGCCTGCGGGCCAACCAGGATACGGTCAGCGACCGCTGGCGCCATTCCGACAATCAGAGCCTGTACTACAGCCTGCCCTGGGGCTGGTGGACCGTCAGTTATTCCTACAGCCAGAGCTACTACCGCACCCGCAATGACAGCACCGGCTTCAACTTCGCCATGGATGGTGACAGCACCAACCAGCAGTTGCGTGCCGAACGGGTACTGCACCGCGACAACCTGAGCAAGACCGGCATGAGCCTGGGCCTGAGCCAGCTGCGCACACGCAACTACATCGACGACAACCTGATCGATGTCTCCAGTAACCGCATCACCGAAAGCCAGCTGGGTTTCAACCACGGGCGGCGCATCGGCAATGCCCTGGTCAACGCCGATATCGGCTGGCAGCAGGGCATCGGTGCCCTCGACGCCCAGGGCCGCGGCAATCCCCATGGCAGTGAGCCCGTGGCCCGTTACAACAGATACAGCCTGACCCTCAGCTACCTGCAGCCCTTTCGGCTGTGGGACGAGAACTTCAGCTTCGACAGCCTGGCCACTGGCCAGCGCAGTGAGGATGTGCTCTTCAGCCCGCAGCGTATCAGCCTCGGCGGGCTCAATTCGGTGCGCGGCTTCCAGGACCAGACCCTGTCCGGCAACAGCGGCGGTTATTGGCGTAACCAGCTGCGCTGGCGCCGCGCGGTGACCTGGCCGGCGCTGCAACCCTTTGTTCAGGAGTACGGCATGGCCTTTGCCTATGACGTCGGGGTGATCAAGGCCGATCGCTACAACCATGACGCCAAGGGGCGCATGAGCGGCAATGCCCTGGAATTCAATGCCCGCGGCCAGTACCTGGCTGCATCCGTCAGCTTCGCGCGCTCCCTGGAGCGGCCGGCAATTATCGAGAGGCGAGAGCACCCGGTGTACTTCCGGGTCGACCTGTTCTTCTGACTCGCCCGCCACGTTATTGAATGGATGATTCGCACATGGACGTACGCAAGCCTTTTGCCCAATGCATTGCCCTGTCGCTGTCGGGGATCCTGTTTCTCAACCCGATTGTCAGTGTGGCCGCCGGGCTGACTCTGGACCCGGCCGCTGGCGGTAACGCCACCATTGGTGCGGCGGGCAACGGCGTACCCATCGTCAATATCAACGCCGCCAATGGCGCCGGCTTGTCCCACAACAAGTTCAGCGAATACAACGTCGGCAGCAACGGGCTGATCCTCAACAACGCCACCGGTTCGACCCAGAACACCCAACTGGGCGGCTACATCATCGGCAACCCCAATCTCAAAGGGCAGGCGGCCCAGGTCATTCTCAACGAAGTCACCGGCAGCAATCGCAGCAAGCTGGCGGGCTACACCGAGGTCGCCGGACAGTCGGCCCGGGTGATCGTCGCCAACCCCCATGGCATCACCTGTAACGGTTGCGGCTTCATCAACACTCCGCGGGCCACCTTGACTACGGGCAAACCGGTGATCGAAGGGCAGAAGCTCGATCGCTTCCAGGTCGACGGCGGCGACATCAGCATCGAAGGCGCCGGCCTCAATGCCAGCAACATCGATCAGTTCGACCTGATCACCCGCAGTACCAAGCTCAATGCCGACCTGTACGCCAAGAAGCTCAACGTGATCACCGGGCGCAACGACGTCAAGGCCGACGACCTGAGCGTCACCGCCCGGGACGCCGATGCCAGTGCCAAGCCGGAACTGGCCATCGACAGCTCGGCCCTGGGCGGCATGTACGCCGGGGCCATCCGTCTGGTGGGCACGGAGAAGGGCGTGGGCGTGAACATGTCGGGGGAGATGGCGGCCAGCACCGGTGACATCCAGATCGATGCCAACGGCAAGGTCACGGTAGCCGGCATGGGCGCCAACCAGGCGATCGCGATCAAGGCCCAGAGCATCGACCTAAAGGGCAAGGCCTATGCCGGGACCGAAGCGACCCTGCAGGCCAAGGAGCAGATCGAGGTGGACACCAGTCTGGCGGCCCGGGATCAGGTGCGGGTAGTGGACGCCGGGCAACTGGTCAACCACGGCATCATCGAGGCCGGGGTCAACAGCGACAACAGCCGCAACGATCAAGGCGTGGTCAAGCTGAACGCCGACAACCTGGAGAACCGCGGCGATGTGCTGGCCAGTCGCTCTCTGCAACTGACCGCGCGGCAGACCCTGAGCAACCAGAACGGCGTGATCCAGGGGCCCAAGGTCGAGGTCAAGGCTGCACGCCTGGTCAACCAGGGCGGGCAGGCCCGCGTGCTGGCGAACAATGAGCTGGTGCTCACCACCCCGGCCATCGCCAACCTGGGCGGCCTGATCCGCTTTGGCGACCGGCAGGCCGCAACCCTTACTCTCGACAGCCTGAACAACAACGGCGGGCGCCTGGAAGTAGCGGGTGTCGACCTGACCCTCAACGCCCGTGAGATCAGTAACCAGAAGGGCTCGATGATTGCCGACAAGGTTGCGATCAGCGCCGAGCGCCTGGACAACCAGCAGGGCCTGATCGGTGCCAGCCAGGGCAGCGCCACGTTCAAGGTCAGCGAGCAGTTGAACAACAATGGCGGCCGGCTTCAGGCCCAGACCCTGCTGGAAACCCAGGGCGGGGAGCTGCTCAACCAGGGCGGCAAGTTGCTGGCCGACCAGATCAAGCTGACCGGCAAGCGCCTGGACAACAGTCAGAAGGGCCTGATCAGCGCCGAGAAGGGCGCACTGCAAGTGAGCCTCGATCAGGACCTGGTCAATGCCGATGGCAAGCTGCAGGCCACTTCGCTGCTGAACCTCAAGGCCGGCAGCGTGGACAACCGCGGCGGTACCCTGATCGCCCCGCAACTGACCCTCAACAGCGGCGGCAAGCTCGGCAACCAGGGCGGCACCCTCACCGCCGACGAACTGGAGCTGCATACCGCGGACATCGACAACCAGGGCGGCCTGCTGCAAGGCAAGAACAACCTGCTGCTGGACGCCCGGGACCTGGCGAACAACCAGGGCCAGGTCATCGGCAACGTGCTGAGCGCCAACCTCGACAGCCTCAGCCAGAACCAGGCCGGTGTGTTGAGCGCCGAGAGCGGCAAGCTCACGCTGACGGTCAAGCAGCACCTGAACAACGCCCTGGGCCACCTGCAGGCCAAGACGGGCGACGTGCAGATCGTCTCGGGCAGCCTGAACAACCAGGGCGGTGTGGTGGTGGGCAATCAGTTGCTGCTGACCAACACCGGCCTGCTGGATAACCGTGGCGGGCAATTGGCCGGTGATCGGCTGACCGTCAGCACCCAGCGTCTGGACAACCAGGCGTCGGGCCTGCTGGCGGCCGGCAGCGATGGCCTGCAGTTGACCTTGACGGCTGACGGCGCGGCACCGGGGCAACTGCTCAACAGCCAGGGCCGCCTGCAAAGCGATGGACATTTGCAGATCAACGGTGGGCAGTTGAACAACAGCGGCGGCGTGCTGCTGGGCCGCAGCGTCGGGATCGATGCCGCCGGCCTCGACAACAGCGCCAAGGGCGCGGTGGTGGCCAGCCAGGGGGCGCTGGATCTGAAGCTCAACCACGGCGCACTGAACAACAACGCCGGGGTCATCGACGCCGGTGAACAGGCGCTGCGGGTGACACAGGGCGGGCAATTGGACAACCAAGGCGGCACCCTCAAGGGCAAGCGCCTGGAGATCGAGGGTGCAGCCCTGGATAACCGCCAGGGACAACTGCTGGCCGGCAGTGATGGTTTGAACCTGGTGGCCGGCGGCCTGAACAACGCCCAAGGGATGATCCTGGCCAAGGACAGCCACGGTGAAGTGGCGCTGGGCCAAGGGACCCTGGATAACCGCGGTGGCACCCTTCAGGGCGCGACTCTGGGGATCACCGCAGGGGCTGTGGATAACAGTGCCCTGAATGGCAAGGCCGGGTTGATCAGCAGCCAGGGCGGAGCGCTCAAGCTGGTGGTGGACCGCCTGACCAACCAGGCCGGTAAGCTTTACGCCAATGGCCTGCTCAGCAGCACCGGGCAGACTCTGGACAACCGCTTTGGCGGTGAAGTCAGTGCCCAGCAGTTGGACCTGAACGTCGCGGCCAACCTCTACAACCAGGGCGGGCTGGTGGAGGCGGGCAACTCACTGCTGCTGGTGGGCGGCAACCTGGACAACAGCGCCGGGGGCCGGGTACGGGCGCTGGCTGGCGAGCAAAGCCGGATTACCCTGGGCGGCGTGCTGAACAACCAGGGCGGCACCCTGGCCCTGGGCTCCAGCGCGTTTGCCTTGAATGCCGGACAGCTGAACAACATCGGCGGCAGCATCGAGCACGCCGGCAGCGGCTTGTTTAAGCTGGACCTGGGGGCGCTGTCCGGCTTCCAGGGGCGGATCACCGGCCTGGGCCATGGCGACTGGGATGTGGCTGCGGTGGATCGCAGCGGTCTGATGCAACTCAACGGTACGTTGGACCTGAGCACCGGGGGCGACCTCAACCTGAATGCCGGCGACCGCATCGCCAGCGCCAGCGGCCTGCGAGTGGGCGCGGCGACCCTGAACAACGCCGGGGAGCTGGCCAGTGACGGCTACCTGACCCTGGACCTGGGGGGCAACCTGAACAACAGCGGCCTGCTGTCGTCCCGGGGCAAGCTCACGGTGGGGGCCGGCAACCTCAGCCAGTACGGCGGCCGTATCGCCAGCGGCGGCGACACCGAACTGAACCTGCGCGGTACCCTGGACAACCTGGGTCGCCTGATCGCCAGCCAGAATCTCTATGTGTCCGCGGCGCAGATCAACAACCGCGGCACCCTCGGGGCCCTGGGGCAGATGCAACTGCGCTCCGGCAACGGCATCGCCACCTCGGCCGACACCCTGATCTACAGCGGTGGCGACATGCTGCTGCGGGGCAACAGCCTGAGCAACAGCTATGGCGACATCTACAGCACCGGCAACCTCAGCTTCACCGCCCTCGACGGTGGTCGTGCGGCCCTGCTCAGCAACCGCTCCGGGACCATCGAAAGCGAGGGCGACATGAACCTCAACGTGGCGTTGCTGCAAAACGCCATGGACAAGTACCAGGTCGGCGAAACCATCACCCAGCGCAACATCGTGATCAATTGCACCGACTGCTCCGGCGATCACCACACCGCCACTTACATCGTTAACACCACCTATGAAGGCACCATGGGCGAGCACTCCGCCGGTGCCCGCCTGGTGTCCAACCGTGACCTGATCATTAATGCCGACACGGTGGAGAACGACCAGAGCCTGATCGCCGCCAACCGCGATGTTTCCATTACGGCCAACAACCTCTACAACCGCGGCCTGACCCTGGACAAGCGGGTCGAGAGCATCAGCTACTTCCTGCATGGGGTTTCCCAGGGCGCGTTCCGCGCCGCGGAGCGGGCGACCCTCGCCTGGAACGCTGCCAACGCCAATCGCGCGCCGGGCCAGCAGGACCCGTTGCCGACCGTGGTGACCCAGTACCCGATCTACGAACCCGCCAGCCACACGGTGATCACTCCGGGCACCCAGACTGCCTACGCTTCCACCTTGCAGGCCGGCCAGCGCCTGCACCTGCAGGTCAGCGGCACTATCGAGAACGGCGTGCAGACCGAACAGAGCCGCGCCCAGCTCACCGGGCAGACGCTACAGAACAACCTGGCCCAGGTGGGCGGCCAGGTGATTACAGTCAACGCGCAAAGCTCCGCCGCTGCCAATCAGGTGGCCAAGGATGTGCAGCGCATCGAAAAGGTCGCCGCCGACGGCACGACCCAGGTCAGCTTCGTGCCGGTGGACTTCTCCGGCGTACCGTTCGCTGCCGTGGACCCGACTTCTCTGTCGAGTTTCCGCGTACCCCAGGGCGAGTATGGCCTGTTCGTCAAGAGCCAGAATCCCCAGGGCCGCTACCTGATCGAGACCAACCCGACCTTCACCGACTTGTCTCGTTTCATGAGTTCGGACTACATGCTCGGCCACCTCAACTACAACGCCGACCAGACCTGGCGCCGCCTGGGCGACGGCCTGTATGAAACCCGCTTGATCCGCGATGCGGTGCTGGCCCAGACCGGGCAGCGCTTCCTCGCGGCGGGGCTGACCAGTGATTACGACCAGTATCGCTATCTGATGGACAACGCCATCGCTTCCAAGGACCAGTTGCAGCTTAGCGTCGGCGTGTCCCTGACCCCGGCCCAGGTGGCCTCGCTGACCCATGACATCGTGTGGATGGAAACCCGCGAAGTGCAGGGCGAAAAAGTACTGGTGCCGGTGCTGTACCTGGCCCAGGCGGAAACCCGCAACCTGCGCGGCGGCAGCCTGGTGCAGGGGCGCGACATGACCCTGATCGCCGGTGGCGACCTGAGCAACGTCGGCACCCTGCGGGCCAGCAACGACCTGAGCGTGAATGCCGGCGGCAGCCTGTACCAGGGTGGCCTAATCGAAGCCAACGAGCGGGTCAGCCTGATGGCCCAGGACAGCGTGCGCAACGCCCTGGCCGGGGAAATCCGCGGCAACCAGGTCAGCGTCACCTCGATCAAGGGCGACATCATCAACGACCGCACGGCGGTGGCCGTGGGCTATGGTTCGGGCAGCCGCACCATCCTCGACCAGGGCAGCCAGATCACCGCGCGCCAGCAACTGGACCTCAGCGCCGGCCGCGACCTGACCAACCTCGGCCAGCTGGCCAGCGCCGGGGATGCCAAGCTCAGCGCCGGTCGTGATATCGATTTACTGGCAGTGCAGGACCATACCTTCACCCAGAGCGCGATCCGTCGCGGTCTGGTGACCCACGACACGGTGCAGACCCTGGGCTCCAGCGTGAGCACCGGTGGCAACCTGCAACTCAATGCCGGGCGCGACCTGGCGGTGGTCGCGAGCAAGGTCGACGCAGGCCATGACCTGTCCCTCAATGCCAAGCGCGATGTGGTCATCGCTTCGGCCCAGGACGAGCAGTCCTCGACCTTCAGCCAGAAGAAAAAAGGCTCCTGGGGCAAGAGCAAGACAACACAGAGCGCCGATTCCTCGACCAGCAACGTGGCATCCGAAATCAGCGCCGGGCACGACCTGATGGTCAACGTCAGCCAAGACAAGGATGGACGCATCAGCCTCAACGGCGGGCGCGACGTCACCGTGATCGGCAGCCAGCTTAAGGCCGGCAACGACCTGCTGGTGGGCGCCACCCGGGATGTCAGCCTGGTTTCGGCCCAGGAGCAGCAGGACAGCTCCTACAGCCAGAAGAAGAGCGGCAGCTTCGGCCTGAGCAAGAGCGGCAACAGCCGCACCTCCAGCAGCACCACCCAGGTGGGCAGCGAGTTGAGTGCCGGCAACGACGCGGTGGTGATCGCCGGGACCAACGTCAACCTTTCGGCCAGTTCCATCGAAGCCAAGCGCGATGCCGAAGTACGTGCCGGGCTGATCGACAAGAACGGTGACATCAACCTGATGGACGCGGCCAACACCTCCAGCAGCCAGAGCGAGAAGTACAAGAGCAAGGTGGGGCTTTCCAGTTCCGGCAGCTTCACTTCGATTGCCTCGGCGAAGAAGTCGGGGCAGGAAAACACCCAGTCCCAGAGCGTCGGCAGTGTGGTCAGCGGTGGGCGTGACACCACCCTGCAAGCATCCCGCGACGTCAACATGATCGGCAGCACGGCGGCGGCCGAGCGCAACCTCACGGTGGGGGCGGGCCGCGACATCAACGTTCTGGCCGGCAGCAACAGCTCGGACCAGAGCAACTGGAAATCCGAGAAACACGTCGGGCTGTCCCTGGAAAGCGATCGCAACGGCGTCACCGCGTTCCTGGGCAGCGAAGGCCTCAAGCAGAAGTCGCGCAATGCCGAGCAGACCGTAGCGCCGAGCCAGTTGCTGGCCGGGCAGGATGCAACCATCAAGGCCGGGCGTGACCTGACCCTGGAAGGCTCGCGCGTGGATGCCGGGCGCGATATCAACTTGCAGGCCGGGCGCGACATCAGCATCGACGCGGGCAAGGAAACCTCGATCCAGGAACGCAGCAAGAGCCGTGATCGCAATGGCCTGACAGTCAACGTCAGCCACAACTACGGCAACACCATGGATGCCCTCAAGGGCACCGGCAAAGGCGAGGACAACACCAGCAAGGCCTCCAGCGTGTTGAGCACCGTGGATGCGATCAACCAGTTCACCTCGGGCCCGACCACCGCGACCCACTTCGGTACGGCCAGCCAGTCCAGCAGTTCGCGCCAGGAAGTGCATGGCAGCAGCCCAACCAGCCTCGGGGCCGGTCGGGACATCAGTGCGGTGGCAGGCAACGACATCAACATTCGCGGTGGCCAGTTCGATGCCGGGCGCGACATCACCCTGGTGGGGCGTGACATCAATGTGGACGTGGCCCGCGGATCGATCTCCGAAGAGAGCAAGACCGCCCGCAGCCAGGGTGGCATCAACGGCCAGAGCGGCGGCGGCAGTGCCCGTGCCGGTATCGGTGGCAGCAACGGTGTGGCCAACGAGCAGATGCACCAGGGCACCAACACCCCGTCGGTGTTCCTGGCCGGGCGCGATGTCAGCCTTGAGGCGCGCAACAACCTGACCCTGATCGGGACCCAGGTCCATGCCGGTCGCGATATCGACCTGGGGGCCGGCAATGACCTGACCATCCGTGCAGCGCAGAACGATTCCAGCAGCGAGTCCAGCCGTCACAGCGGCGGTGGCGAAGTGGGCCTGGCAGTGGGCGGCAAGGACTTCATCTCGGTCTATGCCAGTGTCGACATGGGCAAGGGCCAGTTGGACCGGGACAACCAGCGGCAACAGAACGCCAATCTGGTGGCCGGCGACCAGCTGCGTTTCAGCAGCGGCAAGGACACCACCATTGCCGGCGCCACCCTGCGTGGTGGCGAAGTCATCGGCCGGGTGGGCGGCGACCTGACCGTGTCCTCGGTGCCGGACACCGGCAAGGTCAGCGGCAAGGAGCTGGATGCTAGCGTCACCGTGAGCATCGGCCTGGGCGGCGGTGGCAGCGTCAGCGGTTCCCTGGGCGTGGGCAAGACCACTGGCAATACCAACTGGATCCAGGAGCAGACCAGCATCACCGGCAAGAACGGCGTGGACATCCGCACCGAGAAGCACACCCAGCTCGATGGCGCGCTGGTCGCCGCCGACAACGGCAATCTCAAGCTGGACACCGGCACCCTGGGCTTCCGTGATATCTCCGGCCAGGACAAGGAGCACAGCTACTACGTCAACGCGGGTGGCACCTTTGGTTGGGGCGGCGGTGACGGCGCCAAGGCCACCGGTGGCAAGGACGTGGCCTTCACCACCGACAACAGCCAGGAAGGCAAGGGCAAGACCGGCGCCTCGGGCTGGAGCGTCAGTGGCTATGACTACCGCAAGGAGCGTGAGCAGGAAGTGCGCGCCACGGTGGGCGCGGGCACCATCACCGTGCGCAACGACGCCAAGACTGGCGCCGACTCCACGGCGGGCCTGAACCGTGATCCGTCACGGGCCTACGAGATCACCAAGGACAATGAAAAGCGTACCGACCTGTATGTGTCCCAATCGTCCCTGGAGGCGGTGGGCCATCCGGTGCAGACCCTCAATCAATGGGCCCAGGGGCTCAAGGACTATGGCAAGAATGCGTCGGCGGCTTTTTCCCAATACGGTGATCTGACCAAGGCGGCGGACAAGGCACTGGCAGACAACCCGGCACTGGCACCCCTGGCCTGGATACCGGGGTTCTTGCAGAAAGCCATGGACGAGTCGGCCTACTTCACCGGCGGAGTGATGCCGGGCGTCATCAGCCATGGCGGCGTCATCACCCAGGTCCCGGCGCTGCTGACGGGGGACATGAGCTTCTATCATGTGACGATGCAGTACAAAAAGGACAAAGATGGCCATGTCTTCATCGACCCGAAAACCGGCAAGCCGGTTATGGATGTGGATGCGACACGCGACAGCCTGAAGACCCTGCTGACACCTGACGGTAACGGCGCGGTGTTCACCAACGGGATTCAGAACTCGCTGGATGCGGCGCTGGTCAATGGCGGCATGCAGACCGGCCAGGACCAGTTCATGCAGGCCTATAACCCGGAACACGGCCTGCTGGGAGACCTGGTGGAGTCGCTGTGGGATGTGATGCTGGGCGGTGCCGTGCGTTCGGGGAACGCGCGGCAGCTCAGCGACTTCCTCGGCGCCGGTATAGATCAGGGCAACAAGCTGGATGTCTTCGGGCACAGCCAGGGCGGCTTGCTGACGTACCGGGCCATTGCCGGGCTCAATTTCAATGTCAATGGCAATGCGGGCAGCATCCAGCTGTCGGGCGCGCCCGTCGGCTCGACGGACTTCTTCGCGGCAGCCAAGAATGCCGGGTTCGATATCAGTGAAGGGGCGTTCTTCCAGGTCAACCGGTCGACTTCGAGCATGCTTTTCAATACGTTGCCGGTGACCGATACAGTGTCCGACTTGCTGGGGCTGAATGCGTGGCACTCGTCCGATACGGTTACCCGATTCTTCGGGGCCGCGGCCACTACAGGCAAGTTGTTGGGCGCGGACAGTCCTCACTCCAACTACCTGTGTGTGGCCAAGGATATCTGCGGCGGGGCTAACAGCGGGCTGCAAGAGACCTTCAAGAAGACCGACAAGTACATCATCCCGACCTTGATCGATCAGTATGGCAACGACAAATTGCTGGGTTCGCAATGAAATTAGCACTGATAGCGCTGATGGTACTGATCTGTGGGTTGCTGCCGGGATGTGGTGGGCCCCCTCTGGTCTACGAAAATGAACGCTTGGACAGCCGGATGCTGTGCACGGAAGGCGCGAAGCGGATCACTCTGATGCAGCGTTACTCCTTCGACCTGCCCGGGCCTTATCGGCATGCGCAGTGCGGAACCATCACTGGCGGGTTCACCTATGAAAAGGGTCGTGATGCGCTGTCGGTCGGCACCTCGGGATCTTTCTCCTATGGGGACATTCAGGTGACGGCTTCCGGGCTCTATATGCGGGTCAACAGCTTTCTCGATGGCTGGGGGGATGGTCTGCTCTATCCGCAGCAGGCCTTTCTTGAGGATCTGCTGGCCAGGCAGGCGCTGCCATCCCATACCGGTGTCAAGCCCAGCAGTCTCGACTGGGTGAGCATGCAGGGCTATCAATGCCTGCGCGCCTACGAGCGTTGGGAAGGGACCGCAGTGGGCATTCTCGAAGACAAGGTCAAGTACTGGTGCTGGGAACAGGAAAGCGGCCTGCAACAGCCTTTCTATGTCCATGCCGGCCAGCGCCTGCCCCTGGGGAGCAAGGGCTATGACCTGGATCAGGTGTTCATCGTGCCGTTCTTCCAGAGTCTGAAGATCAACCCCTTGCCGGCGCCGGTGCTGGCCAAGGCTCGAACCGATATTCAAAAGGCTTGTGCCCACATCAAGTCGCGCTATGACCAGAACCTGAGATGGGGCGATGACTACCCGGACAAGCGCCTGACCCTGACCCGCCTGCACTACTGCGGCTACGACGTGCCGCTGCCCGACCTTTCAGTCCCGGTGCCTCAGGCCAAAAGCGACTGAACCTTCGCCTGTCACAACACTCCAGTACCCTGTAAGCCCGCGTCCTTACGGCGCCTGCCACTATTCCTCGGGGGTGAAGGCTGGCAGACTGCCGGTCTTTTCCCGCTGTTTGTCTTGAGGCTATATGCCAGCGTTTTCACAGCGTCATCTGTTGTTCATCAGTTGGATCATCATCTTCGGTGGCCTGTTGCTGGCCTTGCCCTTGCGTCTGCTGCCCAGCCTGCTGGCGGGTCTCTTGGTGTTCGAGCTGGTCAACATGCTCACCCCGCAATTGCAGCGGCTGATCGAAGGCCGGCGCGCGCGCTGGTTGGCGGTGGCGCTGCTGGGCACCCTGGTGGTCAGTCTGCTGACCCTGCTGTTCGCCGGGGCCATCAGCTTCCTGTTGCATGAAGCGGAGAACCCCGGCGCTTCGCTGGGCAAGTTCATGGTGGTGGTGGACAAGGCCCGGGGCCAGTTGCCGCCGTTCCTCGATTCCTACCTGCCGGCCAGTGCCGCGGAGTTCCAGGCGGCCATCGGCGCCTGGGCCAGCAAGCACTTGAGCGAGTTGCAGCTGGTGGGCAAGGACGCGGCGCACATGTTCGTGACCCTGCTGATCGGCATGGTCCTGGGGGCGATCATCGCCCTGCAGCGCATCCCCGACCTGACCAAGCGCAAGCCCCTGGCGGCGGCGCTGTTCGATCGCCTGCACCTGCTGGTCCAGGCGTTTCGCAACATCGTCTTCGCGCAGATCAAGATCTCCCTGCTCAACACCTTCTTCACCGGGATCTTCCTGGCGCTGATCCTGCCGCTGTTCGGGGTCAAGCTGCCGCTGACCAAGACCCTGATCGTGCTGACCTTCCTGCTGGGCCTGTTGCCGGTGATCGGCAACCTGATCTCCAACACCCTGATCACCATCGTTGGGTTGTCGCTGTCGATCTGGGTGGCGGTGGCGGCGCTGGGCTACCTGATCTTTATCCACAAGCTGGAATACTTCCTCAACGCGCGGATCGTCGGCGGGCAGATCAGTGCCAAGTCCTGGGAGCTGCTGCTGGCGATGCTGGTGTTCGAGGCCGCCTTCGGCCTGCCCGGCGTGGTGGCAGGGCCGATCTACTACGCCTACCTGAAAAGCGAATTGAAACTGGCAGGCTTGGTGTAACAGCAGCGGCAAGCTTGCAGCTTCAAGCCGCAAGCTAAAGCCGACTGCGCTCTTGCCTTTACTTGTGGCTTGCCGCTTGAAGCTTGCCTCTGCCTTTATCCGTAGCGCTTCTTGGCCTCGATGGCCAGACCGCTGCCGATGCTGCCGAAGATATTGCCTTCCACATGCCGGGCATTGGGCAGCATGGCCGCCACGCTCTGGCGCAGCGCCGGAATGCCGCTGGAACCGCCGGTGAAGAACACCGTGTCGACCTGGGCCACACCGACGTTGGCGTCGCTCAGCAACTGGGTGACGCTGGTGCGGATGCGCTCCAGCATGCCGTCGATGGAGGATTCGAACAGGGCACGGCTCAGGTCGACGCTGAGGTCGCGCTCGATGCGGTCCAGGGCCACCAGGCGGTTTTCGGCGTGGGTCAGCTGGATCTTGGTTTCTTCCACTTCCATGGCCAGCCAGTGCCCGGCGCGCTGTTCGATCAGCTTGAACAGGCGGTCGATGCCGCCGGTGTCTTCGATGTCGTAGCGCATGCTGCCCAGGGCCAGCTGGGACTTTTGCGAGTACACCGAGTTGATGGTGTGCCAGGTCGCCAGGTTCATGTGGTGGCTGGTGGGCATGTAGGCGCCGCTCTTCATCCGGCTGCCGTAGCCGAACAGCGGCATCACGCCCTGCAAGCTCAGTTGTTTGTCGAAGTCGGTACCGCCGACGTGCACGCCGCCGGTGGCGAGGATGTCGTCGTGGCGGTTATCGACGCCACGGCGCTCGGGGGACAGGCGCACCAGGGAAAAGTCCGAGGTACCGCCGCCGATGTCGACGATCAGCACCAGCTCTTCGCGTTCGATGGTGGACTCGTAGTCGAAGGCCGCGGCGATCGGTTCGTACTGGAAGGACACATCCTTGAAACCGATCTTGCGCGCCACTTCCACCAGGGTGTCTTCGGCTTCCTGGTCGGCGGCGGCATCGTCATCGACGAAGAACACCGGGCGGCCCAGTACCACTTGCTCGAATTCCCGACCGGCGGTGGCTTCGGCGCGGCTTTTCAGCTGGCCGATGAACAGCCCCAAGAGGTCCTTGAACGGCATGGCGGTGCCCAGCACGCTGGTGTCGTGCTTGATCAGCTTGGAGCCCAGCAGGCTCTTCAGCGAGCGCATCAGCCGGCCTTCGTAGCCTTCCAGGTACTCGTGCAGCGCCAGGCGGCCGTACACCGGACGGCGTTCCTCGATATTGAAGAACACCACCGAAGGCAGGGTGATCTTGTCGTCCTCCAGGGCGATCAGCGTCTCCTCGCCGGGGCGCAGCCAGCCGACGGTGGAGTTGGAGGTACCGAAGTCAATGCCGCAGGCCCGGGCCGGGGTGGCGTTGTTCATGTCTTTGGATCCGGTGAAAAAAACGGCCGCGCAGCGTACGCCAGTCCTCGCGCCTTGCAAAGGCCGACTATCTGCTAAATCGCAACCCGTGGTGCCTTGAAAGACTATCCTTGACCCCCAAACTTGCAGGCATGGGCCGAGCAGCCGTCCAGGGATCACAAGATCCGCCCGCGGCTGCCGATAAACTTCTGATGCGCCGTTCAGTCAGAGGATTGAGATTGATCAATTCTCATGCTGCCAGACCGAGCATGCTGTGCTGCACGCCGCGCGACTTTGATAACGGATGGTGATTCCCTCGATGGACTTCAAAGACTATTACAAGATTCTCGGCGTGGAGCCGACGGCGGACGACAAGGCGATCAAGGCCGCCTATCGCAAGCTGGCGCGCAAATACCACCCCGACGTCAGTAAGGAAAAGGATGCCGAGGCCAAGTTCAAGGATGCCTCGGAAGCCTATGAAGCGCTGAAAAGCGCCGACAAGCGCGCCGAGTACGACGACCTGCGCAAGTACGGTCAGCATGGCCAGCCCTTCCAGGGCCCGCCGGGCTGGCAGAGCCGTGGCGGCTTTGGCGGTGGCGACGGTGGTGACTTCTCGGACTTCTTCAGTTCGATCTTTGGTAACCGGGGGCCAGGATTCGGCGGCCCGGAGCAGCGCCGCAGCAGCGGTCGTCGTGGACAGGATGTGGAAATGGAACTGCCGATCTTTCTTGAAGAAACCCTGTCGACCGAGTCGAAGAAGATCAGCTTCCAGGTGCCGCAATACAACGCCAACGGGCAGCACGTCAGCAACACCAGCAAGAGCCTGAACGTGAAGATTCCGGCCGGGGTCACCGACGGCGAGCGCATCCGCCTCAAGGGCCAGGGCGCGCCGGGCGTGGGTGGCGGGGCCAATGGCGACCTGTACCTGACCATTCGTTTTGCGCCACATCCGAAATTCGATGTCGAAGGCGAGAACCTGATCATCACCCTGCCGCTGGCCCCTTGGGAGCTGGCACTGGGCACCGAGGTCGCGGTCCCGACCCTGACCGGCAAGATCAACCTCAAGGTTCCGGCCGGCAGCCAGAATGGCCAGCGCATGCGCGCCAAGGGCCACGGCCTGCTGAACAAGGCCGGCCAGCGCGGCTACCTGTTCGTCCAGCTCAAGGCGGTGATGCCCAAGCACACCGGCGACGAGGTCAAGGCCTTGTGGCAGGAGCTGGCGAAGAAGGCGGCGTTCGACCCCCGGGAAAATTTCTGATTCGACACTAGGAGGCGCCGATCATGAGCACCCTGATCGTTCAGCTGGACATGGAAGAATTCTGTGAAGTGGCCGACCTGTCGGCGGCCTACGTGATCGAAATCGTCGAGCACGGCATCCTTGAACCTCAGGGGACGGCGCCCCAGGACTGGCGTTTCAACGATGTTGAACTGTCCCTGGCCAAGCGCGCGGCGAAGCTGCGCCGCGATCTGGACCTGGAATGGGAAGGCGTGGCCCTGGCCCTGGACCTGCTGGACGAAGTGCGGCAACTGCGCGCCGAGAACCAGATGCTCAAGCAGCGCCTGGGCCGCCTGCTGGTGGACTGATGGCCTGTAGCCGCTGCCGAGCGCCAGCGAGGCTGCGACGGGGCGCGCAGCGGCCGTAAACCAGGCAACTGCGGGGGGCCAGGAAACAGCAGGTTGCGAGGACTGCGTCCTCGTTCGCAGCTTCGCTGGCGCTCAGCAGCGGCTACAAAGAGCGCCAGCGTTTGTAACGTGCCTCAGGCGCGGGAGACGCGCGGCAGGGTGACGGTGAAGGTGGTGCCGTCGCTTTCGTTGGAGCTGACTTCGATGCTGCCCTGGTGCGCGGTCACCACCTCCTTGACGATGAACAGGCCCAGGCCAAGGCTGGTGCTGGTGCTGCCCAGTTCTTCGTCGGCACTGCGTACCAGCGGGTCAAACAGGGTGGCCAGGGCTTCCTGGGGGATGGGCACGCCGTAGTTGTGGACAGTCAGCAGCACTTGCTCGGCGCCGCCGGTGAGGGTCACGGTGACGGTGCGGCGGTTGCTGCCGTGCTGCAAGGCATTGCCGATCAGGTTCTGCAGCATCTGCTCGATGCGCGCGCGGTCCCAGATGCCGTGGCTGTCCCCTTCGAAGCTCAAGAGTGGCATGCAGTCGGGCTGTCCCGCGCAGGCTTCGTCCATGGCCGCCCTGGCCGCGCTGGCCAGGTCCATGGGCGCGGGGTCGATGGGCAGGCCGTTGCCCAGGCGACTGCGGACGAACTCCAGCAAATCGCTGACCATGGCGCCCATGTGCCGGGTGCCGGTCTTGATCCGTGACACAAAGGCCAGGGCCTCGTCATCCAGCGGCACTTTGCGCGCCAGCATCTCGGTGGACATGCTCACCGCTTGCAGCGGCGCCCGCAGATCATGGCCAAGTATCGCCAGGAAGATGTCCCGTGAACGGCTGACCTGCTCGGCATAGGCGGTGGTGGACTCGGCCAGGGCCTCGTCGATCGCCTCGTTGAAACGGATCATGTCCTGCAGGTGTTCCAGGTCCGGGGTTACCAGGCTGGCGACCCACAGGCGGATCACGCAGGCCCGCAGGTGGCGGAACTCCGACGTCATCTGCACCAGATCGAAACCCACGTGATGGCGCAGCTCGCCATGGCAGGCGGCGGCCGCATCCAGGCTCGGGGACTTGTCCGGGCCTTCGCCCTTGGCCTTGGCCAATTGTTCCCCCGGGCTCTGGCTGGTGCGCATGTCCCGGGCGGCGGCCAGCAGAATCGACCGCGAGTGATCCCGCAGGTCACTGCGGGTCAGGTTGCCAGGGGCCAGGGTCCTGGCAAATTGTTCCCATTCATCAACGATTTGCTCAACGTGCTGAACGATGAAATCGGACAGGCGCATAGCCGGGCACCTTACTGGGCAGAGAGTGGAAAACGAGACGCATCTTAGCGCCATATCCGCCGGTCCAACACCGGCCCTGCCCAGCGGCCGGATGGGTTTCAGAACAGGAAATAGCGCTGGGCCATGGGCAATACATCCGCCGGCTCGCACCACAGCAGTACCCCGTCGGCCTTGACCTGATAGGTCTGCGGGTCGACCTCGATGTTCGGCAGATAGTCGTTGTGGATCAGGTCGCTCTTTTGCACCGTGCGACAGCCCTTGACCACGGCGATGCGTTTTTTCAGGCCCAACTGTTGCGGCACGCCGGCGTCCAGCGCCGCCTGGCTGATAAAGGTCAGGCTGGTGGCGTGGCGGCTGCCGCCGTAACTGGCGAACATCGGCCGGTAATGCACTGGCTGCGGGGTCGGGATCGAGGCGTTGGCATCGCCCATCAGGCTCGCGGCAATCGCCCCGCCCTTGAGGATCAGGGTCGGCTTGACCCCGAAAAACGCCGGGCGCCAGAGCACCAGGTCGGCCCACTTGCCGACTTCGATGGAGCCCACCTCGTGGCTGATGCCATGGGTGATCGCCGGGTTGATGGTGTACTTGGCGATGTAGCGCTTGACCCGGAAGTTGCTGTTGCCCGGGCCATCGCCCGGCAGCGGGCCGCGCTGGCGGTGCATCTTGTCGGCGGTCTGCCAGGTGCGGGTCACCACCTCGCCGACCCGGCCCATGGCCTGGCTGTCGGAGCTGATCATCGAGAACGCCCCCAGGTCGTGGAGGATGTCCTCGGCGGCGATGGTTTCCCGGCGGATGCGGCTCTCGGCGAAGGCCACGTCCTCGGCGATGCTCGGGTCCAGGTGATGGCAGACCATGAGCATGTCCAGGTGTTCGTCGATGGTGTTGCGGGTGAAGGGCCGGGTCGGGTTGGTGGAGCTGGGCAGCACGTTGGAAAACCCACAGGCCTTGATGATGTCCGGGGCGTGGCCGCCGCCGGCGCCTTCGGTGTGGTAGGTGTGGATGGTGCGGCCCTTGAAGGCGCCGAGGGTGGTTTCGACGAAGCCGGATTCGTTGAGGGTGTCGGTGTGGATCGCCACCTGCACGTCGTACTCATCGGCCACGCTCAGGCAGTTGTCGATGCTGGCCGGGGTGCTGCCCCAGTCCTCGTGCAGCTTGAGGCCGATGGCCCCCGCCTTGACCTGTTCGATCAAAGGCTCCGGCAGGCTGGCATTGCCCTTGCCGGTAAAGCCTAAGTTCATCGGGAAGGCGTCCGCGGCCTGGAGCATGCGCGCCATGTGCCAGGGCCCGGAGGTGCAGGTGGTGGCGTTGGTTCCGGTGGCCGGTCCCGTGCCGCCGCCGATCATGGTGGTGACGCCGCTCATCAGCGCTTCTTCGATCTGCTGCGGGCAGATGAAGTGGATATGGGTGTCGATACCGCCGGCGGTGAGGATCATGCCCTCGCCGGCGATCACCTCGGTGCTGGCGCCGATGGCGATGGTCACATCGGGCTGGATATCCGGGTTGCCGGCCTTGCCGATGGCGGCGATGCGTCCGTCCTTCAAGCCGACATCGGCCTTGACGATGCCCCAGTGATCGATGATCAGCGCGTTGGTGATCAGGGTATCCACCACATCGCACGCCAGCAGCTGGCTCTGGCCCATGCCGTCGCGGATCACCTTGCCGCCGCCGAATTTCACTTCTTCACCGTAGGTGGTGAAGTCCTTCTCTACTTCGATCCACAGCTCGGTGTCGGCCAGCCGCACCTTGTCGCCCACGGTAGGGCCGAACATATCGGCATAGGCCTCACGGGAAATGCGCATTCCTCGTTCCTCGGAAATGAGCGGCAAGCTTCAAGCTGCCAGCTACAAGAAAAATCAAAAGACATCGATAGCGCTTCAGGCCGCAGCTGCTTGCTGCTTGAAGCTTGCCGCTCAGAGCTGCGTTCAGAGCTCACCCATGATGCGTCCGGCAAAGCCGAACACCCGGCGCTTGCCGGCCAGCTCCACCAGTTCCACTTCCCGGGTCTGGCCCGGTTCGAAGCGCACTGCGGTGCCGGCGGCGATGTTCAGGCGCATGCCGCGGCTGGCGGCGCGGTCGAAGCTCAGGGCGTCGTTGGTTTCGAAAAAGTGATAGTGCGAGCCGACCTGGATCGGCCGGTCGCCGCTGTTGGAGACCTTCAGGCTCAAGGTGCGGCGCCCGGCATTGAGTTCGATCTCGCCGGGCTGGATCTGGTATTGGCCAGGAATCATGTGGGTTGTCCCAGGGTCTTGAAGTAGATGGCGGTAGGGGTGTAGGTGCCGTCCGGGCTCTGGCAGTAGTTGGGCAGTTCGCCGACCCGGGTGTAGCCCAGGGCGCGGTAGAAGGCTTCCGCCGCCGAGCCGGCCTCGGTGTCCAGGTACAGCAGCCCGCGCCGGTGCTGGCGGGCCGCCTGCTCCAGGGCATTGATCAACTGCTGGCCCAGGCCGCGACGCCGGGCGCTGTGCAGCACCATGAGCTTTTGCACTTCGGCGCGGTTGCGCCCATTGGCTTTCATGCACAGCGCCAGTTGCACGCTGGCCAGGACTCTCTCGTCATGCACCACCACCCACAGCAGCAGGCTGCCGTCCTCGACCCCGGCCTGCACGCTGCTCAGGTAGGCCCGGGCTTGCGTTTCGTCCACATCGGCCATGAAGCCGACGGACGCGCCGTGCTGCACCGAATCCAGCAGCAGGTCGATCAATCCCTGACGGTAATGAGCAAAGCTTTCTCCATGGACTCGACGCAGTTGGGCGGCGTTCATCGAGCGGTCACTCCTGGTGAGGGGCGGGCGCTGGCGCCCCGGGGTTGAGAGTCAGTTGCATGAAGGTCAAATCCAGCCAGCGCCCGAACTTGGTGCCCACCTGGGGCATCTGCCCGGTACAGATGAAACCGAGGCGCTCATGCAGACGGATCGAGGCGCTGTTGGCGCTCTCGATGGCGGCCACCATCACGTGCTTGTCACAGCCACGGGCGCGTTCCAGCAGCACCGCCATCAGTTGTGGACCCAGGCCGTTGCCGCGCTGGTCGCGGCGGACATAGACCGAGTGTTCCACGGTGTGGCGAAAGCCGTCGAAGGGCCGCCAGTCACCGAAGGAAGCGTAGCCGAGCACCTGCTCCTCGGCGTTGACGATCACCAGGATCGGGTAGCCCTGGCCCTGGCGCGCGCTGAACCAGGCCTGACGGTTGCCCAGGTCCACCGGGGTGTCGTTCCAGATCGCCGTGGTATTGAGCACGGCGTCGTTGTAGATGTCGCGGATCGCCGGCAGGTCGGCGTGCAGCGCATCGCGGATGCGATAGGTCATGACGCGGCCTCAGGCGATGGGTTGGTGGACGGTGACCAGCTTGGTGCCGTCGGGGAAGGTGGCCTCCACCTGAATCTCCGGGATCATCTCCGGGATGCCTTCCATCACCTGTTCGCGGCTGAGCAGGGTGGTGCCGTAGTGCATCAGGTCGGCCACGGTCTGGCCATCGCGGGCACCTTCGAGCAACGCGGCGGAAATATAGGCCATGGCCTCCGGGTAGTTGAGCTTGAGGCCGCGGGCCAGTCGCCGCTCGGCCACCAGGCCGGCGGTGAAGATCAGCAGCTTGTCTTTTTCGCGTGGGGTCAGGTCCATCGTGATCGATCCGTCGTTGGGCAGTTTGAAAAGGGCAGGTGTTTCATGTGTTCCAGATCCTTGGCGGCACGGCCTCGCGGCCCAGCAGGGCCGGGCGCAGCAGGCGCCACAGGTCGATCAGCCAGGCACGGGCCAGCAGCGCCTCGCTGGCCAGGCAGCGGGCCACCAGCAGCCCCGGCAGCTGGCTCAGGTCGCCGCGTACCGGGTGTTCCAGGGCGCGACAGCGCTCCAGCAGTTGGCTGTCGAGGTCGCCGGTCACCAGCAAGGTGGCGAACACCGGCTGGCCGTCCAGGCCGATGGGCGAGTCCAGCAGGCCGTCGCCACCGCTGATGCGCTGGCGCTCATGCCACAGCGGCCGGCCATCGCGGCTTATATCCAGGTGGGCCTGGAAATGTCCGTGCTCGAAGCGCTCGCCGCTGGCCGGGCGGCCGAGGGCGACGATGTCCCAGTAGAACAGCCGGGCATCGCCTTGTAGCTCGATCCGGGTCGTCAGTTCGGCCTGGGCGGCGCTGAAGACAATGGTTTCCTGGGGCAGCCACTCCAGGGTCGCCCCTGGCGCCACCTGCAGGTCCAGGGTCTGCCCGGCCGGGCCGTTGGCGCGATACCACTTGGCGGCGCCGGGGCTGGTCAACTGGGCCCAGGCGCCGCGCTCGACCCGCGCACTGATGGCCAGCCGGTCGCCGCCGGCGATGCCGCCGGGCGGGTGGACGATGATGTGCTGGCACACCTTGGGGCCCTCGGCGTACAGATGCTTCTGCACCCGCAGCGGGCCCAGGTGGCGGCGCAGCACCGGGCGCGTGCTGGCGCCGAAACGGGCATAGGCCAGCTCCAGCTCGGCGTGCCAGCTGGGGGTGAACAGGGCGGTGGCGGCAGGTAGGTTCATGCTCGGTCGTTATCGTTAGGAGGCTACAGATTAGATCGTAACCAGGCCGCGTACACCTTCGGCCTGCATATTTTCGCCACGGCCCTGCTGGATGATTTCCCCGCGGGACATCACCAGGTACTGGTCGGCCAGTTCGGCGGCAAAATCGTAGAACTGCTCCACCAGCACAATCGCCATGTCGCCCCGGGCCGCGAGCTTTTTGATCACCGCGCCGATCTCCTTGATCACCGAGGGCTGGATGCCTTCGGTGGGCTCATCGAGGATCAGCAACCGCGGCCGACTGGCCAGGGCCCGGCCGATGGCCAGCTGTTGCTGCTGGCCACCGGACAGGTCGCCGCCGCGGCGCTGTTTCATCTGCAACAGCACCGGGAACAGCTCGTAGATAAAGGCCGGTACCTCCTTGGCCTGGGCGCCGGGGAAGCGGGACAGTCCCATCAGCAGGTTCTCCTCCACGCTCAGGCGGCCAAAGATTTCCCGGCCCTGGGGCACGTAGGCGATTCCGGCGTGGACCCGCTGGTGGGGCTTGTAGCCGGTGATGGCGTTGCCCTCCCAGTTGACCGTGCCTTCCTTGACCGGCAGCAGGCCCATCAGGCATTTGAGCAGGGTGGTCTTGCCCACGCCGTTGCGCCCCAGCAGGCAGGTGACTTCGCCCACCCGGGCCTCGAAGCTCAGGCCGCGCAGGATGTGGCTACCGCCATAAAACTGATGAAGCTGTTGGACCTGTAGCATGGGCACTCTCCGGGAAATGGCAGAAAATCAGTGATTAGTTGCAAGCTTCAAGCTGCAAGTAAGAGCGGGACCGATGCGCTTGGGCTTCTCGCTTGCCGCTTGAAGCTTGCAACTTGCCGCTGCTCTTATCGTCCGAGATACACCTCGATCACCCGTTCGTTTTCCTGCACCTGTTCCAGCGACCCTTCGGCCAGCACGCTGCCCTGGTGCAGCACGGTGACGTGGTCGGCAATCGAGCCGACAAAGCCCATGTCGTGTTCCACCACCATCAGCGAGTGCTTGCCGGCCAGGGTCTTGAACAGCTCGGCGGTGAACTCGGTCTCGGCATCGGTCATGCCCGCCACCGGTTCGTCCAGCAACAGCAGTTGCGGGTCCTGCATCAGCAGCATGCCGATCTCCAGGAACTGCTTCTGGCCGTGGGACAACAGGCCGGCCTGGCGCCGGGCCGAAGGGCTCAGGCGAATGGTCTCCAGCACCTGGGCGATGCGGTCCTGCTGTTCGCTGCTCAAGCGCGCGCCGAGGCTGGCCCACACCGACTTGTCGGTCTTCTGCGCCAGCTCCAGGTTCTCGAACACGCTCAGGGCCTCGAACACCGTGGGTTTCTGGAACTTGCGGCCGATCCCGGCCTGGGCGATCTGCACTTCGCTCATCCGGGTCAGGTCCAGGGTTTCGCCGAACCAGGCCTTGCCCTGGGTCGGGCGGGTCTTGCCGGTGATCACGTCCATCAGGGTGGTCTTGCCCGCGCCGTTGGGGCCGATGATGCAGCGCAACTCGCCAACGCCGATGTACAGGTTGAGGTCGTTGAGGGCCTTGAAGCCATCGAAGCTGACGCTGATGTCCTCCAGGGTCAGGATGGTGCCGTGACGGGTGTTCAGGCCCTGGCCGGCGGCCTGGCCGAGGCCGATGGCGTCGCGGCTGCTGCCCTGGTCCTTGTTCGGTTCGAGGATGGGTTCGAGCATGAAGTCGGCCGTGGCTGTGACTCTCATTGTTCACCTCGTTTCTTCAGCAGGCCGATTACGCCCTTGGGCAGGTACAGGGTCACCACGATGAACAGCGCGCCGAGGAAGAACAGCCAGTATTCGGGGAAGGCCACGGTGAACCAGCTCTTCATGCCGTTCACCAGCCCGGCGCCCAGCAGCGGGCCGATCAGCGTGCCGCGCCCGCCCAGGGCCACCCAGACGGCGGCTTCGATGGAGTTGGTGGGGGACATTTCACTGGGGTTGATGATGCCCACCTGGGGCACATACAGGGCCCCGGCCAAGCCACACAGCACCGCGCTCAAGACCCAGACGAACAACTTGAAACCGCGCGGGTCGTAGCCGCAGAACATCAGGCGGTTCTCGGCGTCGCGCAGGGCGGTCAGCACCCGGCCGAACTTGCTTCGGGCCAGGCGCCAGCCCAGGTACAGGCTGGCCACCAGCAGCATTACCGTGGCCAGGAACAATACCGCGCGGGTGCCCGGCTCCGTGATGCCGAAGCCCAGGATGCTGCGGAAGTTGGTGAAGCCGTTGTTGCCGCCAAAGCCGGTTTCGTTGCGAAACAGCAGCAGCATCCCGGCAAAGGTCAGGGCCTGGGTCATGATCGAGAAGTACACGCCCTTGATCCGCGAGCGGAAGGCGAAGAAGCCGAACACCAGGGCCAGCAAGCCCGGCGCCAGCACCACCAGGCACAGGGCCCAGAGGAAATGGCTGGTGCCGGTCCAGTACCAGGGCAGCTCGCTCCACGAGAGGAAGGTCATGAACGCCGGCAGACCGTCGCCTGCGGCCTGGCGCATCAGGTACATGCCCATGGCGTAGCCGCCCAGGGCGAAGAACAGACCGTGGCCCAGGGACAGCAACCCGGCATAGCCCCAGACCAGGTCCAGGGCCAGGGCGACGATGGCGTAACAGAGGATCTTGCCCACCAGGGTCAGGGTGTAGGCCGAGACGTGCAGCGGGTTGTCCGCCGCCAGCAGCGAGAGCAGGGGCAGGGCCAGCAGCAGGCCGAGGACCACGGCGCCGGCGGCAATCGTCAGCCTGGGGCCGGCTTTTTGCGTGGCGGTAATGAGCAGTGGTTGATTCATCAGTCGATCACCCGTCCTTTCAGTGCGAAGAGTCCCTGCGGGCGTTTCTGGATAAACAGAATGATCAGCGCGAGGATCAGGATCTTGCCCAGCACGGCGCCGATCTGCGGTTCGAGGATCTTGTTGGCGATCCCCAGGCCGAAGGCTGCCAGCACGCTGCCGGCCAACTGGCCGACGCCGCCGAGCACCACCACCAGGAACGAGTCGATGATGTAGCTCTGGCCCAGGTCCGGGCCGACGTTGCCGATCTGGCTCAGGGCCACGCCGCCCAGGCCCGCGATGCCCGAGCCAAGGCCGAAGGCGAGCATGTCCACGCGGCCGGTGGGCACCCCGCAGCAGGCGGCCATGTTGCGGTTCTGGGTCACCGCGCGCACGTTCAGGCCCAGGCGGGTCTTGTTCAGCAGCAGCCAGGTGAGCAGCACCACAAACAGGGCGAAGGCGATGATCACCAGGCGGTTGTAGGGCAGTACCAGATTGGGCAGGACCTGAATCCCCCCGGACAGCCAGGCCGGATTGGCCACCTCGACGTTCTGCGCGCCGAACAGCAGGCGCACCAGCTGGATCAGCATCAGGCTGATGCCCCAGGTGGCCAGCAGGGTTTCCAGGGGGCGGCCGTAGAGGTGACGGATCACCGTGCGTTCCAGGGCCATGCCGATTGCGGCGGTGACAAAGAAGGCCACCGGCAGCGCCAGCAGCGGGTAGTACTCGATGGCCTGTGGCGCGTAGCGCTGGAACAGCAACTGCACCCCATAGGTGGCGTAGGCGCCAAGCATCAGCATCTCGCCGTGGGCCATGTTGATCACCCCCAGCAGGCCGAAGGTGATGGCCAGCCCCAGGGCCGCCAGCAGCAGGATCGACCCCAGGGACAAGCCGCTGAAGGCCTGGCCGAGCACTTCGCCCACCAGCAGCTTGCGCTTGACCTGGGCCAGGCTGGTTTCGGCGGCGGTGCGCACGTTGGCATCGGCCTCGACCCCGGGTTGCAGCAGGCCTTCGAGGCGAGTGCGGGCCAGCGGGTCGCCGGTCTCCCCCAACAGGCGCACGGCGGCCAGGCGCACCGCCGGGTCGCTGTCCACCAGTTGCAGGTTGGCCAGGGCCAGGCTCAGGGCGGCGTGCACGCCGGTGTCCTGCTCGGCGGCCAGTCGCGCATCGAGGAATTTCAGTTGCGCCGGTTTGGCGCTTTTCTGCAACTGCCGGGCGGCGTCGAGTCGGCTGCCGGCGTCGGCGGCGAGCAATTGATGGCTGGCCAGGGCGCTGTCGATCAGGCCCCGCAGGCGGTTGTTCAGGCGCAGGGTTTTGCTTTCACCGGCGATGCTCAGTTGCCCCTGCTGCAGGGCCTTGAGCAGTTCCAGGCGCGCCGGATCGGGCTGCGCGGCCCAGGTTTCCAGCAGTTGCGCCTGTTGGTTGGAATTGGCCGCGACAAAATCTTCGGCTTCACCGGCCTGGGCGGCAAGGGGCAGCAGCAACAGGCAGGCGAGGATGAAACGGTAAAGGGCAGTGGGCATATCGATGTCCTTGAAAGCGCCCGTATAACCCGTAGGAGCGAGCTGGCTCGCGATCCGCGCAGCGGCCAGCCGCGCGGTTTTCGTCGGAGGTCCTGCGGACCTCATCGCGAGCAAGCTCGCTCCTACAGGGACGGCGTCAGGTTCGGATCAGTTGCTCTTGACCGCGTAGTCCGGCTTCTTGTCGTTGCCCGGAATGAACGGGCTCCACGGCTGGGCGCGGATCGGCCCTTCGGTCTGCCACACCACGTTGAACTGACCGTCCGGCTGGATCTCGCCGATCATCACCGGCTTGTGCAGGTGGTGGTTGGTCTGGTCCATGGTCAGGGTGTAGCCCGAGGGCGCGGCGAAGGTCTGCCCGGCCAGGGCCTGGCGCACCTTGTCGACATCGGTGGACTTGGCTTTCTCCACCGCCTGGGCCCACATGTGGATGCCGACGTAGGTGGCTTCCATCGGGTCGTTGGTCACCGCCTTGTCTGCCCCCGGCAGGTTCTTGGCCTTGGCGTAGGCCTTCCAGGCGGCGACGAACTTCTGGTTCACCGGGTTATCCACCGACTCGAAGTAGTTCCACGCCGCCAGGTTGCCCACCAGCGGCTTGGTGTCGATGCCGCGCAGTTCTTCCTCGCCCACCGAGAACGCCACCACCGGCACGTCGGTGGCCTTCAGGCCCTGGTTGGCCAGCTCCTTGTAGAAGGGCACGTTGGAGTCGCCGTTGACCGTGGAGATCACCGCGGTCTTGCCGCCGGCGGAGAACTTCTTGATGTTGGCGACGATGGTTTGATAGTCGCTGTGGCCGAACGGGGTGTAGACCTCTTCGATGTCCTTGTCGGCCACGCCCTTGGAATGCAGGAACGAACGCAGGATCTTGTTGGTGGTGCGCGGGTAGACGTAGTCGGTGCCCAGCAGGAAGAAGCGCTTGGCGCTGCCGCCGTCTTCGCTCATCAGGTATTCCACCGCCGGGATCGCCTGCTGGTTCGGCGCGGCACCGGTGTAGAAGACGTTGGGCGACATCTCCTCGCCTTCGTACTGCACCGGGTAGAACAGCAGGCCGTTGAGTTCTTCGAACACCGGCAGCACCGACTTGCGCGACACCGAGGTCCAGCAGCCGAACACCACGGCCACCTTGTCCTGGGTCAGCAACTGGCGGCCTTTCTCGGCGAACAGCGGCCAGTTCGAGGCCGGGTCCACCACCACCGGTTCCAAGAGCTTGCCGTTGACCCCGCCCTTGGCGTTGATCTCATCGATGGTCATCAGCGCCATGTCTTTGAGCGAGGTTTCAGAGATCGCCATGGTCCCCGACAGGGAATGCAGGATACCGACCTTGATGGTCTCGGCGGCCTGGACGGTCCAGGTCATGCCCATCGCGGCAATGCTTGCCGAGAGAGTGAAAGCCTTGAGCAAACTACGACGCTTCATTGTGCGATCTCCATGAACTTTTGATTTTTTCAGGTGGTAGATGCGGACTGCTGAAGGGCTGTTTTGCAAGGGGTGTGCCGAGTCGCCACAGGGCATGAAAACGTCGTCTTGGCGGCGGTGACCGGGTCGGCGTTGCCCCAAGACGAGGCTTGGCGCAGAGGATGGTGCGCAGGGATGCCTCATTGTGGTGCTGCCGCGCAGCGGCAGCCGGGGTCAGCCTGGGGCTTCAGTTGACCCCTGGGAAGGAGTCGACGTACTGGATGGTGAAATCGGGAAAGGAGTCGACGATCTGGATCTTGTAATCGGCAAAGCTGTTGACGATCTTCCACTTGCCCGGCGAGTCGGCGAAGGAGTTGACCTGCTTGACCTTCAGATCGGGAAAGGAGTTCACCACTTTGACCTTGTAGTCGGGGAAGCTGTTGACGATCTGGATGTTGCCGTAGATTTTCGAGACGTCGACCGAGGTGCCGGCCTGGGCGCCAAGGGCGGTGCCGAGCAGCAAGGCCAAGAATGCGGTTCTGAACATGAGACTCATCCTGAGAGATCCAAGCGCGCGATCTTAAAGCAAGGGCGACGATTGTAGGAGCTGGCTGGCCAGCGAAGAGGCCCTCGAACCGGGCACAAGGCTTGCGGGCGCCTTCGCCGGCAAGCCGGCTCCGACAACGGCGGGTGGATCAGCGGCGGCGCATCAGGCCGATGAAGAACAGCCCGCCAATGGCCGCCGTGGCCACGCCGATCGGCAGGTCCTCGGGGGCGATCAGGGTGCGGGCGGCGACGTCGACCCAGACCAGGAGCAGGCTGCCCAGCAGCACGCACACCGGCAGCAAGCGGCGATGTTCGGCGCCCACCAGGCGCCGGGCGATGTGCGGCACCATCAGCCCGACAAAGCCGATGGAGCCGCTGATGGACACCAGCACCCCGGTCATCAGCGAGGCGATCAGGAACACCTTCAGGCGCACGTTGCGCGCATTCAGGCCCAGGGTCACGGCGGTCTGCTCGCCGGCCATCAGGGCATTCAGCGGCCGCGCCATGCCCAGCAGCAACCCCAACCCCAGCAGCACGCTGATCGCGGGAATCGCCAGCAGCTCCCAACGCGCCAGGCCCAGGCCGCCGAGCATCCAGAACATCACCGCCGAGCTGGCCCGGTGATCGCCCATGAACAGCAGCAGGTTGGCCACCGCCATCATCACGAAGGACACCGCCACCCCGCACAGCAGCAGGCGGTCGCTGTCCAGGCGGCCGTTGCGCGCGGCGATGCCCAGCACCAGGAGCATGCTCGCCAGGGCGCCGATAAAGGCCGCCAGCGGCAGGGTCAAGAGGCCGATGACCTGGCCCAGGTGCAGCACCACGATCACCGCGCCGAGGGTGGCGCCGGAGGTCACCCCCAGCAGGTGCGGGTCGGCCAGGGGATTGCGGGTCACGGCCTGCAGCACCGCGCCGATCAGCGCCAGCCCGGCACCGACCAGCGCGCCGAGGAGCATGCGCGGGACGCGGATCAGCCAGACGATATGCTCCTGGCCCGGGCTCCAGTCCACCGTGCCCAGGCCCAGAATCTTGTGCAGCAGGATCCGCCCGACCACCTCCGCCGGCACCCGCGCCGGGCCAAAACCCAGGGACAGCACGCAGGACGCCAGCAGCAGGGCGCCGAGGCTCAGCAACAGCCAGGCATAGCGACCCTTGATCATTGGCCGTGGAAACCCTTGGCCAGGGTTTCCACGGCCAGCACGTTGTCGATACCCGGGGTGGCCTGCACATAGGGAATGACGATGAAGCGCTGGTTCTTGATCGCGTCGACCCCTTGCAGGGCCGGGTTGTTCAGCAGGAACTGCTGCTTCTGCTCGGCCGTGACTTCGCTGTAGTCGACGATGACGATCACCTGCGGGTTGCGCTCGACCACGGTTTCCCAGTTGATCCGGGTCCAGCTGGCTTCGACGTCATCGAGAATGTTGCGTCCGCCAGCGGCATCGATCAGGGCCTGGGGCATGCCCAGGCGGCCCGAGGTCATGGCCCGGTCTTCGCCGCTGTCGTAGAGGAACACCCGCGGCTTGTCCTGGGGCAGGTCCTTTTGTACTGCGGCGACCTGCTCCTGCATCTGCGCGATCAGGGCGTTGGCCCGGTCCTGCACGTCGAAGATCCGCCCCAGGTTGCGCAGGTCGTTGTAGGTGTCATCGAGGCTGGCCGCCGGGCGTTTCATGACAAAGGCGCAGGACTCGGTCAGCTCGTAGACGTTGATCCCCAGGGGCGCCAGGGTCTGCGGGGTGAGGTCGCCGCCGACGCGCATGCCGTAGTCCCAGCCGGCGAAGAGGAAGTCGACGTTGGCGTTGAGCAGGGTTTCCACCGACGGGTACTTGGCCGCCAGCTCCGGCAGACCGTCCAGCAGGCTGCTCATTTGCGGGGTCACGGCCTTCCAGCCACTGACCCCGCTGTAGCCCACCATCCGCGACTTGAGGCCCAGGGCGAGCATCATCTGGGTCATGTTGATGTCGTGGCTGAGAGCGTGTTGCGGCGCTTGCTTGAAGGTCACTTCACGGTTGCAGCTGTTGATGGTCAGCGGGTAGTGGGTGGCTTCGGCGAAGGCCTGGGCGGTGCCCAGTGACAGGGCCAGAAACAGACTGCGGCGGAGCAGGGAGCGCAAGGTCATGGTTGGGTGATCCAGGTGATTCGTGGGTAGCCGGACAGGGGATGGGCGTCGATCAGCGCCTCGACGCCGAACACGTTGCGCAGCAGCTCGACGGTGAGCACCTCGCTGGGCGTGCCGCTGGCGACGATGCGCCCGTGGTCGAGGACATACAGGCGGTCGCAGAAGGCTGCGGCCAGGTTCAGGTCATGGATGCTCGCCAGGGTGCCGATGCCCAGGCGCTTGACCCGTTGCAACAGCTCCAGCTGGTAGCGCGGGTCCAGGTGGTTGGTCGGTTCATCGAGGATCAGCAGTTGCGGGCGCTGGGCCAGGGCCCGGGCCAGGATCACCCGCTGTTTCTCACCGCCGGACAAGGTGGCGAACCCATGCTCCTCGAAGCCCAGCAGGCCCACCGATTCCAGGGCCTCGCGGGCGATGCGCCGGTCTTCCTCGGTATCACCGTCGAACAGGCCCTTGTGCGGCGTGCGGCCCATGGCGACCACTTCTTCCACGGTCAGGCCGAAGGCGTCGGGAAACTCCTGAAGCACCACGGCAATGCGTTGCGCGCACCAGCGCGGCGACTGCTTCCAGACGTTGTGCTGGGCCAGTTGCACCTCGCCCTGCTGCGGCTTGCTGAAGCGGTAGGCGCAGCGCAGCAGGCTGGTCTTGCCGCTGCCGTTGGGGCCGATCAGGCCGACGAACTCGCCGGCCGCCACGTGCAGGCTGGCCTCACGCAGTTGGAACTGGTGATGGCAGTGGCCCTGGCCCAGGGGTGTCCAGGCCAGGTGGGTGAGGTTCAGCGAGGTCATGCGGTGTCCGTGTGGTCCAGCCGGGGCGGTTAAAAGGTGTAGTCAGCGGTGACGAACAACGAGCGCGGCTCGCCGAGTATCCATTGCTGGCCGTCATTGTATTGGCTTTGTGCGTACTGGCGGTCAAACAGGTTGTTCAATTGCAGGCCCAGGGTGGTATTGGGCAGGGCTTTCCACGACAGGTTGGCATCGACCACGGTGTAGCTGGGCAGCTCGTTGCGGTTGGCAAGGTCCGCATAGCGCGCATCCACGTAGCGCACTCCGGCGCCGGCCCGCAGGTCATCGTTGAGGGCCTTGCTCAGCCACAGGTTGGCGGTGCGCCGCGGCACGTCCACCGGGCGCTTGCCATCGCGGGAGACTTGCACGCCGTTGACGTCCTGCTTGAAGTCGTCGTACTGGGCGCGAACGAGGGAGGCGTTGGCTTGCAGTTGCCAGGCGTGGGGCAGTTGCAGGTCCAGGCTGGCTTCCAGGCCGTTGGAGGATTGCTGGCCCACCTGCTGTTTCTGGCTCGGCTCGCCGGGCACATCGGTCAGCAGCTTCTTCTTGACGATGTGGTAGGCGGCCAGGGTCCATTCACCGCGCTGGTCCCAGAACGCTTGCTTGAGGCCGATCTCGGTCTGTTTGGCGCTGGACAGGTCGAACTGCTGCTGGCTCTTGCTCAGGGAGATCAGCCCGCCGACGCCGTCGGTGCTGGTGGAGTACTGGCCGTATACGGATGTATCCGGAGTGACGGCGAACACCAGCCCGGCTTTCCAGTTGTTGCCGGTCAGGGTCTTGTCGCTCTGGCTGTCGTCGTTCAAGTCATCCCGATCAATGTGCGCGTAGTCGCGGCGCACACCGCTCACCAGGGACCAGCGCTCGCTCAGTTGCAGGCGGTTTTCGGCGAACACCGACATCTGTTTGGTGGTGGTCTTGAATTGATCGCGGTAAGGGCTGTTGCTGGCGAAGTCGCCCGGTGCCGGGTGATACGGGTCCAGCGCTTGACCGTTGGTAAAGCTGTCGCTGAAGGGCGAATTGCTTTTCAGGTGAAAGCGAATGCGGTTGTAGTCGACGCCGGTCAGGGTCTGGCTGTCGAGGCCCAGCAGTGAGTGCTTGAAGGTGAAGGTCTGGCGGTCGCCGAGCTGTTCCTGCTGGTGGCCGATACCGTAGTAACCGCTGCGGCTCAGTTGGCCGGTGCTCGGGTTGAAGTTGTAGTTCTCGGCGTTCTGCCAGCGGCGTTGGGCCTTGAGGTAATACAGCTCGTTGCTGGCACTGACCTGGTCGGAAATCTGCCATTCGCTGGTCAGGCGGGTCCACTGGTCGTTGTAGTGCTGCTGGTCATTGCGCACGTTGTAGTTCTTGTCCCGCAGGCGCTTGTGCAAACGCCCGTCGAGCAGCGGCGTGCCGAAGTAGTTCATCGGCTGCTGGTCGCCGTAGTCGTGGGCCAGGGTGAAGGCCAGGTCGTCACGGGCCTGCCAGCGCAGGGCGGCGCTGACGAAATCGGCGGAGGAGTCGCCGCGGTCGATCCAGCCGTTGCTGCGCTCGCGGTTGAGGTTGAGCCGGTAGCTCAAGGTGTCGCTCAGGGAGCCGCCGCTGTCCAGGGCCTGTTGCTGGCGATCGAAGGAGCCGTAGCCCAGGCGCAGGTGGTTTTCGATTGCGCCGCTGAAGGGCTTTTTCGGAATGCTGTTGATCACCGCGCCGGTGGCGCCTTCGCCGTACAGCACCGAGGCCGGGCCGCGCAGCACGTCGACCCGCTCCACCGCCCAGCTGTCCACCGGGAAGGTCACGGTGCCCATGCCGGTGTACAGGCGGTTGCCGTCATACAACTGCATCACCGAGCTCTGCCCGGTAAAGCCCCGTGCCGACAGCGAGGTGCCGCCGTCGCCCGGGGTGCCGGTGCGGCTGATGCCGGTGCTGCGCGATACCGCGTCCTGGATGCTGCGATCACCCCGGGCACGAATCCGTTCGCCGCTCAGGCTGTCGGTGCTGGCCGGGGTTTCCAGGGCGCTCAGGTTCAGACGCGAACCGGCGCTGGTGGGGGTGTTCAGGTTGACGCTGTCGTCGGCCTCGCTGGCCGCCGCCGAAATGGTGCCGGTGGGCAGGGTCAGGGTCGAGGCAGATGGGGCCGCCTGGGCCAGGCAGGGCAGGGCGATCAGGCAAAGGCTGGGCAGCAGGTAGTTGTTCATCGGGACGGTGAATCACTTCTTCGAGGGGGGGCCCGCAGCGGGTGGGCTGCGGGCCGGGATCTTACACGCTGGCGTTATAAAGTAACATTATAACTGTGCATGGTTAAGCCGCCGGGATTCTACAGAGCCCTCTGGAACGCGCATCTCGGCTGATTCATGTTGAAGATGAAGCCGATTCAGGGCCGCGGTTGAAGCGTGAAAGCAGCAGGCGATCGAGCAGCCACACGGCAACCAGCGAGGCGCCCACCAGCGGAAAGGCCAGGGCCAGCAGCGCCATGATCAGGGTCGCGGTTTTCCACTTCGGCAGGTCGTGGCGCAGCGGCGGCACGCCGAGTCGACCCTGGGGACGACGCTTCCACCAGATGACGACGCCGCTCACGGCGCTGAGCAGGATCATCAGGCACACCACCAGCACCAGGATCTGGTTGAAGCGGCCGAACATCTTGCCCTCGTGCAGCATTACCCCCAGCTCGGTGGCCCGGGCCACGTTGCTGTACTGCTGCCAGCGCACGTCGGCCAGGACCTTGCCGCTGTATTGGTCGACATGCAGGGTGGCGTCGTTGCGCGGGTCGTCGGCGAACACGGCGATGGTGAACACGCCGGTGGCCGTTTTCGGCAAGGTGATGCTGTAGCCCGGTTCGACCTGGCGCTCGCGGGCGATGTCCTGCACCGCTTGCAGGCTCACGGTCGGAGCCGCCGGAGCGCTATCGCCGCCGTTGTGGGCCATGTGTTCGGCGTGGTCGCCGGACATCGGCAGCGGGGTGTTTTCCAGCGCCCAGGGCACGGTCTGGCGCGTGGCGCTGTTGAGTGTGCGGGCCTGCTGGTCGGAGGTCGGCACATCGTTCCACATGGCTGCCGGGAAGCGGTTCCACAGGTCGGCGTACTGCTTGCCCCAGAAGCCGGTCCAGGTCATGCCGCTGAGCAGCATCAGCAGCAGGAATGCCGCGCCCCAGAAGCCCAGCACGCTGTGCAGGTCACGCCAGAACAGGCGGCCGCGGGCACTGAAGCGCGGCCATAGCACGCCGGCCGACGACTTGCCCCGTGGCCACCACAGGTACAGGCCGGACACCACCAGGACGATGCCCCAGCCGGCGGCCAGTTCCACCAACCGGTCGCCGACGGTGCCGATCATCAGCTCACCGTGAATGGCCCGGGCCACGGCCTGCAGGTTGCGCTTGGCATCCTGCTCGCCGAGCACGTCGCCGTGGTAGGGGTCGATGAAGACATTCAGCTCCCGGGCCTTGTCCTGCACCACGAACTGCGCGCTGCGCTCGGCATCAATCGGTGGCAGGTACTGCTTGATATGGCCCTGGGGATAGGCCGCTTGCACCCGTTGCAGCAAGTCGTCGGCACTCAGCAGGTGATGACCGGCGGGCACCTTGAGCAGGCTGGGGTACATCAGCGGGTCCAGTTGCGGCTTGAACAGGTAGATGATGCCGGTCAGGGCCAGCATCACCATGAACGGGGCCACGAACAGCCCGGCGTAGAAATGCCAGCGCCAGGCCAGGTTGTAGAAAGACACTTTGGGTCGGTTCATCGGGGAAGGCTCCGCAAGGCCGTGGATTATTGTTTATTGGGTCTGTCCGCCGGCAAGCCGGCTCCCGCGAGGAGGGGCTGGCTTGCTGGTGAAGGGCTGTCAGAAACTCAGGTCGACCTTGGTCCAGAGGGTGCGCCCCGGCTCGTTGATGGCCTGAGGGTCTGTGGCCGGGTAGCCGAAGCCGGCGTTGCCCGCCAGGTTCAGGTGCTCGGCGTAGGCCTTGCCGAACAGGTTGTCGACCCCGGTGCTGAGCTTGAGGTTCTTGGTCACCCGGTAGGCGCCGTTGAGGGAGAACACGCCGAAGCCACTGCTCTTGCCGAAGTCCTTGCCGACCACGTTGCCCTTGTTCAGGTCGACGCGGTTCTGCGCCGCCACCACTCGCCACAAGGCACCGGCGCTCCAGTCGTCCTCGCTGTAGGTCAGGCCGAAGCGCGCATCCAGCGGCGGCATCTGCGGCAGGGCCTTGCCATCGCTGCTGTTCTTGCCCCAGGCGTAGGCCAGGGTCGCGTCGGCTTTCCAGTTGGAGGTCAGCTTGTAGGCCGCGCCCAGTTCGCCGCCCATGATCCGCGCGTCGATGTTCTCGGCCCGTGAGGTGCTCATGCCCATCATGCGGGTGTTGTAGTCGAAGAGGATGTAGTCGCGCACCTGGCCGATGTAGCCCGAGGCCCAGGCCTCCAGATCCTCGCTCTGGTATTGCAGGCCGAAGTCGAGCTGGGTGGTCTTTTCCGGCTTGATCGAATCGAAGGCGTTCACTGAGCCGGCCGGGCCCATTTTCGGCGAGAACAGCTCCCAGTAGTCGGGGAAGCGCTGGGTGTGGCCAAGGCCGACGTAGAGCGTGGTCGGGCTGTCGTCCAGATCATGCTCGTAGCGCACGAAGCCGCTGGGCAGGGTGTCGGCGCGGGTGTCGCCGGCGGTGGGGTTGGCGCTGCTCATCATCCCCGAGCCGATGCGCTCGCGATAATCCTTGGCCGAAGCGCGATCCAGGCGGGCGCCTGTGATCAGGCGGTCGCGCTCGGCGGCGTACCAGGTCAGCTCGCCGAAGGCGCCGTAGTTGTGGAAGTCGGCGTCCTTGGTGCGCGGCAGTTGCTTGTAGGTGTCGACGCCGCTGCTGGACCGGGCGCGGTGTTCGTTGGTCTGGGCGTCCAGGCCGCCGATCAGTTGCAGGTCGGCCCAGCGCCAGGTGGCCTTGATCCGCGCGCCGAGGGTGCGACGGTCGACGTTGGAGGCCATGGGACCGGCCATCATCCCGGTGCCGGACGGGGTGCGCAGGCTGTAGTTGTCCATCACGTGGTCGGCGTAGTTGTAGTAGACCTGGGCCTCGACCTTGTCCAGCACCTCGCCGAGGTTGGATTTCTCGAAGCGCAGGCCCAGGCTTTCGCGCTTGAACTGCGAGCCGTCCATGCCGCGTCCGGCGGAGCGGGCTTCACCGTCGCCCTTGCCGGCGGTGAGCTCCAGCAGGGTGTCGGCGTCCGGGGTCCAGCCCAGGGCCACGTCGCCATTCCACTTGTCGTAGCGCGAGGGCACGGTGTCGTTGTTGCCGTCCTTGTAGTCGTCGGAGTGGGCGGTGTTGCCGATCACCCGCACGTAGCCCAGGGGACCACCGGCGGCCGCGTCCAGGGTCTTGTCGAAACGGCCGTTGGAGCCGGCCAGCAGGCTGGCGTTGACCCGGGTGCCGAGTTCGCCGAAGTGTTCCGGTTCACGTTCGAACAGCACCGTGCCGGCCGAGGCGCCCGGGCCCCAGAGCACGGTTTGCGGGCCCTTGATCACGGTCAGGCGGTCGTAGGTTTCCGGGGAAATGTAGGAGGTTGGCGCATCCATGCGGCCAGGGCAGGCGCCGAGCATCATGCCGCCGTTGGTGAGGATGTTCAGCCGCGAGCCGAACATGCCGCGCAGCACCGGGTCGCCATTGGTGCCGCCGTTGCGCACCAGGGCAAAGCCGGGAATGGTCTTCAGGTAGTCGCCGCCATCGCTGGCCGGCACCGGCTGACGCGGGTCCTTGGGGTTGGTGACTACGGTCAGCGGCGAGCTCGGGGCGACGGCGGTGATTACCGTCGGGCTCAGTTCGGTGCCGTGCTGGGCATGCTCCTGTGGCGCATCGTCGGCCAGGGCCAGGGGCGTCAGCAGGACGCCGCAGAGAACCGCGAGGGCACGGTTGAAGGACTGGCGGGCAGGGTTCAAGGCGAAGGGCTTGGATGGCTGGGCAACGCCCAGGCGAGAGTCAGCAGAAAACATAGATGTTCCATCGATCAGTCTTGAATGACACGGCCGCAGGTACGCGCCTGTCGCGCTGACAGCCGGCCGTGTGAGATGAGCAGGGGACTCAGGCGAGGATCGGTGGGGCGCGGGTCAGGGCGCCGGGGAACACGGTCTGCCGGGCGTGGCCCAGGCGCGTGGCGGGGATCAGGAAATCAGCTGTGGGCGTGCTCGCCAGTGCGGCGAACGACAGGCCTGAAGGCAACGCCGGGCAGTTGAACAGCAGGCTGCAATAGCCGCACTTTTCCCAGAGTACGTGCTGTTCACCCTGGGGCTTTCCCTGTTGGGCGTGATGCGGGCTTTCACCGTGACAGCCGGGCGCGCCGTCGCCCATGTCCATCGTCGCGGACATGTTCATCGGCGTGCTGTGATCCATCGGCATCGACTGGGAAATCAGCGGGCCGATAAAGATCATCAACATGGCGAACAGGCTGATCCAGCTGCCGCGTCGAACTCGCCGGGAGTTGCGACGCGGCACGGACCGCCCGCGGCCAGGCGCGTGCGGGGCGTTCACGGTAAGGGCCGGTCAGGGATTACTGGTCGTGCATGTGCCCTTGCATGGCGTCGGGAGCCTGCTTCTGCACGGCGACCTCAACCGTGACATTGCCCGACTTCTCGAAGTGCAGGGTCAGGGGGAAGCGCTTGCCGTCGCTGAGCAGGCTGCGATCCTTGAGCTCCATCAACATCACGTGGTAGCCCATGGGCGCGAAGGTCACCTCGCCACCGGCGGGAACCGCGACCTTGGGCACCTGCTGCATCTTCATCATGTCGCCCTGCTTGACGTGCTCATGCAGCTCGGCCCGACCGGCGATCGGCGAGTCGACACTGAGCAGGGTGTCGGCGTTCTTGCCCGGGTTGTGCACCACGAAGTAGGCGGCCACGGTCGGCGCGTTCGGCGGCAGTTCCTGGGACCAGGGATGGGCGATCTGCAATTCGCCGGCCTTGTAGTCATGGGCGTTGGCGAAGCAGGCAGGCAGCAGCAGTGCGGCCAGGAGCAGGGATTGCTTGACCAGGGATGGTTGAGGCATGGCAGTTCTCCAGAACGATTCAAAGACGCAGATCACTTGCGAAACGGAATCATGCCAGAGGCGGTGCACCGGGGTTCAGGCTGGGCCATTGCTGGCGCAGGCTGAGCATTTCGATCTGTGGCTGCGGCGCGCCCGGCCGGGCGGCGAAGCGAGTGAAGTACAGCTGGGGGACGTGCCCCGGGAGGGCCACCAGGGGCGGCGAACCGGAGCAGCACCAGCAGTGCTGCATGGTCGAGTGATCGTCATTCTGCGGGGCCTGCTGGTCGAGCTTGCCAAGGGATATGGCCACCAGCTTGGTGCCGGTGGACGAGCAGAAGCTGCCCCACAGCAGTTGTTCGTTCAGCCCCGGATCGTTGCGCTGCATGGCCCCGGAAAGCGGCATGGCAAGCATGTTGAACAGCACTGCGAAGCAGGCGATCCAGGCAAATGCGAGCCGTTGTCGGGACATGGGGACGATCCGTCGGTTGAGCGATCAGGCGGGTATTTAGCCTGATCGCTGTGGATAAGTAAAAAAGCAGCGTATGCGGTGTGGTGTCGCAGTGCCCGTTCAGGCCGGGCTGACGTTGAGCTTGAGCCCGAGCGCCTTCATGACCTTGATGATAGTCGCGAACTCGGGATTGCCCTGGCTGCCCAGGGCCTTGTAAAGGCTCTCACGGCCCAGGCCGGTGTCGCGGGCGACCTGGGTCATGCCGCGGGCGCGAGCGATGTCGTTGAGCGCGGCGCGGATCAGCTTGCCGTCGCCGGCGTCTTCCTCGAAGCAGGCGTCGAGGTAGGCGACCATGTCTTCAGGGGTCTTGAGGTACTCCGCTGCGTCGAAGCGGGTGACTGGGGTGTGCATGTTTCAACCCTCGCTCTTGAGGTCGTGGGCCAGTTGCCTGGCCTGTTGGATATCGCGTTTCTGGGTGCTTTTGTCGCCGCCGATCAGCAACAGGTAGATCCGATTGCCCCGGCGCGAAAAGTACACCCGGTAGCCGGGGCCACGGTGGATGCGCATTTCATAGACCCCATCGCCCACGGGTTCGCAGTCGCCGAACCGGCCCAGTTGCGCGGCCCTGATCCGCGCCAGCACGCGGGTTTTTCCCTGGGGATCTTTAAGGCGTAGCAGCCAGTGGGTGAACGCCTGAGTCTGCTCAAAGATGAACATGGCGACTGTATTCCTTGGGATACGAGCTGGCAAGTCATTTGCCAGACTGAAATCGATTGCCGCGACGACCGGGCCACTGTTGAGCCGGTCGACACTGCATCGTTGCAAGGAGGCTAAAGCAGAGTCTTAGCGATCGCTGCCAGGGGAATCCCAAGAGGTTGTGGGGTTTGGCGTCTTTGTCTGTCAGGCGCGAGACAGCTGCCCCAGGGCGCCGAGCAACTCGGCCACGCTGGCAAAGTGGCGGTCGGCCGCGGGCAGCTCGGGGCGCTTGAGCACCAGCACCGGTATGCCCCGCTCACGTGCCACTTGCAGCTTGGGTTCGGTGGCGCCGCTGCCGCTGTTCTTGCTGATCAGCACGTCGATGTTGCGCCGGGCGAACAGTTGGCGCTCGTCTTCGATCAGGAAAGGCCCACGGGCGCCGATGACTTCGCAACGCTCATTGCCGGGGCAGGTTTCCAGGGCGCGCAGGGTCCAGAACTGCCCCGGAGGGATTTCATCCAGATGCTGCAACGGCTCGCGGCCCAGGGTGAACAGCGGGCGCTTGAACGGTCGCAGGGCTTGCATCAGTGGCTCCCAACCGGCGATCTCGCGCCAATCGTCACCCGCTTGCGGCTGCCAGGCCGGGCGCCGCAACGCCCAGCAGGGCACGGCTGCGAGAGCGGCGGCAGCCACTGCGTTGGCGCTGATCTGCGCCGCGTAGGGATGGGTGACGTCCAGCAGCAGGCCGATGCCTTGCTCGCGGATAAAGCCTGCCAGTCCTGCGGCGCCGCCATAGCCGCCGACCTTGACCTGGCAGTTCAGGTCCGTGGGCACCCGGCCCACCCCGGCCAGGCTGTAGATATGTTCAGGGCCCAGGGTGCGGGCGATGGCCAGGGCCTCGGTGACCCCGCCCAGCAGCAGAATACGGGTCATGACAAGACTCCGGCATGGCCAACGATGCCGCCCTGGCGATCGATGGCGAAGACTTCCACCTGAACCTGGGCCGGCACCACGCTGCGGGCGAAGTCCAGGGCGTGTTGGCACACCGCGTCGCCCAGGGCGATCCCGGCGGCGCTGGCCATGGCCAGGGCCTGCTGGCTGGTATTGGCCTCGCGTATGGCCTGTTGCAGGTCCGCTCCGGCACCCACTGCGGCGGCCCATTGCGCCAGTTGCGGCAGGTCGATGCTGGAGTGGCGGCTGTGCAGGTCCATGTGGCCGGCGGCCAGTTTGCTGATCTTGCCGAAGCCGCCGCACAGGCTGAGTTTATCCACAGGCACTTTGCGCAGGTGCTTGAGCACCGCGCCGACAAAGTCGCCCATTTCGATCAGGGCGATTTCCGGCAGGTTGTAGACCCGGCGCATGGTGTCCTCGCTGGCGTTGCCGGTGCAGGCGGCAATGTGCAGGTAGCCGTTGGTCTTGGCCACGTCGATGCCCTGGTGGATCGAGGCGATGTAGGCCGCGCAGGAGAAGGGCCGGACAATGCCGCTGGTGCCCAGGATCGACAGTCCGCCGAGAATCCCCAGGCGCGGGTTCATGGTTTTCAGGGCCAGCTCGGCGCCGCCCTCGACATTCACCGTGACTTCGAAGCCGCCGCTGTAGGCGTGTTCCTCGGCAAGCCGTTGCAGGTGCTCGCTGATCATCCGGCGCGGCACCGGGTTGATCGCCGGTTCGCCCACCGCCAGCACCAGGCCGGGGCGGGTCACAGTGCCCACGCCCTGGCCGGCGACAAAGCGGATTCCCGGCTCGCGGGTCAGGCGCACCTGGGAGTAGAGCAGGGCGCCGTGGGTCACATCCGGGTCGTCGCCGGCATCCTTGAGGGTCCCGGCTTCGGCGCCCTCGGCGGTGCGGCGGCAGAACTCCAGGCGCATCTGCACCTGCTTGCCCTTGGGCAGGACGATCTCCACCGCGTCGGCATTGACGCCCCCCAAGAGCAGGCGCGCGGCGGCCAGGCTGGTGGCGGTGGCGCAACTGCCGGTGGTCAGGCCGCTGCGCAGGGGCGCGGGCTGCTCGGCCGTCTCCTCACGCATGCCCTCGCCCCCGTCGGAGCGAGCTGGCTCGCGAAGGGCGCGCGACGGTCTTTGGGGGGAACGCTTTCGCGGGCCCGCCTGTTTCTACAAAGCTCATGGCTGGTCCCTGGGTTTGTGCAGGTCCAGCAGGGTGATCGGCAGGGCCTGGCGCCAGGTGTCGAATTCCCCCAGGGGCTGGGCCTGGGCGATATGGATGCGGGTCAGCTCACCGCCGTGCGCTTGGCGCCAGTGCATCAGGGTCATTTCACTTTGCAGGGTCACGGCGTTGGCCACCAGGCGTCCGCCGGGCTTGAGCCGTTCCCAGCAGGTTTGCAGCACGCCTTCGCGGGTCACCCCGCCGCCGATGAACACCGCATCGGGGCGCTCCAGCCCGTCCAGGGCCTGGGGCGCGCTGCCGCGAATCAGTTGCAGCCCGGGCACCCCGAGCACGTCACGGTTGTATTCGATCAACTGCTGGCGGCCGTCGTCGGCTTCGATGGCCAGTGCCCGACAACTGGGGTGGGCACGCATCCATTCGATGCCGATGGAGCCGCTGCCGGCGCCCACATCCCAGAGCAATTCGCCGGGCACCGGGGCCAGGCGGGCCAGGGTGATGGCGCGCACGTCACGCTTGGTCAACTGGCCGTCATGGCGGAAGGCCGAGTCCGGCAGGCCGGCCAGTCGGGACAGTTGCGGCGTATCGGCCGCGGCCCGGCATTCGATGGCCAGCAGATTGAGGTCGGCGAGCGCGGGATCGCTCCAGTCGTCGGCCGTGCTGTCCAGGCGCCGTTCCAGGGGGCCGCCCAGGTGCTCCAGCACCGTCAGGCGACTCGGGCCGAAACCGCGTTCACGCAGCAGTCCGGCAATCGCCGCCGGGCTGTGGCGGTCATTGCTCAGCACCAGCAGGCGCACGCCGCTGGACAGTTGGGCATTGAGCGCGGCAATCGGCCGTGCCACCACCGACAGCGTGACCACGTCCTGCAGGGCCCAGCCCAGGCGAGCGGCGGCCAGGGAATAGGAAGAGGGGAAGGACACGACCTGCAGCTCGTCGGCCGGCAGTTGCCGGGCCAGGCTGGCGCCCACGCCGAACAGCATCGGATCGCCGCTGGCCAGCACGCAGACCGGCGTTCCGCGCAGGCTCAGCAGGGGTTCCAGGGAAAACGGGCTGGGCCACAACTGGCGTTCGCCGCGGATGCATGCCGGCAGCAGATCCAGCTGACGCTGGCCGCCGACGATCCGCGAAGCGCTCAGCAGGGCGTGGCGGGCATTCCTGCCCAGGCCCTTGAAGCCGTCTTCACCGATTCCCACTACTGTCAGCCAGGGCGACATCTATATTCCTCAAACCTAAGGTTCCGACCGGCAGGCTTTTCATGCCTTCGGACAAAGCAGGCATAATACCGCGCCTTCACTGACGAAGCGCTTTTCCCACACTGCCGGTTGCCCCTTTGAACGAACGCCCTATGTCCACCGCCATCCGCCCCTCGGCCTGCCCGGGGTTGCTGCGCATCGTCCCGGCGCTGGACGGCGGCATCTGCCGGATCAAGCTGGCGGGCGGGGTCATCAGTGCCGCCCAGGCCCGGGCGGTGGCTGACGCGGCGCAGACCTATGCCGGCGGTGTGATCGAGGCCACCAACCGCGCCAACCTGCAGATCCGCGGGATCGGCGCCGAGCATCGGGCCCTGATCGATGCACTGCTGGCGGCCGGCCTGGGACCGACCACCGCCGCCGGCGACGATGTGCGCAACCTGATGCTCAGCCCCAGCGCCGGCATCGACCGGCAATTGCTGATGGACACCCGGCCCCTGGCCGGGCAGATCCTTGACACACTGCAGCGTCACCCGCGCTTCCATGAACTGTCGGCCAAGTTCGCCGTGCAGCTCGATGGCGGCGAAGCCCTGGCCATGCTCGAACATCACCACGACCTGTGGTTGGCGGCACTGGCGCGTGAAGGGCAGTTGCTGCTGGCCTTCGGTCTGGCCGGCAGCCCTGTGGATAAACCCCTGGCGGCGGTGCCCGAGGCCCAGGGCCATGAACTGCTGGTGGCGGTGCTGGAGCTGTTTCTCGATCTGGCCACCCCCGAGCAGACGCGGATGCGCCACCTGTTGGTGCAGATGCCGGTGGCGGATTTTCTTGCCCAACTGAACCTGCGCCTGAGCAGCCCCTTGCTGAACATCGATGGCTGGCAGCGTCCAGCTGCGGTTGCAGGGCTGCACCTGGGAACTTATCCACAGCGCGAGGGCGACCGGGTCTATGTCGGTGCGGTCGCGCCCCTGGGGCGCCTGGACCCGGCCATGCTGCGGGGCGCCGCACAACTGGCCGAGCAGTACGGCGACGCCAGCCTGCGTTTCACGCCCTGGCAGAGCCTGCTGCTGCCGGGCATTGCCCCGGCGGATGCGGCCACGGTCACCGCCGGCCTGGGGCAGTTGGGCTTGCTGTGCAGTGCTCAACAACCCCTGGCTCAGCTGATCGCCTGCACCGGCTCCAGTGGCTGCGGCAAGGCCCTGGCCGACACCAAGGGCGATGCCCTTGAGCTGGCGCAACTGCTGCAGCGCCACGGCCGGCAGACGGCCGTGCACCTGTCGGGTTGTTCCCGTTCCTGCGCCGCCGCCCATGTGGCGCCGGCCACCCTGCTGGCGACGGCCCCAGGGCGCTACGACTTGTATCTACGCGATGCTGCGCAGCCGGGTTTCGGCACGCTGCACGCGCGCAACCTTTCTATTGAAGCGGCAGAGGCTCTGCTTGATGCCCGCCCACGGAGTCACCTTGATGATTGATTACATCCGCGACGGTCAGGAGATCTATCGCAACTCCTTCGCGATCATCCGCGAAGAAGCCAAGCTGGATCGCATTCCCGCCGACCTGGAAAAACTCGCGGTACGGGTGATCCACGCCTGCGGCATGGTGGAAGCCATAGACGGCCTGCAATTCTCCGCCGGTGCCGGCAAGGCCGGGCGTGAGGCCCTGGCCGCCGGTGCGCCGATCCTCTGCGATGCGCACATGGTGGCCGAAGGCATTACCCGGGCGCGCCTGCCGGCCAACAACCCGGTGATCTGCACCCTGCGTGACGAGCGCGTACCGGCGCTGGCCCGGGAGCTGGGCAACACCCGTTCGGCGGCGGCCCTGGAGCTGTGGCGCCCGCACCTGGAAGGCAGCGTGGTGGTGATCGGCAACGCCCCCACCGCACTCTTCTACCTGCTGGAGATGCTCGACGCCGGCGCGCCGAAACCGGCGCTGATCCTCGGTTTCCCGGTGGGCTTCGTCGGTGCCGCCGAATCCAAGGCGATGCTCGCCGCCGACAGCCGTGGCGTGCCTTTCGTGATCATGCAGGGGCGCCTGGGCGGTAGCGCCATGGCCGCCGCGGCCGTCAATGCCCTGGCCACGGAGGTCGAATGATGGTGCAACCTGGACGTTTGATCGGCCTTGGCGTGGGTCCCGGTGATCCGGAACTGATTACCGTCAAAGCCCTGCGCCTGCTGCGCGAATCGCCGGTGGTGGCCTACTTCGTGGCCAAGGGCAAGAAAGGCAACGCCTTCGGCATCATCGAAGGGCACCTGCAACAGGCCCAGACCCTGCTGCCGCTGGTGTACCCGGTGACCACCGAAGTGCTGCCGGCGCCGCTGTCCTACGAGCAAGTGATCAGCGATTTCTACGACAGCGCCAGCCAGGAACTGGCGCTGCATCTGGATGCCGGTCGGGATGTGGCGGTGATCTGCGAGGGCGACCCGTTCTTCTACGGCTCCTACATGTACCTGCACGATCGTCTGGCCGAGCGTTACCAGGCCGAAGTGGTGCCGGGCGTGTGCTCGATGCTGGGCGGCGCTTCGGTGCTGGGCGCGCCCCTGGTGTATCGCAACCAGAGCCTGTCGGTGCTCTCGGGCGTGCTGCCCCATGAGGAGCTCAAGCGGCGGCTGGCGGACGCCGATGCGGCGGTGGTGATGAAGCTGGGGCGCAATTTTCCCAAGGTGCGCCAGGTCCTGGAAGAGCTGGGGCTGGCGCAGCGGGCGCTGTACGTCGAGCGCGCCACCATGGCCAACCAGAAGATCGTGCCGCTGGATGACGTGGAGCCGATGTCCTCGCCGTATTTCTCGCTGATCATCGTGCCCGGCGAAAGGTGGCAAGGCTGATGGCCCGTTCAATTCCGGCCATCGTCATCCTGGGCCAAGGCAGCCTCGACACCGCGCGACAGATCCAGCGGCTCTATCCCGACTCGTTGATCCACGGTCTGGCGGAACGGGTCGAAGGCGCCGATCGGATCTACCACGAATTCGGCGCCACCCTGCGCCAGCTCTATCAACAGGACACGCCGATCATCGCCCTGTGCGCGGCCGGGATCGTGATCCGCACTCTGGCGCCGCTGCTGCTGGAAAAAGGCGCCGAACCGCCGGTGCTGGCAGTGGCCGAAGACGGCAGCGCCGTGGTGCCGCTGCTGGGCGGCCTGGGCGGGGTCAATGTCATGGCCCGGGAAATTGCCGCGGGCCTTGGAGTGGCTGCGGCCATTACTACTAGCGGTGAACTGCGCTTCGGCACCTGCCTGCTCAACCCGCCCAGCGGTTATGCCCTGGGCGACCTGGAGCTGGGCAAGCGTTTCGTCTCCGACCTGCTGGGTGGCGAAAGCGTGCGTATCGAAGGCGCAGCGCCCTGGCTGGCTGCAGCGAAGCTGCCCGAGGACGAGCAGGCGCGCCTGACCATCCGCGTCGGCTCTGCCGAGCGCGAGCCTGCGGCCAACGAACTGCTGATCTACCCCCGCAGCGTCCTGGTCGCCTGCCGTAGGAGCCAGCTGGCTGGCGAAAGCGATACCGGCCTTGCCACGCAAATCCGAGAGGCCCTGCATCAGGCGCGCATCGCCGTGCAGTCCGTCGCCTGCCTGTTGGCGGTTGACAGCGACATGGCCGACCGCGTCCTGCACCAGGCGGCCGCCGAATTGGGTGTGCCGCTGCGCTTTCTGCCAACTGCTGGCAGTGTGGCTGAACTGGCGCAACAAGCCGTGCCGCAGCTATTACCTGCGCTCAAGGTGGGGGACGACATCGCCATCGCCGTGGCCAGCGAGCCCCTGGACCCCGAACAGATCGGCCGGCCCCGTGGGCGCCTGGCTGTCATCGGCCTTGGCCCTGGTGCGGCCGAGCTCATGGTGCCGGCGGTCAAGGCGGAACTGGCCCGGGCCAACGACATCCTGGGTTATGAAACCTACGTGCGCATGGCCGGCCCGTTCCGCGCCGATCAGGTGATGCACTGCACTGATAACCGCGAAGAAATGCAGCGCGCCCGCCACGCTTTCGAACTGGCGGCCCAGGGCCGTTCGGTGGTGGTGGTGTCGTCCGGTGATCCCGGAGTATTCGCCATGGCCGCGGCAGTGCTCGAAGCCCTGCACGAATCCAGCGATCCGGCCTGGCAGCGGGTCGACCTGGAGATCCTTCCCGGGGTTTCCGCGTCCCTGGCCACCGCCGCCCAGGCCGGCGCACCGCTGGGTCATGACTTCTGCGTGCTATCGCTGTCGGACAACCTGAAGCCCTGGGACATCATCGAGAAGCGCCTGGACCTGGCTTCTCAGGCCGATCTGGCCCTGGCCTTCTACAACCCGATCTCCCGTTCCCGACCCTGGCAACTGGGCCGGGCCCTGGAGATCGTGCGCCAGCACCGCACGCCGCACACCCCGGTGGTGCTGGGGCGCGACATTGGCCGTCCGGGCCAGACCTTGCGGGTGATCACCCTCGGCGAGCTGACCCCGGAGCAGGTGGACATGCGCACCATGGTGCTGGTGGGCTCTTCCACCACCTGCGTCTTCCCCCGGGCCGAGGGCGGCGAGTGGGTTTACACGCCGCGCTGGTACGGCCATAAACCCTTGTAGGAGCCGGCTTGCCGGCGAAGGCGCTCGCAAGGTCGCCATCGCCGGTAGCGGCTTCTAGCGCGCAGGGTCCTCATCCTCATCCATGTCCGTGGCGGTCAGCAGCCAGGTGATGAATTCGAAGAAGCTGGCCCATCTGGCCGGGATCCGGCCGGCGACGAAAGCTTCCCGGTCGCCCAGGTCGAAATCCCAGACGCCACCGCTGTCCTTGTCCAGCAAGTAGCCGCCTTGACCTTGCAGTGAGGTGAAGGCGATGAAGTTCTTGGGCAACTCCCAGACTTCATGAATGAACTCGGTGCACATCAGGATTTCATCACTGGGCCCGTCGATGTTCATCAGCACTCCGTAGCTCACTCGGTCCAAGAAGTTGGCGGGGTGACAGGTCAGGTAGATCTGCGCGAACTCGCTGTCCAGGGCAATCCCCAATGTTGCCAGCGCTCGGGTGACCTCGGCGGTGTCGGGGGGCGGGCAGTAGCGGGGCTGGGCTTCGATCAAGGCGATCAACTGCGGGGGAATCATGGGTGCTCCTTGCTGATGTGTGGCCACTTGTCCAAGGGCAGGCGGCCCTGCTGCTGGGCAAAGTGTTCCCGGGCCTGGCCCAGGGTTTGGTGGTTGGGCCCGCTCAGCACATCCAGCGCCTGGCTGCCGTCGTCTTCCCAATGGCACAGGTCGCAGATCTGGTATTCGCCCCGCGCCGAGAGGGTTCGATATCCGCAGCAGGGGCAGGCCTCCAGGTACTCGATGTCCGCGCTGACGGCGTAGTCGCCCAGCCCGGCCTCGCGCAGGCTGCGCATCAGGTACAGGTGGGTGACGCCGCGGTATTCGGCGCGCAGGGCGATCAGCAGCAGGGCGTCGTAGCGCGGGTCTTGCGTATCGTCCGGGGGCTCCGGTTGCGAGATGAGCTGTTGCTGCAGGTCGGGTGGCAGTGTCGCGAATTCAAGGTTGTCGCTGTCCATCCCCCACCAGTTCAGGAGCAGGGAAGCCCGAGCGGCGAGGTCGAGGTCGGGCAGCCTGTGTGTGCTCAGGAGGTCGATGGCGGCGGTGGCGTTCAGTTTTTTCATCGGGCTCGGTGTGGGCGGGCGGTTCATGGCCAGACCAGGGTCAACCGATCGGGGCGCTCGACAGGGACCCGCACGGTGACGCCGGAGGTCGACTCGGCATGGATTTGCTGGTCGTGGATCTCGACCCGGTAGAAGGGATTGGTTTCGCTGAGGACAAGCAGCCAGATCAGTGCATCCGTGTCCTTTTCCAGCAAGGCCAGGAAGCCGTCGCCGCCGTGCCCGGCGGTCTCACCGCACTGGGCATGAAAGGACTGCGAGCCTTCGGCGGCAAACCCCAGGGCGGTGATGAAATCAGCATCATCCCTGCCTGGGAAATCCAGGGCCGGCATCCAGACTTTGTTGCTCAGCCGGGGATGTTCGTAGGGCAGGTCGAACAGGCAGTAGAACCCGCTGTTGAGGACCAGGGTGTTTTCCCGAGGGAAGCACCCGGCCTGCCATTGTTCCTGGATAAAGGCCGCGTCGGCGCTGTAGGGCATGGTGCGGTTCCTGCTCCTGCTGGGAAGGTTTCCTACAGGTTCGAGACCTGGCGGACCTAAGGGACCAGGTAACCCCTTACCCCGGTGAAGATGATCTGCGCCGCCAGGGCACAGACGAACAGTCCCATCAGCCGGCTGACGATCTGCAAGCCCTGGTCGCCGAGGATGCGTTCGATGCGGTTGGACAGGTACAGCACCACGCCCACGGTGAGGCTGGCCAGGGCGATGCTGAGGATCGCGGTGAGCTTGTCGTCCCAGTGCGGCTGGCTGACGCCCATGACCAGCAGGGCGCCGATGGTGCCCGGGCCCACGGTCAGGGGGATGGTCAGCGGCACTATGGTCACGTCCTGCTGCACGTTGTCGGTCTGCACCGCCGACTTGCCCTGGGCCATGCCCAGGGCGGAAATGAACAGCACGCTGCCGGCGCCGATGCGGAAGGCGTCCACGGTGATGCCGAACACGCTGAAGATCACTCGCCCGAACAGGTACAGCAAGACGCTGGAGACCAGGGTGGCCAGGGCGACTTTCCAGGCCAGGCGCCGGCGCTCCTTGGAGGAGTAGCCGCGGGTCAGGCTGATGAAGCACGAGAGAACGAAGAACGGGCTATAGAGCACCAGCATCTTCAGGTAAACGCTGAACAGCACGTGGAGCATGGTGGAAGCTCACGACTAGGGAGGGCGAGCGAGAGTTTAACAGGCGCCGCAGAGGCTGTCGGCTCAACTGGTGTGTGCGGCGCTGCGTTCGCGCAGATCGCGCTGGGTGACCCAGTGTTCCACCAGCTCGCGCAGTTGCGAGAGCTCTACCGGCTTGGCCATGTGCCCGTCCATGCCGGCCTGGCGCGCGCGCTCCTTGTGCTCGGCGAGGATGTGCGCGGTCAGCGCCACCACCGGGGTGCGCACCCGCTGGTTGCCCACTTCCCAGGCGCGCAACTGCTGGGTGGCGGAGAAGCCGTCGAGTACCGGCATCTCGCAGTCCATCAGCACCAGGTCATAGCGCTTGGCCTTCATTGCCTGCAGCGCTTCCTCGCCATTGCTGGCGGTGTCGGGCTGCAGGTTGAGCTTGCCGAGCATGCCGCGAATGACCTTGGTGGAGATGCTGTTGTCCTCGGCCACCAGGATGCTGAAGTCGCTGGGCACGGTGATCTGCGCGGGGCCTGGCGCCGGGGTCGAGGGCATGTTGTAGGGGGCGGCGGGGGCTTTGTCGCGCTGATTGAGTTCGTCGGCCAGGGTGGTCTTGAGGGTGTAGCCGGCCACGGGCTTGGCGAGGATGCGCTTGATCCCGGCATTGCGCGCAATCACCTTGCTCGGCGCGTTGCTGATGCCGGTGAGCATGATCAGCAGGATGTCGTGGTTCAGGCTCGGGTCTTCCTTGATCTTCGCCGCCAGCTGCATGCCGGTCATGCCGGGCATGTTCTGGTCCAGCAGCACCACGTCGAAATAGTCCCGCAGGTGCGCCTTGGTCCGCAGCAGGGCCAGGGCTTCCTTGCCCGACGGCACGGCGCTGACGTTCAGGCCCCAGGCGCTGCATTGCTGCACCAGCACCTTGCGGCAGGTGTCGTTGTCGTCCACCACCAGTACCCGCGCGCCCTGCAGGGGGCCGTCGAGGTCGGCGGTCGGGTGCTCCAGGCGCTCGGCGTCCAGGGGCAGGGTGAGCCACAGGGTGCTGCCCTGGTTGCTGCCGCTCTTGATGCCGAACTCGCCGTGCATCAGCAGGATCAGCTGGCGGGCGATCACCAGGCCCAGGTTGCCGCCCAGGCGGGTGCTGGCGAGGAAGTTCTTGCTGTGCAGTTCGGTGTGCAGCAGGGCCTCGCGTTCTTCGGCGTCCATGGGCTGGCCGCTGTCCTGCACGGCGATGCGCAGGCGTGGCTTGCTGCTGCGCTCGTCGATGGCGACGACGATCAGCACCTCGCCCTCGTCGGTCTTCTTCAGGGCGTTTTCCAGCAGGCTGAGCAGGGCCTGGCGCAGGCGCGTCGGGTCGCCGCTGATGACGCGCGGCACCTGGGGCTGGATAAAGCTGATCAGCTCGACATTCTGCTGTTCGGCCTTGGCCCGGAAGATGCTCAGGCAATCCTCGATCAGGGCGTTGAGGTCGAACTGTACGTCGTCCAGTTCGATCTGCCCGGACTCCAGCTTGGAGATGTCGAGGATCTCGTTGATCAGGGTCAGCAGCTCGTTGCCGGCGCTGTGGATGGTTTGCACGTAGTCGCGCTGCTTGACCGACAGCGGCGTGCCCAGCAGCAGCTCGGTCATGCCCAGCACGCCGTTCATCGGGGTGCGGATCTCGTGGCTGATCTTGGCCAGGAACTCGGCCTTGGCATTGACCTCGGCGGTGCTGGCGGCCAGGTCGCGGCTGACGCTGAAGCGGTTCTCGGTGATGTTGCGCTGGCGTTCGCCCAGGGCAATGCTCATCAGCAGGCCGGCGACGCAGACCACGCTGAGCAGGGTGACGATCAGCCCTTGCGGGGCCACCAGGGTCAGGCCCAGCAGGGCCGGGAGAATCACCAGGGTGCCGAGGTTGAAGATCACCATGGCGGTGACGAACAGCCGCGCCGGGCGGTAGCCCTGGTGCCAGTGATAGCCGCCGACGAACAACATGCTCAGGCCGGCCAGGGCCACCAGGCCGTAGGTGATGATGTTCAGCGGCAGGGTGTTGACGAACAGCAGCAACAGGCCGAACAGGCTGATCAGCAGGATGTTGCCCAGCAGCAAGCGGTTCAGCGGGTGCGGACCCAGCGGGGCGAAGAAGCGGTAGGCGAACATCATCCCGCAGGGCGCAGTCAGCAGCAGCGCCAGGTAGGCGCCCGGGGTCTGCAAGGCCTGCCAGTCCGGCAGCCACGGGCCGAACAGGTTCAGCAGCATCAGCAGGCTGAGGGTCAACAGGCCCTCGCAGGCCGCCAGCCACAGGCTGCTGCGCGAACGGGTGTAGGCGAAGCGCGTGAGGTTATGCAGGATCAGCATCGCCAGGCAGCCGAACAGCAGGCCGTAGATCAGGGTCTGGCTCTGGTCGGCGGCGCTCATCACCGCCGATTGCAGGGTGATGTAGGGGCGCAGTTCGTGTTCGGATACCAGCCGCAGGTAGACCTCCAGCGGCTTGGCGCTTTGCGGCAGCGGCAGCATGAAGTCGCTGCTGGGCAGGGGCTTTTCCGTCTGTGGCTGGCTGGAGCCGGTGTTCACTTGCTCGATCAGCTTGTCGCCGTCGAGCACGTAGAGATTCAGGTGGGACAGGTCGGGGGCGAAGATCCGCAGGATCTGCTCGTGGGGCCCGGGCTGCAGCTTGAAGCGCAGCCACAGCGCGCCATCGGGTTCGGCGGCGGTCAGCTTGTCCAGCTCGATGGGGCTGAACTGGTTGGTGTAGCGCGGGGAGCGGATGTCACTGAGCTGCAGGTCGGCCTGTTCGTCGAGCAGAACCGCCCAGCCACTGCCTTGAGCGGCCAGGGCCGGATTCAAGCAGAGCAGGGTCAGCAATGTGACGGTGAAGCCTAGGGCGATCCTGAGCCAGCGCACGGTGAAATCCCTTCATTGGTTGATGCCTGATTATAACTATGCGCGGCGTCATGAGCGCACGGCAAGGGCGCCGGGCCCTTGCCGGGGGCAGGGGCCGCCTTACTCCTGGCCGCGCTCACGGGCAATGGCACGGTAGCCGATGTCCTTGCGGTAGAAGCAGCCTTGCCAGTCGATCTTGGCCGCCAGGCGGTAGGCTTGTTGCTGGGCCGCGTCGACGCTGTCGCCCATGGCGGTGGCGCAGAGCACCCGGCCGCCGGAGGTCACCACCTGACCGTCCTTGAGCGCGGTGCCGGCGTGGAACACCTTGCCTTCCAGGTCCGCTGCCGCATCCAGGCCGGTGATGGCCGCGCCCTTGGCGTAGTCACCAGGATAGCCGCCGGCCGCCAGGACGATGCCCAGGCTCGGGCGTGGATCCCACTGCGCTTCGACCTTGTCCAGGGCCTGGGCCAGGGCGGCTTCGACCAACAGCACCAGGCTCGACTGCAGGCGCAGCATCACCGGCTGGGTTTCTGGATCGCCGAAGCGGCAGTTGAACTCGATGACTTTCGGGTTGCCGGCCTTGTCGATCATCAGGCCCGCATAGAGGAAGCCGGTGTAGACATTGCCTTCCTCGGCCATGCCGCGCACGGTGGGCCAGATCACCTGATCCATCACCCGCTGGTGCACTTGGGCGGTGACCACCGGTGCTGGCGAATAAGCGCCCATGCCACCGGTATTGGGGCCAGTGTCGCCGTCGCCGACGCGCTTGTGGTCCTGGCTGGTGGCCATCGGCAGCACGTTCTTGCCGTCGACCATGACGATGAAACTGGCTTCCTCGCCGTCGAGGAACTCCTCGATCACCACGCGGGAACCGGCTTCACCGAAGGCATTGCCGGCGAGCATGTCGCGCACGGCTTCTTCGGCTTCGGCCAGGGTCATGGCGACGATCACGCCTTTACCGGCGGCCAGGCCGTCGGCCTTGATCACGATTGGAGCGCCTTTTTCACGCAGATAAGCCAGGGCCGGCTCGATCTCGGTGAAGTTCTGGTAGTCGGCGGTCGGGATCTTGTGGCGCGCCAGGAAATCCTTGGTGAAGGCCTTCGAGCCTTCCAGCTGCGCGGCGCCGGCGGTCGGGCCGAAGCAGTCCAGGCCACGGGAGCGGAACAGGTCGACCACACCGGCCACCAGCGGCACTTCCGGACCGACGATGGTCAGGGACACATTCTTCTCGGCGAAATCGGCCAACTGCTCCAGGGCCAGGACGTCGATGGCGACGTTCTCGCACTTGGCTTCGATGGCGGTGCCGGCGTTGCCGGGGGCGACGAATACTTTTTCGACCCGTGGGTCCTGAGCGACTTTCCAGGCCAGGGCGTGTTCGCGACCGCCGCTACCAATGATCAAAACGTTCAAGTCAGACTCCTTCGGAGGAAGCTACAAGCCGCAAGCTGCAAGTGAGGAGCAATCCGGATTGCTCTGAAGTGCGGCGTGCGGCTTTGAATAAGAAAGGCTGCAAGTGCAAGCAAGGGCGACGGCTGTCGGCTCTGGTTTGTCGCTTGCAGCTTGTGGCTGCTGTTAGTGACGGAAGTGGCGCATGCCGGTGAACACCATGGCAATGCCGGCCTCGTCGGCCGCGGCGATCACTTCGTTGTCACGCATCGAGCCGCCTGGCTGGATCACCGCGGTGATGCCGACCTTGGCCGCGTTGTCGATACCGTCACGGAACGGGAAGAAGGCGTCGGACGCCATGACCGCGCCCTGTACCTGCAGGCCGGCGTGTTCGGCTTTGATCGCGGCGATCCGCGCCGAGTTCACGCGGCTCATCTGGCCGGCGCCAACGCCGATGGTCTGGCGGTTCTTGGCGTAGACGATGGCGTTGGACTTGACGAACTTGGCCACTTTCCAGGCGAAGATCAGGTCGTGGATCTCTTGCTCGGTCGGAGCGCGCTTGGTCACCACTTTCAGGTCGTCGGCACCGATCATGCCGATGTCGCGGCTCTGCACCAGCAGGCCACCGTTGACGCGCTTGTAGTCCCAGGCCGGAACCCGGTCGGCGGACCATTGGCCGCAGGCCAGCAGGCGCACATTGGCCTTGGCGGCGACGATGGCGCGGGCTTCCTCGCTGACGCTCGGGGCAATGATCACTTCGACGAACTGACGCTCGACGATGGCTTTGGCGGTTTCGGCGTCCAGTTCGCGGTTGAAGGCGATGATGCCGCCGAAGGCCGATTCGGTGTCGGTGGCGTAGGCCAGTTCGTAGGCCTGGCGGATGCCGCCTTCAGCGTCCGGGCTCACTGCCACGCCGCACGGGTTGGCGTGCTTGACGATGACGCAGGCCGGCTTGACGAAGCTCTTCACGCATTCCAGGGCGGCGTCGGTGTCGGCGACGTTGTTGTAGGACAACTCCTTGCCTTGCAGCTGGGTGGCGGTGGCGATGCCGACTTCGGCAGGCTTGGCTTCCACGTAGAACGCCGCGCTCTGGTGCGGGTTCTCGCCGTAGCGCATTTCCTGGGCCTTGATGAACTGGCTGTTGAAGGTGCGCGGGAATTCGCTGCGGCCGGAGGTCGAGAGGGTCTCGGCGGCCTGGTTCACGGTGCCCATGTAGTTGGCGATCATGCCGTCGTAGGCGGCGGTGTGTTCGAAGGCCTTGAGCATCAGGTCGAAACGCTGGGCGTAGGTCAGGCCACCGGCCTTGAGGCTTTGCAGGACGTCGGCGTAGTCGCTGGCATTGACCACGATGGCCACGTCCTTATGGTTCTTGGCCGCCGAGCGGACCATGGTCGGGCCGCCGATGTCGATGTTCTCGATGGCGGTCGGCAGGTCGCAGCCGGGCTTGGAAATGGTGGCTTCGAAGGGGTAGAGGTTGACCGCCACCAGATCGATCGGCTTGATGCCGTGCTCGTTCATGATGGCGTCGTCGATGCCGCGACGACCGAGGATACCGCCGTGGATTTTCGGGTGCAGGGTCTTGACCCGGCCGTCCATCATTTCCGCGAAACCGGTGTAATCCGCCACTTCCACTGCGGACACGCCGTTGTCCTGCAGCAGCTTGAAGGTCCCGCCGGTGGAGAGGATCTCCACGCCAAGGGCTTCCAGTTCCTTGGCGAATTCAAGGATCCCGGTCTTGTCGGAAACACTGATCAAGGCGCGGCGGATCGGCAGGCGGGTAGTCTGGTCGGTCATCTCAATTTCCATCAAAAGCAAAGGAGTCAGCAAAAAAGGCGACCGTTTTTTACGCGGGCGCCTTTCTGGTTTGAGTGCATGCTTACAACAAATCGTACTGCTTGAGTTTCTTGCGCAGGGTGCCGCGGTTCAGACCCAGGAGTTCGCTGGCCTTGGTCTGGTTGCCCTTGACGTAGTTCATCACGCTTTCGAGCAACGGAGCCTCGACTTCGGAGAGCACCAGGTTGTACACGTCCGTGACGGCAGCGCCCTCAAGGTGGGCGAAATAATTGTGCAGCGCCTTCTCGACACTCCCGCGAAGGGTCTGGCCTTCTTCGCTGGGGGTATTGAGGTGCTGTTTCAAATTCACGTTGTCGCTCACGGGTGTTGTTCCACTCACTAAAGTCTCGGTCATCATCGTCATGCGGCCACCCCTTCTCCGTCCCCTGTTTCCAGGCTCTTGTAACGTCCGGCAAAGAACTCACGAACGTTGGCGCATTGTGCTTCCGTATCTTCCAAACGATTGAAGTGGGCGCGAAACTCCCTGGCGCCCGGCAGGGTTGCGAGATACCAGCCCACATGCTTGCGTGCGATGCGGACGCCCATGACCTCTCCATAGAAGGCATGCAGCGCGGCCAGGTGCTCTAGCAGAATACGTTCCACTTCGAACAGCTCCGGTGCCGGGAGGGTTTCACCGGTACGCAGGAAGTGCTCGATCTCACGAAAAATCCATGGCCGCCCCTGGGCGGCCCGGCCAATCAACAGCCCGTCGGCGCCGGTGGCATGCAACACCTGCCGGGCTTTTTCGGGTGAGTCGATATCGCCGTTGGCAAAGACCGGAATCGACACCGCCTGCTTGATCGCGGCGATGGTGTCGTACTCGGCTTCACCGGTGTACAGGTCGGCCCGGGTCCGACCATGGACCGCCAGTGCCGTGATGCCTGCCTGTTCGGCGATCTTCGCCACCGTCAGGCCGTTCTTGTTCTGCCGGTCCCAGCCGGTGCGGATCTTCAGGGTGACCGGTACATCCACCGCGGCCACCACCGCCTGGAGAATCTCGTTGACCAGGGCTTCGTCTTTCAGCAACGCGGAGCCGGCGGCCTTGTTGCAGACCTTCTTCGCCGGACACCCCATGTTGATATCAATAATCTGTGCGCCCAACTCGACGTTGGCGCGGGCGGCATCCGCCAGCATCTGTGCATCGCCACCAGCAATCTGCACCGAGCGTGGCTCGGGATCGCCTTCGTGGATCATGCGCAACCGCGATTTGCGGCTGTTCCACAAGCTCATGTCGCTGGTGACCATTTCCGAGACTACAAGGCCCGCGCCCAACTGCTTGCAAAGCTGACGAAAGGGCTGGTCGGTGACCCCCGCCATCGGGGCGAGAATCAAGCCGTTGTGCAATGTATATGGGCCGATGCGTACCGCCGACATAGGACTTCCCTGTTGTGGGGCCGGATCATGAGAGTTCGAAAAAGGGTTGGCATGATACCCGCTCTCGATGACCGGATAAAGGCTGAATTGGATAAAATCTGAACAGTTATTCCGTTATCGCTCTGGGATCAATCTGAGCGGCGCAGTCATAAATCTGTCTTCAATTCAGAGTTGTTCGCCAGCTCGTTCAGCCGATTCACTCGGGCGAGTGGAAGCTGAGACTGTAGTTCACGGCTTTCGGCCCGGGGTCGAGAATATCCAGGGCGATGTGAATCGGCGTCTGCGGCGGCATTTCCGCCACATCCTGCATTTCACCGCCCAGGTACTCGCCGGGTTTGAAGCTGCGGCTGGCAATCAGGTGGCCGTTGAGGTCGGCGAAGCGCAGCTCCAGCAGCGGGAAGGGTTGGGAGAACGGCGCGCGGTTGTAGATGATGGCGTCCACCACCAGGGCTCCGCTGAATTCCGGGTGGCTGCGCACCACCAGGTTGCTGCTCTTGATCCGGGCGATATCCACTCGGGACGGCACCGTACAGCCGAATTCCGGGCACAGTTGCTGGAACCAGGGGCGGTACTGGTCCTGGCGCGCCAGTTCGTCGAAATGGTAGGCGATGTACTGGCCCGCCAGGCCGCCGGCGGCCAGCAGGATCAGCAGCAGCCAGAGCAGGCGCCGACCCCAGGGGGAGCGGCGTTTCTGCCAGTCGAGGTGGAGCGGATCGTCCACCAGGTCCAGCAAGACATCCTCTGGCACTGCGGGTTCGCTGCGTTCGCGGCGCTTATTGCCGTGTGTCGTGTCCGCTGCGTCGTCCTGCTCGGCGCTGTCTGCCGAGATCCGGGCGTCGAAAGGTTCCAGGTCATCGTCCAGGCGCAGCTTGGGCGCTTTCGGTTCGTCTTCCAGGTCCGCCAGGTTGAAGGACAGCGACGGTTCGGTGCGGCTCTGCCGAGTTGGCTCGGGGCTGGGTTCATCCGCCTGTGCCTGGGCCTTGAGGGCCACGGGCGGCGGCTCGTCGTGTTCAGCGGCGCTGCCAAACAGGCCATCGGGCCAGTGGGCATCATCGGCGTCCTGTGGATCGCGGCGGGCGCTGAGGCTGCCTTCCTTATGCTCCCGTTCCTGGCCAAAGGCCTTGGCTGGCTGGATTTCCCGCTGTTCGAGCTTGGCCAGCTCCTCGTCGAGGTCCAGGTGATCCAGGTCCATTTCGGCAGCCGACCATTGTTTCTGGCTGATGGCGCGCTGTACGGGCGCCGCCGCTGGCGCGGGGGCCGCAGCCGGCTCTGCTGGCGGCTCGACAGGAGCTGCTGGCGCGGGCGCCGGTTTCGCCACCGGCCTGGACGCTGCGCTTTCCTTGGCGGCGCGCTGCTCCAGCAACTGCCGCGCGGCGTTGAACACCTGCAGGCAGGAGCCACAGCGCACCACCCCGCGAGCCACGCTCAGTTGAGCGTGGCTGACACGGAACCTGGTTTGGCAATGTGGGCATTGGGTGACGAAACTGTCGGTCATGCGGCCATCCGGATTATGCAGGCGGCCATTCTAGCGCCGACGGCCGGTGATGCGCACCCAGCCATCGAGGGTGGCGATCGGATCCAGATCGAAGTCCTGGGCATAGGCCGCGGCCACTTCTTCACCTTGCTCGGCGAGGATGCCGGAGAGCGCCAGGCGCCCGCCGGACTTGACCAGGCCCGACAGTTGCGGCGCCAGTGCCACCAGCGGGCCGGCCAGGATGTTGGCCACCAGCACATCGGCCTGGACCTGCGGCAATTGCTCGGGCAGGTACAGCGGGAACAGTTCGTCGGCAATCCCGTTGCGTCCGGCGTTGTCTCGGGAGGCTTCCAGGGCCTGCACGTCGATGTCGGTGCCGACCGCTTGCTTGGCGCCCAGCAGCAGGGCAGCGATGGCGAGGATCCCTGAGCCGCAGCCGAAGTCCAGCACGTTGCAGTCCTTGAGGTCCTGGCTGTCCAGCCACTCCAGGCACAGCGCGGTGGTCGGGTGGGTGCCGGTGCCGAATGCCAGGCCCGGGTCGAGCAGCAGGTTGACCGCATCCGGCTCCGGCGCGGCGTGCCAGCTGGGGACGATCCACAGACGCTGACCGAAGCGCATCGGCTGGAAGTTGTCCATCCAGCTGCGCTCCCAGTCCTGGTCTTCGATGACTTCGCTGTGATGCTCGGGCAACGGGCTGCCGGTCAGCAGTTCCAGGTGAGCGAGCACGCTGGCGGCTTCGGTGCCGCCTTCGAACAGGGCCAGCAGGTGGGTGTGGGACCACAATGGGGTGGTGTTCAGTTCGGGTTCGAAGATCGGCTGATCCTCGGCGTCCATGAAGGTGACCGAAACGGCACCGACTTCAAGAAAAGCGTCTTCATAGGTTTCGGCTTGTTCTGGGCTGATGGCGAGACGGACTTGCAGCCAAGGCATGGCGGGCACCTTTGAAAATATGTGATGTGCAGCCTAGCGGGCCGCGAGAAGCGCGCAAGTTTACGCGAGACGCCCCGCAGGAGCGAGGGGGACGCCGGGTTGTTGCTTGGGATGGCCGTTGATCAAGTGATGCCGGTAAGGTCCGCTGCGCGGTTCGCGAGCAAGCTCGCTCCTACAGGGTGGAGGAGGGAACGACAGATACAACAAGGCCGCTCGAAAGCGGCCTTGTCGGTGTGGCGGGTGCCGATCAGTGTTGCTCGGCCAGCTTGTGCTCGAGGTAGTGAATGTTCACGCCCCCTTTGCAGAAGCCTTCGTCACGGGTCAGGTCGCGGTGCAGCGGGATGTTGGTCTTGATCCCGTCGACGACGATTTCGTCCAGCGCATTGCGCATGCGCGCCATGGCTTCGTCACGGGTCGCCCCGTAGGTGATCAGCTTTCCGATCAACGAATCGTAGTTCGGTGGAACCGCGTAACCGCTGTACAGGTGCGAGTCGACGCGCACGCCGTTGCCGCCCGGGGCATGGAAATGCTTGACCGTGCCTGGGCTTGGCATGAAGGTTTTCGGGTCTTCGGCGTTGATCCGGCATTCCAGCGCGTGACCGCGGATGACCACGTCATCCTGGGTGAACGACAGCTTGTTGCCGGCGGCGATGCTGAGCATCTCCTTGACGATGTCGATACCGGTGACCATTTCCGATACCGGGTGCTCTACCTGCACGCGAGTGTTCATCTCGATGAAGTAGAAGCGACCGTTCTCGTACAGGAACTCGAACGTACCGGCACCGCGGTAGCCGATGTCGATACAGGCCTTGACGCAGCGGGCGAAGACTTCCTGGCGCGCGGTCTCGTCGATGCCCGGTGCCGGCGCTTCTTCGAGGACCTTCTGGTGCCGGCGCTGCAGCGAGCAGTCGCGGTCGCCCAGGTGGATGGCGTTGCCCTGGCCGTCGGACAGTACCTGGACTTCCACGTGACGTGGGTTGGTCAGGAACTTCTCCAGGTAGACCATCGGGTTGCCAAACGCCGCGCCGGCTTCGGAGCGGGTCAGCTTGGCCGAGGCGATCAGGTCTTCTTCCTTGTGCACCACGCGCATGCCGCGACCACCGCCGCCGCCAGCGGCCTTGATGATCACCGGGTAGCCGACTTCACGGCCAATGCGCAGGGCGGTTTCCTCGTCTTCCGGCAGTGGGCCGTCGGAACCTGGAACCGTCGGAACACCGGCCGCGATCATGGCGTGCTTGGCGGAAACCTTGTCGCCCATCAGGCGGATGGTTTCGGCTTTCGGGCCGATGAAGGCGAAGCCGGAGTTTTCCACCTGTTCGGCGAAGTCGGCGTTTTCCGCCAGGAAGCCGTAGCCAGGGTGGATCGCCGTAGCGCCAGTGACTTCAGCGGCCGCGATGATGGCCGGGATGTGCAGGTAGGACTGCGCGGCTTGCGCAGGCCCGATGCAAACGGATTCGTCCGCCAGGCCCAGGTGCATCAGCTCCTTGTCGGCCTTGGAGTAGACGGCGACGGTCTTGATCCCCATTTCCTTGCAGGCACGCAGGATCCGCAGGGCGATTTCGCCGCGGTTGGCGATCAGGACTTTTTCCAACTTCGCAGGCTTCAACATCAAAGACTCTCCGCGGTTCAAACGATGGTGAACAGCGGTTGGTCGTACTCAACCGGCTGGCCGTCTTCGACAAGAATGGATTCGATCACACCGCTGGTTTCAGCTTCGATGTGGTTCATCATCTTCATCGCTTCGACGATGCACAGGGTGTCGCCTTTCTTCACGCTCTGGCCGACTTCAACGAAGGCTGGCGAGGTAGGCGAAGATTTGCGGTAGAAAGTACCGACCATTGGCGAACGGGCCACGGTGCCGTTCAGCGCCGGTGCGGCGGGTGCTGCAGGAGCCGCGGCGGCGGCCGGTGCGGCAGCGGCAGGAGCAGCTACTGGAGCGGCAACCGGAGCCGGTGCGTAGTACTGCTGGGCTGGAGTCTTGCTGTGGCGGCTGATGCGCACGGACTCTTCGCCTTCCTTGATCTCCAGCTCATCGATGCCGGACTCTTCCAGCAGTTCGATCAGTTTCTTAACTTTACGGATATCCATGAATCATCAACTCCCAAGGGTCGGTCAGGGGCGTTTATCGCTTGTCGTTCAAGCTTTTGCCTGGCGTTCAAGCTGTTCTAGGGCGGCCTCCAGGGCCAGTCGGTAACCGCTGGCGCCAAGGCCGCAGATCACTCCCACCGCAACATCGGAGAAGTAGGAGTGATGGCGGAAAGGTTCGCGTTTGTACACGTTGGACAAATGCACTTCGATGAATGGGATGCTCACCGCCAGCAGCGCGTCACGTAATGCGACGCTTGTATGCGTAAAAGCTGCTGGATTGATCAAAATGAAGTCCACGCCTTCATCGCGGGCGGCATGGATGCGCTCGATCAATTCGTACTCGGCATTGCTCTGCAGGTACTGCAGATGGTGCCCGGCATCACGGGCCCGCTGCTCCAGATCCTGATTGATCTGGGCCAGGGTGGTTGCACCGTAGACCCCCGGTTCACGGGTGCCGAGCAGGTTCAGGTTGGGGCCGTGAAGCACCAGTAGGGTGGCCATCGGTCGTTCCTTGTTATCGGGGGGCTGTTGTCAAAACCCGGCGACTATGCCGGAAAGACTTTATGACTGTCCAGTTCTCGGCAATAGCCAGCACGATGACCGATGTTTGCGCAAAATATGTGACCGACTGATTAAATCCGGTCATTTGCCCGCAACCAGGGAGCACTGATGTGCCTGGCGTTGATTTCGCCGCTGTTGCGCTGAAAAGGGCTGCCGGTCGCTGCGATTTTGCGCCCTGCGGCGCGGCGATCCCCTGGGCAGGGCCGAGAGGGCTTGCCCCGATGGGCTGCGACGCTGGGCGGCCAGGCGGCCTCAGACGCGGAAGGCCTGCACCGCGGTATGCAATTGCCCGCCCAGGTCCAGCAGGTTCTCGCCCTGGGCCCGGCCTTCGCCGATGCGCAGCAGGTTGTCGCCGCCCAGTTGGTGGATGCGTTCGCTGTGGTCGCGAATCTCGCTGACCGCGCCGCTTTGTTGGGCGGTGACATCGGCGATGCGCACTGCGGTGTCGGCGATGGTCTGGATCGCCCCGACGATTTCATCCAGCGCGCCGTCGGCGGCCTGGGCCTGACTGGCGGTGGCTTCGGCGTGTTCCACCTGGGCACGCATGCCCTGCACCGATTGCTGCGCGGCGCTTTGCAGGCCGGCGATCAGGGTCTGGATCTCCGCCGTGGCGCCGGCGGTGCGCAGGGCCAGGGAGCGCACTTCTTCGGCGACCACGGCAAAGCCGCGGCCCATTTCCCCGGCGCGGGCGGCTTCGATGGCGGCGTTGAGGGCCAGCAGGTTGGTCTGGTCGGCGATGGAGCGGATCACCGTCAGCACGCCACCGATGGTGGCCGATTCCTGGGCCAGGTGTTCGATCATCTGCGCGTTGCCCTGGACTTCCCCTACAAGCGCATGCAGCCCGGTCAGGCTCAGGCCGATGACTTTCTGCCCTTGCTGCACCGCCAACCCGGCACTGCTGCTGGCATCGGCGGCCTGGCTGGCATCGCCGGCGACCTGCTGGATGGTGGCTTCCAGTTCGCCCAAGGCATCGCGAATTTGCGCGGTGTCGCCGGCCTGGCGTTCGGCCCCGCTGTGCAGGCCGCTGCTGAGGTCGGCCAGGGCGCGGCTGCTGCCGACCACTTGCTCGGCGTTCTGGCGAATGGTGCCCACCAGGTCCACCAGATAGGCGCGCAGACGGTTCAGGGACTCTTCGATGGCGTGCAGTTCGTGGTTGGTCTTGCCCAGTTGGATCGGCTGGCTGAAATCGCCTTCGGCCCAGGTCGACAGCGCTGGGGCGAGGTTGGTCAGGACCCGGGCCAGCTTGCGCTGCAAGGTGTCGATGACCAGGGCGATCAGCAGGATCAAGCCGATCATCAGCCCCTGCATCAGGCGCACTTCGCCCTGGATCTGCCCGTGCTGGGCCCGTACCGCCGGTTCCAGCTCGGCAATGGCCTGGCGCACGGCGGTGATTTTCAGCAGGGTGGCGGCGGCGAGGTCGGCGCGTTGCTGGATCTGCTCGCGGGTGCGCTTGAGTTCCGCCGGGTAGCGGTTGAGCAGGCTGTTGAGTTCGCGCTTGAGGCTGATACCGGCGTCTTCGGTGGCGGCTTTCTGAGTGTTTTCCAGGCCCATCATGGCGGCGAAATCATCGGTGCCGGACTCACTGCTGGCAGCCACGCCCAATAAAGGCTGGGCTTCAAGCTGATCGGCCTGGGCGCGGATGTTGTTCACTTCGCGTTCGACATCGACGGCCAGTTCACTGCGGCCGCTGCTCACCAGCTTGTCGCGGGCCAGGGACAGTTTGCCCAGGTGCTGCGAGGCGGTGAGCAATAGCGGCAGGTAGTGGGCCGCGTCCGGGTTCCTGGTTCCGCTGGCGTACTGGCTGAGCTGCTCCAGGTTGGCGCCCAGTTCGCGCTCGGCCTGCAACAGCAGCGCCTGGGGGTCGCCCGCCAGCTTGCCGGCTGCCAGCAGGTCGCTCTTGCTGAAGGCGTCGAGGCTGGCCAGGCTCGGGCGCAGGCTTTGTGCCAGCGCCGGCGGCAGTTCGTCGAGCTCGCCTTGCAGGGTTTCCAGGGCCTGGGTCGCGCTGCTCAGGCGCAGGGCATCGCCGCTGGCCAGATAGTCTTCGACATTGCGCGCCACTTGATTCTGAAACTGCTGGGACAGCCCCAAGTAACGCTCCATCAATAGATAGGGGCGTTCCAGGGCGCGTTGCGACCACCACAGCGTTGCCCCCAGGGCGAGGCAAACGGCAACCAGCAGCAAGGTATTGAGATTGGTCAGCAGCTTCAGGCGCATCGGGGCTCTACCAACGGCGAAAATGGTAAGCGCCTGAATTTATTGCGTTTGTATTACAAGGTTATGACCGAATCGGTGGATTCGGATGAAAAGGTGGCACTTTGACTTGATTGGCGCGCGGCCTGTACCCGGTTGCGGCCGCCGTGCTTGGCGCGGTACAGGGCTTCGTCGGCCTGGCTGGCCATCATCAGGCTGTCGGAGTCTTCCTGCATCTCCACCACCCCGGCGCTGAAGGTGCACCACAGGTCCTGGGGCTGGGCCGGGTAGTGGATCTCGGCGAAGCGCTGGCGGATTTCGTCCAGCACCTTGCACGCCGATTCCTGGTCGGTGTCGGGCATGACAATGGCAAATTCTTCGCCACCGTAGCGGCCGATGAAGTCGGTCTTGCGCAGGCGCTGCTTGAGAAACAGCGCCAGGCTCTTGATCACCCGGTCGCCCATGGGGTGGCCGTGGCTGTCGTTGACCCGCTTGAAGTGGTCGATGTCGAGCATGGCGAAACTCAGCGGCTTGCCCTCACGGCGGGCGCGGAAGCTGCAGTCTTCCAGCAATTGCAGGATATGGGTGTGGTTGTACAGGCCGGTAAGGCTGTCGCGGACCATCCGCGCCTTGAGGTTGCGCGCCCGGGCTGCGCGGTTGCGCACGGTGGTGATCAGGTGCCGCGGCTTGATCGGCTTGGTCAGGAAGTCGTCGCCGCCTTCGCTCATGGCGTCCAGCTGCTTGTCCAGGTCGTCTTCGGCGGACAGGTAGATGATCGGCACGCTGACGTAGCGGTCGTTGTGGCGGATCACCTTGGCCAGCTCGGTGCCGGTGCAGGCCGGCATGTACATGTCGAGGATGATCAGGTCCGGCTGGAAGTCCGCCAGCTCGGCCATGGCCTGGATCGGCTCGATCAGGGTGCGGGTGACGATCCCGGCGCTGTTGAGCAGGCGCTCGGTGTGCAGCGCCTGGGCCCGGGAGTCATCGATGATCAGCACTTTATAGGGTTCGTACTGGGCGACGCAGGTCAGCACCTCGATCTTTTCCAGCAGGCTGGAGGCTTCCAGGGTGCCGGTGAGGAACTCCTGGCCACCGGCGCGCACGGCGGCCAGGCGGGTCGGGGTATCGGTTTCATGCAGGCTGAAGAACAGCAGCGGCAGTTTCTGCTCCAGGCCGACCTGGGCCTCGGCGGCCAGGGTCAGGCCCATGCCGGGGCCGCAGAAGTCGACGTCTATGACGATGGCCGCCGGCAGGCGCTCGACCATGGACGAGCGAAAGGCCGCAATGCTGTCCAGGGACTGGGCGCTGAGGCCGAAGAACTCCAGCTGCTTGGCCAGGCGTTCGGCGCGGTCGTGGTCCTGCAGCATCACGTAGATCGGCTTGCGCAAGGGCGGCAGGAAGGTCTGTTCCAGTTGGTCGCCGTGGCGCAGGCCGGTGCGCGACAGGCGCTGCATCAGGCGGTTGAGATCGGTGATCAGGGTGCTGCTCAGGCGCCCGCGATTGGCATCCACCGCCTCCAGGGACTGACTGATGCTGCGGGCCAGCTGAGTGTGTTCGGGTTGTTCGAAACGTTCGGCGAAGCGCAGCAGGCGCAGGTTGGCCTCGCACAATTCGGACATGTCGCTGGTGGACCATTCGCTGCGTTGCAGACGCTGCCATATCTCAAGAATCTGACGTGCCTGATGAATTACCCGCTGGGCAAAGTGGTGCTTGAGGCGCTCACGGCTGGGGTCTTCTGGCTCGGTCATATCCTGACTACTAGTTAGGGTGCATGCTGAGATCGACTGGTGGCTCTATGCTAGCACCACTTTTGCGTCCCATGAGTGTCGTGCGTCAATAATGTGCAAGGCGACGCAATTCAGTTCCTGACCGACTGGTCGCATAGGTTCTGGCCGGTGCTTCATTTATAGTGATCGCCCGATTCGCAATCATTGCGCGACGCGCATTTGCCGGAAGATTTATCCCGTCAAGGCAAGGCACGATGGAGTAGGGTTGTGGTCGAACCGATGAACCCAAGTGATTGAAAGGACATAGCCATGCTGGATTGGAAGAATCGCGCAGGCAGCGCGCCGGATCGTGCTGCCCAACCCAAGTCGGCGACACGCAGCTATTTTGGTGGCCTGCTGTTCAGTCGCGCCCTGGCCACCTTGCTGGGCCTGTACCTGCTGGTGACCGGTGGCCTGGGTTGGTACTGGAGCCAGGAACCGGCGCTGTTTCCGGTCCAGCAGAACGCCCAGATCGCCGCCGAGAAAGAAGGCCGGCAGATGGTGGTGGGCTACACCACCGTGGAAACCCTGAAGACCGTGGCCAGCACCTTGCTCGACAAGCCGGGTGGCTATATCTCCAACGACCGTTTTCCACCGGGTCTGTGGATGGACAACATGCCGAGCTGGGAATACGGCGTGCTGGTCCAGGTCCGCGACCTGACCCGCGCCCTGCGCAAGGACTTCGCCCGTTCCCAGTCCCAGTCCGCTGAAGACGCTGACCTGGCCAAGGCCGAGCCGCGCTTCAACTTCGACAACAAGAGCTGGATCCTGCCCTCCAGCGAGTCGGAGTACCAGGAAGGCATCAACTCCCTGAGCCGCTACCAGGCGCGTCTGTCCGATCCGAACCAGAAGACCGCACAGTTCTATGCCCGTGCCGACAACTTGAACAACTGGCTGGGTGATGTCGGCACGCGCCTGGGTTCGCTGTCTCAGCGCCTGTCGGCCAGTGTTGGCCGGGTCAAACTCAACACCGCGTTGAAAACCGAAGTGCTCGCCCCCGGCCAGGTGCCGCAAGTGGACGAAGAGCTGGAGGAAACGCCGTGGATGCAGATCGACAACGTGTTCTACGAAGCCCGTGGCCAGGCCTGGGCCCTGTCCCACCTGCTGCGCGCCATCGAAGTGGACTTTGCCGACGTGCTGGCGAAGAAGAACGCCACCGTCAGCGTGCGCCAGATCATCCGTGAACTGGAGGCCTCCCAGGAGCCGGTCTGGAGCCCGATGATCCTCAACGGCAGCGGCTTTGGCATTCTGGCCAACCACTCGCTGGTGATGGCCAACTATATTTCCCGGGCCAACGCGGCGGTCATCGACTTGCGTCAACTGCTCAATCAAGGCTGATCCATGGTCGCAACCGACAAAGAGGCCGCGCACCGCGCAGCCTCCGATGCTGAAGAAATTGCCTGGGTCGATGGCGAAGACCAGCTGCTGGGTGCCATGGTCCGTTCCGAGCTGCGCGAGCGTGGCCTGATTGGCCGTGGCACCTACATCATGCTGTTCAACTCCGCCGGTGAGCTGTGCGTGCACCGGCGCACCCTGAGCAAGGCCATCTACCCGGGTTATTGGGATGTCGCCGCCGGCGGCATGGTCCTGGCGACGGAAAGCTACGCCGAGTCCGCCGCCCGAGAACTGGAAGAGGAACTGGGGGTAAGCGGGGTCGAGTTGACCGCCCACGATCACTTTTTTTTCGAAGACACCGGCAACCGTCTCTGGTGTTCGGCCTTCTCCGCAGTCTGGGACGGTCCGCTGCGCCTGCAGCCGGAAGAAGTCCTTGAAGCGCGCTTCATTCCCCTGGACCAGGTGCTGCGGGAAATCCATGAAAAGCCCTATTGCCCGGACTCCCTGGCCGCCTTGCAACGCTATCTGGCGCGACGTCGTTAAAGTTGCATAAATTGACGCTGATTGGCTCTTAGCAACCGGGCTTTTTGCCGTTACACTGCGCGACTTTTCAAGCTGAACCGGCGGCGCTTGTTGCAAGCGCCGCCGGCCCAGTAGCGCTGCCCCTGCCTGAGTGGGGCTTCGCGGTCGATGGCACCGCCATGTGCTTCGACCAGTCTTTGTCCTCCCAAGAGGATTGCCGGTGGCCAAAAAAGCCGCATCCTTCGCCGCCCTTGGTGGCCTGGTGTTTTCCACCGACGCAGGTCGACATTGCCCGGACTGTAGCCAGCCGGTGGCCGCCTGTATCTGCAAACAAACCGTGATTCCGGCCGGCGACGGCATTGCTCGCGTGCGTCGCGAAAGCAAGGGCCGTGGCGGCAAGACGGTGACCACCATCACCGGCGTGCCCCTGGCCGAAGACGCCCTCAAGGAACTTGCCACCACGTTGAAGAAGCGCTGTGGCACCGGTGGCGCGCTGAAAGACGGCGTCATTGAAATCCAGGGCGACCATGTCGAGCTACTCTTGGCCGAACTGGTCAAGCACGGTTTCAAGGCGAAGAAGTCCGGCGGCTAGCAGCCTCTGTGAAAACCACCTCTGACTCGACCCTGTCTTGATTGGCTCAGGACGCGGCGCCGTCTCCCATGGTTTTCACAGAGCCTGTTCATGAACGGTTTCTAAACTCAGCACGGCAGGCGCGGTCTATTGCGCTTGCAGGCTAATCGTCATTTTCATTCTTTAGACTGCGCCGACCCCGGATTGGGGCGGCGCTCTATGACTTCTTTATAGGGGACTTCGATGTCCGTACGACGCACACGTAAAGACGATGGCAGCCAATGGACCGTTGCGGACAGCCGCAGTGTCTACGGGATTCGCCATTGGGGGGCCGGGTATTTCGCGATCAATGACGCCGGTCGCGTCGAAGTTCGCCCGAACGGCCCGAGCAGTTTGCCCATCGATCTGTTCGAGCAGGTCGAGGAGCTGCGCAAGAGCGGTTTGTCTTTGCCGTTGCTGGTGCGTTTTCCGGACATTCTCCAGGACCGCGTGCGTCAGCTGACCGGCGCTTTCGACGCCAACATCGCGCGCCTGGAATACCAGAGCAAGTACACCGCGCTGTACCCGATCAAGGTCAACCAGCAGGAAGCGGTGATCGAGAACATCATCGCCACCCAGAACGTCTCCATCGGCCTGGAAGCCGGCTCCAAGCCGGAGCTGCTGGCGGTTCTGGCCCTGGCGCCCAAAGGCGGCACCATCGTCTGCAACGGCTACAAGGACCGCGAGTTCATCCGCCTGGCGCTGATGGGCCAGAAGCTCGGCCACAACGTGTTCATCGTCATCGAGAAAGAGTCCGAAGTGGGCCTGGTGATCGAGGAAGCGGCCTCCCTCAAGGTCAAGCCACAGGTCGGCCTGCGGGTGCGCCTGTCGTCCCTGGCGTCGAGCAAGTGGGCCGACACCGGTGGCGAGAAGTCCAAGTTCGGCCTGTCGGCGGCGCAGCTGCTGTCGGTGGTGGAGCGCTTCCGCGCCGCCGGCCTGGACCAGGGCATCCGCCTGCTGCACTTCCACATGGGTTCGCAGATCGCCAACCTGGCGGACTACCAGCACGGCTTCAAGGAAGCCATCCGCTACTACGGCGAACTGCGCAACCTCGGCCTGCCGGTGGATCACATCGACGTCGGCGGCGGCCTGGGCGTGGACTACGACGGCACCCACTCGCGCAACGCCAGCTCGATCAACTACGACATGGACGACTACGCCGGCGTGGTGGTGGGCATGCTCAAGGAGTTCTGCGACGCGCAGAACCTGCCGCACCCGCACATCTTCTCCGAGAGCGGCCGTTCCCTGACCGCCCACCACGCCATGCTGGTGGTGCAGGTCACCGACGTCGAGAAGCACAACGACGACGTGCCGAAGATCGACAACAAGGAAGAACTACCGGAAACCGTGCAATGGCTGGTGGACCTGCTGGGTCCGACCGACATCGAGATGGTCACCGAAACCTACTGGCGCGCCACGCACTACATGAGCGACGTCGCCGCCCAGTACGCCGATGGCAAGCTGACCCTGGCCGAAAAAGCCCTGGCCGAGCAGTGCTACTTCGCCGTGTGCCGGCGCTTGCACAACTCGCTCAAGGCGCGCCAGCGTTCCCACCGCCAGGTGCTGGACGAGCTCAACGACAAGCTGGCGGACAAGTACATCTGCAACTTCTCGGTGTTCCAGAGCCTGCCGGACACCTGGGCCATCGGCCAGGTGCTGCCGATCCTGCCGCTGCACCGTCTGGATGAAGAGCCGCTGCGTCGCGCGGTGCTGCAAGACCTGACCTGCGACTCCGACGGCAAGATCAAGCAGTACGTCGATGAGCAGAGCATCGAGACCAGCCTGCCGGTTCATGGCCTCAACGAGGGCGAGGACTACCTGCTGGGGATCTTCCTGGTGGGCGCCTACCAGGAAATCCTCGGCGACATGCACAACCTGTTCGGCGATACCGACTCGGTGAACATCTACCAGCGGCCTAACGGCAGCGTGTACCACGCCGGGATCGAGACTCACGACACCATCGAAGACATGCTGCGCTACGTGCACTTGTCGCCGGAGGAGTTGATGACTCACTACCGCGACAAGGTGGCCAGCGCCAAGATCAGCAGCGCCGAGCGCACCCAGTTCCTCGACGCCTTGCGCCTGGGCCTGACCCGTTCGTCCTACCTGTCGTCCTGACGCTCGGCGCAAGCCTTGAAAACCCACCGCATGCGGTGGGTTTTTTTTGTCCCCGCTACAGCCTTTGCAGCTAGCCTGAACACAGCTGTGCAAAGCGCAAGGCAGACGGGAGGAGCGATGAGCAATGCAATACGCGGCACCTGGCGGCTGTTGTTCGGCGGGTTGTTGATCGGCGTGCTGGCGGCCTGTTCGCCGCTCAAGCTGCTCAACTCCCTGACCCCCGGCAGCACCTTCATCAAGACCCCGGACATTGCCTACGGCAGCGATCCACGGCAGAAGCTCGATGTCTATCAGCCGCGGCAGGCGGCTGCGGGGGCTCCGGTGGTGGTGTTCTTCTACGGTGGCAGTTGGAACAGCGGCTCGCGCGCGGACTACGACTTTGTCGGCGAGGCCCTGGCCTCACGGGGCATGGTGGTGGTGCTGGCGGACTACCGGCTTTATCCACAGGTGCGTTACCCGGCCTTTCTCGAGGACGCGGCCCGCGCCGTGGCCTGGACCCATGAGCACATCGGCGGCTTTGGCGCCGATCCTCAGCGCCTGTTCCTGATGGGGCACAGCTCCGGGGCCTACAACGCCGCGATGTTGGCGCTGGATCCGCGCTTTCTGGGAGAGGTCGGGCTGACGCCGCAAATCATCAAGGGCTGGATCGGCCTGGCCGGGCCCTATGACTTTCTTCCCATTCGCAACCTGGAGGTGCGTCCGGTGTTTTTCTACCCCGATTCGCCGCCGGATTCGCAGCCGATCAATCACGTCAGCCAGGGCGCGCCGCCAGCGCTGTTGATCGCTTCCAACCAGGATTCGCTGGTCAACCCGCAGCGCAATACCGGTGGCCTGGCCAACAAACTGCGCGCGGCGGGTGTGCCGGTGCAGGAGTTTTATTTTTCCCGCACCAATCACGCCACCCTGGTGGCCGCCCTGTCCCGCCCCTTGCGTGGGCTGGCGCCGGTACTGGATCGGGTCAGCGGCTTTGTCGAGTCGACTCAGTGAACCCCGGAAAACCAGGCGTCGCGCCGCTCCAGCTGCCAGGCGAAGGCGCCCAGGGTCAGGCTGCGCAAGAGCATGAACAATAAGAAACTCAGCCACAGGCCGTGGTTGCCAAAGCCTTGCAGGGCCCAGGCAAAGGGCAGCAGCAGGAGCACGGTGAGGAGCATGCCGTTGCGCATTTCCCGGGCCCGGGTGGCGCCGATGAACAAGCCATCGAGCAGGTAGCTCCAGACCGCGATCATGGGCAGTACGGCAAGGTAGGGCAGGTAGGTGAAGGCGGTCTGGCGGACTTCGGCAATGTCGGTCTGCATTTCGATGAACAGGTGGCCAGCTAGCAAGAACATCAGCGCGAATCCCAAGCTGGCCAGCAATGACCAGCCACCGGCCACCACCAGCGAACGACGCAGGGCCCGGCGGTCATGGGCTCCTATGGCGTGGCCGCACAGGGCTTCCACCGCGTGGGCCAGACCGTCCAGGGCGTGGGCGGTGAGCAACAGGCCATTGAGCAGCAGGGCATTGGCCGCCACCGTGGCATCCCCGAGGCGGGCGCCTTGCACGGTGATCAGGAAAAACACCGATTGCAGGGCCAGGCTGCGAATGAAGATGTCGCGGTTCACCGCCAGCAGCGGGCGCCAGCTTTGCCAGCGGCGCAATGCGGCCCAGGCGATTTGTCCCGGGTAGGCGCGCAGGGCCGGCCGGGTCATGGCCAGGCCGATCAGGGCGCCGGTCCATTCGGCGATCACCGAGGCCCGCGCCGAACCCACCACGCCCCAGTCCAGACCGAGGACGAACCACAGGTTGAGGGCGATGTTCACCAGGTTGGTGCTCAGCAGGATGGCCAACGGCGCCCGGGCATTCTGGGTGCCGAGGAACCAGCCCACCAGGGCGAAGCTGGCCAGGGCCGCGGGCAGGCCCAGCAGGCGGGTGTGGAAAAATGCCCGGGTCATCTGGTCCAGGCCCGCCGAGGGTTGCATCAGGTGCAGGGCCGCGCCGCTCAGCGGCACGCCGATCGCTCCCAGCAGCAGTGCCAGGCCCAGGGCCAGCAGCAGCCCCTGGAGCAGGATCTGGCGCAGGGCTGCGCCGTCGCCGCGGCCGGCGGCCTGGGCGGCGAACCCCGTGGCCCCCATGCGCAAGAAGCCCATGGCCCAGGCCAGGAAGGTGTAGAGGCTGGCGCCGACTGCCACCGCACCCAGTTGATGGGCATGGGGCAGGTGGCCGATCACGGTGCTGTCCACAAGGGCCACCAGGGGCACGGAAATATTCGACAGGATCATCGGCGCGGCCAGGGCCCAGACGCGGCGATGGGTGGGGCGATGACGCCAATCGGTGATCAGGGGGGACATGCGGGCTCCTTGCGAGAGCCGGCATTGTAGCCCCGGCGCCAGGATGCGCCGAGGTTTTAGCGCGGCCTCAGTGGATGATCCAGCTCAGCAGCCACAGGCCCAGCACCAGCCAGATGATGCCGAGGAGGATCGAGGCGCGCATGAAGGCGCGGATCGCCCAGTAGAGAAACATCAGGCCGATGATCAGGCCGATGATGCTGACGATCGAAGTGTCCATGCCCAGGGCCCGGGCCAGGCCATCGACGAAATTGCCGCCGGCGTGGGTCAGGCTGCCGAACAACCCGCTGAGCAGGTCGACGATGAAGCGGATGACCGAACCTATGGCCTGGCCAAGCCATTCGAAGAAACTTTCTACCTGCATGGATGCGTCCTGATCAAAGAAGGGGCCTGAGCTGAGCCTTGGGCCATGGATGCCCGTGGCGAGTTCCCTGCCAAGCATAGAAGCTGCCAGGGCGGGCACATTCTGTAGGAGCCGACCGGCCGGCGAAAGCGCTCTTGCGTCCCACGCCCATCCCCCGGAAGCTATACGCCTTCAGGAGACCCCGATGAACCTAGAGCAACTGACCCAACGCCTGCACGCCATCCGTGACCGCAACGACTGGCGGCAATTTCACAGCCCGAAGAACCTGGCCATGGCCGCCAGCGTCGAAATGGCCGAACTGGTGGAAATCTTCCAGTGGCTGACCGAGGACCAGTCGCGGCAACTGCCGGCGGACAAGCTGGCCCATGCCGGCCAGGAAGTGGGCGACATCGTCCTCTACCTGCTGTTGCTGTGCAGCGAATTGGGGCTGGACATGGACCAGGTGGTGCGCAGCAAGCTGGCGGACAGCGAACGGCGGTTCTGCTCATGAGCGACCGGCATTTCGACCAGCTGGCGACCCGTTTCGCCGAGAAGATCTATGGCGGCGCCAAGGGCGCGATCCGCCTCGCGGTGCTCCAGGCCGACCTCAAGGAAAGCCTGCCCGAGCGGCCGCTGCGGGTGCTGGATATCGGTGCGGGCCTGGGGCACATGTCCCTGTGGCTGGCCCAGCGCGGGCACCAGGTGACCCTGGCCGAGCCCGCCGCGCCGATGCTCGAAGGCGCCCGCCAGCGCTTTGCCGAGGCCGGGCAGCCGGCGACCTTCATCCAGGCGCCCTGGCAGGAACTGCTGGGGCAACTGACCGAACCCTACGACCTGGTGCTCTGCCATGCGGTGCTCGAATGGCTGGCCGAGCCCCACGCGATCCTGCCGGTGTTGCACCAGTTGACCCGCGTCGATGGCTGGTTGTCCCTGGCCTTCTACAACCGCGATGCGCTGGTCTATCGCAACCTGCTCAAGGGCCATTTCCGCAAGATGCGCAAGAACGACATGGCCGGCGAAAAGCAGAGCCTGACCCCGCAACAACCGCTTGATCCGCGCGAGCTGGCGGCGCAACTTGATGGCTTGTGGCGAGTCGAAACCCAGAGCGGAGTGCGGGTTTTCCACGATTACATGCCGGTGGAGTTCCAGGCTCGGGCCGAGCTGACGGACCTGTTGGAAATGGAACTGGCTCACCGCCGACACCCAAGTTTCGCCGGCCTTGGGCGTTATCTGCATTGGCTGTGCCGGCCGGTCTAACGGAGTGCGCAATGAAACGCCGCCTGGGTCTGATCTTCCTGTGTTCGGGGCTTGCCGCCTGTCAGGGCAGCAACCCCTACGTCGCCAGCAGCAACCCTATGCCGCCGGCGCCGCCGCAAGCGGCCAACACCTTCGATCGCAGCGCCTACCCGGCGCCGCAGCGCGATTACGGACGCTACCGCAACTGGGCCTGGCTCAATGGGCGCCTGCCCAACGGCTCGGCCTGGGCCGATTCGGCGCAGATTGCCGAGGCGGTGAGCAACGCTCTGGATCAGCGGGGTTTGCGCCCCGTACTGGACCAGCGCCCGGCGGACCTGTGGGTCAGTGCCGACCTGCACCTGGAGAAGCGCCTGCGCCAGGTCCAGGACGACTACGGTTATGGCGGCTACGGCGGTTATAACCGTTATGGCCCGGGCTACGGCATGTACGGCAGCGTGCCGGTGGTGCGCACCTACGAGGTCGAAGTGGTGGTGGTTCGGGTCAATCTGTATGACGGCGCCAGCGGCCAGCCGGTCTGGAGCGCCAGCGCCGAAACCAGCAGCCGCGGCAGCCTCAGCGAGCGGGCCGACGCCTTGCGTGAAGCGGTGCAAAAGGCAATGGCGGCCTATCCTCCCAGTTAGGACCACCGGTGGTTGTTCTTGAATCGGAGAAACAGCATGTTCCATCGAATCGCGTTACTGGTATGCGCCGCCTTGCTCAGTGCCTGCGCCGCCAACCAGGTCAACCATGATTTCGACGCCAGCCGGGACTTTGGCGCCTACCGCAGCTGGAGCTGGAAAGAACCCGCCCTGCAATACCGCCCCGATGATCCACGGATCAAGAGCGACCTGACCGAGCAGCGCATCCGCCAGGCCGTGGCCGAGCAACTGGACCAGCGTGGCCTGCGCCCGGTACAGGGCGCAGCCCCGGCCGATCTCAAGGTCCAGGCGTACCTGATCGTCGAGGACCGTCAGCAACAGGTCACCACCAACTACGGTGGTGGTTGGGGTGGCCCGTGGAATGGCTACTGGGGCGGGCCGATGTACAACGAGACTCGCAACATCACCTACAAGGTGGCCACCATCCAGATCGACCTGCTGGATGGTAAGGACGGCAAGCTGGTGTGGCGCGGCAGCGACGAGCAACTGCTCAGCAACTCGCCGAGCCCAGTGGATCGCAACGCCGCGGTGCGTAGTACGGTGATGCGCATCCTGCAGAACTACCCGCCGCACTAAGGCCTTCAGCCCCGCGCGGCACCGGCCGCGACAGTGACGGGCGGCGCGCCCTGGCGCCGCCAGTCAGGCGAGCTGGCACCTTGCCAGCGACGGCCCGTCCTTTGACTACACTGCTGTGCATCGATGGAGTGCGCGCTCGGCTGCGAGCCGGGAAAGGAGTGCCCCGATGTCTCCCCTGAAGCGTTTTACCGCTCCGCGCCGCCAGCGCGGAGCCATTGGTCTGATGGCCGCCGTGACCCTGGGGCTGGCGCTGTTGCTGATGGTTGTGGTGGTGGACAGCGGCCGACTGTACATGGAGCAGCGCAAGTTGCAGCGGGTCGCCGACAACGCCGCGCTGGAAGCCGTGAGCCGGGGCGGCAACTGCCAGGCCGGCCTCAGCGCCGCGGCCTATGCCGGGCAGAGTGCGACCCGCAATGGTTTTACCGTCGACGCCGGCAGCACCCTGACCACCGCGTGCGGCGCGTTGACCACCGGGGCCAACAGCCTGCGTACCTTCAATGCCGACCCGACGCAATCGGCGGCGGTGCGGGTCGTGGCGACCCACACGGTGCCCATCAGCGTGGCGGCGGGAATCGGGGCACTGTTCAGCCCGGGGCCGATCAACCTCACCACTCAACTAAGCGCCACGGCGGTGGCCGCCGCGCCCACCCCACCGCGGGCGCAACTGAGCATTCGCAGCACCCTGGCCACCGTCAACAGCGCCAACTCGCCACTGCTCAATACCCTGGTTGGCAACATGCTGGGCGGCAGCCTCAACATCAGCGCCGTGGGCTGGAATGGCTTGCTCAACAGCGACATCAACCTGCTGCGCTATCTCGACCAACTGGCCATCGATCTGGGGGTTGCCGCGGGCAACTACAGCCAGTTGCTCAACACTCAGGCCAGCCTGACCCGGCTGATCCAGACCGCCGCCACCGTGGTCCAGGCCAATGGCGCCACGGCCGATGTGCTGGCGGCCCTGGGCGCCCTGCAAGTGGCGGTGAGCAGCCAGATCCCGCAGCTCACGCTGGGGGACATCCTCAAGCTGCAGAGCGGTGCGGCAAGCACCGCCCTGGATGCCAACCTGCAACTCTTTCAGTTGATGCAGGCGATGATCCAGCTGGCCAACAGCAAGAGCGCGGTGGCGGCGGTGGTGCCGGCCAACCTGCTGGGCCTGGCCAACGTCACCATCCGGGTCAAGGTCATCGAGCCGCCGCAGTTCTCGGCGGTCGGCGATCCGCGGCTGGCCATCCTCGATCCGCTGGGCGCCAACCGCATCTATGTCCGCACGGCCCAGGTGCGCACCCTGGTGTCGGTCAACCTGACCGGGTTGGCCGGGATCAGCGGCCTGGCCAACGCCCTGCTGGGTCTGGTGGGCTCGCTGACGCCGACCCTCAACAGCGTCCTGAGCTTGAACCTGGCGGCCACCATCAACTCTGTCGCTTGCCTGCTGGGCGCCGGCTGCCAGCAAGTCGATCCCGAGGTGCTGCCTACGGCGCGCATCGATATCAACCTGGAACTGGGGGGCGCCAAGGCCTACGTCACCAACTACAGCTGCCCGACGGACAACGCCGGTAGCAAAAGCCTCACGGTGCACAGCGAGTCGTCACTGGCCGATATCAAGATCGGCCAGATCGATCCCAATACCGCCTTCTCCTCGTCGACGGAACCGGTGGTCACGCCGGTGCCGATCGTCGACCTGGGCATCTGGACCTGCCACAAGATCCTCGGCATCGGCAGTTGCGGCCCGGCGCGGACGGCGTTCGCCGCCGGCGGCATCGGGCTCAAGGTCGACAGTGCGCTGGGGCTCAGCCAGACCGGGCCCAATGTCGGGCGCGACTTGCTGTACGCCAGCAGCGCGCCGCCGTTTCCCACGCCGCCCAACGTCAATCAGGCGCCGAGCTACCAGAACGCGGCGCCGACCAACAATCTGGTCAACAGCCTGTCGGGCGCTATTGCCGGGATCAGCCTGGAGGTTTACCAGCCGGTCAATGCCAATCTGCTGGGCTCGGTGGTGGCGGGGGCGGGGGGCCTGATCAATGGGGTGACCAGCCTGATCATGCCGCTGATCAGCAACCTCTTGAGCCCCTTGCTCGATCCGCTGCTGAACAGCCTGCTGGCGACCCTCGGCATCAACCTGATGGATGTGGAGGTCGGCGCCAACCTCACCTGCGGGCAGACCGGCCGGGCCTACCTGGTGATCTGATCCGCCGGGGCAATCGGCAGCTCGATGCAAAAGCGCGCGCCGTCCACTCCGTTGCTGACGCTCAGGCGCCCGCCCATGTTTTCCACTATGCCGTAGCTCACCGACAGCCCGAGCCCGGTGCCGATACCCGCAGGCTTGGTGGTGAAGAAGGGTTCGAAGATCCGCTCCAGCAGGCGTGGGTCGATGCCGCCGCCATTGTCCTCGACCCACAGGCGTACCCGCTGTTCGTCGCGCTGGCCATGCACGGCAATCCAGGGCTTGAAGGCTTGCCGCGGCGGTTGGCTCAGCAGCGCGTCCCGGGCATTGACCATGAGGTTGATCAGCACCTGCTCCAGCTGGTCGACGAAGCCCAGCACCTGCACCTCGAACCCCAGCTCGCTGATGCGCAGTTCGATCCCTTTGCCGCGCATGCCTTCGGCCAGCAGGGACAGGGTGCCCTCGATGGCCAGGGCCGGATTGAAGGGTTGCTGCTCCACCTCCGAACGTCGGCCGAACACCCGCATGTGATCCACCACCCGGGCGGCTCGCTGCACCTGGGTGTCGAGACGATGCAGTTTGTCGGTGAGGTAGTCGACCTGGATCTCACCGCTGTTCAGGCGCTTGAGCACATTGACGATGGCCATGCGCATCACGTTCAGCGGTTGATTGATTTCGTGGGCCAGGCCGGTGGCCATTTCCCCCAGGGTGGCCATTTTCGCGCTCTGCATGAGCTGCTGCTGGGCACGTCGGACTTCGGTGTTGTCACGGCCCACGGCCTGGATCTCCAGCAACTGTCCCTGCTCATCGAAGACCCCGCGATCGGACCAGACCCACCAGGCGTGTTCACGCCCCGGCAACTGCAGGCAGATCTCGGCGGTGCTGACTGGAAACTCCGGGCTCAGCCGCTGGATCCGTCGCTCGAAACCTTCGCGCTGTTCGGCGGACAGCCATTGCCCAAGGTCGCTACCCGGCAGCTCCTCGGCGGGGCATTCCAGGTAAGTTGCCAGCGGCCGGTTGCCGAAGGTCAGGGTCAGGTCCGGGCGGTAGCGACAGATCATCGCCGGTGAGTCTTCCACCAGAATCCGGTAGCGCTCCTCGCTCTGGCGCATCTGCTCGGCGGCCAGGGTTGCCTCGGTGACGTCCAGCCACAGGCCGACGGCCTCCACCGGCAGGCCCAGGTCGTCGCGCAGCAGCTTGGCTTCATCCATGACCCAGTGGTAAGCCCCGTGGCGGTCGCGCAGGCGGTAGCGGGCGTGGACGCTGCCTTCGCGCAACAACTGGCGGCAGCGCTGGAAATACAGGTCGTGGTCCTCGGGGTGCACCCAGTCCGCCAGGCCGGCCGTGGTGCAGTCCTCCAGGCTCCAGCCCAGTAGCGGTTGCAGGCTGGCGCTGAAAAAGCTCGGTTGCAGGGCGCCTTCCAGGTAGCGCTGGACATAGATCACCGCCGGCGAGCTGGCAATCAGATTGTCCAGGCGCGCGTGGGCCGCAGCCGCCTGTTGCTGCTGGTTCTTGATATCGCTGATGTCCAGCATGAAGCCCAGGAACCGCTGTTGTTCCCCTCGTCCCAGGGACTGGCCCTGCAAGCGGTACCAGCGTGGCGGCAGGCTCGGGTCCGGCTCGGACAGGCGCGCGCAGACCAGCAGTGGCTTGCCCAGGGTCAGGGCGTGCAGGCGGCTGGCCAGTTCGCTGCGGTCGGCGGGGTGAATCAGTTCCAGCCAGTCCTGGACCGCCAGCCTGCTGCGCGCGTCGGGCAACTGCAGACTGGCGGCCAGCTGGCTGGCCAGTTGGATCTCGGCAGTCTCCGGACACAATTCCCACCAGCCGGCGCCCAACAGACCCTGCAGGGCTTCCAGGCGTTCCAGGTGCAGGTGATCGCGTTGTTCGCGCAGGCGGCCGAGCAAGGGCTCGGCCAGGGCGGCGGTGAGCATCAGCCAGTCGCGTTCCAGCAGGTGCGGTGCCTGCTGCTGCACGGCATAGCAGCCGCACAGCAACCAGGCGGCGACGCCGTGCGCGTCCCGATAGGGCACCAGGAAACCTTCGCGATGACCGAAGATCCCTTGCAGGCGCGGGTGCTCGTTCAGGCCCTGGATATGATTCAGGTGCAGCGGAGCATTGCCGCTCAAGCTGTCCAGGCCGCTGCCCAGAACCTGGCCGTCCTGCCACAGCCGGGGAGCGTCGTGGGCGCTGTAGCCACTGTGCAGCACCCAGGTTTGTTCCTCGTCGTCGAGCAAGGCCAGGCCCACGCAAGGGATGTGGCAGTAGCGGGCCAGGTCGGCGAGCTGGTCGTGCAGCACCTCCGCCAGCCGGCTCAGGGTGCACAGGCGGATCTGCTCGTTGATCAGCGTGGCGAAGATCTGGCATTGCTCGCGGCTCAGGGCCTGCTGGCGCTGTTGGATCAGGTCGCCGATGTCCAGCAGTTGCAGCAGCCACTGGTTGCCACAGCTCTGGACCCAGCCGCGCAGGTGCAGGGTCTTGCCGCCCAGCCCGCGCAGGTCCAGATCCAGCACCTGCGCGCTCCAGTCGGCGGGGTGCCCCTCCAGGGCCAGAGCGCAGCCGGGCAGGGCGTAGTCCAGCAGATGGTGGGGCTCGGGCGAGGGTGGCAACTGCGCCAGCGCATGGCGCAGCGGTCCGCTGCTGGTGAGGATCCGCCCCTTCGGGTCCAGCACCAGTTGCAAACCGACTGCCTGGGCCGGCAACTGGGCCTGGGCTTCGTCGGCCGGTGCTGGCTGGCGGCCCAGCAGGCGCCCGAACAGCTTGTCGCTGGCGTTCAAAATTGCACGCTCGAAAGGGCGGACAGGGTCGTGGGCAAGTTGGGGACCGGGCCGACCACCGGCAACACCAGGCGGGGGAGCACCTGGGTGAGCTTCGAGGTGGGGTAGTCGATCCGCACGGTGAGCACGCCATTGGCGTACACCGAGCTGTAGTCGGTGGCGGCGAAGTTGAAGAGCGACGGAATCCACAGGGTCTGGGCCTGCACCACGCTGTTGGCCAGGTTCTGCACCGTGGTGGCGTAGTTGGCGCTGTTGGGATCGACCGCCACGGCCCGGCGCACGGCCTCGGCGGTGGCCTGGTTGAAGGACTGCATCATCAACAGCGGCAGGCTGTAGCTGACCAGACCGTAAAACACCGCGAAGAAGATCACGAACACCGCCGCGAACTCGATCGCTGCAGCGCCCTTTTGCTTGCTGGGGTGCTTGCTGGGGAGGCCCGGTTTCATGAGTGCGTCTACCCTGACAGTCACTATGTCCATTGAGCATAGAATCAATCCGCTAAAAGGAATTTTTTAGCTCATGCATTTCTGGGTTTTGTGGATCTGGCTGGTGCTGTGCGCGCTGCAGGATCTGTGTCAACGGCATATTGCCAACACCTTGACGCTGGGCGCCGCGCTGCTGGCGAGCGGCTATCTGCTGTGGACCGGCAGTACCTGGCTGGGCGCTGCGGCTGCCCAGGGCGCCTGGGCCCTGTTGCTGGCCCTGCTGCTCACGCTGCCCGGGTATGCCATGGGGCGGATGGGGGCGGGGGACGTCAAATTGATGGCCGCCCTGGGGCTGGCCTCCGATCCCGAGCATCTGCTGGGGGCGTTCATTGGCGCCGGGTTCTGCAGCCTGCTGTGGCTGCTGATCGTCCCCAGGCTCCTTTCTGCGCCGAGACAGGGGCTTGCGCCACAAGGCGAGGCGCAAGCCATGGGCCTGTCAAAAAAATACCCGTTCGCCCCTTTTGTCCTGGCTGGAATGGTCTTAACTGTGAGCGTGATCCACTAGTCGCCGAGCCGATTAATGCTATGTACATAGTCGGAAAGTAGGTCTAGGTTTTAAGTCGTGGCTGCCCGGAACCTGCGGGCGGGGCAGGAGTGGTCAATCGGCGATTGGCCCGCACGGAGTCGCACGTGAACAAGCTCACTTCTCAGATGAAAGTGCTCGTGGTTGATGATCAGCCGCTGATTGTCGAAGAACTTTGCGAGTTTCTTGAAAACAGCGGTTACCGTTGTGTTCCTTGCGAGTCCGCCCGCCAGGCGGTGGACTGCTTCAACAGGGACCCGGACATTGCCCTGGTGCTCTGCGATCTGCACATGCCCGATATGGACGGGATCCAACTGGTGCAGGAGCTGCAGCGTCTGGCCGGCAAGCAGCGGGTATTCGAAGCCATCCTGCTCACCGGGCAGTCCGACAAGCAGGATGTGATCAAGGCCATGCGTGCCGGCATTGCCGACTACTATCAGAAACCCATCGACCTGGATGAACTCCTAGAAGGCCTGCAACGTCAGGAAGTCGCCTTGCAGGAACGGCAGAAGAACCTGCACCTGGGGCACCTGAACCAGAAGCTGCAGTTTCTCTCCGAATCCATCGACGACCTGTACCAGGATCTGGACAAGGTCCGGCGCACGCCAGCGGCCAGTCGCAGCGAGGAGTCCGCGGAGGACGGCAGTGGCGACGCCGACCCGTTCGAGGTGCCGGCGATCTTCAACCAGCTGTCGCCACGGCAGCTGGATGTGGCGCGACTGGTGGGCAAGGGGCAGACCAACTACCAGATCGCCTGTGAACTGGGCATCACCGAAAACACCGTCAAGCTCTACGTGTCCCAGGTCCTGCGCCTGACCCACATGCATAACCGCACGCAACTGGCCCTGGCCTTGTCGCCGAGCAACTCGGGACTGCGCCAGCGAGTCACCGCCCACTGATGCCGTCGGCATCCCGGCGGCGAGCCACTCGCCGCCGGCCGCGACACTCCTGTTCTGTTTTAGTAGGTAAAGGCTCGGGCAATGGCGGTGAAGCCGGGCCCGGCCAGCACGATCAACAGCGCGGGGAACAGAAACAGCATCATCACCACCGACATCTTCGCCGACATTTTCGAGATGTATTCCTGCAGGCGGGTCAGGCGCCGGTCGTCCAGCAATTGCTTGAGGGCCTGCAGGGATTTCATCGCGCCGCCGCCCTGCAGGATCAGTTGCTGGAGAATCACGCAGGTGTCGGTGAACTCGTCCACCGCCAGCAGGGTCGCGGTCTGATGCAGTTCCTGGCCCAGTTCCAGGCCTGAATCCACCCGCGCCAGGATCAGGCGCAGTTCATGGGTCAGTTCCGGCAGCAGTTTCCCGGCCTCGTTGCTCAGGACCCGCAGCGCCTGCTCCACCGCCATGCCCGACTCGAACAGGATGCGCAGCAAGGGAATGAAGGTGGAGATCTCCAGGGCGATGTGTTTTTGCCGGCGTTGGGCGGCGTAGGCCAACACCCGCTTGGGCAGCAGGTAGCCGGCGCCGGCGGCGAGCTGGGGCGTCAGCCAGTGGCTCTGGGCTTGGGGAAACGCCACCTCCTCAATGAAGATCACCAGGCACACCGCCAGCACCGGGGTGCCGATCTGGCAGGCCGCGAACAGCGAACGCTGGGTGGAGCGACGCCAGCCCAGGCGGTTGAGCAGGGTCTGGGTTTCGCTGTCCATGTTCACCGCGCGTTGGCCGAAACGACTGTCGCCCAGCAGTCGCAGCCAACTGCCCAGGCGGTTGTCGCGGGTCATGTGGCCGTGCAGCCGCTGGGCAATCTGGCGCTCGCGCCGGCGTTGCGTCAGCAGGCCGTTGCTGAGCAGCAGCAAGGCCCCGAGAAACAACAGCGCAGCAGCCAGCAGAAGCATTTCAGATACTCCTCAACATGCGCCACAGGGCCAGGCAACCGAAGATCTGCAGGCACACCGCGGTGATCAGCATGGCCTGGCCGGAAGGGTCGTGCCACATGCCCAGCATGTAGCCCGGATTGGTGAGCATGAAGTAGCTCACCAGCAGCAGCGGCAGGCTGCCCAGGACCCAGGCGGTCATGCGGGTTTCCCCGGTCATTGCGCGCAGCTGCCGGGCCCCTTGCTCGCGCTCGCGGATCAGCTTGATCAGGTTCTCCAGCAACTCGCTGGCGTTGCCGCCGTAACGGTGATTGACCTTCAGGCCCAGGGCGAACATGCGCAGCTCATCCTGTTGGTAGAACTCGGCAAAGTCACTGACCGCGTCCGGCAGGTTGACCCCCAACTGCACGTTGCGCTGGACGCGTCCCATGGCTTGCTTGAGCGGGTCGTTGCTGGCTTCGATGGCGCCCAGCACGGCATCGGCCAGGGTGCGTCCGGATTTCAGGCTGCGCACGCTGTGATCCAGCAGCGCGGGCAGTTGTTCGATCATGCGCTTGAGCCGGCGCTGATACAGCCAGGCAATGGACAGGCGCAACAACAGTGGTGGCACCAGCACGCCAGCCAGCAGGCCAAGCCAGTCTCCCAACAGGTAACCCAGCAGTGTCAGTGCCGCCCACGCCGTCAGCCACAGGCCCAGGCGTTCATTGGGCTGGCCCAGGCCGGCGCGGGCGAAGGCCTGTTCCAGGCCGGTCCAGGCATGGCGCGGCGGGTTCAGCTCGGGTTGTCCCTGAGCCAGCCGGTTGAGCACCCGCTCGCGTTCGGTCTTGCGCACGCCGTGGTAGAACAGCCAACCGGAAAGCCCCAGTAGCAGCAGGCAGATCAAGGTAAGCAGCAGGCCGATCATGGGCCACCTCGGCGGTTCAGTTGATGCCCAGTCCGCTCTCGCGGCGCAGTTTGTCGCCCGCCGGGTTCAGCGCCTCGCGCTCAAAACCCAGGCCGTTGCGGCGGTTCAGGCGAAACAGCGTATTGGTGACGTAGATGTCGTCGCGGATGCCCACCACCTCCACCACTTCACTGACGCAGCGGCGGCCGTCGGGCAGGCGGGTCAGTTGGATCACCACGTCCAGGGCCGCGCAGATCATCTGCCGCAGGGTGCGTTCGGCCACCTGGCGCCCGGTCAGGCCCACCAGGGTTTCCAGGCGCAGCAGGGCGTCCTGGGCGTTGTTGGCGTGCACCGTGCTCATGGAACCGTCGTGGCCGGTGTTCATGGCGGTCAGAACATCCAGCACTTCGACGCCGCGGATCTCGCCGAGGATGATCCGGTCCGGGCGCATCCGCAGGGCGTTGCGGATCAGGTCGCTGGCCTTGACCTCGCCGTGCCCTTCGGCATTGGGCGGACGGGTTTCCAGGCGCACCACGTGGGGATGCCCCAGTTGCAGCTCGGCCACGTCTTCGATGGTGACCAGGCGCTCATAGGGGTTGATCAACTGGCTGAGAATATTCAGCAGGGTGGTCTTGCCGGTGCCGGTGCCGCCGCTGATGAGAATGTTGCAGCGCTTGCCCACGGCGTCCTGGAGGAACTCGAAGATCGCCAGGTCGATGGTCTGCATGGCGATCAGGTCGCTGCTCTTGAGCATGTCCTTGCGAAACTTGCGAATCGACAGGCAGGGGCCGTCCAGGGCGATGGGCGGAATGATCGCGTTGACCCGGCTGCCGTCGGGCAGGCGCGCATCGACCATCGGCGAGGACTCGTCCAGGCGCCGGCCCAGGGGCGCCAGAATCCGTTGCATGACCCGCTCCACATGGTGCGCGTCGATAAAGCGCAAGTCGCTCTGGTGCAGCACGCCTTCGCGTTCGACGAACACCCGGTGCGGGCCGTTGACCAGAATCTCGGTGACGGCCTGATCGCGCAGCAAGACTTCCAGCGGGCCGAAGCCGGTGAGTTCATCGACGATTTCCTCGGCCAGGCGCTCCATTTCATAGCGGGAAATCGCCAGGTGCATGCGCGCGATGTACTCCGCCACCTTGTCGGTGACGAACTGCGAGAGGTTCTGCCGGGAGCTTTCCAGCAGGTTTTTACCCGACTCTTCGATGGCATCGATGATGTAGCGATGCAGCACCAGTTTCAGGCCTTCGTGGTCGCTGTTGCCCGGCACCGTGCGGGTCGAGGCGCCGAAGAGTTTTTCTCCGCTCATTTGCCCCCCATGATTCGATTGAGCCAGCCGCCCTTGGGTCGGGCCAGTCCTTCGGAGCGCTTGGCCAGGCGCTCGCCGAGGGTTTTCAGGCTTTGCGTCAAGGCTTCGCGGGGGGCCATTTCAAACAGGGTGACGCCCTGGTTCTTGGCATTCAGGCGCACCTCCGGGCTGTAGGCCAGCACCGCGATCACTTCCAGGCCGAAGGTTTTGCCCAGGGTTTCGGAGTCCGGCGCGACGGCTTTCAGGTAGCGGTCCACCAGCAGGCGTGCGTGATCGAGTTTCAGGCCCTTTTCGCGCCAGTGGTTGAGCACCGCCAGGTTGCGCCGGCAGTCGAGGACGTTCTGGTCGGTGCACCAGATCAGCTTGTCGCAATGGCTGACAAAGGTGCGCAGCGCCTCGCTGTCCGACTGCCCCACCAGGTTCACCACGATGTGCTGGAAGTGCTGGCGCAGGGCACTGAGCAACATGTACAGCTCGGCGGCGCTGGTGTGCTCCAGAGGCTCGTCGTGGGGGGCGTAGGCGAGAATCCGCAAGCCGGCCTCGGCGCTGGTGAAGGCGCTGTCGATCAGGGTCGCATCCAGACGCCGCAGGTGACGCAGGGCATCGCCGAAGTGGAAGGAACTCTCCAGCCCGAGCAAGGCCAGGCTGTCGCCACGGGGCAGGCCCAGGTCCAGCAGCAGGGTCTGCTGGCCGCTCTTTTGCACCACCAGGGCCATGTGCCCGGCCAGCAGTGCGCCGTCACCGTCGCCCTGGACCCCGTAGAGCACCGTCAGGCCCCCCAGCTGGGTGTTGGGTGTGACCGCCGGCAGGCGCTTGCTCAAGCGCCGGACCAGCCCGGCGACTTCGCTGGAGCGTGAGCCGTAGGCGACGAAATCCCGAGCCCCGGCGCGCATCGCGTTGAGTACCAGCTGATTGTCCATGCCATCGCCGAGGGCGACGATCGCCAGCATCGGCTTGGCTTCCAGGGCGCCTTCGATCAGCGCGGCCTGGGCCACCACGTGCTCGCGGTCGAGGCCGACGAACACCAGGTTGGCGAAGGTCACGTCCACCAGCGCCAGCAGTTCGTCGAGGCTGCCATCGGCGCCCACCACCTGGCCCAGGGGCGCGAGGGCGCCTTGCAGCCACTCCAGATCGGTGCTGTTGCGGGTGATGGCAAGAAAGGTCTGGTTCAGGCTTTGACTCATGGTGATAGCCCGCTGCGCATGTCGTGAACCCTCGCCTGATCAGGGCGTTTGTTGAGTGATCTGGTTGCCACGAATCACCTCCACCGCCGGGCGCGGCGCGCCGTTTTGCTGGGCGACCTGATTGCGTGGGGCATTGCCAAGCGCCAACTGGGTGAACTGAAACAGATTGCTGTTGGCCACATTGAGATGGCTGGCCGCGCTCTTGTCGCCAGCCCAGTACTGGGCCAGGCGCTGTTCCTCGCTGCTGCGAACCGCCAGGCGCAGCACGCCGACCTGGGTCGCGAGCATCAGGCGGCTCAGGAGTTGTTCGGGCACGGCCAGGACCACGGTGCGGGCGGCGATCCGACGCTGGTCCTGCTTGAGCTTTTCTTCGTTGCTCAGCGCGGGGCTGGCGGGCTTTCCGTCGTTGGTCAGGCCCAACTGTTCACCGACCGCCAGCACCCGCATGGCGGGGACCGCAATCTGCGCCGATTGCTGCAGATTGGTGGTGTCCTGGCGCAGGAACAGCAGCACGTCGACATAGTCCCCCGGGCTCAGTTGCCCGGCGGCGCCGATCACTTCATCCACGGCCACCGCCAGCGCGCGCTCGTCGGGGTGAATCATCCGCGCCAGGGCCCCGCCGCTGTCGAAGCTCTGGGCATTGAGCCAGGTCCCGGCACTCAGTTGCCGCCAGGGTATGCGCCCCACCGCCTGATCGATCGCACTGAGGCTGCCAGCCGGTGCGGTGCGCAGTTTTTCCAGCGCCAGATCGGCGGCGCTGAGGGGCACGAAAGGAGGCACATCGCGCACCAGCACCACCACTGGTTGGCGGGTCTGGTCTTCGGCGCTGGCGGTGGTTTTTTCAACAACGCTCGGGGCTGCCGGCGCAGGGGTGGTGGCGGGCGCGGGCGGGCGGCTGAGTACCAGCCCCCAGTAACCGAAAAACACCGCACCTAGCAGCAGAAGTCCAGCCAGACCCATGGTGACGCGACTGTTCATAAAGGCTCTCCCTATCCTGCTGCTTCACCAGTCGGCGCTTGCAAACGAGTCAACTTCGCAACTAGGCAGCTATGAACATGCAACTATTTCGCTATGTGAAGGTAGTAGAGCTAGGACGAAATGCCATTAACTCGCGGAAAAATTGCACACAACAGTAGGCGGCTCTCAGTTGGGGGTGAGCTTTCGGCGTCAAGCATTCAATTAATACTTAGTGATTAATCCGTTCTTACAGTTGCTGGTCGCTGCTTTGTTGACAATGCTCAAGTTGCACCGGGGAACTCTGTTCCGGTGTGCTTGCATCGGCGCCGTCTGGCGCACAGGAGAACTAGGATGATCCTTCAATATTTGTGGCTCAGGGCACGCCTGTTTTTTGACCGTACCGAGGGCGCTTCGGCGATCGAGTACGCGATTGTGGTGGCCATGGTTGCGGTTGTGGTGGTGGCGTTCGTGACCCCTCTGGGCAATCGGGTACTGGCCATCTTCAACAACGTTCTGGTGGCCCTGGGAGGCGCGACGGTCACTCGTCCAGTGCCTTGATCCGACGCATGAGTGCTTCGCCGGCTGTGGTTGCGATCGATACATCGGAGGTGCTTCATGCTGCTGGACTACCTGCTGCTTCGCGCGCGTCTGTTCCTGGCCAGAACTCACGGTGCCTCGGCCATCGAGTATGCGATCGTGGTGGCCATGGTTGCCGTGGTCGTGGTGGTGTTCGTGACGCCGATGGGTGATCGGGTCCTGGCCATCTTCAACAACATCCTGGTTGCCATGGGAGGTGCCACGGTGACTCGTCCCGTGCCTTGAGAGCGGCGATTGCTCTTGCTGTGAAGGCGTCGGACAGTCAGCCCAAGGTCATGTCGATGAATAGTGCTTCCCCCCAACGCCAGCAACTGCTTCTGGTCGACGATGAAGAAGACGCACTGCTGGAACTCGCCGAATGGCTGGAAGGTGAGGGCTTCTGTTGCTTCACCGCAACCTCGGTGAAGCAGGCCCTGGAGCACCTCACCCACCATCCGGACATTGCGCTGGTCATCACCGACCTGCGCATGCCGGAGGAGAGCGGCCTGTCATTGATCAAGCGCCTGCGTGAACACACCTCGCGCCAGCATCTGCCGGTCATCGTCATGTCCGGTCATGCCGATATGGACGACGTCAGCGATCTGCTGCGCCTGCAGGTGCTGGACCTGTTCCGCAAGCCGATCTATCACGAGCGCCTGCTGGAAACCCTCAACAATCTGTTTCCCGAACCCCGGCTGCATATAGTCGGCCCCTGAACGCCAACGGCGGTCCCGGTTCAAGCCCTTCGGCTTGCCGGGGCGCTGGCGGCGCCTGTTGCAACCCCCCCTCAAACCCCTGCGTCCTGAGCCCTTTGACTGATGCGTCGTGCGGGCAGAAAAAGGCCTGCGATAGCAGGCCTCGGTAGTGCAGGGCTCAGAGTTGGTAGCTGAAGCTCAGGGTGTAGCGCGGTCGGCGGTTGTAGGTGTCCAGGGCTTCATCGGACATCGGCTTGGCCGCCTCCAGGGCGATGTTGTAGTGCTTGGCATCGCCGAAACGCACCCCCACCGCGGCCGACGACAGATCGCTGCCCTTGACCTGCAACTGGTTGAACCAGGTCTTGGAGCGGTCCAGTACCACGTAGGGCTGCAGCACCCGCACCCAGGGGCCCTCGCGGTTGAAGCTGTAGTTCACCTCGTAGGCGACGCCCCAGCCCTTGTCGCCAGTGGCCTGGTCATCAGGGTAACCGCGGGCAAAGTTCTGGCCGCCGAAGCTGGCTCGTTCACTGTCGGGCAGGTTGTCCGCGCTCCAGTACAAGGCACCGGAAAGCACCCCTTGCCAGTTGTCGAAGAAGCGGTCGCTTTGTACCCCCGCCAGGCGCAGACGGAAGAAGTCCAGGTCATAGAGTTCGTTGTTGGTCTTGGCCCCCATGCTGTCCAGGCCACGGTACAGGCCGGCGCTGAGAATCCGCAGTTGCCGTGGATCGGATTTGCTCCAGTCGCCTTCCAGCGCCAGGGCGCGGATATCGGTTTTTTCTTCCAGGGTCAGCGGGCTGTTGCTGACCCGGTAGCGGGTCTTGTCGTTGACCGCGTACAGGCGCGTACCGACGGTGAGCATCTCATTGGGCGAGGCCAGCAAGGGATGGCTGACGCCGATGGAAAAGCGGTCGTTCTCGCGATGGGGTTCAAGCTCCAGGCCGTTGCTCAATTGCACATTGCTTCGCGGATCACTGCGGTAGCGTGCGCCGTAGAGATTCAGTTGCGTGCCTTCCGAGCCCAGCAACTGGCTGTAGTCCAGGCGGTAGTAGTGCTCCTTGTCCTTGCCCGGCGGGAACAGGCCGCTGAGGCTGAGCTGTTCGCCCCAGGCGGTTTGCGAGTTGCTGACGATGCCCACCAGGGCCTGCAGACCGTTGCGGTTGTCATCGGTGCTGTTGAGGGTGGTGGTGATGGATTTGCGACTGGCCACCGCCACCAGCCGGGTCGCGCCGTCCGTGGTTCCGGGCGGCGGCACCACCGCTTGCAGGGTCACCCCGGGTACCCGGCTCATCAGGGTGGTGTAGCGCTCGAAGGTCTTGCGGGTCAGTGGGCGCTCGGCCTTGAGCTTGCTCACCAGTTTGTCCAGGTAGGCCGACACCGGGCCGATATCGCCCTGCAACTGGTAGTCCTTGATATAGCCTTCGACCAGCACCACCCGCAGCACGCCCTGATCGAAGTTCTGTTGCGGCATGAAGGCGTAGGACAGCAGGTAGCCGTCGTTCTGGTAGCGCCGGGTGATGTTGCGAGTGGCTTCGATCAATTGACTGAAGCTGGTTTCGTGACCGATCAGCGGCTGGTAGATGGCCGCCAGTTCTTCCAGGGGATAGACGCTGCCGCCTTCGATCTGCACCTGGCGCACCGTGACCTTGGTGCCCATCATCAGGGGCTGCTGCCCCTGGGGCGCGGCGGGTTGCTCGGGCATCTGCAACTGCGGAGTGGCCGGACGATAGGCGTCCACCGGCAAGTTGGGCTGGGGCAGGTTATTGATGCTGTCGTTGCTGTTGAGAAAGCGGGGAAGGGGGTCGGCGTAAGCGGAGGTGCAGCATCCAATCAACAACAAACTGGCCAATGTGCGCATAGGACACTCCATGGTCAAACTGCGGTGGCGCTAATAGTCCTCATACCCTGCGTTGTTCAAGGTCTTGGCCTTGAATCGGACGCCGGGATGCCATGCTGTGGATAAAAAAAGCGAGAGATTCTTCTGAATCCCTCGCTCTCAACCAAGCGTAGGCGCTGTAGGTAAGGCCGTCGAATCGGCCAGGTGCAATTTATTTCCGGGTGCCGCCCAGGGCACCGGTCAGGCCGCCCAATACGCCACCCAGGCTGCCGTTGACACTGGTTCCGGCCGAAGCGCTGCCGTTGGCGCTGGCTCCGACATTCAAGCCACCGAGCAGGCCGCCGCTGGGGGCGGTACCGCCGTTGACCAGGCCACCGACCGAAGTCACTACGCCGCCTACTGCACCTAGAGTCCCGCCCAGTGCGCCCCCGACCTGATTGCCACCGGCGCTGCTGGTGACGCCAGTACCTGCGGTGCTGATTGCGCTGCCAACTTGACCTATTGCACCGCTTGCCGAAGCACCAAGGCCTGTAGTTGCACCTATTTGTTGAGTTAGGCCCGTGACCGAGTTGGTGACCGGATTCAAGGCCGAGCCCAGGTTCACTCCAACGCTGGCCAATGGAGCGCTGACCACTAGATTGGGGGTGCCAGTGCCGCCCAGGACGCCGCCGACCGAGGCGACCAAACCGCCGACTGTGCCTCCGGCAACGCCTACCGTACTGACGGTACCATTGGTGTTTCCGGTGTTCAGACCGTTGCTAAGGTTGGCCACCGCGCCCCCGACGGTTTCCAAAAGACCACTGTTGGTTGAACCGGCGCCTCCGGTGCCACTACCTGAACCGCTCACGTACCCGCCAGCGCTGGCTACGACGCCGCCTGCATTGTTCAGGGCGTTGCCCAAGAGACTAGTCACCGGATTGCCATTACCTGCATTACTGACGTTGCTGCCGGCGCTGCCGACACCACCGGCTACGCCGGATATCAGTCCATTGATCGGCGCGCCAAGACCGGTTTTGGTACCTACATTTTTGGTAAGGCTCTCTGCCATGGAGACCACCGGAACCAGAACGTTGTTGCCCACGCCGTTGGTCAGGCTACCCACTGGGCCGCTGCTGGTGACGGTATTCAGTGTATTGCCAAGCATAGTTACTTGAGTGCCGACGTCTCCAAGGACCGGCGCCACTCGGGTGACTACGCCTCCCACTACAGGAATGCTCTGAGTGGTAGTGGTCAGCTTCCCGCTGAGATCGGTTACCCCCGCTCCCACATCGCCGACTACGTTGCCGACGGTTGCAGTGGTATTGCTAAGTGCGTTGGGATTGGAACCCAACTTGCCAAGACCATTTGTCAGGCCTTCTCCTACGCTGTTTACCACATTCCCGGCGGTATCAACGGCACTTTTGGTCACGCTACCGACGAGGGGAACAGAACCCAGAGAGTTGCCCAGGCTGCTAACACTGTCTCCGACATTGCTCACCGTAGTGCCCAGGCCGGAAACCACATTCGAAGTAACCAGCGTGCCGGTTCCACCCGTTGTTCCGCCAGTGCCACCGGTTCCGCCCGTTGTTCCGCCAGTGCCACCGGTTCCGCCTGTTGTTCCGCCAGTGCCACCGGTTCCGCCTGTTGTCCCGCCAGTTCCTCCGGTTTCACCGCTGGTGCTGCTGGGAGATGAGCTGCTGCTACCTCCGCTCTTGTGACCGCCACCGCCGCTGCAGCCTGTCAGGCCGAGGGTCAGGATCAAGGCCAGTGCGGTACATGCTTTCCATCCAATCTGAGTGTTCATGATAGTTATCCCTGCACCTGTTACAACGTTTGTTGTCCTCGAGAGTTCTCCAGTTCTTGTGCTGGAGATACTTTCGTCCGTTGCATACATAAGAGGCGCAAGAAGAAACTTGAACAATTATGAACTTGGTATTAATGACTTGTATTTCGCTGTTTTTCTCCTGATAAGTAGTTAGTCTTAAAGTATGGGGTGCAGGGATTTTTTGTTTGAAAAAATGTTTTTAATCAAGGATTTGTAATTTTTGGTTGAGTGTTTTTGTCGGGCGTTAAACTAAAGTTATATATATACAATTAATGGGTTTTATTTGAGCGGACGGCCAGGGTTCTGCAGTTTTTTTGCTGCTTAGTTGGCTTGGCAGACTTCCAGTTTGAGCTTGGCCTATAATGCGCGGCCGACATTTCCTTGGAGTCTGTGATGCCTGGTCCAGTCTGGTGGTTGCTGTGCCTGCCGTTCTTTGCCGGAGCCTTTCTGGCCCTGCAAGCCGGGATCAACGGTCAGTTGGCCAAGCAGGTCGGCGGGGTGCTGGGCGCCGCGTTGATTTCATTTTTCGTAGGCACCCTGGCCTTGTTGATACTGGTGCTGGCGCAGCGCGAGATGCCCTCGCTGAGCGCCCTGAGGGGCCTGACCTGGTGGCACTGGTGCGGCGGTTTGCTGGGGGTGTTCTTCATCACCACCGCCGCATTTGCCGGGCCGCGGATCGGTGCCTTGCTGTTCATGGCACTGGTGCTGGCCGGCCAGTTGAGCATGGCCCTGGCCCTGGATCATTTTGGCTGGGTGGGGTTTCGCGAGGCACCGATCAGCCTCGGCAAGCTCGCCGGACTGCTGCTGATCGTCATTGGCGTGGTGCTGATTCGTCGAGGCTGAGCGCGCCTCAGGCGATCGGTTGCCAGCCGCCCTGCATGTGCAGCAGATCGCCGTTGCCCAGTAGTTGTAGCTCACCGCTGGAGCCCGCCGCGCTGGCCAGCAAGCGCACTTCACCGGGCAGCAGCAACGGTTTGATGAATTGCACCGTCACCTCGATGTTGGCGGCCGGCAAGGTGTCGCTCAGGGCCGCCAGGGTTCGCGCCTTGTTCCACAGGCCATGGGCGATGGCTCTGGGGAAGCCGAACAGGCGGGCGCTCCAGGCGCTGAGATGAATCGGGTTGTAATCGCCGCAAACCCGGGCGTAGCGCCGGCCGATATCGCTCTCGGCTCGCCAGCGGCTGACTTCGTTCAGGCCCACCCCGGAAATCGACGGCGGGACGCCGGGCTCGCCCGGTACGTGCGCGCCACGGCAGAGCATGCGGCTCTCGGCTTCCCAGAGGGGCCCCAGCTGATCGTCGACCGTGGTCAAAAGATCGAACACCGCGCCCTTGGCGTGAGGTTGCAGGTTGCCCACCCGGACGGCGACTCGCACGCGGCTGACATTGCCCATGGGGCGCAGAATGCGGATCCGGTTGGCCAGGTGAATCAGCCCCAAGAGGGGGAAAGGAAACGCCGGGTCGGTGAGCAACTGCATCTGCAACGGGAAGGCCAGCACATGGGGATAAGTGGCGGGCAGCAGACCGTTGTCGAGGTAACCGCACACCTGGCGGTAGGCCTCCAGCCGGCGCGGCTCCAGGCTGATCCAGCAGCGCAGGCCCTGCTCGGGCAATGGCGTGTTCTTGATCCCGTGTCGCAAGGCGGCCTTGAGAAACAGCGGCGCCAGGGAGGCGGGCAGGTTCAGTTCGTGCCAGTGGTTGCTCATTTTCAGGCTCCCAGGACGCTTTGGCCGCAGACCCGCAAGGCTTGTCCGCTGATCGCGCCACTGCCCGGCTGGGCCAGCCAGGCCACCGCCTCGGCGACATCCTGGGGCAGGCCGCCCTGGCCCAGGGAGCTCATGCGCCGCCCGGCCTCGCGCAGGGCGAAGGGCACCCTGGCGGTCATCTGCGTCTCGATGAAGCCCGGGGCCACGGCATTGATGCTGATGTCCCGCGGTTGCAGCGATGGCGCCCAGGACTGGGCCAGGCCGATCAGCCCGGCCTTGCTGGCGGCGTAGTTGGTCTGTCCGCGGTTGCCGGCAATGCCGCTGATGGAGGCCAGCAGGATCACCCTGCCGTGGTCGTGCAGGCGGCCGCTGTCGAGCAAGGCCTGGGTCAGCACCTGCGGGGCGTTGAGATTCACCGCCAGCACCGCATCCCAGAATTCCGCGGTCATGTTGGCCAGGGTCTTGTCCCGGGTGATGCCGGCGTTGTGCACCAGGATGTCGAGGCCGTCCGGCAGTTGTTCGAGCAACTGCGCCGGGGCGTCCGCGGCACAGATATCCAGGGTGATGGCCTGTCCGCCAAGTCGCGCGGCCAGGGCTTCCAGGTCGCTCTTGGCCTGGGGCACATCCAGCAGCAGCACCTGGGCGCCGTCACGGGCCAGGGTTTCGGCGATGGCCGCGCCAATGCCCCGGGCGGCGCCGGTGACCAGGGCCCTGCGCCCGGCCAGCGGGCGGCTCCAGTCCTGGACCTGGACGGCGCAGGGCTGCAAGCGCAGGACCTGTCCGCAGACGAACGCGCTCTTGGGCGACAGAAAGAAGCGCAGCGCCCCCTCCAACTGTTCCTCTGCACCCTGGCTGACATACAGCAATTGCAGGGTGGCGCCGTTGCGCAGCTCCTTGGCCAGGGAGCGGCTGAAACCTTCCAGGGCCCGCTGGGCGCTGGCGGCGAAGGGCGTATCGAGGGTTTCCGGGGCTCGTCCGAGGATCAGCAGGTGGGCGCAGGGCTCAAGGCTTCTCAGCAGCGGCTGGAAGAACTCCCGCAGTTGCTTGAGCTGATCGGTGTGGCGCAGTTCGCTGGCATCGAACACCACCGCCTTGAGCCGGGGGCCGTGGCCGGGAATCCACGGCGTGGCCAGGGCCGGATCGCAGCCGTAGCTGTAGATCGAGTCGGTCAGGCGCGGGGCCAGGCGGCTCACCTGCTGCGCCAGGGGACCGCCGCCCACCAGCAAGGCGCCCTCGATGGGGCGCAGGCGTCCGGCCTGCCAGCGTTCCAGGCGGACCGGCGACGGCAGGCCAAGGGCGCCCACCAGGCGATGGCCGATGGATGAATTGGCGAAGTCGATATAACGGTCGGACATGGAACGCACTCCATTGGCTGGGGTTCAAAGTGTGGACCATGAATGGCTCCGAGTCGTTCGATCAGCCAGAAGCCTCCTACGCTAGAGGCGGACCTACTCAGCGCAGTCGCACTTACAGCACAGGGAGCTTTCCATGACACAACGGCATCGCGTGGCGATTATCGGCGGTAACCGCATCCCCTTTGCCCGTTCCAACGGGCCCTATGCCACGGCCAGCAACCAGGCCATGCTCACCGCCACCCTCGAAGGCCTGATCGAGCGCTACAACCTGCACGGCCTGCGTATCGGCGAAGTGGTGGCCGGGGCCGTGCTCAAGCACTCCCGGGATTTCAACCTGACCCGCGAATGCGTGCTGGGCTCGCGGCTGGCGCCCACCACCCCGGCCTACGACATCCAGCAAGCCTGTGGCACCGGCCTGGAAGCGGCGTTGCTGGTGGCCAACAAGATTGCCCTGGGGCAGATCGATTGCGGCATCGCCGGTGGCGTCGACACCACTTCGGACGCACCGATCGGGGTCAACGAGGGGCTGCGCCAGATCCTGCTGCAAGCCAACCGGGCCAGGAGCGTCGGCGACAAGCTGAAGAGCCTCCTGCAACTGCGACCCCATCACCTCAAGCCGGAACTGCCGCGCAATGGCGAACCGCGCACCGGCCTGTCCATGGGCGAGCACTGTGAACAGATGGCCAAGACCTGGAGCATCGGCCGTGGCGAGCAGGACCAGCTGGCCCTGGAAAGCCACCAGAAAATGGCCGCGGCCTATGCCGAAGGCTGGCATGACGATCTGCTTACCCCCTTTCTCGGCCTGACCCGGGACAACAACCTGCGCCCGGACCTGAGCCTGGAAAAACTCGCCAGCCTCAAGCCGGCCTTCGACCACAGCGGTCAGGGCACCCTCACCGCCGGCAACTCCACGCCGTTGACCGATGGCGCCTCCCTGGTGCTGCTGGGCAGTGAGCAATGGGCCCAGGAGCGCGGTCTGCCGATCCTGGCCTACCTGCGCGACGGCGAGGCGGCGGCGGTGGACTTCGTCCAGGGCGCCGAAGGGCTGTTGATGGCGCCGGTGTACGCCGTGCCGCGCTTGCTGGCGCGCAATGGCCTGAGCCTGCAGGACTTCGATTACTACGAAATCCACGAAGCCTTTGCCGCCCAGGTGCTGTGCACCCTCAAGGCCTGGGAGGACGCGGATTACTGCAAGACCCGCCTGGGCCTGGAGGCGCCCCTGGGGCCCATCGATCGCGCCCGGCTCAACGTCAAAGGCAGCTCCCTGGCGGCGGGGCACCCGTTTGCCGCCACTGGCGGGCGCATTGTCGCCAACCTGGCGAAGTTGCTGAGTGTGGCGGGGCAGGGCCGCGGCTTGATTTCCATCTGCGCGGCGGGCGGGCAGGGCGTGACGGCGATCATCGAACGCTGAAGTTCGTGGCATTCGCCGGCAAGCCGGCTCCTACAGAGAAAGACCTCCAAACCGTAGGAGCCGGCTTGCCGGCGAAAGGGCCCTCAAGTCTTGAAGCGGCGCACCAGGGCGTCCAGTTCATTGGACAACCCCGCCAGGCTCTGGGAATCCAGGCGCGCCGAGTTGGCCAATTCGGCCACCAACTGCGCATCGCCATGGATCTGGCTGATGTGCCGGTTGATGTCTTCCGCCACCTGATGCTGTTCTTCGGCGGCGGTGGCGATCTGGGTGTTCATGTCGCGGATCACGTCCACCGATTCGCGGATCTGCCCGAAGCTGTTGCGCGCCAGGCCGATGCGGTTCACCGACTGCTGGGACACTTCCAGGCTGGCGTGCATCTGCTGGGTCACGGCGCTGGTGCGCTTGGCCAGGTTGCCCAGCAGCCCGTCGATCTCGGCGGTGGAGTCCGCGGTGCGCTTGGCCAGGGCCCGTACTTCATCGGCCACCACGGCAAAACCGCGACCCTGCTCGCCGGCCCGGGCGGCCTCGATGGCGGCGTTGAGGGCCAGCAGGTTGGTCTGCTCGGCGATCGAGCGGATGGTGCCGAGGATCGACTGGATATCGGTGCTGTCGCGTTCCAGCTGTTGCATCGATTGCGCCGACTGTTCGATCTCCTGGCTCAGGCGGTCGACGCTGTGCACCGCGTCGTCGATCTGTTGCTGGCCTTCCCGGGCCTGGCGCTGGCCACTGTCCGCCGACTCGGCGGCCTGGCTGCAGGAACGGGCCACTTCGTTGGCCGTGGCGACCATTTCGTGGAACGCGGTGGACACCATGTCCACGGCTTCGCGCTGGCGTCCGGCGGCTTCGGCCATGTCGCTGGAGACCCGGGTCGAGGACTGGGAGGTGGCGAGAATCTTCTGCGCCGCCTGGCCAATGTGCTGGATCAGGCTGCGGATCGCCGACAGGAACTGGTTGAACCAGTTGGCCAGCTGCGCGGTTTCGTCGTTGCCGCGGATGTTCAGGTTCTGGGTCAGGTCGCCTTCGCCCTGGGCAATGCCTTCCAGGCCGCTGGCCACGCCGCGGATCGGGCGCACGATGAGGCTGGCGAAGCTGGCGCCGAACACCGCGAACAGCAGCGCCAGGACCCCGGCGATCACGGCGATGATCCAGGTCAGCTGGGTCGCCGAGCCCATGACTTCGCTCTGCTTGATCAGGCCGATGAAGGTCCAGCCCAGTTGCTCGGAAGGCCAGACGTTGGCCATGTAGTGCTCGCCGCCCAGCTCCACTTGCACCAGGCCCTTGCCGGTCTTGGCCAATTGCTCGTATCCGCCGCCGAGGCTGGCCAGGGCCTTGAAGTTGTGCTCCGGCTGCTTGGGATCGACCAGCACCGTGCCGTTGTTTTCCATCAGCATCAGGTAGCCGGATTCGCCCAGCTTGATCTGCTTGACGATTTCGGTGAGCTGCTTGAGCGAAACGTCGACCGCGACCACGCCGCCCTGTGGGCCCAACTGGTTGGCCAGGGAACGCACGGTGCTGACCAGCACCGCATCGTCCGGGGCCCAGTAGTAGGCATCGGTGCGCAGGGTCTTGCCCGGGCTGGCCAGCGCGGCTTTGTACCAGGGGCGCACGCGGGGATCGTAGTTGGCCAGCTTCAGGTCGGCGGGCCAGGAGACGTAGCCGCCGTTGCTCACGCCATAGGACACATAGGCATAGGCCGGGTGGCTGGCGGCCATGGCGGCGAACAGGTCGAAGATGCGTTTGTCCTGCTCGCCTTCCGGAACCTTGGCGGCATCGGCGCTCATCCAGGTCTTGAGGTTGTCACCGGCCTGGGTCAGCAACGGTTGCGCCGCCAGGTAATCGATGTTCTGGCTGATGCCTTCGAAGAACAGCTGCATGGCGTTGGCCACTTGGCGGATCTCGCGGCCGCTGCCGTCGACGAAAGTGTGTTGCGCTTCGCTGCGCAGGTTGATCACCACCAGCGTGGCTACCAGCACCACGGGCAGGCAGGCAATGACGGCGAAGGCCCAGGTCAGTTTCTGTTTGATATTCATCCGCGCTCCAGTTTTTTGTATGACCACGATGTGCAGGCGACTCGCGGACTATTGGCAGCTTGTGAGGTGGCGCTGATTGTCGTCCCTGTGGCTGATGTCGAACCGCGGGCAATCGAACCTTGGCCGGCGGCTGACGTCTTTATTGGATTGTCGGACAAGCTCCCTGTCTCTCTGAGGGCTTCGGCTGGCGCCGAGCAATATTGAGCCTACGGCGGAAAAAAACTTGTCGTGGCGGACCGGCGGCGAGGGTGGGCCAAGACGCGGGTTCAATGCCGCTGCCGAACGCTGGCCGCTGCAGTCTTGGCTATGATCGTTGGCGGCGTCGATGGATTGATCTGGCACATTGAGTGCATTGCTGTCGCTCGGTGCTCGGCGGCCCTTTCCCGTGGTGGGAGGATTGCCGTATAACGAGTGACTTTCGCGTGTTTGGTAACAAGGGACCCACAATAAAAGCTGATGAAGACTCCAAAACGCATTGAACCCCTGATCGAAGACGGTCTGGTAGACGAGGTGCTGCGCCCACTCATGAGTGGTAAAGAGGCAGCTGTGTATGTGGTGCGCTGCGGCAACGAGCTACGTTGCGCCAAGGTCTACAAGGAGGCGAATAAACGCAGTTTCCGTCAGGCGGCGGAGTATCAGGAAGGGCGCAAGGTGCGCAACAGCCGTCAGGCTCGGGCCATGGCCAAGGGCTCGAAGTTCGGGCGCAAGGAGACCGAAGACGCTTGGCAGAACGCCGAAGTGGCGGCGCTGTTCCGCCTGGCCAACGCCGGGGTGCGGGTGCCCAAGCCGTTCGACTTTCTCGAAGGCGTGCTGCTGATGGAACTGGTGGCCGACGAGTACGGCGATGCGGCGCCGCGGCTCAACGATGTGGTGCTGGAACCGGACCAGGCCCGTGAATATCACGCCTTCCTGATTTCCCAGATCGTGCTGATGTTGTGTACCGGGCTGGTGCACGGTGACCTGTCCGAGTTCAACGTGCTGCTGACGCCGGATGGTCCGGTGATCATCGACCTGCCCCAGGCGGTGGACGCGGCGGGCAACAACCACGCGTTCAGCATGCTGGAGCGGGACGTGGGCAACATGGCGTCCTACTTCGGGCGTTTTGCCCCGGAACTCAAGCACACCCGTTATGCCAAGGAAATGTGGGCCTTGTACGAGGCCGGCACCTTGCACCCGGGCAGTCTGCTGACCGGCGAGTTTGACGACCCCGAGGAGTTGGCGGATGTCGGCAGCGTGATCCGCGAGATCGAAGCGGCACGTCTCGACGAAGAGCGCCGGCAGGCCGTGCGGGCGGCGGACGATGCGCCGCCCGGCCAATCCGCAGAACCACCGCCTCCGCCCTGGATGCAGTGATGGAATAAAAAAATCCGGCCTTGGCCGGATTTTTTATTCCTGCAAACTACCAGGCACCCCGGCACCCCGGCACCCCGGCACCTTGTAGCCGCTGCCGCAGGCTGCGCACGGCCCGAAGGGACGCAGGAATCTTGAGGGCGCCGAGGCTTTGCAAGGGCTCGCCAAGCAAGGCCCTGCGGGCCTTTTCGCAGCCTCGCCAGGGCTCGGCAGCGGCTACAGAGATCGCTTCTTGCAAATACTCAGGACCCGCAACAACTGCCCGAAGCCAGCTCCTTGAGGATCGGACAGTCCGGACGCTGGTCGCCGTGACAGTGCTCCACCAGGTCTTGCAGAGTGTCGCGCAACCCCGCCAGCTCGCGGATCTTGCGGTTCAGCTCATCGATATGCTGGCGCGCCAGGGCCTTTACATCGGCGCTGGCCCGCTGCCGGTCCTGCCACAGGGTCAGCAGCTTGCCCACTTCCTCCAGGGAAAAGCCCAGGTCGCGAGAGCGCTTGATGAAGGCCAGGCTGTGCAGGTCTTCCTCGCCATACAGGCGATAGCCGCTGTCACTGCGGTGGGCCGGCTTGAGCAGGCCGATGGACTCGTAGTAACGGATCATCTTGGCGCTCAGGCCGCTCTTGCGCGCCGCTTGGCCGATGTTCATTCGGCGTTCTCCAGGTCTTTGGGTTTCCAGGTTTTCAACAGTAGCGCATTGCTCACCACGCTGACGCTGGACAGGGCCATGGCCGCCCCGGCCAGCACCGGGTTGAGCAGGCCGAAGGCCGCCAGCGGGATGCCGATCAGGTTGTAGACGAAGGCCCAGAACAGGTTCTGGCGGATCTTCGCGTAGGTCTTGCGGCTGATCTCCAGGGCCGCCGGGATCAAGCGTGGGTCGCCGCGCATCAGGGTGATGCCCGCTGCGTGCATGGCCACGTCGGTGCCGCCGCCCATGGCAATGCCGATGTCGGCCGCGGCCAGGGCCGGGGCGTCGTTGATGCCGTCGCCGACCATGGCCACCACGCCGGTCCTTTTCAGCGCCGTCACCGTGGCGGCCTTGTCCGCCGGCAGCACTTCGGCGTGCACATCGTCGATGCCCAGGGCATCGGCTACGACCTTGGCGCTGCCACGGTTGTCGCCGGTCAGCAGGTGGCTGCTGATCTGCCGCGCGCGCAGTTGCTGCACCGCTTGCAAGGCGCCGGGCTTGAGGGTGTCACCAAAGGCGAACAGGCCCAGCACCCGGGCTTGCGGGCTCTGTTCGATCAGCCAGGACAGGGTCCGGCCCTGGTGCTCCCAGTCCTTGGCCACCTGGGCCAGGCCGCCCGGGTTCAGGCCGCATTCTTCCAGCAGGCGGCGGTTGCCCAGGGCCAGTTGGCGGCCGTCCAGGGTGCCGGCGATGCCGCGCCCGGTCAGGGACTGGCTGGCGCTGACATCGGCCACCGGCAGTTGGCGTTCCTGGCACAGGTCCAGCACCGCCTTGGCCAGGGGATGTTCACTGCCGCGCTGCAGGGCGCCGGCCAGTTGCAGCAGGCTGTTGTCGTCGCCTTCCACCGCCTGCATATGGGCGATGCGTGGGGTGCCGGAAGTCAGGGTGCCGGTCTTGTCGAAGACCACCGCGCTGACCTCGTGGGCCCGCTCCAGGGCTTCGGCATCCTTGATCAGGATGCCGTGGCGAGCGGCCACGCCGGTGCCGGCCATGATCGCCGTGGGCGTGGCCAGGCCCAGGGCGCAAGGGCAGGCGATCACCAGCACCGCCACCGCATTGATCACCGCGGTTTCCAGGGGCGCGCCGTACAGCCACCAGCCCACCAGGGTGATCAGCGCCAGCACCAGCACGGTGGGCACGAACACCTGGCTGACCTTGTCCACCAGTTTCTGGATCGGCGCCTTGCCGGCCTGGGCGTCTTCCACCAGGCGAATGATCCGCGCCAGCACGGTTTCCGCGCCCAGGGCCAGGGTGCGCACCAGCAGGCGGCCTTCGCCGTTGATGGCGCCACCGGTGACCTTGTCCCCGGGCTGCTTGGGCACCGGCAGGCTTTCACCGCTGATCAGCGCTTCGTCGGCGTGGCTCTGGCCTTCGATGACTTCGCCGTCCACCGGGAAGCGCTCGCCGGGCTTGACCAGTACCAGGTCGCCCAGGCGCAGGGCGCTGATGGCGACTTCCTGCTCGCGCCCATCGATGACCTGGATTGCCCGCTCCGGACGCAGGGCCTCCAGGGCGCGGATGGCGCTGGCGGTCTGGCGCTTGGCGCGGCTCTCCAGGTACTTGCCCAGCAGCACCAGGGCGATCACCACCGCCGAGGCTTCGAAGTACAGGTGCGGCATGCTGCCCGCGGCGGCCGTGGCCCATTCATACAGGCTCAGGCCATAACCGGCGCTGGTGCCCAGGGCCACCAGCAGGTCCATGTTGCCGCTGCCGGCGCGCACGGCTTTCCAGGCGGCGACATAGAAGCGCGCGCCGAAGATGAACTGCACCGGGGTGGCCAGGGCGAACTGGGCCCAGGCCGGGAGCATCCAGTGCAGGCCAAAGGGTTGCACCAGCATCGGCAGCACCAGGGGCAGGGCCAGGAGGATCGCCAGCGCCAGGCTCCAGCGTTCGCGGCGCAGCTGCTGTTGTTGCTCGTCGCCCTGCTTCTGCTCGGCCTGCCACAGACTGGCGCAGTAGCCGGCCTGGGTCACGGCGTTGATCAGCAGCGCCGGGTCGACCTGACCCAGCAGCTCGACGTGGGCGCGCTCGGTGGCCAGGTTGACGCTGGCGCTGCGCACCCCGGCAACCTTGTTCAAGGCGCGCTCGACGCGACCGGCGCAGGTCGCGCAGGTCATGCCGCCGATGGTCAATTCGACGGTGTGCACCGGCACGCTGTAACCGGCATTTTCCACCGCTTGCAGCAGCGCCGGCAGGCTGTCCCCGGGGGCCTCGACTCGGGCCTGTTCCGTGGCCAGGTTGACGCTCACCGCACGGATACCGGCGACCTTGCCCAGGGCTCGCTCGACACGACCGGCGCAGCTGGCGCAGGTCATGCCGGCAATCGGCAGGTCGAAGGTGGTTGATTCAGGCATGGCTGATACTCCCTGTAAATGTGCCCCACAGGATCAACCTTGCCATGCAGGCAAGGTCAAGCGGGCATTGCCAGGGTGCTTCATTTTGTCCCAGGGGGCGGTTGCAGCACGCCTTGCGCGGTCCGGCGCAAGGCATGGCGGGAGGCGGGGTGTCAGTATTCCAGGGCGGCGGGCTTGAGGTACATGCCCGAGGCATTGCTGGCGATGCGGAACTTCAGCACATCGCCGGCCCGCAGGCTGATGTCCTGGGAACCCGGGGCCAGCATGCCGGGGTTGCAGCCCGGCGCCTGGCCCGGCAGCAGTTTCAGGCGCACCGACACCTTGCCCGGCGGCAGGTTGAAGGAGGCACTCTGCTCCTGGAACAGCCGGCCGGCGAGCTGGTCCTGAAGGTACAGACCGATCTCGCAGGAGGTGGCGACTTCCAGCCGCTCCCGGGAAATGATCAGGACGCCGTAGTCTTCTCCGGCGGCCAGGGCCGGCGGCGCTGCCGCGAACAGACCAAGGAGGCCGACGAGGCTGAAAGTGGACCAGCGCATGGCTGAATCTCCTGCTGTGATGTCGTAAGACGTGCAGCTTGGCGGAGCGCGGCGCCGATTTCCAGCCCGGCAGATCAATCCGCAACTTGACCTTGCCACCGTGGCAAGGACAAGACTGCGTGCACCTCAACACAGGAGAAGCGTGATGCAAGTATTCAACGTTCAAGGCATGTCCTGCGGTCACTGCGTGCGGGCCATCACTCAGGCCTTGCAAAGCAAGGATCCGGCGGCCACGGTGCGGGTCGATCTGGCGGCCAAGGAAGTGGGGGTCGAGAGTCGCCTGTCCAACGAAGAGGTGATCAGCCTGATCAGTGAGGAAGGCTATGCGGTCCAGGTTGCCTGAGTCTTTTTAATAGTTAGCGACCTATCGGAATGTTCAAGGCGTCCAAGCGCGGCTAGACTGTGCGCCCGCTGACTTACGCTCGCCTGGATGCCATGAACCTGCGCACAATCCTGATTCTCGGTGCCTTGAGTGCCTTCGGCCCTCTGGCCATCGACTTCTATCTGCCGGCCTTTCCCTCGATGGCCCTGGCTTTCGGCACCGATGAAAAACACGTCCAACTGACCCTGGCAGCCTATTTCCTCGGCCTGTCCATCGGTCAGTTGGCCTATGGCCCGGTGGCCGACCGCTTTGGCCGGCGCCTGCCGCTGCTGGCGGGGGTTGGCCTGTTCACCCTGGCGTCGCTGGCCTGCGCCTATGCGCCGAACCTGGAATGGCTGATCGGCGCGCGCTTCGTCCAGGCCCTGGGCGGTTGCGCCGGGATGGTGATTTCCCGCGCGGTGGTCAGCGACAAATGTGACGCGGTGGGCTCGGCCAAGGTGTTCTCCCAACTGATGCTGGTGATGGGCCTGGCGCCGATTCTGGCGCCGATGCTCGGCGGCTTGCTGGTCAATCTGTACGGCTGGCAGTCGATCTTCATCATGCTCACGGTGTTCAGCGCCCTGTCGGGATTGGCGGTGGCCCTGGGCCTGCCGGAAAGCATGCCGGCCACGCGCCCGCGCCTGCCCTTGTCCGGGGCGCTGCGGCAGTACGGCCTGCTGCTGGCGGACCGGGTCTTTCTCGGTCATGCCCTGACCGGCGGCATCGCCATTGCCGGAATGTTTTCCTACATCGCCGGTTCACCCTTTGTCTTTATCAAGCTCTACGGCGTGCCGGCGGAGCACTTCGGCTGGTTCTTCGGGATCAATGCCGGGGGCTTCATCCTGGTGGCGCAGGTCAATGCGCGCCTGCTGGCCAAGCGCGGCCCGGCCTTCCTGCTGGCCCGCACGGTATGGATCTACCTGGCCGCGGGCCTGACCCTGCTGGGCATCAGTGCCTTGCACACCAGCGCGCTCTGGCCGCTGCTACTGCCGTTGTTCGTGTGTATCGCCAGCCTGGGCTGCATCATTCCCAACGCCGCGGCCTGCGCCATGAACGGCCAGGGCGCGCGGGCCGGCAGCGCCTCGGCGATGCTCGGTTGCCTGCAGTTCAGCGTCGCTGCGGGCGCTGCCTATCTGGTGGGTGTGTTGCACGATGGCAGCGCCATGCCGATGGCCATGGTCATCTGCCTGTGCGGTGTTCTGGCGGTGAGCATGGCGGTCATGACCCGGCGTTTGCAGAATGCCCGGGCCTTGAAAGCCGCCGAGCTCTGAGTCAGCCGACGGCGCGCTGACTCTGGGGAATCTGGTGAGGGGCTTGCAAGCGGGCTTGCAGGGTCTGGGTAAAAGCCCGGGCCTCGGCTTCACTGCGGAACGTCACCGCGTGCTGGTCGAGACGGACCTGCCATTGGGAGCCTTGAGGGTGTGCCAATTCTTTTATCAGGATCTTCATTGCTGACCTCCTAGCGCTAAAAGAGTGCGGTGCAAGGGTTGGCAGTGTAGACCCGAATACGGTCACAAATATGACCGAAATCAACTCTCGGACTGACGGCGGCCATCGGGCTTTTGTGCGCGATGGCCGCCGTGCGTTCAGCCCTTAGAAACCTTCCAGAACGATCTTGCCCTTGGCTGTGCCGCTTTCCAGCAAGGCATGGGCGCGGCGCAGGTTGGCCGCGTTGATCTGGCCGAAATGCTCGCCCAGCGTGGTCTTCAAGGTGCCGGCATCGATCAGCTCGGCGACCTTGTTGAGCAGTACGTGCTGCTCTTGCATGTCGGCGGTTTCGAACAGCGAGCGGGTGTACATGAACTCCCAGTGCAGCGACAGGCTCTTGCGCTTGAGCTTGGTCACGTCGAGGCTTTTCGGGTCGTCGATCAAGGCCAGCTTGCCCTGGGGCGCCAGGGCTTCCACCAACTCATCGAGATGGGCGTCGGTCTGGGTCAGGCTGGCGACGTGGGTCACCTGATTGATGCCGATGCGCTTGAGCTCGGCGCTCAGGGGCTGGCTGTGATCCACCACCGCGTGGGCGCCCAGATCGCGGACCCAGGCCTGGGTCTGTTCGCGCGAGGCACTGCCGATCACCTTGAGGCCGGTGAGTTGCCGGGCCAGTTGGGTGAGGATCGAACCGACCCCGCCGGCGGCGCCGACGATCAGCAGGCTCTGGCCCTTGTCAGCGGCTTCCTGGCTGATCTGCAGGCGTTCGAACAGCAGCTCCCAGGCGGTGATCGCGGTCAGTGGCAGGGCTGCGGCGGCGGCGAAATCCAGGCTCTTGGGCATATGGCCGACGATCCGTTCATCCACCGTGTGCAGCTCGCTGTTGCCCCCGGCCCGGGCGATGGAGCCGGCGTAGAACACCCGGTCGCCAACCTTGAACAGGCTGACCTCGCTGCCCACGGCCTTGACCACCCCGGCCACGTCCCAGCCCAGCACCTTGGCGGCGCCGCCTTCGGGCTGGACGTTCTGGCGCACCTTGGTGTCCACCGGGTTGACCGAGATGGCCTTGACCTGAACCAGCAGGTCGCGGGGGCCGGCGATCGGCTCCGGCAGCTCGATGTCTTGCAGGGACTTGGGGTCGTCGATCGGCAGGGATGTGTAGTAGGCGATGGCTTTCATGCTGAATTCCTGTTGAGTGCAGAGAGAGGGTCAGACGATCAGTTGCAGGCGCTTGAGTTCGAAGTGCTCGATCGCCTCGCGGGTCTGGGCGATGAAGTGCTGGAAATGCGCGGTGTTGTTGTGAAACTCCAGGGCGGCTTCATCGTCCCAGCGCTCCAGCACGTGGAAGGTGCCCGGCTGCGCGGCGTCCTCATGCAGCTGGTAGTACTGGCAGCCGGCTTCGGCGCGGCTGGGCAGGACCAGGGCGCTGAGTTCGCGCTTGAGAACGTCTTGCTGCTGGGGCTTGGCGATCAGCGTCGCAATCGCGGTAAAGGCTTGGGACATGGGGTTTACCTCAGGGGAGTCAGGCGACGGGGCAAATAATTGGCTATTTATCCTGAAGATAAAACCGGCTAAAAGAGCAGTCTCTTTCAATATTTTTTTGATAATCCGGAAATACACCCATGCTGCGATTCGATGACCTGCAGTTGTTCGTGCGTGCCGCCGATCTGGGCAGCCTGTCGGCGGCGGCCCGGGTCATGGACCTGTCGCCGGCGGTGGCCAGTGCCGCCCTCAAGCGCATTGAAGAACACCTGGGCGCGCGCCTGCTGGCCCGTTCGACCCGCAGCCTGCGCCTGACCGCCGAGGGCGAGGGCTTTCTGGAATACGCCCGCGCCGCCTTGAGCAACCTGGATGAAGGACGGCGCCTGTTGGCCAGCGGCCAGGATCAGGTCAGCGGGGTGTTGCAACTGTCGGCGCCTTCGGACTTTGGCCGCAACCTGCTGCTGCCCTGGCTCGACGAGTTTCAGCGCGCCTACCCCAAGCTCAGCGTGCGCCTGCTGCTGGGGGACCGCATCGCCGACCTGTTCCGCCAGCCGGTGGACATCGCCCTGCGTTACGGCGAGCCGGAAGATTCGAGCCTGGTGGCGCTGCCGATCGCCCCGGACAACCGCCGGGTGCTGTGCGCCGCTCCCAGCTACCTGGCCCGGCACGGCGAGCCGCGCCAGCTGGAACAACTGGCCCAGCACAACTGCCTGCTGTACATGCTCGACAGCCGGGCCCACGACCTCTGGAGCTTTTTTGACGGCAAGCGCGAGGTGAGCCTGACCGTCAGTGGCGACCGCTTGAGCGACGATGCCGATGTGGTGCGGCGCTGGGCGGTGGCCGGCGAGGGGATTGCCTACAAGTCCTGGCTGGACGTGGCCGGCGATGTGCTCGCCGGTCGCCTGCAGATCCTGCTGCCGGAGCTGCGCTGCGAAGGCGCGTCGCTGAATCTGCTGTGCACCCATCGTGCGCACCTGAGCAAACCGGTGAAACTGCTGCGCGATTTGCTGCAGGAGCGTTGTGCCCAGATCAGCGCCCGCCGGCCCTAGGCGCGGGCCCGCCGGCTAACCCCGGCGCCGCGTCTGCGGCGTCGCTGCCTGACCCGAACAGGTCGCCCTCAGCCATCCGTCCCGGCCTCGATCCCGCACACTCGGGCGGTCCAGCATTCAACCGGGGGAACGGGCATGGCCATACAGGGATACAGCGCCGCTGAGCGCCTGGAACGATTACCCATCAGCGGTTATCACCGCGTGATCTTCATCATCATCGCCCTGGCGTTTTTCTTCGACTCCATGGACCTGGCGATGATGACCTTCCTCCTCGGCTCGATCAAAACCGAGTTCGGCCTGAGTTCGGCCCAGGCGGGTCTTTTGGCCAGCTCCAGCTTCTTCGGCATGGTGCTCGGCGCCTCGCTGTCGGGCATGCTCGCCGACCGCTTCGGGCGCAAGCCGGTGTTCCAGTGGAGCATCGTGCTCTGGGGCGTGGCCAGCTACCTGTGTTCCACCGCCCAGAGCGTGGACAGCCTGACCCTGTTCCGGGTGTTGCTGGGGATCGGCATGGGCATGGAGTTTCCCATCGCCCAATCGATGCTTTCGGAGATGATTCCGGCGCAGCGCCGTGGGCGCTACATCGCCTTGATGGACGGCTTCTGGCCCCTGGGTTTCGTGGCGGCCGGGGTGCTGTCGTACTTTCTGTTGCCGCTGATCAGCTGGCGCGACATCTTCCTGGTGCTGGCGATTCCGGCGGTGTTCGTGCTGGTGATCCGCTTCTTCATTCCCGAGTCGCCGCGCTGGCTGGAACAGGCCGGGCGGCATGCCGATGCCGACCGCGTGCTGGGTGAAATCGAGAACAAGGTGCGGGCTTCCCTGGGCGGTGCTGCGTTGCCGGAGCCGGTGCGCCTGCCACGCATCGACAGTGCACCGGGGCATTTTTTCTCCGCGCTGAAACAGATCTGGTCGCCCCTGTACCGCCAGCGCACGATGATGATCTGGAGCCTGTGGTTCTTCGCCCTGCTGGGGTTCTACGGGCTGACTTCGTGGCTCAGCGCCTTGCTGCAAACATCCGGTTTTGCGGTGACCCAGTCGGTGTACTACACCGTGCTGATTTCCCTGGGCGGGATTCCCGGCTTCCTCATGGCCGCCTGGCTGGTGGAGCGTTGGGGACGCAAGCCGATGTGCATCGTGACCCTGCTTGGGGGCGGGATCATGGCGTTTTTCTATGGGCAGAGCGCGGTGTTTGGCGGCAACGTCGGGCTGCTGATCGGCACTGGCCTGCTGATGCAGTTCTTCCTGTTCGGCATGTGGGCGGTGCTCTACACCTACACGCCCGAGCTGTACCCGACGTCGGCCCGGGCCACGGGTTCGGGTTTTGCTTCGGCCGTGGGCCGGATCGGTTCGCTGCTGGGGCCTTTGGTGACCGGATTGGTGTTTCCCATCACCGGGCAGGGCGGGGTGTTTGCCTTGGGGGCGGCGTGCTTTGTGATGGCGGCGGGAGTGGTCTGGTTGTTCGGGATGGAGACCCGGGGCAAGACGCTGGAGGCCTTGAGCGAGGCGGGAGCTTGAGCTTCGCCGGCAAGCCGGCTCCTACACGCACCTGTAGGAGCCGGCTTGCCAGCGAAGGCCGTTACGGCTTGACCAGTCGCGCATCCAGGCTGTTCTGCGCCAGGCGCCGGGCCTGGTCCTGGGTCATGCCCAGGTCGGTGTACAGGGCGTGGAAGTTCTCGGTGACGTAGCCGCCGAAGTAGGCCGGGTCATCGGAGTTGACCGTGACCTTCACCCCGCGCTCGAGCATTTGCAGGATGTTGTGCTGGGACATGTGGTCGAACACGCAGAGCTTGGTGTTGGACAACGGGCACACGGTCAGCGGGATCTGCTCGTCGATGATCCGCTGCATCAGCCGCTCGTCTTCGAAGGCGCGCACGCCGTGGTCGATGCGCTGGATCTTCAACAGGTCCAGGGCTTCCCAGATGTACTCCGGCGGGCCTTCCTCGCCAGCGTGGGCGACGGTGAGGAAGCCTTCGCTGCGGGCGCGGTCGAATACCCGCTGGAACTTGCTCGGCGGGTGGCCCATTTCCGAGCTGTCCAGGCCCACGGCGACGAAGGCATCGCGAAACGGCAGCGCCTGGTCGAGGGTCTTCTGCGCTTCTTCTTCGCTCAAGTGGCGCAAGAAGCTGAGGATCAGGCCGCTGGTGATGCCCAGTTGCTGCTCGCCGTCTTTCAGCGCGGCGGCGATGCCGTTGAGCACCACTTCGAACGGGATGCCACGGTCGGTGTGGGTCTGCGGATCGAAGAACGGCTCGGTGTGGATCACGTTCTGCTCTTTGCAGCGCAGCAGGTAGGCCCAGGTCAGGTCGTAGAAGTCCTGAGAGGTGCGCAGCACGTCCGCGCCCTGGTAATACAGGTCGAGAAATTCCTGCAGGTTGTTGAAGGCGTAGGCCTTGCGCAGGGTTTCGACATCGCTCCAGGGCAGGGCGATCTTGTTGCGTTCGGCCAGGGCGAACAGCAGTTCCGGTTCCAGGGAACCTTCCAGGTGCAGGTGCAACTCGGCCTTGGGCAAGGCGTTCAGCCAGTCATACATGGTGTTGTCTCATCAGGTGCAGGCGGGCGCTGCGAAGTGTGATGCGCTGCCGGGGCCGTGCCCTTCTCTGGGGAACTGGCGGCGGTTGCGGCGATCGCCAGGTTTTCACCGGGCCCGAAAAAGCCGCCATTCTACATCTGGCGGCGCCATTGTTCGGCAAAACCTGACCGAATGGGCGATCAGGCCTGTTCCTGCTCGCGGCGATAGGCGTAGGTATCGGCGAAGCGCGAGAGCAGGAATTGGGCGCAGGTGGTCACCGGGTACTTGGCCGGGTGCTCCGCGTCCTGGCAGCCGGGCAGGCATTCGATGCGGGTGTCCGGGTGCGGCTCGGCGAAAAACGGCATCGAGTAGCGGTCCACCCCCAGCGGGCTGATGACCCGGTGCGGAGTCGACAGGTAACGGTCGTTGCTCCAGCGCGCCATCATGTCGCCGAGGTTGACAACGAAGCTGCCTTCAATGGGCGGCGCGTCGATCCACTGCCCCTGGACGTTGCGCACCTGCAGGCCACCGGCGGCGTCCTGGTAGAGCAGGGTGATGCAGCCATAGTCGGTATGGGCGCCGGCGCCTTGCTGTTCCTCGCTGCTGGCGGTGTGGCGTGGCGGGTAGTGGATCAGCCGCAGCACGCTGACCGGGTCGTGGAAGCGGCGGTCGAAGAAGTCGCGCTCGATGCCCAGGGCCAGGGTCATGGCCCGCAGCAGGGTCTGGGCCAGGGCCTGCATGTCCTGGTAGTGCTGCTCCATCAGGGCTTGCCAGCCGGGCAGGTCGGGGTGGCGGTTGGGGCCGCGCAGGGGCTTGTCCGCCAGCACCTCGGGATGCTCGGCGGGCAGGTGCAGGCCCATGTCGAAGGTTTCCTTGAGGTCGCTGGGCTTGCTCGGGTCCAGTTGCTCGGTGGCGATGGCGCCGTAGCCGCGATGGTGGCGGCTCTGGGTGATGTCGATCTTGAGTTTCTCGGCGCTGGGCAGGGCGAAGAAGTGCTTGGCCATGGCCAGCAATTGTTCGATGCGTTGCGCGCTGATCGGGTGGCCCTTGATGTAGAAGAAGCCCCACTCGCGACAGGCGCGGTCGATCTGCTGGGCGACGCTGTCCCAGCCTGGCTGCTCATCCTGATACAGCGGGCTGATGTCGATGATCGGCAGTTGATGCATGAAAAGGCTCCCATCCGGTTGGCGGTCCGTCGTCGCTGGCGGATGCTCCGGCAGCGACGACCAGCTTATTTCGGGAGGTCCGCCCGCAGGCCTTCGACGTAGTAGTTCATCGAGGCCAGTTCGGCGTTGCTGGCGCTGACCCCCGCGGCGATTTTTTCGACCCCGGCCTGGTCCTTGATCGGGCCGGTGAACGGGTGGAACTCGCCGCTCTTGATGCTGGCGATGATCTGCTCGGCTTCGGTTTTCACCGGGGCCGGCAGCAGGTCGCTGAGGGGCAGCTCAACCGTACCTTCTTTCAGACCGCCCCAGTAGTCCTGGGATGTCCAGCTGTGGTCCAGCACCCCTTGGGTGGCCTGGATGTAATGGGGTGCCCAGTTGTTGACGATGGAAGTCAGCACCGCCTTGGGGCCGAAGTGGGCCATGTCCGAGGCGTAGCCCACCGCATAAACGCCGCGGCGTTCCGCGGCCTGGATCGGCGCCGGGCTGTCGGTGTGCTGGAAGATCACGTCGGCGCCCTGGTCGATCAGGGCGTTGGCGGCGTCGGCTTCCTTGCCCGGGTCGAACCAGGAGTTGACCCACACCACCTTGATCTCAGTGCCCGGGTTGTATTTGTTCAAGGCCAGCTGGATGGCGTTGATGTCGCGGATCACTTCCGGGATCGGGAACGAGGCGACGTAGCCGATCTTCTTGCTCTTGGTCATCTTCGCCGCGAGGAAGCCACCCACATAGCGCCCCTCGTAAGTACGCGCCAGGTAGGTGCCGAGGTTCTTGTCCTGCTTGTAGCCGGTGGCGTGTTCGAAGGTCACCTTGGGGAACTGCCTGGCGACTTTCAGGGTGGGGTTCATGTAGCCGAAGGAGGTGGTGAAGATCAGATCGTAGTTGTCCTTGGCCATGTTGCGGATCACCCGCTCGGCGTCGGCGCCCTCGGCCACGTTCTCGACGGAGTTGGTCTTGATCTGCTCGCCGAACTTGTCCGCCAGGGCCTTGCGTCCCTGTTCATGCTGATAGGTCCAGCCGTGATCACCAATGGGACCGATGTAGACGAAGCCGACCTTCAGCGGATCGGCGGCACTGGCGGCGAGGCTGGCGCTCAGGCCGACGGCGGCGGCCAGGGCGCAGAGCAGCTTGTGCAACGGGCGTGTATGCATGAATTGAAGCTCCATCTTGTTGTCGGGGTTGGCTGGGTCGGCAAGCGCTGGAGGGCAATGCAAATAGCTGACCAAGAGGACAACAAAGATGCCGGTTGCGCCGGCGAGGCGGTTTCTACGGGGGCTTTAGGGCGCGTTGTTCGCGGGCAAGCCAGCGTCGACAGGCACGGGTGTAGGAGCCGGCTGGCCGGCGAAGGGCTGTTCAAGATCCATCCCGGTGCGCAGCGCCTGAGGCTGGTGCACTAACATGTAACGAAACGTTAGTGACTCGAAACAGTCTTTCACTCATCTCCTGTACTGGTTTTTACTCCCGTCAAAGGACTGCAATGCTCACTTCCCTCAAGCAAGAACAGTTTCTACTGCTTGCGCTCTTGGCTGCCGTGGCCGCCTATCCCCTGGAACACCTGTTGCTCAATAGCGGCCAAGGCATCGCCCTGGGCGCCGGATTGGTGCTGATCGGCTTTATCGTCATCGCCTCGATGCGCGTTGCCCATCACGCCGAACTGCTGGCGGAAAAGGTCGGCGACCCCTACGGCACCATGATCCTGACCCTGGCCGCGGTGCTGGTGGAGGTGGTGATCCTGGCCATCATGATGAGCAACGAAGCCTCGCCGACCCTGGTGCGCGACACCATCTATTCGGCGGTGATGCTGGACATCAACGGTATCCTTGGCCTGGCCGCGCTGATGGGCGGCATCAAGCATGGCGAGCAGCCCTATAACGACGACTCGGCGCGCACCTACAGCGTGATGATCCTCACCGCCATGGGCGTGTCGATGGTGGTGCCGGAGTTCATCCCCGAAGCCGATTGGAAGGTCTACTCGGCCTTCACCATCGGCGCCATGGTGGTGCTCTACACCCTGTTCCTGCGCATGCAGGTCGGGCCCCACAGTTACTTCTTCAGCTACAGCTACCCGGAAAAGCGCCGTAGCAAAGAGCCCCAGGAACAGCCCCACGCCGTCAACCTGGCCTGGAGCATCGGCATCCTGGTGTTCGGCGTGGTGGTGATCGGCGCCCTGGCCGAGGTGATGTCCAAGACCCTGGACCTGGGCCTGGAAGGCACGGGGGCACCGCCGGTGATCACGGCGATCCTGGTGGCGGCCATCTCCGCCGCGCCGGAGATTCTCACCGCCCTGCGCGCGGCCCTGGCCAACCGCATGCAGTCGGTGGTCAACGTGGCCCTGGGCGCCTCCCTGTCGACGGTGATCCTCACGGTGCCGGTGATGGAGGCCATGGCCTTGTACACCGGCCAGCCGTTCCAGATGGCCATGACCCCGGTGCAGACGGTGATGGTGTTCATCACCTTGATCGTCAGCGCGATCAATCTCAATGACGGTGAAACCAACGCCATCGAGGGCATGACTCACTTCGTGCTGTTTGCCACCTTCATCATGCTGTCGCTGCTCGGTCTTTAAAGCGGCCGGGCTGACTGGATGGCGCAACGAAAGCTGACACCAGGGGCATTCCAGGCCGCGAGTGCGCCCCAACGCCAACGGCGCACGGTGCTGGCCGAAGGCGAAAAGGTCGGGTCGTTGGCAAACTTGTTGTTGGCACCCCGTCGCGCCCGATAAATGCCTGTTTCAGGCCCTTGCGGGTTCTCCACGGGAGATTCGCGGTAGTAGTGTTCGTCGTACCAGTCGTTGACCCATTCGCTGGCATTGCCGGTGAGGTTGTAGAGGCCCAGCGGATTAGGCACAAACCTGTCCACGGCGAAGGTTTCGTTGTCGTCAGGCGCCGGAAAGTTGCGGCCGTAGTCCAGATTGCCGTTGTCGGTGGCGAACATCACCGGCTGGCCACGGTTGCGCGCCGCATATTCCCATTGGGCCTCGGTCGGAAGATCCACGGCATAGCCGCTGAGGTCTGCCAGCCAGCCACAATAATCCTTGGCCTCTTGCCATTTTCGAGACGCCGGGGCGGGCAGGTTTTCCTGGTAGAGGTGTTTCATGTCTTCGCGTTTGCGCAGTGCCGCGTCGAATTGCGGCCTGCCTTGGGCCAGGAAGAACAGATCGAAATCGCCCAAGGTGGTTTGCAGCGAGGACAGGTAGTAGCTGCTCAATTTGACCGGGTGAACGAAGTCGTCATCGATGTCGAGGCTGATCCGCTCCATGTTGGCCGGGTCCACGCCACAGGGCCATTGGCACAAGGCCTGTGGGTCGAAGCCACGGGGCCAGCCGAAATCGCCCATCTGGAATTCGCCCCCTTCGATCAACACCATGTTGTCCATCGAGCGCACGACGGTGTTGAGCACCGCATCGCGGATTTGTGGTGACAGGTCCGGGTATCTGCGGCTGATGGTCGAAGCAATGTCGGCAACTTTTTCAGGTGAGAGCACTTTGCTGGCGGGGCCTACAGCCTCCTGTTTCCCACAGCCCGAAATCAGTAGCGCGACGCAGAGCGCCAGTCCGTGCTTTTGTTTCACGTAATGTCCTTTTAACGGCTCGTTGGAGGGGGTGGGAAACTAACATGTTTCCTTGAGCCGATTGCGCTCAACGCGCAGGCGAGGGATGTGCTCCCTCGCCGTTGGAGTCAACGATCAGGTGCCGGCAATCAGTTGCCGGGCCGCCTGGCTGTGATCGGCGATCAGGTTTTTCAGGTCCAGCCCTTCGACCTGGCCATCAATCACCCGCCACTTGCCGCCGATCATGACCCGGTCCGCCCGATCCGCGCCGCACAACAGCAGCGCTGAAACCGGATCATGGCTGCCCGAGAAGCGCAGCTCATCGAGTTTGAACAACGCCAGGTCCGCCTGCTTGCCCAGCGCCAGCTCACCGATGTCGGTGCGCCCCAGCAGGCTCGCCGAACCCCGGGTGGCCCAGCCCAGGACCCGCTCCGGGGTGATCTTCTCGGCGCCGTAACGCAGGCGCTGGATGTACAGCGCCTGGCGCGCCTCGAGGATCATGTTCGACGCATCGTTGGACGCCGAACCGTCCACCCCCAAGCCCAGGGGCGCCCCGGCGTCGGTCAGCTCGATGCTGGGGCAGATGCCGGAGGCCAGGCGCATGTTCGAACTCGGGCAATGGCAGATGCCGGTGCCGGCCGCGCCCAGGCGGGCGATTTCATCCGGGTTGAAGTGGATGCCGTGGGCCAGCCAGGTGCGCGGGCCGAGCCAGCCGACGCTGTCCAGGTAATCCACGGTGCGCAGGCCGAAACGCTGCAGGCAGAAGTCTTCTTCGTCGAGGGTCTCGGCGAGGTGCGTGTGCAGGCGCACATCGAGCCCGTTGGCCAGTTCGGCGCTGGCCGACATGATTTCCGGAGTCACCGAGAACGGCGAGCACGGTGCCAGGGCGATCTGGATCTGCGCGCCGTCGCCGCGCTCGTGGTACTGCCGAATCAGGCGCTGACTGTCGTCGAGAATCACCTGGCCTTCCTGCACCGTCTGTTGCGGCGGCAGGCCGCCGTCCTTTTCGCCCAGGCTCATCGAACCGCGGGTGAGCATGGCGCGCATGCCCAGTTCACGCACGCTTTCGACCTGCACGTCGATGGCGTTTTCCAGGCCGTCGGGGAACAGGTAGTGATGGTCGGCGGCGGTGGTGCAACCCGACAGCAGCAATTCGGCCAGGGCCACTTTGGTGGCCAGGGCGAGTTTTTCCGGGGTCAGCCGCGCCCACACCGGGTACAGGGTCTTGAGCCAGGGGAACAGTGGCTGGTTGACCACCGGCGCCCAGGCGCGGGTCAGGGTTTGATAGAAGTGATGGTGGGTGTTGATCAGGCCCGGCAGCAGTACGTGCTCGCGGGCGTCGAAGACCAGTTGGCAAGGGCTTGCGGGCTGTTGGCCGAGGCCCAGGACTTCAACGATCAGACCTTCTTGCACGACCAGGCCGCCACGGGCGTCGAGGGCATTGCCGGTGAAGATGGCCAGGGGATTTTTTAACCAGGTACGGGTCGCAGGCATGGTGGCCGGCTCCTCTGAAAGTGGGTTCAGGTTAGCCAGCTCAGTGTTGCCCTGTCTGCTGATCCAGGGTCGCCGCCAGGGGCGAGGTGCGCAGTCTAGCGAAAGATTTGCCGGGGGACAAAACTTGCGGTTTGCCCCCCGTTGCAGAGCCTTGGCCGCGGGGTGCAAGCGCTGCCCGGGGCACTGGTTGCAGAGGTTGCGGGCTTACCAGGGGATGGTTTCGCCCTTGTAGTTGACGAAGTGATGCCCGCCCTTGCCGGTGTAGGCATTGACCTGGGCGATCAGCCCGCGGGTGCTGGTTTGCACGTCGATGTCGGCGCCTTCGCCGCCCATGTCGGTCTTCACCCAGCCCGGGTGCAGCGAGAGCACGGTCAGCTTCTGTTGCAGCTGGCTCACGAAGCTGTTGGTCATGGAGTTCAGCGCCGCCTTGCTGGCCTTGTACAGCGCCAGCTCTGGAGCGTCCGGCATGGTCACGCTGCCCAGCACCGAACTCATGAACGCCAGCACGCCGCTGTCCTTGCGGATCTGCCCGACAAAACGCTGGGCCAGGTTGATCGGCGCCACGGCGTTGGTGAAGAACAGCTGGCCGACTTCGGCCAGGGTCGCGTGGCCCGGCAGTTGGTTGTCCGGGCCCTTGACCCCGGCATTGACGAACAGCAGGTCGAACACCTGATCCTTGAGCTTGTGGCTGAGGGTGATCACCGCTTGCTGATCGTCCATGTCCAGCTGTTCGATCTGCACCTTGCCCAGGGCTTGCAGGGCCTCGGCCTTGTGCGGGTTGCGGACGGTGGCAGTGACCTGCCAGCCGTCTTCGAGCAGGCGCTGGACCAGGCCGAGGCCCAGGCCCCGGGAAGCGCCAATGATCAGAGCGGTTTTTGCCGTGGACATGAGGAGGTTCCTTGAGAAATGAGGATCACGGATTCGATGGACAGGCTTGTCCCAGCCGCAGTTGCAGCGCGGGGCGCAACTGACTCGGTTCTCCGATGCGCATGCATGGGGCTCGAAAGGGCTTGACCCTGGAGCATACTCCAGGCTTTAGCCTGCGCGCTCCTTGAATCGATGGAGCGACATCTATGTGGACGACTGAGCAGTATCGGACCTTGGTCCGGGCCAGCGGCTGGTATGACTTGCTGGTAACCCTGGCCTTTGTCACCCCCTGGAGTTTCCTGGCTTTGCACGGGTTGCTGCAGGACACGGCCCAGGCCTTGCACCTGGCGGGCAGCCTGCCGCCTTTCGAGCCGACACACCTGTTGATGGCCAACCTGATGGGCTCGATTGTCTGCGTGTGGGCGGTGCTGCGGATTCGCGATCCGCAGCCGGTGTTTGGCCGTTATGACGCGGTGGCACGCATCCTTTTCGCCAGCTGGCAGTTTTATGCCCTGGTGCACGGCGCCACCGCGTTGATCGGGGTGATCCTACTGTTCGAGCTGGCCTGGTGCGTGGCGCAGCTGCTGCCGCTCAAAGACGGCGTCGGCAAGTTGGCTCCGGCCGGGCGTGCGCCGCTCATTTAATGCCCCGCCTGCCATGGCTGGCCCAGGGACACCGGTGCGTACAGGCGCGTGCGCAAGGCGTCCCGGGACAGCAGCACCAGCACCAGGATGGTCGCGGCATAGGGCAGCATGGCCAGCAGGTTGGCCGGAATCGCCAGTCCCAGGCCCTGGGCCACCAGGTGCAGGATGCTGGCGAGGCCAAACAGGTAGGCGCCGAGCAACAGGCGCCACACCCGCCAGCTGGCGAACACCACCAGGGCCAGGGCGATCCAGCCACGCCCGGCGCTCATGTTCTCGGCCCACATCGGCGTATAGGCCAGGGACAGGTAGGCCCCGGCCAGCCCAGCCATGGCGCCGCCGAACAGCACCGCGAGCGTGCGCACCCGCAGCACCGGCAGGCCCATGGCACTGGCGGCGTCGGGGTTTTCGCCGACGGCCTGGATGATCAGGCCGACCCGGCTCTTGAGGATGACCCAGGCCACCAGGGCGAACAGGACGAAGGACAGGTACACCAGCGGATCCTGGGCGAACAGCATGCGGCCGATCAGCGGGATCTCGCTGAGCAACGGCAGTGCCAGGGGCTCGAATCCGGCCAGGGGCTTGCCGACCCAGGCCGCGCCGACAAAGCTCGACAGGCCGACGCCGAAAATGCTCAGGGCCAGTCCGGTGGCCACCTGATTGGCGTTGAACACCAGGGCCACTAGGGCGAACAGCGCCGACAACAGCATGCCCGCCGCCATCGCCAGCAGCACCCCGAGCCACAGTTGCCCGCTGTTGAGGGCGACGATAAACCCCACCACCGCGCCGAACAGCATCATGCCTTCCTGGCCGAGGTTGAGAACCCCGCTTTTTTCACAGATCAGTTCCCCCAGGGCCACCAGCAGCAGGGGCGTGCCGCAGCGGACCATGGCGTAGAGGATGTTGCTCAGCAGATCGATGTCCATCACAGGGCTCCGGCGGTTGCGCTGAGGGGCGTGTCGCGGCGTGCCCAGCGCAGGTTCAGGCGCGGCCGGTAGAGGATCAGTACGTCGCAGGCCAGGAGGAAGAACAGCATCATGCCCTGGAACAGCTGGGTGATGGCCTGGGGCAGGTTGAGGCTCATCTGCGCGCTTTCGCCACCGATGTACAGCAGCGCCATGAGCAGGCTGGAGAACAGGATGCCGACCGGGTTCAGGCGCCCGAGGAAGGCCACGGTGATCGCCGCATAGCCATAGCCGGGGGAGACTTGCGGCACCAGCTGGCCGATGGGGCCGCTGACTTCGCAGACCCCGGCCAACCCGGCCAGGGCGCCGCTGATCAACAGCACCAGCCAGATCAGGCGCTTGTGGCGAAAGCCGACGAAACCGGCGGCGCGCGCATCCAGGCCCAGCACCTTGATCTGGAAACCGACAAAGCTTTTCTGCAGCAGCACCCAGACCGCCACCAGGGCCAGCAGGGCGAAATACACCCCGGCGTGGACCCGGCCGTCTTCCATCAGCAGCGGCAGGCGGCTGGCGTCGCCGAACATCGCCGACTCGGGAAAGTTGAACCCGGCAGGGTCCTTCAACGGGCCGTGCACGCCATACAGCAAAAGGTTCAGGGCGATGTAGTTGAGCATGATGCTGGTGAGGATTTCATTGGCGTTGAAGCGCGTGCGCAACCAGGCGGTGAGCCCGGCCCAGGCGGCCCCGGCCAGGGTGCCGGTGAGCAGGATCAGCACCAGCGCCCAACGGCTGTGCAGCTCGATCAGGTTGACCGCCAGGGCACTGCCGGCCAGTGCCCCGAGCAGCAGTTGGCCTTCGGCGCCGATGTTCCAGATGCGGGCCCGGTAGGCCACGGCCAGGCCCAGGGCGCAGAGCAGGATCGGCAGCGCCTTGACCAGCCATTCGGAGAGGCCATACAGGTCGCTGATCGGGGCGATCAGCAAGGTGTGCAAGGTCAGTATCGGGTCCTGTCCCAGGACCATGAACAGCAGGGCGCCACAGCCCAGGGTCAGCAGCGCGGCCAGCAGGGGCGAGCAGACAAGCATCAGGCGCGATTGCCGTCCGCGGGGTTCGAGTGAAAGCAGCATGGACGACTCCGTTACAGGGCCAAGGCGGGGGCGCAAGGGGATGGGGTGAAATCGCCGGCCATCCAGCCGCCGATTTCCACCAGTGAGGTGTCCGCGCAGTCCTTCAACGCCGACAGACGACCGCCGCACAGGGCGCCGATCCGATCGCTGATCTGCAGCAGTTCATCCAGGTCTTCGGAGATCACCAGGATCGCTGCACCGGCGTCGCGCAGGGCGATCAGTGCCTGGTGAATGCTGGCCGCTGCGCCCACGTCCACGCCCCAGGTCGGGTGCGCGGCGATCAGCAGGCGTGGTTGCTGGAGGATTTCGCGGCCGAGGATGAATTTCTGCAGGTTGCCGCCGGACAGGCTGCGGGCCGGGCTTTGCGCGTCGCCGGTCTTGACCCCGAAGCGCTGGATGATCTGCTCGGCCAGGGCCCGGACCCTGGATCGTCGAATCAGGCCGTGGCGCACCAGTCCCTGCCCAAAGGCGCTGAGCAGGGCGTTGTCTTCCAGGCTCAGCTCCGGCACGGCACCGTGACCCAGGCGTTCGGCGGGAACAAAGGCCAGGCCCTTCCGGCGCCGCGCATCCGGATACAGATGGCCCACGGCCTGGCCGGCAAAACTGATGCGTCGGGCCTCGCCGGGTGCCAGGCGCTGCTCGCCGCTGAGCAGGGCCAGCAGCTCGTCCTGGCCGTTGCCGGCGACCCCGGCGATGCCGACGATCTCGCCGCTGCGCAGGGTCAGGTCGATGGCCCGAAGGGAGCAGCCGAACGGGTCGGGGCTGTGCCAGCTGAGGTGGTCGATGCGCAGAAAATCATGGCCGCCGCGAGCTTTGCGGTGGTCGGTGATCATCGCCGCTGCGTCGCCCACCATCAGCTGCGCCAGTTGCGGGTCCGAGCATTGCGCGGGAATGCAGTGCCCGGCCACCCGGCCTGCGCGCAGCACGGTGGCGCTGTGGCACAGGGCGCGCACCTCGGCCAGCTTGTGGCTGATGAACAGGATGCTGCAGCCTTCGGCGGCCAGCCGGCGCAGGGTCATGAACAGATCCTCGGCCTCCCGGGGCGTCAGGACCGAGGTCGGTTCGTCGAGGATCAGCAGCCGGATGTCCTGCATCAGGCAGCGCACGATCTCCACCCGCTGGCGCTCGCCGATGGACAGGCTGTGCACCAGGCGCTGGGGTTCCAGGGGCATGCCGTAGCGTTGGGAAACCTCGCGGATCCTGCTTTCCAGCTGGTTCGGCGTGCCCTCGCCACGGCCCATGGCCAGGGCGATGTTCTGCGCCACGCTGAGGGTTTCGAACAAGGAGAAATGCTGGAACACCATGCCGATGCCCAGGCGGCGGGCCTGGGCCGGACTCGCGATGGACTGACGGCGCCCTTGCCAGAGCAGTTCCCCGGAATCGGCCTGGATCACCCCGTAGATGATCTTCATCAAGGTGCTTTTGCCGGCGCCGTTCTCCCCCAGCAAGGCATGGATTTCCCCGGGGGCGATGCTCAGGTCGATGGCGTCGTTGGCCAGGCAACCGGGGTAGCCTTTGCTGATCTGGCGCAGTTGCAGGCGCGGTGTGGGTCCAAGGGGCGCGGCGGAATTGGGCATGGCTGGCTCGACGGCTGGGCGGTGTGCCTGTGGATAAAGCAATTTCCTGGCCAGGGGGTCAGAAAAACCTGGAGGACGCCCAGGCGTGCACCTTGGGCGATGAGCCCAGCCCCTGGGCGAGCACCAGTTCGGGGCAAAGTGCTTGAAATGGCTCCTTTTTTGTCCGCTGGCGGGTGAGCGAAAAATGATCAGTTGCCTGCAGGCCCTGTGGCGTCAGGGGCTGGAGCAGCCTTGCACGGGTTATCCACAGCTTGCTCCACAGTAATTGTGTGCAAGCCGCCGGCTTGGGCATAAGCCGGGGACGGTTGTTTCCGAACCGCGATAAAGCGCTCTAAGCGGCTGTTTTAGCGTACAAAAAGCCTGGCTCCGGGACCTTTGGACAAAAAATGAGCAACGCCCGCAAAGCCACGTTGCAGAAGGGTTACAGCGCTATGTGCTCAGGTTATCCACAGTCGGGTGCACAGCAGATGTGGGCAACTGCGCCCGGGGCGCCCAGGTTATGCACAAGGCGCTCGGGCCGGCGTGGTGCGTTCAGCGCTGCAAGAGGATGCGTCCGCGGCTGAGGTCGGCCAGTTGCTGTTGCAGGGTGTCGATCAGCGCTTCACCCAGGGCCAGTTGCAGTTCCACGCCGTTGGCGGTGAACGCTTCATCCACCAGTAATCCGCCCAGTTCGGCGATGCGCAGTTTGACCAGGGCCAGCTCGCTGAAACTGCAGGCGCAGCGCAGTGGCACCCGGTTGACCAGGGCAATGCGCTCGGCGCCTTGCAGGCATTTGTTGGCGCCGCCGCCATAGGCTCGGGCCAGGCCGCCGGTGCCCAACTGGATGCCGCCGTACCAGCGGATCACCAGCACCGCCACCTGATCGCAGTCCTGGGCTTCGATGGCCGCGAGGATCGGTCGCCCGGCGGTGCCGCCGGGCTCGCCGTCGTCGTTGCTGCGGTACTGGTCGCCCAGTTTCCATGCCCAGCAGTTATGTGAGGCGTTGAGGTCACTGTGCTGCTGGATGAAGGCTTGGGCCTCGGCCGCGCTGCCGATGGGCGCGGCGAAGGTGATGAAGCGGCTTTTGCGAATCTCCTCGCGGTATTCGCACGGGCCGGCCAGGGTAAAGGGCATGGGCGTCAGTCTTTCTGGGCGGGCGTCAGGCCACAGCCTTTGAGAATGATGCGGATCAGGTTGTTGCCGGCCGCTTCGAAGTCCTGCTTGGTCAGGCGGCTGCGGCCGGTGACGCGGCAGATCTGGGTGGCGAAGTCGGCGTAGTGCTGGGTGCTGCCCCAGAGCAGGAAGATCAGGTGCACCGGATCGACCGGGTCCATCTTGCCGGCGTCGATCCAGGCCTGGAACACCGCGGCGCGGCCCTGGAACCAGGCGCGGTAGTCCTGGCTGAAGTATTCGCTGAGGCATTCGCCGCCGCTGATGATCTCCATGGCGAAGATCCGCGAGGCCTGGGGCTGGCGACGGGAAAACTCCATCTTGGCGCGAATGTAGCGGGTCAGGGCCTCGGCCGGGTCGTCCTCGGCGGTGAGGGTGTTGAAGGTGCTGTCCCAGAGTTCGAGGATGTTGCTCAGCACCGCGATATACAGCCCCAGCTTGTTGGTGAAGTAGTAGTGCAGGTTGGCCTTGGGCAGCCCGGCGTTCTGCGCGATGGTGTTCATGCTGGTGCCTTTGAAGCCGTGACGGGCGAACTCGTCCTCGGCGGCCTGGATGATGGCCTCTTCATTCTTCTGCCGAATGCGGCTGGCGGGTTTGCCTGGGTGAGGAGTGCTGTGGGCGGGGACTTCAAAGGTCATGGGGGTTTCCGAGCCTGTCTGTGGGTGCAACCTGTGCGTTGATAGCGCACCCACGTGGATCAGACAAGCCTTGGCGCGACAAAAGCTTCAGTGGGCCTCCAGGCCGGGTTTTTCCGGCGCCGGATTTATGTCGTTCGGCAGGCTTTTGCCCTCCGGCAGCAGCAGGCACATGAGCAGGGCGGTGAGGCTGCCGCTGGTGATCGCCGAGTCGAACAGGGTCTGCACCACCTGGGGCAACTGGTGCAGCAGGTTCGGTTGTGCGGCGATGCCCAGGCCGACGCCGAAGGAGGTGGCGATGATCAGCATGCTGCGCCGGTCCAGGGGCGCCTGGGCGAGAATGCGCACCCCGGCGGCGGCGACACTGCCGAACATCACCAGGGTCGCGCCACCGAGCACCGGCTTGGGGATCTGTTGCAGCAATGCGCCGATCAGGGGGAACAGGCCCAGGCAAAACAGGATCAGGCCGATGTACAGGCCGACGAAGCGGCTGGCCACGCCGGTCAGCTGAATCACCCCGTTGTTCTGGGCGAAGGTGGTGTTGGGAAAGGCGCTGAAGCTGGCGGCGATCAGGCAACTGACGCCGTCCCCCAGGACCCCGCCCTTGAGCCGGCTTATATAGGAAGGGCCGCTGATGGGCTGGCGCGCCAGCATGCAGTTGGCGGTGAGGTCGCCGACGGTTTCCAGGGTGCTGATCAGGTAGATCAGGGCCACGGGAACAAAGGCGCTCCAGTCGAAACTGAAACCGTACTTGAAGGGTTGCGGCAGGCTGATCAGCGGCAGGTCGGGCAGGGGCTGGGGCACCAGCTTGCCGCTGAGCCAGGCCACCAGGCTGCCCAGCGCCAGGCCGATGATGATGGCGCTGAGGCGGATCCACGGGGTGTTGCTGCGGTTGAGCACAATGATGCTCAGCAGCACCAGCAGGCCCAGGCCGAGATTGCCCGGGGCGCCGAAGTCCGGGGCATTGAAGCCGCCTCCCAGATCGGTGATGCCGACCTTGATCAGGCTGATGCCGATCAGGGTGATGACGATGCCGGTGACCAGCGGGGTGATGACCCTGCGCAGTTGCCCGATAAAGCGGCTGAGGACGATCTGCACCAGGGCGCCGAAGAAGCACACACCGAAGATCATTGCCAGGATGTCTTCCGGGCTGCCGCCCCTTTGCTTGACCAGGAACCCCGCCGCCAACACCGCGCCCAGGAAGGCGAAACTGGTGCCTTGCAGGCAGATCATCCCGGCGCCGATGCCCCAGGGGCGACGCGCCTGGATAAAGGTGCCGACCCCGGACACCATCAGCGCCATGCTGATCAGGTAGGGCAGGTGGTTCGACAGGCCCAGGGCCGAGCCGATGATCAGTGGCGGGGTAATGATGCCGACAAAACTGGCCAGCACATGCTGCAGGGCGGCCAGCAGCGCGGCTGGGGGCCGCGGGCGGTCGTTGAGGCCGTAGATCAGTTCAGTGGGGCGCGAAGGGACGGACGACATGACAGGGAACTCGGGCTGAGGGTTCTGGATACCCTGGCCTGTGCAAAAAGCTGTCCAAGTGATCAGTTTATTCCTGCGAATATTGCTCCGGGCCTTTTAACTCGCGGCTTTGCCAGGGCCTGACGGCTGTTCAGCGGGTCGCCGCCAGGCTCTCCAGAAAGCTCTCCAGCACCAAGTGGGGGCGCCGCCCCTTGCGCGTGACCGAAGACAGGCTCAGGTCATAGAAGCGCGACTTGGGCTTGAGGGCGCGCAAGCGGCCCTGTTGCACCCAGAGCGCGGCGTAGTGGTCGGGCAGGTAGCCGATGTAGCGTCCGGTGAGGATCAGGAAGGCCATGCCTTCGCGGTCGGATGCACTGGCGGTGCAGTTCAGCGCCTGGTACTGGGCCTGGATCTCCGCTGGCAGGCGGAAGGTCGGGGCGATGGCGTCCTGGTCGTTGAGACGCTGATCGTCCAGTTGCTTGTCGTCGACATAGAACAGCGGGTGGCCCACCGCGCAGTACAGCAACGAGCGCTCGTCATACAGCGGCTGATACTCCAGTCCGGACAGGGCGCTGGCCTGGGGCACGACGCCGACGTGCAGGCGGCCGTCAAGTACCCCTTGCTCGACTTCGCTGGGGGCGATCATGCGGATCTGGATCTGCACATCCGGCCCTCGCTCCTTCAATTGCGCCAGGGCGTGGGTGATGCGCATGTGGGGCAGGGTCACCAGGTTGTCGGTGAGGCCGATGATCAATTCGCCCCGCAGATGGTGGTGCAGGCCGTTGACCTCGGTGCGAAAGCTTTCCAGGGCGCTGAGCAGTTGCAGGGTCGATTGATAGACCTCGCGGCCTTCTTCGGTCAGGGAAAAACCGGCGCGTCCGCGTTGGCACAGGCGCAGGCCGACGCGCTGCTCCAGGTCGCTCATCTGTTGGCTGATGGCCGAGCGGCCGATGCCGAGTACGGTTTCCGCGGCCGAGAAGCCGCCGCATTCCACCACGCTGCGAAAGATCCGCAGCAGGCGGATATCAAAGTCGCTGACTTGTGCCAGCGGGTCGGCTCGACGGCTGCTCATAGTTTAGTGGGGGCCAGACTGAAGGTTATTAAAGTTGGATTTCACCGACTTTATAGCCGTGGCAACTTAGTCGCAACAACGCTTTTGTTCCTACGCCGCTTCATTGCCTTGCGAGGTTTTGCTCATGAACATGCCGGAAACCGCTCCTCAGTCCCTGGCCAGTCAGCTCAAGCTTGACGCTCACTGGATGCCCTACACCGCCAACCGCAACTTCCAACGCGACCCGCGCCTGATCGTCGGCGCCGAAGGCAGCTGGCTGGTGGATGACAAGGGCCGCAAGGTCTATGACTCGCTGTCCGGTCTGTGGACCTGCGGCGCTGGTCACTCGCGCAAGGAGATTCAGGAGGCGGTATCCAAGCAGCTGGGCACCCTGGATTACTCGCCAGGCTTCCAGTTCGGCCATCCGCTGTCGTTCAAGTTGGCGGAGAAGATCACTGACCTGACTCCGGGCAACCTGAACCACGTGTTTTTCACCGATTCCGGCTCCGAGTGCGCTGATACCGCGGTGAAGATGGTGCGTGCCTACTGGCGCCTGAAAGGCCAGGCGACCAAGACCAAGATGATCGGCCGTGCCCGTGGCTACCACGGGGTGAACATCGCCGGCACCAGCCTGGGCGGGGTCAACGGCAACCGTAAGCTGTTCGGTCAGGCGATGATGGATGTCGACCATCTGCCGCACACACTGTTGGCCAGTAACGCGTTTTCCCGGGGCATGCCGGAGCAGGGCGGTATCGCCCTGGCCGACGAACTGCTGAAACTGATCGAATTGCACGACGCGTCCAACATTGCTGCGGTCTTCGTCGAGCCGATGGCCGGTTCCGCGGGCGTGCTGGTGCCTCCACAGGGCTACCTCAAGCGTCTGCGGGAAATCTGCGACCAGCACAATATCCTGCTGGTGTTCGACGAAGTGATCACCGGCTTTGGCCGTACCGGCTCGATGTTCGGTGCCGACAGCTTCGGCGTGACTCCGGACCTGATGTGCGTGGCCAAGCAGGTCACCAACGGCGCCATTCCTATGGGCGCGGTGATTGCCAGCTCCGAGATCTATCAGACCTTCATGAATCAGGCGACTCCCGAGTACGCGGTGGAATTCCCTCACGGCTACACCTACTCGGCGCACCCGGTTGCTTGTGCGGCGGGCCTGGCGGCACTGGATCTGCTGCAGAAGGAAAACCTGGTGCAGAGCGTGGCTGAAGTGGCTCCGCATTTCGAGAATGCGCTGCACGGCATCAAGGGCGCGAAGAACGTGATCGATATCCGTAACTACGGTCTGGCCGGCGCGATCCAGATTGCCCCGCGTGACGGCGACGCGATTGTGCGCCCGTTCGAGGCCGGCATGGCTTTGTGGAAAGCCGGTTTCTATGTGCGCTTCGGCGGCGACACCCTGCAGTTCGGCCCAACCTTCAACAGCAAGCCGCAAGACCTTGATCGTCTGTTCGATGCGGTCGGCGAAGTGCTGAACAAGCTCGACTGATTCGATCCTTCTTATATAGAGGCAGGCATGAAGCGTTTCGTGCCTGCGCCTTCCCCTTTTCAGGAGTCCCCGCATGAGTTTGATTCAACACCTGATCCACGGCGAACTGGTCAGCGACAACGGCCGTAGCAGCGACGTGTTCAATCCGTCCACTGGCAAGGCGATTCATAAAGTGCCGTTGGCCAGCCGTGAAACCATCCAGCAAGCCATCGACTCTGCCAAGTCCGCGTTCCCGGCCTGGCGCAATACGCCACCGGCCAAGCGCGCCCAGGTGATGTTCCGCTTCAAGCAACTGCTGGAGCAGAACGAGGCACGCATTGCCCAACTGATCAGTGAAGAGCACGGCAAGACGCTGGAGGACGCGGCTGGTGAATTGAAGCGCGGTATCGAGAACGTCGAATATGCCTGTGCCGCGCCGGAAGTCCTCAAAGGCGAGTACAGCCGTAACGTGGGGCCGAACATCGATGCCTGGTCGGACTTTCAACCGCTGGGTGTGGTGGCTGGTATCACCCCGTTCAACTTCCCGGCCATGGTTCCGCTGTGGATGTACCCGCTGGCGATCGTTTGCGGTAACTGCTTTATCCTCAAGCCGTCCGAGCGCGATCCAAGTTCCACCCTGTTGATCGCCGAGCTGCTGCATGAAGCCGGTCTGCCCAAGGGCGTGTTGAACGTGGTGCACGGTGACAAGGCTGCAGTGGATGCGCTGATCGAGGCGCCGGAAGTCAAGGCGCTGAGTTTTGTCGGGTCGACGCCGATTGCCGAGTACATCTATGCCGAAGGCACCAAGCGCGGCAAACGCGTCCAGGCACTGGGCGGGGCGAAGAACCACGCGGTGCTGATGCCCGATGCCGATCTGGATAACGCCGTCAGTGCTCTGATGGGCGCCGCCTACGGTTCCTGTGGTGAGCGTTGCATGGCGATCTCGGTGGCCGTGTGTGTGGGTGACCAGGTCGCTGACGCCCTGGTTGCCAAGCTGGTGCCACAGATCAAGGCGCTGAAGATTGGTGCCGGCACTTCCTGCGGCCTGGACATGGGGCCGCTGGTTACCGCGCAGGCGCGTGACAAGGTCAGTGGCTATGTCGAAGACGGTGTTGCTGCGGGCGCGCAACTGGTGGTGGACGGTCGTGGTCTGAGCGTGGCCGGTCACGAAGAGGGTTTCTTCCTCGGTGGCTGCCTGTTCGACCGTGTTACTCCAGAGATGCGCATCTATAAGGAAGAGATCTTTGGGCCAGTGCTGTGCATCGTCCGGGTCAACAGCCTGGAAGAGGCCATGCAACTGATCAACGATCATGAGTACGGCAACGGCACCTGCATCTTTACCCGTGACGGTGAAGCAGCGCGTCTGTTCTGCGACGAGATCGAAGTGGGCATGGTGGGCGTCAACGTGCCGCTGCCGGTGCCGGTGGCCTATCACAGCTTCGGCGGCTGGAAGCGTTCGCTGTTTGGTGACCTGCATGCTTATGGTCCTGATGGCGTGCGTTTCTACACGCGTCGCAAGGCCATTACTCAGCGCTGGCCGCAGCGCGCCAGTCATGAAGCGTCGCAGTTCGCTTTCCCTAGCTTGTAAGTAGTGAGGCGACAAAGGCCGGCCCTGATGGGCCGGCCTTTGCTTTTATGGGGTTTCTGACCGATATGACAGATTTATGAAAATAGGTGTTGACGGCGAATTATATGTCTCTATAATTCGCCCCACTTCCGGCGCAGTCGAAGCGGAAAACTCCTTGAGATTCAACGAGTTACCAAGTTTTCGGCAGCGGTTACGCTTCAGTTCATTGAAGCCAGAAGCAGTTGATAAGGCAGTGTGTTGTCGCTTTGTTAACCATTCGATCGTCTCGGTCGAAAGCGGTTGAAAAGAGGTGTTGACAGCAGCGTGTAACGCTGTAGAATTCGCCTCCCGCTAACGAGGGATCGGAAGCGCAAGTGGTTGAAGTTGTTGAGAAAATCTTCGAAAACTTCTTAAAAAATCGCTTGACAGTAAATGAGGCTGCTGTAGAATGCGCGCCTCGGTTGAGACGAAAGATCTTAACCAATCGCTCTTTAACAACTGAATCAAGCAATTCGTGTGGGTGCTTGTGGAGTCAGACTGATAGTCAAAAAGATTATCAGCATCACAAGTTACTCCGCGAGAAATCAAAGATGTAACCAACGATTGCTGAGCCAAGTTTAGGGTTTTCTCAAAACCCAAAGATGTTTGAACTGAAGAGTTTGATCATGGCTCAGATTGAACGCTGGCGGCAGGCCTAACACATGCAAGTCGAGCGGCAGCACGGGTACTTGTACCTGGTGGCGAGCGGCGGACGGGTGAGTAATGCCTAGGAATCTGCCTGGTAGTGGGGGATAACGTCCGGAAACGGGCGCTAATACCGCATACGTCCTACGGGAGAAAGTGGGGGATCTTCGGACCTCACGCTATCAGATGAGCCTAGGTCGGATTAGCTAGTTGGTGAGGTAATGGCTCACCAAGGCGACGATCCGTAACTGGTCTGAGAGGATGATCAGTCACACTGGAACTGAGACACGGTCCAGACTCCTACGGGAGGCAGCAGTGGGGAATATTGGACAATGGGCGAAAGCCTGATCCAGCCATGCCGCGTGTGTGAAGAAGGTCTTCGGATTGTAAAGCACTTTAAGTTGGGAGGAAGGGCAGTTACCTAATACGTGATTGTTTTGACGTTACCGACAGAATAAGCACCGGCTAACTCTGTGCCAGCAGCCGCGGTAATACAGAGGGTGCAAGCGTTAATCGGAATTACTGGGCGTAAAGCGCGCGTAGGTGGTTTGTTAAGTTGGATGTGAAAGCCCCGGGCTCAACCTGGGAACTGCATCCAAAACTGGCAAGCTAGAGTATGGTAGAGGGTGGTGGAATTTCCTGTGTAGCGGTGAAATGCGTAGATATAGGAAGGAACACCAGTGGCGAAGGCGACCACCTGGACTGATACTGACACTGAGGTGCGAAAGCGTGGGGAGCAAACAGGATTAGATACCCTGGTAGTCCACGCCGTAAACGATGTCAACTAGCCGTTGGGAGCCTTGAGCTCTTAGTGGCGCAGCTAACGCATTAAGTTGACCGCCTGGGGAGTACGGCCGCAAGGTTAAAACTCAAATGAATTGACGGGGGCCCGCACAAGCGGTGGAGCATGTGGTTTAATTCGAAGCAACGCGAAGAACCTTACCAGGCCTTGACATCCAATGAACTTTCCAGAGATGGATTGGTGCCTTCGGGAACATTGAGACAGGTGCTGCATGGCTGTCGTCAGCTCGTGTCGTGAGATGTTGGGTTAAGTCCCGTAACGAGCGCAACCCTTGTCCTTAGTTACCAGCACGTTATGGTGGGCACTCTAAGGAGACTGCCGGTGACAAACCGGAGGAAGGTGGGGATGACGTCAAGTCATCATGGCCCTTACGGCCTGGGCTACACACGTGCTACAATGGTCGGTACAAAGGGTTGCCAAGCCGCGAGGTGGAGCTAATCCCATAAAACCGATCGTAGTCCGGATCGCAGTCTGCAACTCGACTGCGTGAAGTCGGAATCGCTAGTAATCGCGAATCAGAATGTCGCGGTGAATACGTTCCCGGGCCTTGTACACACCGCCCGTCACACCATGGGAGTGGGTTGCACCAGAAGTAGCTAGTCTAACCTTCGGGGGGACGGTTACCACGGTGTGATTCATGACTGGGGTGAAGTCGTAACAAGGTAGCCGTAGGGGAACCTGCGGCTGGATCACCTCCTTAATCGACGACATCAGCTGCTTCATAAGCTCCCACACGAATTGCTTGATTCATTGAAGAAGACGATAGAAGCAGCTTTAAGCTCCAAGCTGATAGCTCCAAGCTAACAGTTACAAGCTCTAAATTGGGTCTGTAGCTCAGTTGGTTAGAGCGCACCCCTGATAAGGGTGAGGTCGGCAGTTCGAATCTGCCCAGACCCACCAATTTTGTTATGGGGCCATAGCTCAGCTGGGAGAGCGCCTGCCTTGCACGCAGGAGGTCAGCGGTTCGATCCCGCTTGGCTCCACCATAAACTGCTTCTGAAAGCTTAGAAATGAGCATTCACATTGAATGTTGATTTCTAGTCTTTTGATTAGATCGTTCTTTAAAAATTTGGGTATGTGATAGAAAGATAGACTGAACGTTACTTTCACTGGTAACGGATCAGGCTAAGGTAAAATTTGTGAGTACTCTTAAGAGTTTTGCGAATTTTCGGCGAATGTCGTCTTCATAGTATAACCAGATTGCTTGGGGTTATATGGTCAAGTGAAGAAGCGCATACGGTGGATGCCTTGGCAGTCAGAGGCGATGAAAGACGTGGTAGCCTGCGATAAGCTTCGGGGAGTCGGCAAACAGACTTTGATCCGGAGATCTCTGAATGGGGGAACCCAGCCATCATAAGATGGTTATCTTGTACTGAATACATAGGTGCAAGAGGCGAACCAGGGGAACTGAAACATCTAAGTACCCTGAGGAAAAGAAATCAACCGAGATTCCCTTAGTAGTGGCGAGCGAACGGGGACTAGCCCTTAAGTGGCTTTGAGATTAGCGGAACGCTCTGGAAAGTGCGGCCATAGTGGGTGATAGCCCTGTACGCGAAAATCTCTTAGTCATGAAATCGAGTAGGACGGGGCACGAGAAACCTTGTCTGAATATGGGGGGACCATCCTCCAAGGCTAAATACTACTGACTGACCGATAGTGAACTAGTACCGTGAGGGAAAGGCGAAAAGAACCCCGGAGAGGGGAGTGAAATAGATCCTGAAACCGTATGCGTACAAGCAGTGGGAGCAGACTTTGTTCTGTGACTGCGTACCTTTTGTATAATGGGTCAGCGACTTATTTTCAGTGGCGAGCTTAACCGAATAGGGGAGGCGTAGCGAAAGCGAGTCTTAATAGGGCGTCTAGTCGCTGGGAATAGACCCGAAACCGGGCGATCTATCCATGGGCAGGTTGAAGGTTAGGTAACACTGACTGGAGGACCGAACCGACTACCGTTGAAAAGTTAGCGGATGACCTGTGGATCGGAGTGAAAGGCTAATCAAGCTCGGAGATAGCTGGTTCTCCTCGAAAGCTATTTAGGTAGCGCCTCATGTATCACTGTAGGGGGTAGAGCACTGTTTCGGCTAGGGGGTCATCCCGACTTACCAAACCGATGCAAACTCCGAATACCTACAAGTGCCGAGCATGGGAGACACACGGCGGGTGCTAACGTCCGTCGTGAAAAGGGAAACAACCCAGACCGTCAGCTAAGGTCCCAAAGTTATGGTTAAGTGGGAAACGATGTGGGAAGGCTTAGACAGCTAGGAGGTTGGCTTAGAAGCAGCCACCCTTTAAAGAAAGCGTAATAGCTCACTAGTCGAGTCGGCCTGCGCGGAAGATGTAACGGGGCTCAAACCATACACCGAAGCTACGGGTATCACGTAAGTGATGCGGTAGAGGAGCGTTCTGTAAGCCTGTGAAGGTGAGTTGAGAAGCTTGCTGGAGGTATCAGAAGTGCGAATGCTGACATGAGTAACGACAATGGGTGTGAAAAACACCCACGCCGAAAGACCAAGGTTTCCTGCGCAACGTTAATCGACGCAGGGTTAGTCGGTCCCTAAGGCGAGGCTGAAAAGCGTAGTCGATGGAAAACAGGTTAATATTCCTGTACTTCTAGTTATTGCGATGGAGGGACGGAGAAGGCTAGGCCAGCTTGGCGTTGGTTGTCCAAGTTTAAGGTGGTAGGCTGGAATCTTAGGTAAATCCGGGGTTCTAAGGCCGAGAGCTGATGACGAGTTACCTTTTAGGTGACGAAGTGGTTGATGCCATGCTTCCAAGAAAAGCTTCTAAGCTTCAGATAACTAGGAACCGTACCCCAAACCGACACAGGTGGTTGGGTAGAGAATACCAAGGCGCTTGAGAGAACTCGGGTGAAGGAACTAGGCAAAATGGCACCGTAACTTCGGGAGAAGGTGCGCCGGTGAGGGTGAAGGACTTGCTCCGTAAGCTCATGCCGGTCGAAGATACCAGGCCGCTGCGACTGTTTATTAAAAACACAGCACTCTGCAAACACGAAAGTGGACGTATAGGGTGTGACGCCTGCCCGGTGCCGGAAGGTTAATTGATGGGGTTAGCTAACGCGAAGCTCTTGATCGAAGCCCCGGTAAACGGCGGCCGTAACTATAACGGTCCTAAGGTAGCGAAATTCCTTGTCGGGTAAGTTCCGACCTGCACGAATGGCGTAACGATGGCGGCGCTGTCTCCACCCGAGACTCAGTGAAATTGAAATCGCTGTGAAGATGCAGTGTATCCGCGGCTAGACGGAAAGACCCCGTGAACCTTTACTATAGCTTTGCACTGGACTTTGAATTTGCTTGTGTAGGATAGGTGGGAGGCTTTGAAGCGTGAACGCCAGTTTGCGTGGAGCCATCCTTGAAATACCACCCTGGCAACTTTGAGGTTCTAACTCAGGTCCGTTATCCGGATCGAGGACAGTGTATGGTGGGTAGTTTGACTGGGGCGGTCTCCTCCTAAAGAGTAACGGAGGAGTACGAAGGTGCGCTCAGACCGGTCGGAAATCGGTCGTAGAGTATAAAGGCAAAAGCGCGCTTGACTGCGAGACAGACACGTCGAGCAGGTACGAAAGTAGGTCTTAGTGATCCGGTGGTTCTGTATGGAAGGGCCATCGCTCAACGGATAAAAGGTACTCCGGGGATAACAGGCTGATACCGCCCAAGAGTTCATATCGACGGCGGTGTTTGGCACCTCGATGTCGGCTCATCACATCCTGGGGCTGAAGCCGGTCCCAAGGGTATGGCTGTTCGCCATTTAAAGTGGTACGCGAGCTGGGTTTAGAACGTCGTGAGACAGTTCGGTCCCTATCTGCCGTGGACGTTTGAGATTTGAGAGGGGCTGCTCCTAGTACGAGAGGACCGGAGTGGACGAACCTCTGGTGTTCCGGTTGTCACGCCAGTGGCATTGCCGGGTAGCTATGTTCGGAAAAGATAACCGCTGAAAGCATCTAAGCGGGAAACTTGCCTCAAGATGAGATCTCACTGGAACCTTGAGTTCCCTAAAGGGCCGTCGAAGACTACGACGTTGATAGGTTGGGTGTGTAAGCGCTGTGAGGCGTTGAGCTAACCAATACTAATTGCCCGTGAGGCTTGACCATATAACACCCAAGCAATTTGCGAACTCGAAAGAGACCAGATTGCGGTGTGTGAAGACGAAACGAACCGAAAGTTTGCATGGCTCACAAAACACCAAAATCTATTACATACCCATTCGCTGGCACGTTGCACATGCAACGGACTGGCTACCGAATTTCTTGACGACCATAGAGCGTTGGAACCACCTGATCCCATCCCGAACTCAGAAGTGAAACGATGCATCGCCGATGGTAGTGTGGGGTTTCCCCATGTGAGAGTAGGTCATCGTCAAGATTAAATTCCGAAACCCCAATTGCGAAAGCAGTTGGGGTTTTGTTTTGCCCCACAGAAAAGCTGCGCTGCTGGCTCAGGCGACGGCCACACGACTGCGGCTGCCAGCGCCCCGCGACAGTGCTAAGGTTCCGGCCTAGCTTTTTGCATTCTCCAAGGAAGCCTTTATGCCGGACGCCTCGTCCCTCACCCCCGGTTTTATGGTGGTTCACGGTAACCGCCTGGACGAGTTGCGCAGCCTGGTGGTGAGCTGGATGCGGCGTTACCCGCTGGCTCCCTTGGAAAATGAAATCGCCCTGGTGCAGAGCAATGGCATCGCCCAATGGTTGAAGCTGGCCCTGGCCGAAGATCCCGAAGAGGACGACTCCGGCGGCTGTGGTATTGCCGCGGCGATCGATGTGCAATTGCCCGGCAGCTTCATGTGGCAGCTCTACCGTCTGGTCCTGGGTCGAGACGAAATCCCGCCCAAATCCCTGCTGGATAAAGCCCCGCTGACCTGGCGCCTGATGCGCTTGCTGCCGGAGCTGATCGACGAGCCCCATTTCGAACCCCTGCAACGCTTTTTGACCCACGACAGCGATCTGCGTAAGCGCTATCAACTGGCGGAGCGCCTGGCGGACCTGTTCGACCAATATCAGGTCTATCGAGCCGACTGGCTGGAAGACTGGTCAGCAGGGCGCCATCAATTGCGCAACGTTCGCGGCGAAGCCAAGGCCCTGACCCCAGCCAACTGCTGGCAAGCCGAACTGTGGCGTGCCCTGCTTGTGGATGTTGGCACCGAGGGCATGGCCCAGAGTCGAGCCGGAGTCCACCAGCGCTTTATCGAACGGATCAACAGCCTGGACCAGCCCCCCGCTGGCTTGCCATCCCGGGTGATCGTTTTCGGCATTTCTTCATTGCCGGCCCAGGCCCTGGAAGCCTTGGCCGGACTGGCACGTTTCAGCCAGGTCCTGCTCTGCGTGCACAACCCCTGTCGCCATCACTGGGCGGACATCGTTGCCGACAAGGATCTGCTGCGCCATCAATACAAACGTCAGGCGCGCAAAGCCGGCATGCCCCTGGCCCTGGATCCGCAAACCCTGCACCAGCACGCCCATCCGCTACTGGCCGCCTGGGGCAAACAGGGCCGCGACTACATCAATCTGCTGGACAGCTACGACGATCCCAACAGTTACCGCGCGGCTTTTCGCGATGGGCGCATCGACCTGTTCAGCGAGAGCGAACCGCGCACCATGCTCCAGCAGTTGCAAGACGACATCCTCGAACTGCGCCCCCTCAACGAAACCCGTGAACGTTGGCCCGCCGTCGATTTGCAGCAGGATCAGTCGATCCGTTTTCACATTGCCCACAGCGCGCAACGGGAAGTGGAAATCCTCCACGACCAGCTGTTGGCGCGCTTCAGTGCCGAACCCGACCTGCGGCCACGCGATGTGATCGTCATGGTCCCCGACATCGACAGCTACGCCCCGCACATCCGCGCGGTATTCGGCCAACTGGAACGTGATGACCGCCGCTTCATCCCCTTCACCCTCACCGACCAGGGCCAGCGTGGCCGCGACCCGCTGCTGATTGCCGTTGAGCACCTGCTGAAACTGCCGGACAGCCGCTTTCCGGTCAGCGAGATCCTCGATCTGCTCGACGTCCCTGCGCTGCGCGCCCGTTTTGGTGTCGACGAAGCCGACCTGCCGACCCTGCATCGCTGGATCGAAGGGGCCGGTATCCGCTGGGGCATGAATGCCCAGCAGCGGGCGGAGTTGGGGCTGCCCGAGGAACTGGAGCAAAACAGCTGGCGTTTCGGGCTGCGGCGCATGCTCCTGGGGTACGCCGTCGGCCGCTCCGATGCCTGCGACGGCATCGAGCCCTATGACGAGATCGGCGGCCTGGATGCGGCGCTGATCGGTCCCTTGGTGGCGCTGCTGGATGCCTTGCAGATGGCCTATCAGCAACTCACCGAGCCGGCGGTGCCGGCGCAATGGGGCGAGCGCCTGCAGCAATTGCTGGAGCAGTTCTTCCTGGCCGCCACCGAACACGACGACTACCTGCTGGGCCAGTTGGAAGACCTGCGGGAAACCTGGCTGGAAACCTGCGAATCCGTCGGCCTGCAAGATCAGTTGCCCCTGACCGTGGTGCGTGAAGCCTGGCTGGCCGGCCTGGATCAGGGCCGCCTGTCCCAGCGCTTTCTCGCCGGCGCGGTGAACTTCTGCACGCTGATGCCGATGCGGGCCATCCCCTTCAAGCTGGTGTGTCTGCTGGGCATGAACGACGGCGATTACCCACGGGCCCAGCCGCCATTGGACTTCGACCTGATGGGCAGCGACTACCGCCCCGGCGACCGCTCACGGCGCGAGGATGACCGCTACCTGCTGCTCGAAGCCCTGCTCTCGGCCCGGGACCAGCTGTACATCAGTTGGGTCGGCCGCAGTATTCGCGACAACAGCGAACGGCCCGCCTCGGTGCTGATCGGCCAACTGCGCGATCACCTGGCCGGCGGCTGGCGACTGGCGGACGAACAGGCATCGTTGCTCGAAGCCCTGACCCAGGAGCACCCGCTGCAACCTTTCAGTGCCCGCTACTTCCATGACAGCGACACACTGTTCAGCTATGCCCGGGAATGGCAGGTCCTGCACCAGGCTCACGCGCCCAGCATGAGCGTCCAGCCGCTTGAACCCTATGTCCAGGATGAAGCCCTGAGCCTGGCTCAGTTGCAGGACTTTCTGCGGCACCCGGTACGGCACTTCTTCAGCCAACGCCTCAAGGTGTTTTTCGAAGCCATGGACGCGCCGCTGGCGGACGAGGAGCCCTTCGTTCTCGATGCCCTGCAACGCTACAGCCTCAGCGACAGTCTGCTGGAAGCGGCACTGAGCGATGCCGCGCATCCGGAGCAGGCCCTACAGGCCCAGGCGCAGCGCCTGCAAGCCAGCGGCCTGCTGCCCATGGCCGGTTTTGGCGAGTGCCTGCAACGCGAGCTCATGGAGCCGTTGCCGGACCTGTTGCAGCGCTACCGGCAACTGCTGGACCTGTGGCCGACACCGCTGACCAGCGCCTTGCCGGTCAGCCTGGAACTCCAGGGCGTGCGCGTGGAAGGCTGGTTGAGCAGCCTGCATGAGCGGGCAGATGGCGGGCTGTTGGCGGTGACCACCATCGCCAACGGCATCGGCTCGATCAAGACCCGCAAATGGCACCGCCTGATCAAACCCTGGATCAACCACCTGCTGGCCTGTGCCAGCGGCTACTCCCTGACCACCGCGCTGGTGGCCAGCGATGACAGCCTGTTGCTGGCGCCGCTGGAGCAGCAACAGGCCCGGGCGATTCTCGGCAACCTGCTGCTGGCCTGGCAGACGGGCATGCGCCAGCCGCTGCCGGTGGCGGTCAAGACCGCCTTTGCCTGGCTCGGGCAGAGCGATCCGGACAAAGCCGCCGCCGCGGCCCGCAAGGCTTACGATGGCGACGGTCAGAACAGCGAGGGCGAGCGCCGGGAGACTCCGGCCCTGGCCCGGCAATTTGCCGATTACAACGCGCTGATCGCCGATGAGACGTTCAGCGGCTGGGCCGAAACGCTCTATCGCCCCCTGCTGGACGCCCCCTGGCGTTCCGCCCTTGGCGAGGAGGCTGTGCAATGAGTCAACAAGCCCCTCTGGCCCTGGCCTTTCCCCTGCGCGGCAGCCAATTGATCGAAGCCAGCGCCGGCACCGGCAAGACCTTCACCATCTCCGCGCTGTACCTGCGCCTGGTGCTGGGCCACGGCGGCGAGTCCGCAGGCTTTGGCCGCGAACTGCTGCCGCCGCAGATTCTGGTGGTGACCTTCACCGACGCCGCGACCAAGGAACTGCGCGAGCGCATCCGTACCCGCCTGGCGGAGGCCGCGCGTTTCTTCCGCGACGAGATCAGCGCCCCCGACAGCCTGATCGTCGAGCTGCGCGCGCAATACCCCGCCGAACAGTGGGCCGCCTGCGCCAATCGCCTGGACATCGCCGCGCAGTGGATGGACGAGGCCGCCGTCTCCACCATCCACAGCTGGTGCCAGCGCATGCTCCGCGAGCACGCCTTCGACAGCGGCAGCCTGTTCACCCAGACCCTGGAAACCGACCACAGCGATCTGCTGGGGCAGGTGCTGCGCGATTACTGGCGGCTGTTCTGCTACCCGATGCAGGGCGATGCGCTGAACTGGGTACGCGCCAACTGGGTCGGCCCGGCCCAACTGCTGCCGCGGGTTCGCGCGCTGTTCGGCGGCGAGCAGCGTCAGCCCTCGGTGCAGACGCCCAGCGAGTTGATCGAGGCCTGCCTGCAGGAGCGCCGGGAAGCCCTGGTGCAACTCAAGGCACCCTGGCGGCTGTGGGCGGGGGAGCTGCGCGACATCTGCCTGCAAGGCGTGGCCAGCAAGAGCGTCGACGGCCGCAAGCTGCAGGCGCGCTTCTTCGAACCCTGGTTTGAAAAGATCAGCGCCTGGGCCGAAGACGCGTCCGTTGAGGCGTTGGACATCGGCACCGGCTTCACCCGCCTGACCCCGGACGGCATGAGCGAAGCCTGGAAGGGAGAGGCGCCGCAGCATCCGGCGCTTGAGGCCATGGCCGGGCTCAAGGCCAGCCTCGAGGCGTTGCCCAGCCCCGACGCCGCGGTCCTGCAGCACGCCGCGCAGTGGGTCGGCGAGCGCTTTGAAGAAGAGAAGCGCCGTCGTGCCGAGATGGGCTTTGACGACATGCTGCTGCGTCTGGACAGCGCCCTGCACAGCGATGGCGGTGAGCGCCTGGCGACCCTGATTCGCGAGCAGTTCCCGGTGGCCCTGATCGACGAGTTCCAGGACACCGACCCGGTGCAATACCGGATCTTCGAAAGCATCTACCGCATCGAGGTCAACGACCCCGAGACCGGACTGTTTCTGATCGGCGACCCCAAGCAGGCGATCTACGCCTTCCGTGGCGCCGATATCTACACCTACCTGCGGGCCCGCCAGGCCACCACCGGGCGCCTGCACACCCTGGGCACCAACTTCCGTTCCAGCCAGGCCATGGTCCGCGCGGTCAACCATGTGTTCCTGCAGGCCGAACAGCGCCCGCAGGGGCGCGGGGCCTTTCTGTTTCGCGAAGACGACGGCCGGAACCCGGTGCCGTTCCTGGCGGTGGCGGCCCAGGGGCGCAAGGAGCAGTTGCAGGTCGACGGTCAAGCGCTGCCGGCGCTGAACTTCTGGCATCTGCCTGCCGAGCAGCCGCTGTCCGGGGCTCAGTATCGTCAGCAGCAGGCGGCGGCTTGTGCCAGTGCGATTGTCGAGCTGCTCGTTGGCGGTCAGCAGGGCCGCAGCGGTTTTGTCCGCGACCAGCAGGCCCTCAAAGGGCTGTTGCCGGCGGATATCGCCATCCTGGTCCGCGATGGCAAGGAGGCCCAGGCGGTGCGTGGTGAGCTGGCGGCTCGTGGGGTGCGCAGTGTGTACCTGTCGGACAAGGACTCGGTGTTCGCCGCCCAGGAAGCCCGGGACCTGCTGGTGTGGCTCAAGGCCTGCGCCGAGCCGGATGTGGAGCGTCCGCTGCGAGCGGCCCTGGCCTCCCTGACCCTGAACCTGTCCCTGCTGGAACTGGAGCGGCTGAACCAGGACGAGCTGGCCTGGGAAGCCCGGGTCATGCAGTTTCGCGGATACCGGGCGATCTGGCGCAGCCAGGGCGTGCTGCCGATGCTGCGCCGCCTGCTCCACGACTTCCAGCTGCCCCAGGCGTTGATGGCCCGCAGCGATGGCGAGCGGGTGCTGACTAACCTGTTGCACCTGTCCGAACTGTTGCAGCAGAACGCCGCGGAGCTGGACGGCGAGCAAGCCTTGATCCGCCATCTGGCCGAGCACCTGGCGCTGTCCGGGCAGGCCGCGGAGGAGCAGATCCTGCGCCTGGAAAGCGACGAGCAGCTGGTCAAGGTGGTGACCATCCACAAGTCCAAGGGCCTGGAATACCCCTTGGTGTTCCTGCCCTTTATCTGCTCCACCAAGCCGGTGGATGGCAGCCGCCTACCCCTGCATTACCACGATGCGGCGGGCAAGCCCCAGGTCAGCCTGCGACCGACCCCGGAGCTGATCGCGCAAGCGGACGAAGAACGCCTGGCGGAAGACCTGCGGCTGCTCTACGTGGCCCTGACCCGGGCCCAGCATGCCTGCTGGCTGGGGGTGGCCGACCTCAAGCGCGGCAATCACAACAGCTCGGTGCTGCACCTCTCGGCCCTGGGCTACCTGCTGGGCGGTGGTGCCCGGCTCGACGAGTCCAAGGGGTTGCTGCGCTGGCTGCTGGATTTGCAGCAAGGCTGTGATGCCATCGGCGTGGGCGAACTGCCGGTCGCCAATGAGCAGCGTTTTCATCCGCCGCGCAACAACGCCAGCCTGCTGGAGCCGCTGATCCCGGTTCGACGCGCGGCGGAGAACTGGTGGATCGCCTCCTACAGCGCCCTGCGCATCAGCGACACCCTGGGCGCCGGCAGCACCGAAGCCCCGGAAAACCCCCAGGCGCAGAAACTCTTCGATGATGAGCGGCTCGATCCCGAAGCCCCGCGTGAAGTTGCCGCCAGTGGTGGCGATATCCACCGCTTTCCCCGGGGACCGAACCCCGGCACCTTCCTTCATGGTCTGCTGGAGTGGGCGGGGGAGGAGGGCTTTACCGCAACCCCGGGGCAGATCGGCGACGCCATCGCCCGCCGTTGCAATCGCCGCGGCTGGCAGGGCTGGATCCCGACCCTCAGTGACTGGCTGCAGCACCTGCTGCAAGTTCCCTTGCCGCTGGGAGACGGACAGCCGCCGGTGGTACTGGGGCAACTGACCCAGTACCGAGTCGAAATGGAGTTCTGGTTCGCCAGCCACAAGGTCGACGTGCTCAAGCTGGACCAATGGGTGCGTGAGCAGACCCACCAGGGCGCGGCGCGGGTCACCGCCGAGCCGGTGCTGCTCAACGGCATGTTCAAGGGCTTTATCGACCTGACGTTCGAACATCAGGGCCGCTATTACGTGGCCGACTACAAATCCAACTGGCTGGGCGCGGACGACGCCGCCTACACCGAGCAGGCCATGGAACAATCGATTCTCGACAACCGCTACGACCTGCAATATGTGCTGTACCTGCTGGCCCTGCACCGCCAGCTCAAGGCCCGGCTGGCGGACTACGACTACGACCGGCACATCGGCGGTGCCCTGTACCTGTTCCTGCGCGGCAGTCGCTCGGCGAGCCGGGGCGCGTATTTCGCCCGGCCGCCACGGCAGTTGATCGAGCGCCTGGACCGCATGTTCCAGGGCCAGCCCGAGCCGCCCAAGGCCGAGCCCGCCTGGGAGCAGGGAGTGCTGCTATGACCCCGGATCTGTTCGCTCCCCTGACCGAGACGCCCGATGCGCCGTTCGAGCTGGCCCCCCTGACCCGTGCCCAGGACCTGCTGCTGTTGCTCGAGCGCTGGGTCGAGCGCGGCTGGCTGCGTTCCCTGGACAAGGCCTTTGTCGGCTTTCTGCATGAGCTGGACCCGGGCTGCGATCCGCTGGTGCTGATGGCCGCGGCCCTGACCAGTCACCAGCTGGGGCATGGGCATGTCTGCCTGGATCTGTTCGAAACCCTCAAGGAGCCGGATTTCGCCCTGTCCCTGCCCCCGGAAGGGGATTCGCCAAGCGGCGCCCCGGTGCTGCCCTCCCAGGTCCTGGCGGGGCTCGAAGGCGCCCAGTGGTGCAAGGTCCTGGCCGGCAGCCGGCTGGTGGCCCTGGCGGCGGATCACGGCGACGCGTCCCGCCAGCGGCCGCTGGTGCTGTCCGGCAAGCGCCTGTACCTGCGGCGCTACTGGGCCTATGAACGGCGTATCGACAACGCCCTGCGCCAACGCCTGGCGTTGACCGAGGCCACCCCGGAAAACCTCGCGCAGCGCCTCGACGGACTGTTCGGTCCGGCCAAGGCGGCGGGGCCCATCGACTGGCAGAAACTCGCCTGCGCCCTGGCCACCCGTGGCGCGTTCAGCATCATCACCGGCGGCCCCGGCACCGGCAAGACCACCACGGTGGTGCGCCTGCTGGCCCTGCTCCAGGGCCCGGCGGTGGACGCCCGCAAACCGCTGCGCATTCGTCTGGCGGCGCCCACCGGCAAGGCCGCGGCGCGCCTTACCGAGTCCATCAGCCTGCAGGTGCGCTCCCTGTCGGTGGCCGATGAAGTGCGCGAGAAGATCCCCAGTGAAGTGACCACGGTGCACCGTTTGCTGGGCAATCGTCCGGGCACCCGGCATTTCCGCCATCACGCCGGCAACCCTCTGCCGCTGGATGTGCTGGTGGTGGACGAAGCGTCGATGATCGATCTGGAAATGATGGCCAATCTGCTGGATGCCTTGCCCATCCACGCGCGTCTGGTGCTGCTGGGGGACAAGGACCAGCTGGCCTCGGTGGAGGCGGGTGCCGTGCTCGGGGACCTGTGCCGCGATGCCGAGGCCGGCTGGTACAACCCGCAGACGCGCGCCTGGCTGGAAGCGGTCAGCGGCGAACACCTCGGTGCCAGCGGCCTGCAGGAGGACAGCGGGCACCAGCATCCCCTGGCGCAGCAGGTGGTGATGCTGCGTCACTCCCGGCGTTTCGGCGAAGGCAGCGGCATTGGCCAGCTGGCGCGTTGGGTCAACCAGCAACAGGCCGACGAGGCCCGGCGCCTGCTGGCGGCCCGCAGCCATGCCGACCTGTATGGCCTGAGCCTCAAGGGCGAGCAGGACCGGGCGCTGGAGCGTCTGCTGCTGGAGGGCCATGGCGAGGGACCGCAAGGTTACCGGCACTACTTGCAAGTGCTGCGCAGCCAGCGTCCCGCCGCCGACACGCCCCTGGAAGACCGGCGTTGGACCGAATGGGCGCGCAATGTGTTGCTGGCCTTCGACCGTTTCCAGTTGCTCTGCGCGGTGCGCAAGGGGCCCTGGGGCGTCGAAGGCCTGAACCTGCGCATCACTCAGGCGCTGTTCAAGGCCCGGCTGATCGACAGCGACCAGCTGTGGTACGAAGGCCGCCCGGTGCTGATGACCCGCAACGACTATGGCCTGGGGCTGATGAACGGTGATATCGGCATCGCCCTGAAACTGCCGGAAGCCGAGGGCCAGGAGCCGGGGCGGCAGGTGCTGCGGGTTGCCTTCCCGCGTAACGATGGCCAGGGCGGGGTGCGCCTGGTGCTGCCGAGCCGGCTCAATGATGTGGAGACGGTCTATGCCATGACGGTGCACAAGTCCCAGGGCTCGGAGTTCGCCCATACCGCGCTGATCCTGCCTGATGCCCTGAACCCGGTGCTGACCAAGGAGTTGATCTATACGGGCATCACTCGGGCCAAGGACTGGTTCAGCCTGATCGAGCCCCGCGCCGGGGTGTTCGAAGAGGCGGTGCGGCGCAAGGTCAAGCGCCTCAGCGGGTTGATGCTGGAGCTGGACTGACGCCGATGTCCGAGTCTGGAGCCCGGCACCGTTTCGGGGCGCTGGCCTCGCTGCATTTTCCCGGGCTGTGCTATCGTTGCGGCATCATTTCCGTGAAATTCAACGAGAATCCCTGCATGGACGTGGCTGTCTTGAGGACAGAGCGCAGTTTGCGGTGGAGACAGTTTGTGCTGTCGACCATGCTTTGCCTGTTCAGTCTGTGCGCCGTGGCGCAGTCAGAGCCTTCAACCCCGACCAGCCTGGCCGAGCAGCGGGCCAAGGCGGTGACGCAAGTGGTGCTGGGGATCCTCAGCTACGCGCGCTGGCCGGTGGAACCCGCAGAGCTGCGGTTGTGCGTGGTGGGTCCCACCGAATACACCGATGACCTGCTCAAGGGCACGACACAGGCCACCGGTCGCCCCGTGCTGGTGCGCCGGTTGCTGGCCAGCAGCCCGGCCCTGGCCAGTGAGTGCGACTCGGTGTACGTCGGCAAATTGAGCACAGAAGAGCGTAACCGGCTGTTCAACTCGCTGATCGGCCAACCCGTGCTGAGCATCAGCGAGGGTGGCGACCAGTGCACCGTGGGCAGCCTGTTCTGCCTGCGGGTCAGCGACAATCAGGTGTCGTTCGAGGTCAATCTGGACTCGGTGGCCCGCAGCGGGGTGAAGATTCATCCCAGCGTGCTGCAATTGTCTCGTCGTCGTCCGGCGGCCCCATGAAGTGGTTCAAGCCCAAGGCCCGCCCCACCCTGCGGTCGGTCATAGGTCGCGGCCACCTGATCGTCGCGCTGTTGGCGATCTGCATGGCCAGCCTGTCCCTGACCTTTCTCGGGGTCCTGGCGTTGCGGGTCTATGCCGATCACAACCTGCACCTGATCGCCCGGTCCATCAGCTACACCGTGGAAGCCGCAGTGGTGTTCAACGACAGTGTGGTGGCCACCGAGGCCCTGGCCCTGATCGCCTCCACCGAAGAGGTGGCCGATGCCAAGGTCTATGACATCCAGGGCCGCCTGCTGGCCAGTTGGCAACGTCCGGAGAGCGGCCTGCTGACCAACCTGGAGATGCACGTCGCCAGCGCGTTCCTGGAAAAGCCCATCAGCTTGCCGATCCTGCATCAGAACCGCGAAGTCGGCACGGTCAATGTCACCGGCCATGGCGGCAGCCTGTTGCGCTTTCTGTTCAGCGGTCTGGTGGGCATCGTGCTGTGCACCGCGCTGAGTGCCTGGGTGTCGCTGTACCTGGCGCGGCGGCAACTGCGGGGCATCACCGGCCCCTTGCGCAGCCTGGCGGAAGTGGCTCACGCGGCCCGGCGCGAGCGGGCCTTCGATCAGCGGGTGCCGCCGGCGCAGATCGCCGAGCTGGACAACCTGGGCAACGACTTCAATGCCCTGCTCGATGAGCTGGAAGCCTGGCAGACCCATCTGCAAAGCGAGAATGAAACCCTGGCGCATCAGGCCAGTCACGACAGCCTGACCGGTCTGCCCAACCGGGCGTTTTTCGAGGGCCGGCTGATCCGCGCACTGCGCAGCGCCAGCAAGCTCAACGAGCGCATGGCGGTGCTGTTTCTCGACAGCGACCGCTTCAAGGAGATCAACGACAACTTCGGTCATGCCGCCGGCGATGCGGTGCTGGTGGCGGTGGCCACGCGGATTCGCGCGCAACTGCGTGAGGAGGATCTGGTCGCGCGTCTGGGCGGGGATGAATTCGCCGTGCTGCTGACGCCGCTGCACCGGGTCGAAGACGCCCAGCGCATTGCCGACAAAATCATCAACAGCATGGAAATGCCGATCCAGCTGCCTGGCAACCTGTCGATCATGACGTCGCTGAGCATCGGCATTGCCCTGTACCCGGATCATGGCCTGACGCCCGGCAGCCTGTTGAACGCCGCCGACGAGGCCATGTACCAAGCCAAGCGCGGTTCGCGAGGCGGGCAACACACAGTGGGGGCGGAGCCCCCAATCGTTCAGGTTCAAAACAGGAGCTAATTCCCTTGTTCTCAATGACGCAACGTTCGGTTCGACTGTTCAGTACCCTGGTATTCATGGCCCTGCTGGCCCTGGCTGGCTGCCAGAGCGTGCCGCCCAAAGGTCTGACCCCGAAACAGATCGCGGTTCTGAAACAGGAGGGCTTCGAACTGACGGATGAAGGCTGGGCCTTCGGCCTGTCGGGCAAGGTGCTGTTTGGCAGCGATGTGGAAACTCTGAACCAGGCCAGCACCGAGATCGTCCAGCGCATCGGCAAGGCCTTGCTCAGCGTGGATATCCAGAAGGTCCGGGTCGATGGCCACACCGACGCCTCGGGCAAGGAACCCTACAACGTGCAGCTGTCCGTGCGTCGGGCCAAGAGCGTGGTCAAGGTGCTGACCCAGGTCGGCATGCGTGAAGAAAACATCCAGTTGCGCGGCCTGGGCAGCAGCGAGCCGGTGGCCTCCAACAGCACCGCCGCCGGACGCACCGAAAACCGCCGGGTGTCGATCGTAGTGATCGCCGACTGATTGGCATTGCCCGGCTGGCGGCTACCCCCGGCAGCCGCTAGCGCCCTTTGGCCGGCTGGTCGCCGATGCAATCCGGCGCGTTGGGGCCGATGTCGATCATGGCCGCGGACACCCGCGGGTCTCCTTTCATGCCCCACTGCAAGGGCCCCCCGTCGACGACCAGGTCATAGATCTGGCTGTCGCCAAGCCATTGGCCATTGCGCTGGTCATACAAACGGAAAAACGCCGGCAGCTCCCAGTGCGGGTTCTCGTTGGGAGCCTGCTCCGGGTCCGGGTGGTACTGGGTGTGGAATCTGCCGGGCAGGACCCAGAACGGCCTGAATACCTGAACCCTGTAGCACCCGTTGGGGCTGATGCGGGGGGCGCCGCGGGCCGTCGCCAGGCCCTTTTCCCACCATTGCGAAGCGGGCCACAGCGAGGCGCCGAGAACCACTGCGCCAAGGGTGAGCGAGCCGCGCCGGCTGAGTTTTTTCATCTTCGGGTATCCAGTTCGATCCATGAGCAGGTAAAGCGTCAGGGGGCGGCGAACAGCATGCTGCGGCTGTCCCCCATGAGCAGAGGGCGATTCTGCTCCGTCACCTCGCGGATGTAATCCCACAACAGGGTGATCCGCTTCAACTTCCTGAGATCCTCCCGGCAGTACATCCAGAATTGCAAGGCATTCAGGTTTTTCCCAATGTTTACGGGGTTAAACCTTTATGAGTCGCCTTTTAGAATGCTCTGCTGTTACAAGTCCTGTCACAAGTCGTTCTGGTTCCTCAAAGCCGACTACGAGGCTCGCCAAGCCTTATCACTACAGACGCAACGGTATTTACTACATGCGTCTAAGGGCGACAGGCAGCACCACAGAGGCCGTTTCGGTGTCCCTCAAGACAAGCAGTCGTAGAGATGCTATGGACGCTTCAGAACTCCTTTCGGGTGTCGTTCGGGCGTTCCATCTGGAAACACCGGATGCTACATGGCAGGAGCTTAAAGAACGATTTCGGGCTGTCTCGGTGGAGGTCTTGGCAGGTGGTGATACGGCGCAGCTCTGGGGTAGCCTGCATACGGTCGCATACGGTCGAGTCGATAGCCTCGTTAGACCTCAGCGGTTCGCAGGGACTGTTTCCGCGTCTCAATCTGTATTGGGCTTGTCTCCGTCTCAATCTGGACAGGCGCTAACTTTTGAGACCCTTTCAGCTCTGTACTTGAAGGACCGTTCAGGGGGGCAAAAGGCGTCCACGCTGAGCACTACCAAGTTCACTCATGGGGTTCTCATTGAGCTGTTGGGTGAGTTGGATATGCGAAACCACACGCGGGCTGACCTTGTGGGTCTTCGAGATGCCCTTGCAGCGACCCGTAAGCCTTCGACGGTTAACCAGATGCTCATGAAGCTATCTGCTGTCCTGAACTGGGCTGTGGAGAATGGTCATCTCGAAAAGTCTTACGATAAGAAACTGAAGTTCACGAAAGGCATTGAGTCGACCCGTAAGGCATTCTCACAGGATCAGGTAGGCAAGCTCGTCGCCTACGCTAATACGTTCCCAGAGACCTCTTGGAAGCGCTGGTTGCTAAGCCTTGGGGCGATCACAGGCGCGCGACTCAATGAAATCTCGCAGTTGACCGTAACTGACATTCAGACCCTTGGGTCAGGAGTCACGGCGATCCACATCAATGAGGCAGGTGAAGGGAAATCCATCAAGAACAAGCGTAGTGAACGTATGGTGCCACTGACAGATGGGGCTTATGGTTTTGACCTCGCAGCGTTCTTGCGGTACGTAGATTCATGTAGGTTTAGCGGAACTGAAGCTTTGGCGCAGATTGGGTATAGACCCGCTGGTGAATGGGCCAACCAGCAGGCAATCCCTGAAGCGCTTGGTGGCTCGTACCAGCGGGGATTAGTGTTCCATTCATTACGGCATTCACTGGTATCCCTGATGCAGGAGCGTGGCGTTCCCACAACACACGCCCAGGCAGTAATGGGGCATGCAACAAGAACGATAACCTTCGATGTCTACGGCTCTGGGGTTATCGTTGAGACTGTCGCGGAGATGCTAAAGGGAGTCTTTACGCCTACTGAGACACTTCAGGGCCAACAGTAAAGGGGTCCCCGCTTGGAGAAAGTCGAGCTATGAACACTATGAAATGCCCTGTTTGTGGCGCTGCGGGTTTGGTCCATGACACCCGCGACCTACCCTATGAGTACAGGGGGGCAACGACTGTGATTAAGGACGTGACGGGTGATTTCTGCCCGTCCTGTTCTGAGTCCATTTTAGATATGGTCGAGTCCGAACGAGTCCTTGAGGAGATGCGCGCATTCTCCAAGCGGATAGTGTCATTGAGGCAGCCATAACTAATATGGGGAACCTCCGAGTATTCCATTTCACCCCACGCGGCACCGCTGAGCCTTACTGCGCAATCCAAAAGCCAGACTATGGCAACCCTGAAAAGGGTTTCGGTAATCCGCGAGGCGTCTACAAAGTTGACCTCACTGTCCCAAGTAAGGACGCTCAAGCGCTGATCAACAAGATCAACAAACTTCACGAGGCGAACTACGCCGAAATCTGCGAGAAGTTCGAAGCGGAACGCCCAGAGCTGCTTAAGAAACTGGCTCGCGGTAAGAAACTGCTGGAACCCTACGAGGGCAACATGCCGTACTTCATCAACGACGACGGTACGGTGACCTTCAAGTTCAGCTCTTACGCTTCCTACGTGGACAAGAAAACCGAAGAGCTGAAGCCGCTGGTCCTGAAGGTCGTGGACTCCAAGGGCAAGCGCATCAACAACGTTCCGGCCATCTCTGGCGGCTCTGAGCTGAAGGCTCGTTTCTCCATGTTCGCCTATGGCTTCTCGGCGGTCGCTGGTGCGTCCGTCAAGCTTCAGTTGGACTCCGTAATGCTGTTGAAGCTGGTCGAGTTCGGCGGTGGTGATGATGAATGGGGCGACGAAGCCGAAGAGGGCTATGTGGCTGACGAGGTTGGTTGTTCTCCTTCGAGCGCCATGGTGGCGAGCTTACCCCGTTTCAAGTCGGTTTCTGGCGGCGGAATCGAGTGAATTACAGTAGATATGTGAATACTATTCGTTGACATCTGTGTCGCATGCCCGTAAATTTCGGCTTGCAGATGTGTGAGCGCTGTTCACATGTCTTTGGTGTGAGGCGTTCTCATACGGGCATCAAGACCTTCCAGTACGAGCTTTAGCTGTTGGCCATTTGGTGGTTTTGATATTTATAGATGAGTTGATGGGAGTGTTATTTTTACTCTTAGAATTAGTCGATATTTATATTATACATCAGGTCTTTACTTTAAGTTTTGGGTTTTGCGGACGTCTTTAGGATGTTCCTGGTGAAAGGGGTGTGTAGGTTTATAAGGTTTTTAGCACTTAATTATATTTTGATGAGGTTTGTATTTTGGACTCTGTTAGTGAATTAGATGTTCAAGCTCAAGAAAGCATTGTAAGTGTGACCGACTCCCCAGCAATATTTATTTCGCAGGTGGTTACGGATGATTTTGATGGAGATTCTAAGGGGGGTAGTAAGATGGTGGCTAAGCGTTCTTGGCGATCAGAATATGGCGAGGTTTTTACAGAGATTTTCGAGACAGCTTTTACTAATGATGCAGCTCTAACTGCCTGTGAACGTGCGGAGTTGCCGTGGCGTACTGTGGATTACATGATAAAATCTCTTATTCGCGGTAAAGACCACAAATATGCAGTATCACGCACTGATGGCTTCCCAAGCTGGGTAGCGGTGCGTATCGAGTAACTCAGGAACTTGTCAGGCATAGTGTAAGGCGTTGCACCTGCGTGCAGGTAGTTGCAGCTATGTGAGTAAGAGTTGTTGACATGTGTGGGCAGGGTTCGTATACCTTGGCAGTACTCATTTGCCTATAGGTTTATCGTTATGCCGCGCCCTCGCTTTGTAATTGATAGTCTTGCTATTGCCAACGCTACTCCTAAACGCCGTCACGTGGACCTCAGAGCAAGTCTTACCGCTGCCCTGAATGAATTTGTTGAGCTTGGAATATTTCAATGTGAAGAAAGAGTGGAGGGGTTGTCTATATGGAAATTTACAGATGGAACTATCGTGGCCCAAGAAGACTTTTACGAAGATGCGGTGAATCGTAGATTTATATTTACTCAGTTGACAAAAGATGCTGCGTTGGGGGTGATATTACGAGCTCGTCATGCGGGGGATCGTGCAGCAATTGCTAAGGCAATTATTAGATATTAGTAAGGGGTATTACTGTTGTAAGCCTCATCGCTATTCTTAATTTAATTTTGCGATGAGGCTGTGCATGTCTGATTTTTACCGGGTGTTTAGTTAAATCATTGCCATTAAACTATCTACGGCTCTTTGGCATTCTGCGACCCTCTCACTATTAACTTGAATGCTATGTCCATGAACTAAGTGGTATCCGCCGTTCAACTGGGAAAGAGGACGCCCTAAGTGCGCGGCGACGACGCCGGCTGTATTGAAGTCGCGGAGGGCTACAGAGTAAGTTTGGCGGAAGTCATTGATGTTTGTTGGATGAAAACCCTTGTTGGTGAAGTACGAGGGGGTAGAGCAGTAAGCGTGGAATAAAGTGTCCGCCGTAGCATCTGAAAGTGCGCTGAACGCACCCGCTGCGCCCTCGTATTGAGTTAGTCGATTTCCGACAATGACGTGAATTTGTGGAATAATCATTCCATAGCTGGCTGCTTTTGCAGCATAAGTCCATGATCCGTAAATTGGATGTGGTGGCACTTGTCCATGCAGCAATATGAAGAGCGCGTTTGTTGCTACGCGCGACGAGTCGTCAGCATTGACAGGAACTATAAGTTTGTCACCGGCTGATATAGCCAGTTCAGTATATATTGAAAAGCTCGGATTGGTGTCGATAAATACTGTGATGTCATTATTTGGGAATTGTGAAGCAAATGACCCTATCATCTCCCTGAAAATCTGATGTACCCATTTCCAAGGTTGCATGGTTGGAGTTAACGACGGGGCATTTGCTGCGCCAGTAACAGCCGGTGCCATTGGCTCTAAATTGCCGTCACCGCACATAAGGAGAAGGTTTTCAGGTATTGCAGGGTTTACGCTGCTAATCTGAGATATAAATTTAAGTGGGTCTGGTAAAGCCGCGCCAGCACCGTTTGCAATTACGGTGCTTAAGTATCCTACTACTGTTTGTGGTGTGGGTAAGGTGCAAAGACTTAGCACGTGATGCTCGCCTATCGTCCCGCCTCCCAATAACATCATGCTTGAATTTGATTGTGGGCACAAATCTACGACAAGAACTTTTTTGTCTGGATTTAGCTCTGCGTATCGAGTTGCCGCATGAAAGGTTATAGTGCTTTTTCCTACCCCGCCTTTGTTGTTCCAGATGGCGTATCTATCAATTTTTTGCATATCTATTTCCCTGTGATAATGCCAGTGTAAGAATTTTATTTTTTAATATCAGAAAAATGCTTCTATTGCGACTCCTTTGTGGCGCGTGAGTGCAATTTGAGAAGCGCAACTTCATGGGCGTAGAGCTGGACGTACTGACCGGCCATCCTGAACACGAGCTGCTTTTTGTAGCTACTCAGGTGGCCCGTGCGGCTGGCCTGAAGGACCCGCATAACCAAGTGTCCCTGGTCGCGGAAAAACTGGCGGGATACCGCGTGGTGTCTCTTGGGGAAATTCCAAGGGACGGGCGAGTGATCAAGTCCAACTCTTGGATGTTTACCGAGGGAGCGGTCTACCAGATGCTCCTACGGGGACACGCTCCGGCCTCTGAGCCATTCCGCAAGTGGGGCACTGAGGAAGTCCTCCCGACCATCCGCAAGACCGGGAAGTACAACGCCGAGGACTCCACCAACCCAATCGCACAGAGCCTCATGGACGAACTGAAGACCCTTAGAGGCGGCGTTGCGGAACTCAAAGCCCTCCTTATAGGGATGAACTTTACACGGCCCTTAAATTCCATGGCGCCGCCAAATCCGCACATTGGGACCGAGGCCACAACGGTTCCTTTCCATTATCAGAAGGCCCTCGGACGGGAGCTAATGGACCTTGCTTGATGCGGGAGCGTGCCAAAAGTCCTCACTATTAGGAACAGCTAATCAGTAGGAGGAAAAGCATGAAAGCATCCCCGATGCCTCCCTTGGAGGACCTTCAAAAATTCTACGTAATTGACTCAGCGTCTCCCTCAGGGATCACTCGTATCAAAGCCGCAAGGGGGCGTAATGCACGAGTAGGTCCAGTGATATCAATCGGATCAGACGGCTACTACAGAATGAAGTTTCGAGGGATACACTATAGATGCCATCGCGTGATTTATTTTATGGCAAAAGAAAATGACCCCGGGGACTTGGTTGTTGATCATATCGATGGGGATCGGCTAAATAATAAAGTAGACAATCTACGAGCCTGTACCCAAGCTCAGAATATGTGCAACACAAAAGTGCGCCAGAATAAGAAGGGATTGCCGAAAGGGATTCGCAAGCTGTCGGAAAAAGTGTATCAGGCTCAGCTCTCAATCAATGGGGAGGTTCATGTATCAGTTTTCGAAAATATAAGAGCGGCTATTAATTATTCGAAGTGTCTCCGGGCAAGGTATCACGGAGAGTTTGCGCGCCCCTGAAGCATGTTGTTGACTGTCTTGGGGTATGGTTTTTAATAAATTCATGGAGGCATATGTTCAAAGTAAAGGCAACGCAGGGTGACTTGCTTGAAGCTGCGAAGAATCTTTCTCGTGGTGATCTTAAGGAGTTTCATTCACTTCAATCAGGAAGGGACCCTCTCGACGTTTTTCCGAGCTATCTTGACGAAACTACTAATGTCATTAAGTCTGGGGGAGTAGTTTTGGCTGTCGGTGGACACGCCAAAGGTGCAATCTGGTTTGTGACGACCAATGTTGTGGATAGCCTTTCAGTGGCCGAGCGATTTCGGTTTTATAGGATTCTTAAAGATCATTTGAAGTCTATCCAAACCGATACAAAGGGGCTTGTTCTAACGAACGTTGTTTCGCTTGAGAATCGTGCCCATATTCGGCTATTACGGTCTCTTGGTGCGACCTTCCATTCTGATTATGTGCTGAGTCCAGCAGGGTTTAAATTTCGTCAATTTTGGCTATAGGAGTTAATTTAAAATGTGCGGACCACTTGTAATCCCGATGGTAATGGCAGCAATGGCTGCGAGTAGTGCCGCTATGGGGGCATCTGAACAGGCAAAGGCTAAAGGCGCTGCAACCGATGCTCAGCGAAAGAACCAGCAAGAAATCATCAAGGCAGCAAACGCCGCAGATGCGGATTCAAAGCTTGAGACCGTGGATAAGGCCGACGAGGCCCGGCGCCAGTTGACCGAAGTGAACCTTCAAGCGTTGCGCAACAAGGGGACCATTAACGCCGCAATTGGCGAGGCGGGTTTCTCTGGGAACTCAGCGGATCGACTACGCCGCTCGGTGGATAACGAAGCTTCAGCCGAGAAAATGAACATCCTCGACAACTACGAGCGCGACTATGCGGCCCTCTTTCAGAACCGTATCGGCGCCGCTGAGAACGCTCGTTCGGCTGTTCGTGGCGGTGGTGGTCAGGGGATGAAGATCAACAACGTAGCCAACGCGCTAAACATTGCTTCGGCTGGCTTCGGCGGGTACGCCGCAGGGGAAAGCTTATCGGCTTCTAAGGCTCCTCAGGGGGCAGGTACTGCAAAAGGAGCTGGATCGCAGGGCAAGCCTAAATAAGATAAATCAGTACCTTCCTTCCTCTCTCTGCATTCCTCCAGATCCATTCCTATCTACTTAGCTGGCCCAAACTGGTCGGTTTTTGTGTGCGTGTGGATTAGCTGCAAGAGGTGCCCGCAAACAGTAAATAACTAAAGGAGACCTATGAACACTAAAGATGAATATGCCCAGGTACTGGCAAACGGCACCCCTTATGACGGTCTAATCCGCCAAGAGGCAGACCGCCAAGGCGTCCCCTATGAGTACGCCCATAAGCTGATCTTCAACGAGTCCCGGTTCCAACCCCGAGCCAAGAGTAAAAACGGTCCGCTGGGCCTCGGTCAGTTCACAGAGGCGACTGGTAAGGCTTACGGCCTTATGACCCCTGAGGACCGTATGGACCCTAATAAGGCAGTCCCTGCGGTGCTTCGGGCTATCAAGGACCTGTCCAGCGCTTACGGCGGGGACCTTCTCAAAGCTGGCCTTGCGTACAACCAAGGGAACGGTCGGTTAGGCCGCCCACAGCTCGAAGCCCTGGACCGTGGGGACTTCTCCAAGATCTCCCCCGAGGGTCAGAACTACATGCGCAACTTGCTGGACGTGTCCGGCGATAGCCCTTCACGCAAATACTTCGATGCCTTGGAGGTGACCGACCCAGGTATTCACCCAAAGGCTAAGGCTGTGTCCTTTGAGGAGGCCACCAGAGGAACCACAGCCACCAATCCGATACACGTAGGGGAGGGCTTGCCGGACCTCGGCGCAATGGGCCTCAAGGGTGGCGAAGCTCCCCAGACTCAACAGGACTTCATTACCCTCTCTAACCGTATCGGCAAGCCCGAGCGCGGTATTTTTGATGGCACCTGGGAGGCCACCAAGGCATCCGTCGCAACCTCTCCCGTGCCCTCCATTGCTCGCTATGTGACTCAGGAAGACGTTGATCCGCTTGAGTGGGTTAAACCACAGGATACGTCCGCATGGGGTCGGGAGGACTTCGAGAACATCGCCAAGGAAGGTGTTGACCCTCAGTATTTCAGCTTCATCGTTGATTATTCCAAGGGCAAGCGCGAGAACCTCCCCCAGGCTATCGCTATGGCTCTCGAAAACATGGCATACGACCGCCGTATCTCCCAGACAGGGGCCGGTGCGCAAATCGTTGGCGGACTGATCTCCGCAGGCGTGGACCCTATGACCTATGCGCCCATTCCGGGTACTGGCGGGGCTCGCTTGGTCTCTCGCGCTGCACAAGGGGCAATGTACGGTGCTGCTGGTGCTGTGGCCTCTGAGGGGCTCCGTGAGATGGCTACGGGAATCGACGGGCACTATTCAACGGCAATCGTTGGAGGCGCTCTGTTCGGCGCTGGGGCATCTGCATTGTTCGATCGGGCAGCAGCAAGGGCGGTGCCTCAACGGGTAGACATGGACGACGCACAGCTGGCAAAGATTCTTGAGCTTCACGGAGAATCGGCCTTGCCTAATGAGTTGATCCCACTTCACCCCGATATGATGCCGGACGGGAACGACTACTTCCCGACAGCTACCCGCCTGGAGGCCCGAGAGACTGCCAGACAGACAGGCCAAGAAGACCCGAGCCGTTTCCCTTGGCAGCCTGGGGAGGAGCCCCAAGAAGCCTTTGGGGTCCCCTACGTCGATCATCCGAACGAGCCGGGAGCTGTACGCCTTCAAGACGGTTCGATCCTTTCGGCCAACAACCCGTTAAACCCCAGGACTCTTCAAGAGGCGGCTCAGTACATGCCCAGTGAGCGAGCCGCTAAAGGGGGCTCTATGGGAGGTTTTACCGAGATCGGCTACACGCTGTTGCGCTCTGAGAATGAAGCTGTTCGGGATATTGGCGGACAGTTGTTTCGATCTCCAACAGGGGCCCAATCAGGTTCCAACGGGAGGTTTGGGGCCACCGCTTCGGACATCATTGAGCGCATCCAGGGCGGGGACCATCTGACCTACAACAAGATGTCGGAACAGCTCTTAGAGGCCATCAAAGACCCCCAGTACGCTATGGGGTCAGGAGGTCGTCAAGCCGCTATGGACTTGGTGCAACGCCGGGTAGCTGAAGCCATTGAAGACCAGACAGGCCGCAAGTGGTCTCAGCTCAGCCGCAAGGAACAAGCCTACGGGGAAACAGTGCGTGGGCATTACGACAGAAAGGCGGACATGCTGGAATTCCCGAGCCAGTTCGGCAACCACAGGGCAACCGCGATTCTCCCAGAGACCCGACACGCGGGCTCCTATATCCCTAACGTCTACTCGACCGCCTCCAAGGCCCTGCATATTCAGCGCTTCGGTGATGAAGAGGGGCTTCAGACTGCAATCAAGGATAGCTGGCTGGCTTCCTACCAAAGCCGCCCTCATGTGAAGGCCCGAGTGGACAGGTTCCTTACGGAGCAAGCGGCCAGGGAAGGGCGCACCTTGGACGCGGCACAGTTGGAAGCAGCAGTTCACAAGTACGCCAACGATAAAGCCTACGGCATCGCGAAGACCGACGACCTAATGAGTCCAAACCTCTACGACAACGCGGACGGCTTGACGGGTGCTGAGAACAACAACTTCCTTGAGGGCCGTCACCTGTTCGATTCAGACCTGTCCATTACGATGGCTGACGGTGCAGACTTTGCGGTCAATGACCTGCGGGAGTTTGATCTTTCCAGACTGACCCCAAGCTATGACCGGCGTGTTAATGGCGATATCGGGATCATGGGGGCAACCGGCCAGACCACCGAGGCACTCAAGGAGCAAATCCGAGCGATCAACACCAAGAGCCCCTTGGAGCGCAAAGCTCTGGAGGACTCCCTAAACATTCTCACAGGTCGGGCCCGGAGAGATCCCGAGGGGGCCCTGGCGACAGCTTCACGGGCCCTCACGGACATGAGTTTCTTCGCAAAGAACGCCTACATGGGCGTGCAGTCCATCACAGAGGTTGCCGGTATGGTCACTAAAGGGCATACCCGAATGCTCCTCAACGGTGTGCCGCTCCTACGCGATATCGTGAATTATGGGTCAGCTATTAAGCCTAAGGATCTCGCTGAGCTGCATTCGTTGGTGTTTGGCCGTGAACTGGACAACTCCATACGGCCACGGCGGACTGACATCGTGAACCGCTTGAGAGATCAGGCGCAGGTATCTCCATTGACGGCCCAGGTGGTCGGGTCATTGAAGTACGCCACAGGTGAGCTATCGGCGTGGTCCCCGTTCACCAAGTTCCTAACGGAGTCCTCTAACTACATCATGGATGCGGGCCGTTCGGGCGTCTTATCGGACCTTGTCAATCATGTACTGACCGGGAAGCCTTCGCGGCTCTTTGAGCCTGAGCGTCTTCGCTCCATGTCGATCACCCCGGAGCAATTCGAGGGGATCAAGGCGGTTATCTCTCAGCACATCACAAAGAAGCGGGGAGGGGGCTACAAGATCACCGACAAGGAAGCCTTCCAGCGTGACCCTCGGGTTATGGACTTGTGGCGGATGGGGGACAAGATTGCCGATGAAGCAATTCTTCGACCACATAAGTTCTCGTCGGTCGATACGGAGTCCTACGGTGCAGGCATCAAGCTCGCTATGCAGTTCAAGAACTTCACGATGCGCTCGGTTAACTCCAGGCTGGTCCGAGGGTTCCATGATGCGACGAAGAACGGGCGGTACATTGATCAGACGATGCAGGCCGTTTTGTCCTCAGGACTGGCTCTGTCCATTTATGCAGCCATGAAATACACCCAGGCGGCGGGGATGCCAAAGGACCAGCGCGAGAAGTTCCTTAAGGCTTCTCTTGATGAAAAGATGCTTGCCTATGCCGCGCTGTCCCGTAGCTCTCACATTGGCGCCCCGTTGGGCCTGCTGAACATCGTAGCGGCTCCTTTCGGATTCGATCAGGGGGCTATGGTGCGCTCGTCGATCTTGCCTCGTGGGCCCAAGGAGAAGCCCCAGGACGGAGCTATGAAGTACTCCGCAACCAAGTCAGACGACTTTACGGGGTTCCTTGGCCGTGTTGCCGAACAGGTGCCCGCAATGGGCGTCTTAGCGAGCGGCTATCAGGTTGGATACAACGCTTTCGGGGCTGCTGGTACAGATTCCCGTAGAGCTGACCAGGAGTACATGACCGGGGTCTTTAACGGGCTCCGGGGGCTTGTGCCTAATGATCCAATCTCTCAGAAGCTCCTGTTGATGATCATGGAATCTCAGGGCGTAGAGATTCGCTAAGCAGCCAACCATTCACGTCAACTTTTGGGTCCGAAAGGGCCCTTTATTTCGTCTGTTGGTTGCTTTTTGACCACCCTGGAGGCCTTGCAGGTCGGGGCCTCCAAAAGAACTCACTATTAGGATAGGGGCGTAAAGATACTCCTCTTAAAGACCATCTTTAAGACCCTCAGAGGTTGGTGATTAATGCTGATAAGCATCACCTCCCAAGGGGCATACATAGGAGCATCTTGGAATGAAGGAAAGACTTAAGGCCGTTTGGCCAACCCTTCGGCTCCCGCTGACCCACCGTGTCACCTATCGATTTCTTGGTCTGCTCGTTGTGGCTCTCGGAGTCAGTCAAGGTGCTGCACTGTCAGAAGCCCTTGGGGATGTCCTTTGCGTTTTACTCGGTGGCTGTGACGAGTGAGACATTAGCCGTAATATTTGAACGTTGGCGTATCACGACGTTAACTGAGCAACCCGCTGATTCAGTTGGCTAATGAGAGCAGCAGCCTCTTGATGGGATGCTTTATGCACGGGCTGCCTGTTAATAACGCCCAGTCTGTCAGCCCAGACCTGTAGCCTTGAAATGTAGAACAGGCGCTCATCGTCTTTAGCGGTCAAAAGATTTTTCTCCACGGCGTCGATTTCGGCTTTTGCTGTTTCGAGCTGTTGGGGGCCGTCTTCGCCTTTTATACCGATTATCAGCTCACTCCCAATTAGCTTAGCCGATCGCTGTTCCTCAAAGACTCTGTTGGTGATCACCTGTAGTTCAAGGAGGAGCGCGGGTAGCGCACTGCGTAATTTCAGAAGGGGAGTGGTCGGGTACACATCATCCATGCTGCTGAAGTGGATCGCTTTAACGTGCCCTGCGACAGATGGGGCATCAAGGCTGATAGGTTTCCAAGTGTGCGAAAAGGAGTTTCTGATTTTCCGCAGGTGCTCAAGATCATTGAATTGACCCTTCGTTATTAGGCCGAGAGCGTAGGTCGCCTTTATACGTGAGGAAAAGGTTCCAAGGGGGGCGTTGAAACCTGCAAGCAATTGATGAGACGCATCATGTGGTAAAAAAAATGCGCCCAGTAAGCTTCCCAACGTGTCTTCTGCAAATGCAGCGACTGTAAGGATTAATGCGCGCGCGTCCAGCTCTGAGAGAGACGCATTCATTTCGTTGTAGTCTGAAAAAACGTCAGGTTGATCGGTTTCGTTCCTTCTTCGACTGACTTTTATCATCTCGTTCCTGAGCGCGCGGCGTTTGGATCAAGCATAGCCTGATGATAGGCCTTTGAGAATCTGACAGAAAAATCTGAATGACCACCTCAACCCTTGAGCCCGCCCAGGTCCCCCCGTGGGGGCTCTCCTGGGGTCCTTATCGCGTGTATACGCGCCTCTGTAAGTTGGTTGTTCAGGTTGATTGGAGACCTTTCGGGGCGTCACAAGTCGTGTACTAATTCCTGTCACAAATCACTGGCGAAGACTCCCTGACCTCGTTAGGATCTTCCCACCTGAGTCCTTGCAAACTACGGCGCGGCGAACAGCATGCTGCGGCTTTCCCCCATGAGCAGAGGGCGATTCTGCTCCGTCACTTCGCGGATGTAATCCCACAACAGGGTGATCCGCTTCAACTTCCTGAGATCCTCCCGGCAGTACATCCAGAATTGCCGGGTCAGGTTGATCTCCTTGGGCAGCACTGGCAGCAGCCGCGGGTCCTGGGCCGCCAGGAAGCACGGCAGGATCGCCAGCGAGCGGCCCTGCTGCGCCGCCACGTACTGGGCGATGACGCTGGTGCTGCGCAGGTTGGCGCTGGCCCCGGGCACCACATTGGCCAGGTACAGCAGCTCGGAACTGAACGCCAGGTCATCCACATAGCTGATGAATTGATGCTCCCCCAGGTCGCTCGGGCGGCGGATCGGCGGGTGGCGGTCGAGGTATTCCTGGGTGGCGTACAACTGCAGGCGGTAGTCGCACAGCTTGCAGCACACGTAGGGGCCGTGTTCCGGGCGCTCCAGGGCGATGACGATGTCCGCCTCGCGCTTGGACAGGCTGATGAAGTGCGGCAGCGGCAGGATATCCACCGAGATCGCCGGGTAGGCATCGAGGAAATGGCTCAACTGCGGGGTGACGAAGAAGCTGCCGAAGCCTTCGGTGCAGCCCATGCGCACATGCCCGGACAACGCCACCCCGGAGCCCGAAACCTGCTCGCAGGCCATGTGCAGGGTGCTCTCGATCGACTCGGCATACCCCAACAGGCGCTGGCCCTCGGCGGTCAGAACAAAACCGTTGGTGCGGGACTTTTCGAACAGCAGGGTGCCCAGGGCGGTTTCCAGCGAACCGATGCGCCGCGACACCGTGGTGTAGTCCACCGCCAGGCGCTTGGCCGCGCTGCTGGCCTTGCGGGTGCGCGCCACTTCGAGGAAAAACTTCAGGTCGTCCCAGTTCAGGGTGCTTAGCGAGGTGATGTTTTTTTGCATGTTGGACCGGATTTTATGTGCGTTCTTATTAGGAATTTGCACATCTATACTCCAAAAACCGTCCGACACCAACTCGTGACAGCCCCTCTTTCAAGGCGCTTGCCCGCCTTGGTTCCCTGCATAAGAACTCAAGAAGTCAGGAGACCCCATGAACGCATCCCTCAAGCCCGACGGCACCACCCTGCAACAGGTCAAATTGCTGATCGACGGTGAATGGGTCCAGTCCCAGAGCCAGGAATGGCATGACATCGTCAACCCGGCGACCCAGGAAGTGCTGGCCAAGGTGCCCTTTGCCACGGCCGCTGAAGTCGACGCCGCGATCGCCGCCGCCCAGCGTGCCTTCCAGACCTGGAAACTGACCCCGATCGGCGCGCGGATGCGCATCATGCTCAAGCTCCAGGCCTTGATCCGTGAGCATTCCAAACGCATTGCCGCAGTCCTCAGCGCCGAACAGGGCAAGACCCTCGCCGACGCCGAGGGCGACATCTTCCGCGGCCTGGAAGTGGTGGAACATGCCTGCTCCATCGGCACCCTGCAGATGGGCGAATTCGCCGAGAACGTTGCCGGCGGCGTGGACACCTACACCCTGCGCCAGCCGATCGGCGTGTGCGCCGGGATCACCCCGTTCAACTTCCCGGCGATGATCCCGCTGTGGATGTTCCCGATGGCCATCGCCTGCGGCAACACCTTCGTCCTCAAGCCGTCCGAGCAGGACCCGCTGTCCACCATGCTGCTGGTGGAGCTGGCGGTGGAAGCCGGTGTCCCGGCCGGCGTGCTCAACGTGGTGCACGGTGGCAAGGACGTGGTGGATGCGCTGTGCACCCACAAGGACATCAAGGCCGTGTCCTTCGTCGGTTCGACCGCGGTCGGCACCCACGTCTATGACCTGGCGGGCAAGCACGGCAAGCGCGTGCAATCGATGATGGGCGCCAAGAACCACGCCGTGGTGCTGCCCGACGCCAACCGCGAACAGACCCTCAATGCCCTGGTGGGCGCCGGCTTCGGCGCGGCCGGTCAGCGGTGCATGGCCACCTCGGTGGTGGTGCTGGTGGGCGCGGCGAAACAATGGCTGCCGGACCTCAAGGCCCTGGCGCAGAAGCTCAAGGTCAACGCCGGCAGCGAGCCGGGCACCGATGTCGGCCCGGTGGTGTCCAAGCGCGCCAAGGCGCGGATTCTGGAGTTGATCGAAAGCGGCGTGAAAGAAGGCGCCAAGCTGGAGCTCGATGGCCGCGACATCCAGGTCCCGGGCTACGAGCAAGGCAACTTCATCGGTCCGACCCTGTTCTCCGGGGTAACCACCGACATGCAGATCTACACCCAGGAAATCTTCGGCCCGGTGCTGGTGGTGCTGGAGGTCGACACCCTGGATCAGGCCATCGCCCTGGTCAACGCCAACCCCTTCGGCAACGGCACTGGCCTGTTCACCCAGAGCGGCGCGGCGGCGCGCAAGTTCCAGAGCGAAATCGACGTCGGCCAGGTCGGCATCAACATCCCGATTCCGGTGCCGGTGCCGTTCTTCAGCTTCACCGGCTCCCGCGGCTCCAAGCTCGGCGACCTGGGCCCTTACGGCAAGCAAGTGGTGCAGTTCTACACTCAGACCAAGACCGTCACCGCCCGCTGGTTCGACGACGACAGCGTCAACGACGGTGTGAACACCACCATCAGCCTGCGTTGAGGAGCCTGACATGAACATTGCATTTATCGGCCTGGGCAACATGGGCGCGCCCATGGCCCGCAACCTGATCAAGGCTGGCCACCAGTTGAACCTGTTCGACCTCAACCAGAGCGTGCTGGCGGAGCTGGCGCAATTGGGCGGGCGCATCAGTGCCTCGCCCAAGGCCGCCGCCGAAGGCGCCGAACTGGTGATCAGCATGCTCCCCGCAGCGGCCCATGTGCGCAGTGTGTGGCTGGGTGAAGACGGGGTGCTGGCGGGAATCGCCAGCGGCGTGCCGGCAGTGGACTGCAGCACCATCGACCCGCAGACCGCTCGTGAAGTGGCCGCTGTGGCTGCCAAGCAAGGCGTGGCCATGGCCGATGCGCCGGTGTCCGGCGGCACCGGTGGCGCCCAGGCCGGCACCCTGACCTTCATGGTCGGCGCCAGCGCCGAGCTGTTCGCCACCCTGCAACCGGTGCTGGCGCAGATGGGGCGCAACATCGTGCATTGCGGCGAAGTAGGCACCGGGCAGATCGCCAAGATCTGCAACAACCTGCTGCTGGGCATCTCGATGATCGGCGTCAGCGAAGCCATGGCCCTGGGCGATGCCCTGGGCATCGACACCCAGGTGCTGGCGGGGATCATCAACAGCTCCACCGGCCGTTGCTGGAGTTCCGATACCTACAACCCCTGGCCGGGGGTGATTGAAACCGCCCCGGCATCCCGCGGCTACACCGGCGGCTTTGGTGCCGAGCTGATGCTCAAGGACCTGGGGCTGGCCACCGAGGCCGCGCGCCAGGCGCATCAGCCGGTGGTGCTCGGCGCCGTGGCCCAGCAGCTGTACCAGGCCATGAGCCTGCGCGGGGAAGGGGGCAAGGACTTCTCGGCCATCGTCAACAGCTACCGCAAGCCGCAGTAAGGCAAAGATTGTGTAGCCGCTGCCGCAGGCTGCGAACGGCCCGAAGGGCCGCAGCGATTCCGAGTCTGGCGAAGCTTGGTATTGAACGCAGCCCCTTCAGCCGGGGCGTTTGCGGGGACCTGCGTCGGGCAGGTTCCCGCTTTTTTTCGCCTCAGTTCGGGCGGCCGGCCATGCTGCGCGGGGGAGGGTTGAGACGGGTGTCGAGGCCGAAGCGTTCCTGGATCACCACCTGGTACAGCCCTTTGGCCAGCAACGGATTGATCAGCATGTTCCAGCTGTGGCGCGACACCGAGGAAGGCACCAGCACGAACGGATGCTCGGCCAGCAACTGGTCGGCAAACTTCTGCTGACCGGCGCTGGGAATGCCCGGCACCAGCCAGTTGGGATTGGGAATGCTGTGCTCATCGATCCGGTAGATGGCCGACGGGTCCTGGATCAGGGCGCCGGTGAGCACATGGGGCACGTTGTCCAGGGCGGCAAAGCCCTTGTGCACCGCCACTTCGAGAATCGCCGTGGCCGGATCGGCGCTGCCGTACACGGCCTTGACCCCTTTGGAGTTCCAGCGACCGCCGCACAGCTCGGCGCCGATGCCACTGTCCCAGCTGTCGGCGTGGCGGGCGGCGTCCAGTCGCCAGAAGTGAATCGCACTGCTGCCGGGCGCACTGATCACTGATAGACCCCGTATTCCAGGCGGGTGAGGAACTCGTCCACCAGTTCGAAGCCGATGGGGTTGGTCAGCAGGTCCACCGGTTTGTGGCCATCGAGGCCCATCACCGGCTTGGCCATCCACTCCTGGGCCTCTTCACTGCTGCCGAAGATCTCCTGGGCCTTGGCCAGCACCTGGGCAAAACGCACCGCGCGGGCGCTCTGCTCCGGGTTCAGGGGCTCGTCCGGGGTTTTCAGGCGGCGGTGCAGGGTGCGTTCGGAGAGGCCGATGATCTTGGCCAGGACCTGTTCGTCCTTGAGCATGGGCACCGAGGAGACGAACTTGATGATCGCCGTCAGCGGGATGCCTTCCTCGGTCAGGCGATAGATCGAGATGCGGTCGTCAAAGCGTGCCCGGCCACCCAGGAGGATGTCCGAAGACTGTTCTTTCAATACCAGCTTGCCCCGCCGCTTGGGGGACAGGCCGGTGTCTGTCAGCGCAACCATGAGTGCTGCTCCTGCCTTTGCCATTTGGCAGGGATTATATAGACATTTGGCGGGGTGCGTTGAGTTGAATGGTCGCCGTGGCCAAGGAGCCCGGATTGCGCGGGCTCCTGGCGGGTGTGCAGGGGTCAGGCGAAGACGAAGTACTTGCGCACGGTTTCCAGCACTTCCCAGGTGCCTTTCATTCCGGGTTCCACCACGAAGATATCGCCGGCACGCAGGTGGATGGGATCGCGGCCGTCCGGGGTGATCACGCAGTAGCCTTCCTGGAAATGGCAGTACTCCCACTTTTCATAGGCCACTCGCCACTTGCCTGGGGTGCAGATCCAGGTGCCCATGATCTTGCTGCCGTCCTCGCTGGTGTAGGCGTTGAGGTTGACGGTGTGCGGATCGCCTTCGAGTTTTTCCCACTTGCAGGCGTCGAGAACGGGCAGCGGATGGGTATCGCGCAGAACGGTGATGGGTTGCGACATGCTGTGCTCCTAGCGGGCAGAGAACTGAAGACGCACCCTATAGCGCCTGGCATGGCGCGGGATGTCTGTTCTCGACCTCGGGGTATCCAGAAGCGCTACCGTCCTCTGCGGTGGCTGTCGCGCGGGTTGCTGCCGGTGCGGCCCGAAAGGGGCTGAAGGGGTTGCAAGATTCGGTTGGCGAAGCTCGCTTTATTAGCAGGATTTGCGAAATATCTGACGAGAGCCGAGTTATTTCGCAAGAAACTTCAGTGGTATCGCTCGTATCATTCAGTCCGGAGTGACCGAGAGCCGCACGAATGGAAAAGACACCACGCTGGTGGGATATCAGCCCGCCCTTGAGTACCGCGACCCCGACCTGGCCGGGAGATACACCCTTCCAGGAGGAGCGCGTCTGGCAGTTCGGGCCCGAGTGCCCGGTGAATGTCGGGCGGGTGACCCTGTCGCCCCACACCGGCGCCCATGTCGATGCGCCCCTGCATTACCGGCCGGACGGCCTGCCCATCGGCGACGTGCCGCTGGATGTCTACATGGGCCCGTGCCGGGTCCTGCATTGCCTGGGCAGCGGCGTCCTGGTGCAGCCCGAAGCCTTGCTTGGGCGCCTGGACAACGTGCCTGCGCGAGTCTTGCTGCGCACTTATCCACAGGCGCCACTGAGCACCTGGGATCCGGACTTCACCGCCGTCGCCCCGGCCACCGTCGAGCTGCTGGCGAGCCTTGGCGTGCGCCTGATCGGCATCGACACCCCGTCCCTCGACCCGCAGCAGTCCAAGACCATGGAGGCCCACAACGCCGTGGCTCGCCACGGCATGGCGATCCTTGAGGGGATAGTCCTGGATGAGGTGGCCGAAGGTGACTACGAACTGATTGCCCTGCCACTGCGCTTCGCTCACCTGGACGCCAGTCCGGTGCGGGCGATCCTGCGCCCCCTGGCCGATTGATTCCTACAATAAATACACAGCTGGCCGCCCGCGCCGTTGTGCGCCCCGAGTCCGGGGTGCGCAGCCTGCGGGCGGCAACCGCTGCCTGAGGCGAGGAGCCCACGCCATGAGCCAATGTCCTTTTTCAAGCAACCCACCGGATGAATGGCATAACGCCGAGCTGAATTTCTCCGACTCCATGAGCTACGGCGACTACCTGGACCTGGGGCGCATCCTCAGTGCCCAGCACCCGCTGTCGCCGGACCACAACGAGATGCTGTTCATCATCCAGCACCAGACCTCGGAGCTGTGGATGAAGCTGATGCTGCACGAGCTCAAGGCCGCCCGCGAGCAGGTGCGCCAGGGCCAGCTGCCACCGGCGTTCAAGATGCTGGCGCGGGTCTCGCGGATCTTCGACCAACTGGTGCACGCCTGGGCCGTGCTGGCGACCATGACGCCGTCCGAGTACAAGTCGATCCGCCCGTACCTGGGCCAGTCCTCGGGCTTCCAGTCGTTCCAGTACCGGGAAATCGAATTCATCCTCGGCAACAAGAGCGCGGCCCTGCTGCGGCCCCACGCCCATCGCCCCGAGCTGCTGCAATCCCTGGAGGAGTCGATTGCCACCCCGTCGATGTATGACGAGGCGATCGCCCTGATGGCCCGCAGCGGCTTGAGCATCGACCCCGCGCGCCTGGCGTTGCAGAGCACCACCACGACCCAGCATGACCCGTCGGTGGAGGCCGCCTGGCGCGAGGTATACGCCAACCCTTCGGCCTATTGGGACCTGTATCAGTTGGCGGAAAAGTTCATCGACCTGGAGGACTCGTTCCGCCAGTGGCGCTTCCGCCACGTGACCACCGTGGAGCGCATCATCGGCTTCCAGCCCGGCACCGGCGGCACCGAAGGCGTCGGCTATTTGCGCAAGATGCTCGACACCGTGCTGTTCCCTGAACTGTGGCGGGTGCGCTCCTCGCTCTGATCGCCCTGTTCACTTAACAAAAAACGGCGCGTCCTCATCTTGGGGCCGCGCCGTTTTTATTGGGCTTGTCCATTGCCCTGTGGCGAGGGAGCTTGCTCCCGCTGGGGTGCGCAGCGCCCCCACCCACGGCCTGTGAAGGTCCTAAGGCATCCCGCGCCAGCAGGCTTTGCGATTGCTGCGCAATCGAACGGGAGCAAGCTCCCTCGCCACATTTTTCGTTCGCCGGCAGCGAAGGTTGCAACAGCTGACGCGAGGGCCGCTGTGCAGCTAAAGTGGTCGCCCCTTGTGCGCCACTTTCATTTGAACAGGCAGACCACATGTCCCGGACCTTCGAGCTTGAAACCCTCAAGATGCGCCTCAGCGACCCTGAGTTCCGCCCGCTGGACCTGCACCAGCGCATTCAGCGGGCCTTGCGTGGCCTGATCCTCGATGGCGCCCTGTGGCCTGGGGTCAAGCTGCCGGCCAGTCGGGCCCTGGCCAAGTCGCTGGCAGTCTCCCGGGACACCGTGGAAAACGCCTATGTGCAGTTGCAGCGCGACGGATTTATCCAGCGTCGCGAGGGCTCGGGGAGTTATGTGTGTGAAACCATCGGCGCCCAGCTGCGCGGCTCGGCCCGCCGCCGCCAGCAGTTGCAGGGCCAGCCGGGGAAGAGTCGAGCGCCCGGTGCGGGCTTGAGCCGGCGTGGCGCGCTGCTGCTGCAAAGGGGCGGCGTCAGCGATCAGCAGGCCGTCACCGCCTTTGCCACCGGGCTGCCGGAAACCCGCAGCTTCCCGCTGGATGTCTGGGAGCGCCTGCAACGCCAGGCCTCGAAGGATTACCGCGCCAATGTACTGCTGCATGGCGATCCCCAGGGCGCGCTGCCCCTGCGCAAGGCGATTGCCGCCTACCTGAACCTGGAACGCGGAGCCAAGGTGCAGGCCGAGCAGGTCCTGGTGCTGAGCAGTACCCGCCAGGCGCTGTTTCTGTGCGCGCAACTGCTGGTGGACGCCGGTAAGCCGATCCTGTTGGAGAACCCGGGCTACTTCGGCGCGCGCAAGGCATTCGAGGCCGCCGAGGCGCGGATCGTGCCCATCGATGTCGACAGCCAGGGCATTCGCACCGACTTGCTGCGCGCCGACCGCAGTGGCGCCCGCTGTGTCTATGTGACGCCGTCCCATCAGTACCCCACGGGCGCGACCCTGTCCCTGGAGCGCCGGCTGGAGTTGACCCGCTGGGCCGCCGAGCAGGAGAAGTGGATCATCGAGGACGACTACGACAGCGAGTTCCACTACGACGGTTTGCCCACCGCCTGTGTCCAGGGCCTGGACCCGTATCAGCGCACCCTTTACATCGGCACCTTCAGCAAGACCCTCTATCCGGGCCTGCGCATGGGCTACATGGCCCTGCCCAGCGAGCTGGTGAGCGCCTTCAGCGCGGCCCGCAGCATCATGGACGGGCACACGCCGCAGATCCTTCAGCTGACCCTGGCGCGGTTCATGGAGGAGGGGCACTACAACGCCCATGTGCGGGCCATGCGCAAGCTCTACGCCGAGCGTCGGCAAGCCATGCTCGATGCCATAGGCCGGCATTTGCAGGGCATTGCCGTGGCCTTGCCGCCACCGGGCGGGTTGCAGATTCCTTGCCTGCTGGAGCCCGGCTGGAGCGAAGCCTTGACCCAGCAACGAGCCGCCAGGGTCGGCATCCAGTTACCAGGGCTCAGCCGGCTGTATGCCGGGGAGCACAAGCAGCCAGGCTGGTTGCTGGGCTACGCCTCGCTCAGCGCCCATGAAATCGAAACGACCATGGCGCGCCTGGCCCAGGCCCTGCGAAAGTCCTAGCCAGGCGCTGGTCTTCAGGGTTTGACGGCAGGGGCGGTCAACAGAGTGGCCCGGCCATGGATCAGCAGGTGCGCGGTCAAGCCGGCCACCAGCCCCCAGAAGGCACCGCCGACCCCGAGCAGGGTGACGTTGGCCGCGGTGGCGAGGAAGGTGATCAGCGCAGTTTCCCGGGTCGCCGCGTCGGCCATGGCATTGGCCAGGCTGCCGCCGATGGCCCCCAATAGCGCCAGGCCCGCCAGTGTGCTGACAAAGGTCTTGGGCAGCACCATGAACAGGCTGGCCAGGGTTACGCCGAAGGTGCCCACGAGGATGTAGAAAAGCCCGCAGGCAATACCGGCGATGTAGCGTTTTTTCGGGTCAGGATGGGCGTCCTTGCCGGTACAGATCGCCGCGGTAATCGCCGCCACGTTGAAGGCGTGGGCGCCGAACGGTGCCATCAGCAGCGAACCCAGCCCGGTGACCGTGAGCAGCGGGTTGGCGCTGGTGCTGTAGCCGTCATTGCGCAACACCAGCATGCCGGGCATGTACTGGCCGGTGAGGGTGATGACGAACAGCGGCAGCGCCACTCCGAGCAAGGCCTGCAGGGAGAACTGCGGCGCGGTGAATACCGGCACCGCCAGGCTCAAGTGCACTGCAGAAAAGTCGATCCGCTGCTGAGCGATGAGCAGCCCCAGGCCGATGACCAGGATGCCCACCACGGCAAAGCGCGAAGTGAAACGCCGCAGCAAGGCGTAGGCCACCAGCAGCACGATCACCAGCAGCGGATCGGCGCTGGCGCCGCCAAAGGCATTGATCCCGAACTGCAACAGAATGCCCGCCAGCAGGCCGGCGGCAATGCCCTTGGGGATCATCCGCACCAGTTTGTCGAAGGCCCCGGAGCCGCCGAGGATGATGAACCCCAGGGCCGAGATCAGGTAGGCGCCGATCACCTCGGCGTAGGGCGTGAACGGCATCACCGTGGCCAGAAAGGCCGCGCCGGGGGTGGACCAGGCCGTGATGATCGGCGCCTTGTAACGCAGGCTCAGCCACAGCCCGGTCAGGCCGACACCGACCGACACCGCCCAGACCCAGGACGCGGTCTGGGCCGCTGACAGCCGCGCCAGCTCGGCGGCCTGGAACACCAGGACAAAGGTCCCGCCGTAGTTCACCAGCACTGAAATCAGCGCCGCCACGGTGGGCGAGAAAACATCGGTCCAGCGCAGGCTTGTCGCCGTTCTGTTCATCAGCCGCTCTCCATCCAGAAACAGGCTCCCAGGCTCAGGTGCCGGGAGGGAGTCGATTCTAGGAAGAAAGCGGACTGTTATTTCAGGCCACATTGACCAGTGTTGGCAGACCGCTTGACGGCCGTCGACAAAAAAGCCCGGCCTTGATTCAGGCCGGGCTTCGGGGGCTGCAAGCGCGTGGCTTAGTGCAGGGCGGGCTGCCCGGCCTTGCGTGCATGACTCAAGCGGTAGAAGCCCCAGATCACCAGGACCCACACCGGAATCGCATACACCGAGGCGCGGATGCCCGGGATCATCCACATCACGCCGACGATCATCAGCATGAACGCCAGGCACAGGTAGTTGCTCAATGGCGACCAGAAGGCCTTGAACGACGGCACCACGTTTTGCTCGGCCATGGCCTTGCGAAAGCGCAGGTGGGTCAGGCTGATCAGTGCCCAGTTGATCATCAGCGCAGCCACCACCAGGGCGAACAGCAACTCCAGCGCTTCATGGGGCGCCAGGTAGTTGACCAGTACGCAGAGCAGGGTGATGAGGGCGGAGATGCCCAGGGCCAGGATCGGCACGCCCTGCTTGTTGAGCTTCATCAGCGCCTTGGGTGCGTCGCCTTGTTCGGCCAGGCCGAAGAGCATGCGGCTGTTGCAGTACACGCCGCTGTTGTACACCGACAGCGCCGCGGTCAGGACCACGAAGTTGAGGATCTGCGCCGCCGCATCACTGCCGATCAGCGAGAAGATCTTCACGAAGGGGCTGCTGCTGTAGGCGTCGCCGCCGGCGTTCAGGCTCACCAGCAGTTCGTCCCACGGGTACAGCGACAGCAGCACCGCCAGGGCGCCGACGTAGAAGATCAGCACCCGGTACACCACCTGGTTGATGGCCTTGGGAATCACTTTGCGCGGCTCGGCGGCTTCGGCAGCGGTGATGCCTACCAGTTCCAGGCCGCCGAAGGAGAACATGATGAAGGCCATGGCCATCAGCAGGCCGGTGCCGCCGTTGGGGAAGAAACCGCCGTGGGACCAGAGGTTGCTCACCGACGCCTGGCTGCCGCCGCTGCCGCTGAACAGCATGTAGCAGCCGAGGACGATCATGCCGACGATGGCCACCACCTTGATGATGGCGAACCAGAACTCGGCCTCGCCGAAGAACTTCACGTTCATCATGTTGATCAGGTTGACCAGTACGAAGAACACCGCCGCACTGACCCAGGTGGGGATTTCCGGCCACCAGAACTGCACGTACTTGCCCACCGCGGTGAGCTCGGCCATGCCCACCAGGACATACAGCACCCAGTAGTTCCAGCCGGCGAGAAAGCCGAAATAGCCGCCCCAGTACTTGTGGGCGAAGTGGCTGAAGGAGCCGGCCACCGGCTCCTCGACGATCATTTCCCCCAACTGGCGCATGATCAGGAAGGCAATGAACCCGGCAATCGCATAGCCGAGGATCATCGAGGGGCCGGCGGACTTGAGTACCCCGGCCGAGCCGAGGAAGAGTCCGGTGCCGATCGCCCCGCCCAGGGCGATCAACTGAATATGGCGATTCTTCAAGCCACGCTTGAGTTCACCTTGTTGCAAGGTTTGATCCACTAATGTGCGCTCTCTTCTAGTTGTTATCAGGACCGATCCCAGGGTGAACGGGACCGATCGCGGCTCAATGCTGACGGGATCAGATATTACTCTCGGTGAACCGCTCGTAATACAGCTGAACGCGGTTAAGTTGCTGTTCTTGCAGCCAGATTCGGATCGAATCGACCATCGGTGGCGGTCCGCAGACATACAAGTCGGTGTCGTTGTCCCGCAGTTCGCTGCTGTCGAAGTGTTCAGTGATGTAGCCGCGCTTGCCCGACCAGTCCGGGTCGGGGTCGCTGATCACCGGGGTGAAGCGGAACCCCGGCAGGCGCTGGCCCAGGGCCTGGATGCGCTCCACTTCGCACAGATCGGCACTCTGGCGCACGCCGTAATACAGGTGCACCGGTTGCTGGCAGCCCTGCTCGACGATCTGTTCGAGCATCGCCAGCAGCGCCGACAGCCCGGTGCCGCCGGCCACCAGCAGCAGCGGCCGGCTGATCTGGCGCAGATAGAAGGCCCCCAGCGGCGCCTCCAGCTCGATGCTGTCGCCCACCAGGCAACGCTCGCGAATGTAGTTGCTCATCACCCCGTCGGGCAGCAGGCGGATCAGGAACAGCAACTGGTTGTCCGCCCCCGGCCGGTTGGCGAAGGAGTAGGCGCGGCTGCTGTCGGTGCCGGGAATCCGCAGGCGCGCGTACTGGCCGGGGAGAAACTCCAGCGGCGCCTCGCTGCTGCCCAGGTCCAGGTGCAGGATCGCGGTGCTGTCCGACACCTGGCGCACGTCGATCACCGAGCCGGTGCGCCGCAGCGGATCGGCGCTGTGGCACAGGCTGGAATCGAAGTCGAAGTAGAACGCCGCGTCCGACTGCACCCGGGTCTGGCAGGTGAGCATCTTGCGTTGCTCCAGGTCCTGGGGCGAGAGGGCTTCCTCGTCCACATAGTCCTGGCTGTACAGGCCCGACTCGCAACGGCCCTGGCAGGTGCCGCAGACTCCTTCGCGGCAGTCCAGGGGGATCTTGATGCCGTTGCGCAGGGCGGCGTCGAGCAGTATTTCATTGGCCTTGACCGGGAAGAACAGGGTCTTGCCGTCGGCAAAGCTGAACGCGACCTTGTGCGTCATGAAGAGATGTCCGTGGAGTCAGAGGTGGTAGAAGTCGAGCACCGAGTTGATCGTGTCGTTGAGCAGCAGCACGTGCTTGCGCTGGATCAGCCAACTGTCGCCATGGGGCTTGAGGTCGTAGGTGGCGTGACCGTAGAAGTCCTCGGAGGTGGCCAGGCGGTAGAACAGCGTGTGCCAGTTCAGGCGCACCTGCAGCAGCCCGTTGTCGCCCTCGGCGATGCGCAGGTTGCTGACCATGTGCAGGGTGCGCGGCATGGGAATGGTCGAGGCCGCCTTGCCGGTGCGCAGGCGGAACACCCGGTCTTCCAGCCCCGAACGGTTGGCGTAGTAGATCAGCGACATCTCGCGTTTCGGGTCCCGGGTGTAGACGTGTTCCGAGTCCCATTGCGGCAGGTGGAACTCGCTGTCCACGGCGAACAGCTGCAGGTAGGCGTCCCAGTCCTGGCCGTCGCAGAGTTCGCACTTGCGATAGAAGAATTGCTCGATCTGGTACTGCAATTGCGCATTCATGTTCATACCTCACGCAGTTTCAGGGACTGGCGCTGCAGGCCGTCGAGGAGGAATTTCTGCCAGTTGCGGTGCTGGTTGACGTACAGCCCCTCGTGGGTGATCTCGGTGCCGGTCATGGCCGGCTGGATGCCCAGGTTCTCGCTGTTGGCGGTGGGGCCGGTGGCCCAGCGGTGATGGCCGCGCGAGACATCGCTCCAGCGCTCCAGGCGCCCTTGGAAGCCGCGCTGGGCCTCGCGGAACTCCACCAGGTCGTCCGGCGTGCCCATGCCCGAGACGTTGAAGAAATCCTCGAACTGGCGGATGCGGTTTTCCCGGTCGGCGTCGCTCTCGCCCTTGACCCCGATGCACTGGCTGATGATCTCGGTCTTGTTCCAGGCGATGGGGCGGATGATCCGCAGCTGGGAGCTGATCTGGTCGAGGAAGAACAGGCTGGGGTAGATGTTCAGGTTGCGCAGGCGGTGCATCATCCACTCGGCCTTGGCCTGGCCGTGCTCCTGTACCAGGCGCGGCATGATGCTGGCGTAGCCGGAACGCACCGCCGGGTTGGGCATCTCGCTGAACAGCACGCTGTGGCCGTTCTCGAAGGCGAACCAGCCGTCGTCGGTGCTGGCGTCGCCGGCGCCGAGCTTGCTGTAGTCCAGGGTGGCGCTGCTGCCGGTGCCGTTGTCACGGTTGACCTGCTGGCGGTGCTGCACCGTGGCCACGTAGTTGTAGTGCACGGTGCTGACGTGATAACCGTCCAGGCCGTTCTCGTTCTGCAGCTTCCAGTTGCCGTCGTAGGTGTAGGCGGACTTGCCCGGCAGCACCTCCAGCTCACCGTTGGGCGACTGGGCGACCATCATGTCGAAGAAAATCCGCGCATCGCCGAGGAAGTCTTCCAGGCTGTTGTCGGCGGCCACGTCCAGGCTGATGAAGACAAAGCCCTTGTAGCTGTCGATGCGGGCCTTTTTAAGGCCGCGGGTGGCCTTGTCGAAGCCTTCGTCGTATTCCCCCGGCGCCTTGACCTTCACCAGGCGCCCGTCGCTCTTGTAGCACCAGGCGTGGAACGGGCAGGTGAAGGTCGACTGGTTGCCCTTGCCGACCCGGGTCAGGGTGGTGCCGCGGTGCTGGCAGGCGTTGATCAGGGCATTGAGCCGGCCCTCGCCGTCGCGGGTGATGATCATCGGCTGGCGCCCGGCGCGCATAGTGATGAAGTCGTGGTTGTTGGGCAGTTCGCTTTCGTGACAGGCGTAGATCCAGTTCTTCTCGAAGATCAGTTCCATCTCCAGATCGAACAGCTCGGGTTCGGTGAACATCTCCCGGGCGATCCGGAACACCCCGTCCGCGGGGCGGAAATCCAGGCAGCCGTGGATGAAGTCTTGCCACTGCTCGACGCTTCTTGCACCACTCATGAGTCGGTACCTTTTTTATTCAGGTCAATCGGGTGCAGTCATTAGAGAGAGTGCGGGGCGCCGGTGGCTATCCGCTTAGTCGGCCAAGGCCATCCATAAAATTGCCTGGGTAGTTGCGACCCACCTTTGCGCGAATCGGCGATCGACGGCTGCATCCCGGGGCGCCGATCGGCTACTGTGAGCCCAGCCGGATGAGGACGATGGGGTCGGGTTATCCACTTAGTGGGCGATTGCTATCCACTGGGTTGGCAGCGTTGCCGGCTGGCGCAAAACTTGCCCTGTCACACAAGACGCGCCGTCAGAGCGCGCTGAATAACAATTGCCGTGGGTGCGCCGTGATGAATAGCAAGGCTGATGGGCTGTTTCGCGAGATTCGTATCGATCGCTATGACCTCGAAGGGGCCAGGAGCTGGATGTCGGGTATCTGTGGACCGCACCGCCTGGAAACCGCGACCCCCGAGCGGATCCGTTTTCACCACAGTGCCAACGTGCTCAGGTCGCGCTCCACGACCCTGGGCATCATCGAGTACGGCACCGATGTGATCGTCGATATCGAGGACACCGAGCGCTTCAGCAGCTACAGCCTGAGCCTGCCCCTGTGCGGCGAACAGGAACTGAGCAAGGACGGTCGGCTGCTGCGTTCGGACCCTGACCAGGGGGTGATCATTGCCCCCAACGAAAGCCAGGTGCTGGCCATCTCCGGCGACTGTCGCAAGCTGCAGGTGGTGATTTCCCGGCCGGCCATGAGCGAAGCCCTGGAGGCCCTGCTGCAACGCCCGGTGGAGCAGCCGCTGCGCTTCGAAGCGGCGATGGACGCGCGCCAGGGGGCCACCGCGGCCTGGTGGCGCATGGCCCAGCACTTTATCGGCGAACTGACCCAGGGCAACGAGCTCTATGAACAGCTGGCCTTTACCCGGGAAATCGAAAGCTCGCTGATCAAGGGCCTGATCCTGGCCCAGCCCAACAACTATTCCAGCGAGCTGCGGGCGATGCTCGGGGTCAAGCTGCCGCACTACCTGGTGCGAGCCCGCCAGTACCTGCACGAGCATGCCCGTGAAGCGGTGCACCTGGAGGACCTGGAAGCCGCCGCCGGGGTCTCGCGCTTCAAGCTGTTCGAGGCCTTTCGCAAATACTTCGCCCTGTCGCCCATGGCCTATCTCAAGCGCCATCGGCTCAACGGCGTGCGCCAGGAAATTCTCGAACACGGCGCGGCGCGCAATATCTCCGAGATCGCCCTGGGCTGGGGTTTCACTCACCTGGGGCGTTTTTCCGCCGAGTACCGCAAGCTGTTCGACGAGGCGCCCAGCGCCACCGCGCAGCGCCATCCGGCACGGCGCCCGGTGGGTTTCTAGGGCGGACTACTTGCGCAGCACCAGGTCCAGCAGACCGTCCTGCTCCTTGATCTTCTGCAGGACGATTTCCGAGCGGATGTCGGTGACCCCCGACGCGCGGTTCAGGTGATTGACGATGAAATCCGAGAAGTGCTTGAGGTTGCGCGCCTGCACCCGCAGCACGTAGTTGCTGGCGCCGGTGATCACGTAGGCGGCCACCACTTCCGGCCATTGCTGGACCTTGCCGATAAACGTCTCGTGCCAGCCTTCGACGTCCTGGCGCAGGGACACGTGGACGATGGCTTCCAGTTCGATCCCCAGGCGCTCGGCATTGAGCTGGGCGCGGTAGCCGCTGATGATCCCGTCGCCTTCGAGCATGCGCAGGCGGCGCAGGCAGGCCGAGGGCGAGAGGGCGACTTTCTCCGCCAGTTCCTGGTTGCTGATACGTCCATCCTGTTGCAGGAAGTAGAGGATGCGCAGGTCGGTGGAGTCGAGGGTCATGGCTGGCATAAATCCGCGTTTTTTATTGAAGGATTAGAATTTTATTCGAGATTAGTACGGTAGCGCGCTGCACTTTGCACGAAAATTCTAGCTGGCTTCGTCCATTATTTCTTGGGTTTGCGGGTCGCCCAGACCCCGTGCCCGGCCCGTGCCAGGCGTACATGACCTTGACCAAGACAGGACTTCCAATGATCGATAAAAACCACTGCCTGCGTCTCGATGAACAGGACCCACTGGCGCCGCTGCGCCAACAGTTCGCCTTGCCCGAGGGGGTGATCTACCTCGATGGCAACTCCCTGGGTGCGCGCCCCGTGGCCGCCCTGGAACGGGCCCGGCAAGTGATCGAGCAGGAGTGGGGCGACGGCCTGATTCGCAGCTGGAACAGCGCCGGCTGGCGCGACCTGCCGCAGCGCCTGGGGGACCGCCTGGCCCCGCTGATCGGCGCCGGCAGCGGCGAAGTGGTGATCACCGACACCACCTCCATCAACCTGTTCAAGGTGCTCAGCGCGGCCTTGCGGGTGCAGGCCGAACGCGCCCCCGAGCGGCGGGTGATCGTTTCCGAAAGCAGCAACTTCCCTTCCGACCTGTACATCGCCGAGGGCCTGACCCAGATGCTTGAGCAGGGCTATTCCCTGCGCCTGGTGGACAGCCCGGACCAACTGCCGGCGGCGATCGACCAGGACACGGCGGTGGTGATGCTCACTCACGTCAACTACAAGACCGGCTACATGCACGACATGCAGGCCGTCACCTCGCTGATCCACGAAGCCGGCGCCCTGAGTATCTGGGACCTGGCCCACTCGGCCGGCGCGGTGCCGGTGGAGCTGACTCGCAGCGGCGCCGACTACGCCATCGGCTGCACCTACAAGTACCTCAATGGCGGCCCTGGTTCGCAAGCCTTCGCCTGGGTCGCACCAGCCCTGTGCAATCTGGTGACCCAGCCACTGTCCGGCTGGTTCGGCCATGCCCGGCAGTTCGACATGGCCACCCGCTACGAAGCCGCCAGCGGTATCGCGCGCTACCTGTGCGGCACCCAGCCGATCACCTCGCTGGCCATGGTCGAGTGCGGCCTGGAAGTCTTCGAACAGACCGACATGCAGAGCCTGCGGCGCAAGTCCCTGGCCCTCACCGACCTGTTCATCGAGCTGGTGGAGCAGCGCTGCGCCGGTCACGACCTGAAGCTGGTGACCCCGCGTGACCACGCCAAGCGCGGCAGCCACGTGAGCTTCGAACACCCCGAAGGCTACGCGGTGATCCAGGCCCTGATTGCCCGTGGCGTGATCGGCGATTATCGCGAACCGCGGATCATGCGTTTCGGCTTTACCCCGCTGTACACCCGCTTCAGCGAAGTCTGGGACGCGGTGCAGATTCTCGGTGAAATCCTTGATCAGAAAACCTGGGCCCAGGCGCAGTTCCAGGTGCGTCACAGCGTGACCTGAGACGCGCATCACCTCCTGGTTGCCGCCCTGTGCGGCGGCCAGGCCAGCGGCACAAGGACGGGCCGTCACAACGATTCATACGTGCACACAACAATAAAGAGGCACTCAAAGTGACCACCTCCAACAAGGGTTTCGAAGCGATTTCCAATCGCGAGCACGGCCTCAGGCGCCAGCTGACCGCTGGCCAGATGAGCATGATCGCCATCGGCGGGGCCATCGGCACCGGGCTGTTCATGGGCAGCGCCTATGCCATCGGCTATGCCGGCCCCAGCGTGCTGCTGAGCTACGCCATCGGCGCGCTGATCACCCTGATCCTCATGGGCTGCCTGGCGGAAATGACCGTGGCCCATTCCACCTCCGGTTCCTTCGGCGCCTATGCCGAGTTCTACGTCAGCCCGCTGGCCGGTTTCCTGGTGCGCTACGCCTATTGGGCGGCCATCGTCCTGGCGGTGGGCGCCGAAGTCACGGCCATCGCCATGTACATGAAGTACTGGTTCGCCAACGTTCCTGAATGGGTGTGGATCATCTCCTTCTCCAGCGTGCTGATCCTGCTCAACGCCATCAGCGTGAAGACCTTCGGCAACTTCGAATATTGGTTCTCCACCATCAAGATCGCCGCCATCGTCGGCTTCATCATCCTTGCGGTGTACGTGGTGTTCGGCTCCGGCAACCCGGATTACGGGCTGCACAACTACAGCGCCCACGGCGGCTTCTTCCCCAATGGCTTCGAAGGCATGTGGATCGCGGTGATCGTGTCGATCTTCAGTTACCTGAGCGTGGAAATGATCGCGGTGGCGGCGGGGGAGGCCAAGGACCCGCAGCGCGCGGTGAAGCAGGCGTTTCGCGCGACCATCGTGCGCCTGGTGGTGTTCTACCTGCTGACCCTGGCGCTGATGCTGGCCATCGTGCCCTGGGTCCAGGCCGGCAAGGCCCAGAGCCCGTTCGTCACGGTGATGCAGACCATCGGCATTCCCGGGGCCACCGGGGTGATGAACTTCGTGATCCTGATCGCCGCGCTGTCGGCGATGAACAGCCAGCTCTACATCACCACGCGGATGATGTTCAGCCTGTCCCGCGCCGGTTACGCACCCAAGTCCATGGGCGCCCTGAGCAAGAGCGGGATTCCGCTCAATGCCCTGCTGCTGTCCAGCTCCGGCATCGCCCTGGCGACCCTGGTCAACGTGCTGTACCCGGAAAGCTCGTTCACCCTGATGATGGCGATCTCGATGTTCGGCGCGATCTTCACCTGGTTCATGATCTTCCTCACCCACTACTGCTTCCGCCGCTATCACCAGCGCCACGGCGAGCAGCAGCTGTCGTTCCGCATGCGCCTGTTTCCCTACAGCACCCTGCTGGGGCTGGTGCTGATGGGGGCGGTGATGATCACCACCTTCTTCACCGAGGCGTTCAAGATGACCCTGGTGTTCGGCGTGCCCTTCCTGCTGTTGCTGACTCTGGTCTACTACCTGTGCTTCCGTAAGCCGAGGACGGTGGCCGGGTTGTCCGAGGTCTGAGGCCGTGCCCCCGGGTCGCCCTAGAGGCTGTCCAGGGGGCATTCCTCGCGGGCCTGTTGCAGGCGGGTTTCGAAGACTTCGAGCCGGCCCTGCAACTGCTGCAAATCATCGATCTGCTGTTGCAGCTCGCGCCTCTTTTGCGCCAGGGCAGCCTGCGCGAGATCCCAGGGAAAGGCCTGGCCCTGGTGCGTGGCGAACACCTGCTGCAATTCCTTGAGCTTGAAACCCAACTGCTGCGCGCACTTGATGAACATCAGCTGCTCGACGCTTTGCGCGTCATACAGGCGGTAGCGCCCCTGGCGTGGCGCTTCGGGCAACAGGCCGATGGCTTCGTAGTGACGGATGCTCTTGACCGTGGTTCCGGACAGTTGCGCGGCTTGGCCGATGTACATGAAGGCTCCTTTTCCAGTACCGGGCCGTCGGGCGGTGGACGGCGTTGCGCATTATCCGGCGCTTTCACTGCCTGGCAAGGTACTGCGCCTGCAGTAGCCAATCGGCCTTGCGTTCTTCGCTGGCGTCCAGCACTGGGCCAAAGGTCAGGGTGCGCAACGGCTTGATGCCGCAGAAGGCCAGGGTGGTGCGGCGCATCTGCTGCAAGCCGGGCATGCGGTAGAACCAGCGGAAATACCAGGGCGGGGTGTCCATGGTCACCATCAGGTGGGCGGTGCGGCCCTTGAGCAGTTGCTCGGGAAAGGCCTTGCCGGGGCGGTACTTGAAGGCGAAGCCCGGCAGCAGCACACGGTCGAGAAAACCCTTCATCAGCGCCGGAATCCCGCCCCACCAGATGGGGAAGACCCAGGTCAGGTGCTCGGCCCAGAGGATGTCGGCCTGGGCTTGGCGCAGGTCTTCTTCCAGGGGCTGGATCTGCCGGTAGCCTTCGCGCAGCACCGGATCGAAGCGCAGGTCGCCGAGCCTGAGCTGGCGCACCTCATGCCCGGCCTCCTGCGCCGCCTTTACGTAGCGCTCGCTCAATGCCGCGCACAGGCTGTTGTGCGAGGGGTGGCCGAGAATCACCAGGATGCGTTTGCTCATTGCCGTGGTCCTTGAGGAATAAACCCCAAGGCTAAAGTCTGCCCCTAAGGGGAGAGTCAAGGCGGCAGCAGTGCCGCGCACAAACCTTGGGCATACAGCGGCAGCGTTGCGAAGTCACGGGCGCACAACAGCAACCGGCGCCGGGCCCAGGCTTCGCTCAGCGGGCGGGACTGCAACGGCAGGTGACGGTTGCGCTGCAGGGCGGCCAGGGGCACCAGCGCCAGCCCGGCGCCACGGGCGACCATGCGCAGCAGGGCGTCGAAGCCTTCGGCGCGGATGCGCAATTGCATGCGTCGTCCCAGGTGCAGGGCCTGTTCCTCCAGATACACCGCCAGGGCGCTATGGCTGGCCAGGCCAACGTAGTCGTGGGCCAGGGTGTCGTTGAAGCTGGGGTTGGGCTGCAGGCTCAGCGGGTGATCCTGGGGCATCACCAGGACCAGCGGATCATCACGGAAAGGCCGGGTCATCAGGCCCTGTGTGTCGACCGCGTCGGAGACGATCCCCAGGTCCGCCGCGCCCTGGCGCAGGGCGTGGGTGATGCGCTGGCTGGGCAGTTCCTGCAACTCGATATCGACCTGCGGATGGCTGTGCAGGAAGTCCGCCAGCAGCTCCGGCAGGTACTCGCTGAGGGCCGTGGTGTTGCACAACAGGCGCACCTGGCCCTTGATTCCCTTGGCGTATTCGGCGAGGTCCTGTTGCAGGTGTTCGGCGTACAGCAACAGCGTCCGGGCATGTTGGGCCAGGGCTTTGCCCGCGGCCGTCGGGCGGATGCCGCGGCGCCCGCGTTCGAGGAACTCGATGCCCAGCGAGGCCTCCATGGCGCGGATCCGAGCGCTGGCGGCGGCCAGGGACAAGTGGCTGCGAGCGGCGCCGGCGGTGATATTGCCGGCTTCCAGAATATTCAGGTACAGGCGCAGGTCGATCAGATCGAAGTGCATGGGGCATCCCTCGGCGAACGGGGTCTCCTGCGGAGGCCGTGCAGATGTTTTTGTAGGAGCCGGCTTGCCGGCGAAGCGGCCTCAGGATTTTGCATCGGGCCTGAGCGCGCCTTCGCTGGCAAGCCAGCGCCTACGGCGGTGGCGGGCAATAGGTTTTTGCATGTGCCTATTGCCTGGCAAGAGGCTGGCTCAGTATATGGCAGATTTTCAGCACGGCGGGCAGGGCGCAGGATAGGCCCATGAACAGCTCTCTCGCGTTTTACCAGAATCTCGGAATGACCCTTTCGTTGCTGGTCATCGGCACATTCCTGCTGGCCGGCATGGTCAAGGGGGTGATCGGCCTCGGCCTGCCCACCATCGCCATGGGGCTGCTGGGGCTGGCTATGGCTCCGGCGCAGGCAGCGGCTTTGCTGATCATTCCGGCGACCCTGACCAATCTCTGGCAACTGGCCTTTGGCGGGCACCTGCCGGCCTTGCTCAAGCGCCTGTGGCCGATGTTGCTGGCGATCTTCGTCGGCACGGCCGCCGGTTCATTGTGGCTGGGCATCGAGGGCGGGCATTGGGTGGTGCGGGGGTTGGGCGCGGCGTTGCTGCTGTATGCCCTGAGCGGCCTGCTGTTGCCGACCCTGCGCGTGTCGCCGGCCCAGGAGCGTTGGTTGGCGCCGCTGTGCGGGCTGGTCACCGGGGTCATCACTTCGGCCACCGGGGTGTTCGTGATCCCGGCGGTGCCTTATCTGCAGGCCCTGGGCTTGAACAGGGATCAGTTGGTGCAGGCCCTGGGCCTGTCGTTCACCGTGTCGACCCTGGCCCTGGCCGCCGGCCTGCTGTGGCGCGGCGCCCTGGGTGGCGCCGAGCTGGGGGCTTCCTTGCTGACCCTGGCCCCGGCGCTGTTGGGCCTGTGGCTGGGGCAATGGTTGCGCCAGCGCATCAGCGCCTTGCTGTTCAAGCGGGCGTTCTTTATCGGCCTGGGGCTGTTGGGCGGGCACCTGCTGATCAGCGGCTAGACCTTTTGCTCAGCGGCCAGCCGCGGCCGGGCTGAGCATGTCGATGGCGCGGATCTCGAAGTCGCGCTCCAGGTAGTCCATGCGCGCGTCGAGAAACTGCCGCATGTGCGGCAGGCCGGAGTGGATATCCAGCGCCTCTTGAGAGGCCCAGACCTCATAGAAGATGAACAGGCTCGGGTCTTCCCGGTCCCGCAGCATGTGGTATTCGATGCAGCCGGCTTCGGCGCGGCTGGCGGCGACATGGCTCAGGAAGAACGCCTGGAAGGCGTCGGCGCGCTCGGGACGGGTCTTGGCGTGAAGGATAAAGGCCTGGGGCGTGGACATGCGCAAAACACTCATTGACGGGGACGGTGCTGAAAATCCTAAGGCAAAGATCGGCTGTCGATTCGTGCGTTTTAGTCAAATGTATTTTGAGCAACCCGGGCTTATTCTCCGGCCCCGGCCTGATTAACCTGCCGCCATCGTTTGCAACCTGCACAGCCCGCCGCTGCCGATGCGCGATGGGTTGTCCCCGATGAGGCCGGATCATGAAAAAAGTACTGCTGCTCAATGGCGCCAAACAGTTCGCCCACTCCGATGGCCGCTACAACGCCACCCTGCACGACACCGCCCTGGCGGTGCTGGATCGTGGTGGCCTGGAGGTCAAGGTCACCCATATCGACGAGGGGTATGACATCCAGGAAGAAGTGGCGAAGTTTCTCTGGGCCGACGTGATCATCTACCAGATGCCCGGCTGGTGGATGGGCGCGCCGTGGATCGTCAAGAAGTACATCGACGAAGTCTTCACCGAAGGCCATGGCAGCCTCTACGCCAGCGATGGCCGGACCCGTTCCGACGCCTCGCAGAAATACGGCAGCGGCGGCCTGATCCAGGGCAAGCAATACATGCTGTCGCTGACCTGGAACGCGCCGCAGCAGGCCTTTGACGACCCGACCGACTTCTTCGAAGCCAAGGGCGTGGACGCGGTGTACTTCCCGTTCCATAAGGCCAACCAGTTCCTCGGCATGAGCGGTTTGCCGACCTTCCTCTGTGTCGACGTGATGAAGCGCCCGAACATCGAAGGCGATGTGCAGCGTTATGCGCAGCACCTCAAGGCGGTGTTCAATCTCCAGGGCTGAATCCGGCTACTATTGAGCGCCTTGAGGCCGGCCTCTGGTTTTGCGGGGGCCACCACCGCTGATAAAGGACTCCCGTGAAAGCCCGATCCGACGAGTTGCAAGTGTTCGTCTGCGTCATCGAGTGTGGTTCGATTTCCGCCGCCGCCGAGCAATTGGCCCAGACCCCTTCTGCCGTCAGCCGCACCTTGTCGCGGCTGGAGGCCAAGCTCGACACTACGCTGATCAACCGCACCACGCGGCGCATGGACCTGACCGAGGAAGGGCGCTACTTCTTCGAGCAGGCCAAGCTGATTCTCGACCAGATGGACGAGCTCGAAGAGCGCCTGTCCTCGCGCCAGCGCACCCCGTCCGGGCGTTTGCGGATCAACGCAGCATCGCCTTTCATGCTGCACGCCATCGTTCCCCATGTGGCCGAGTTCCGTCGCCTGTACCCGGACATCCAGCTGGAACTCAACAGCAACGATTTGATCATCGACCTGCTGGAGCAAAGCACCGACATCGCCATCCGCATCGGCGTGCTGGCAGACTCGACCCTGCATGCCCGCTCCCTGGGCTGCAGCCCGCTGCACATTCTGGCCAGCCCCGACTACCTGGCCCGCCACGGCACCCCGCAGAGCGTGGCCGATCTGGCCGATCACACCTTGCTCGGCTTCACCCAGACCGAAACCCTCAACCATTGGCCGCTGCGCCATGTGCACGGCGACCGCTGGCAGATCCAGCCGGGCATCAGCGCCTCCAGCGGCGAGACCCTGCGCCACCTGGCGCTGGAGGGCCAGGGGATTGCCTGCCTGTCGCATTTCATGACCGTCGACGACATCCGCGCCGGGCGCCTGCAACCGGTACTGGCCTCGTTCAACAGCGGCTATCGCCAGCCGATCAACGCGGTGTACTACCGCAACTCGCAACTGGCCCTGCGCATCCAGTGCTTCCTGGATTTCATCCAGGGCAAGCTGGCCGATTACGCCCACCCCGAGTTCCAGGGCTGAAGGCCCCGCGCCGATGCCCCGGTTGCATCGGCTCCGCCTGGCAACCTATCCCTTGTAGGAGCCGGCTTGCCGGCGAAGGGGCCCCCAGGTTTTGCACAAGTCTTGAAATCGCCTTCGCTGGCAAGCCAGCTCCTACGGTCATTTATGTCTGTGGGTTGGTACGGGCGTACTGCAATTGACGATTGCTCAAACCGCGATCCCGGGCCTATGTTCTTGCCGTTCGATAACAAGAAAAGGAAGGACCTTATGCGCATTCTGTTGTTCAAGACCCTGGCCCTGACGGCCGCCATCGCCGCCAGCAGTTCGGCCTTGGCCGTGACCCTGGAAGGCGGCGCGGTGGCCGCGCCCAACCAGTACGGCGCCGATGTCGCGGCGCAAATCCTGAAGAAAGGCGGCAACGCCGTGGACGCCGCGGTGGCCACCGCGTTCACCCTGGCGGTGACCTACCCCGAGGCCGGCAATATCGGCGGCGGCGGGTTCATGACGATGTACATCGACGGCAAGCCGTACTTCCTCGACTACCGGGAAACCGCGCCCAAGGCCGCGACCCGGGACATGTACCTGAATGAAAAGGGCGAGGTGATCGAGAACCTGAGCCTGGTGGGCGCCCGCGCCGCCGGGGTGCCGGGCACGGTGATGGGCCTGTGGGAGGCGCACCAGAAGTTCGGCAAGTTGCCCTGGAGCGAGCTGATCACCCCGGCCGTGGGTTATGCCAAGAACGGCTTCAAGGTGGCCGACAAGCAGTACCAGTACCGCGAGGATGCGTTGAAGCTGTTCAACGGCAGCACCAACTTCGGCGACTACTTCGGCAGCATGAAACCCGGCGAGACCTTCCGCCAGCTGGAGCTGGCCGCGACCCTGGAACGCATCGCCGACCAGGGCGCCAAGGAGTTCTACAGCGGCAAGACCGCCGACTTGCTGGTGGCGCAGATGCAGGCCGACAAGGGCCTGATCACCAAGCAGGACCTGCAGGACTACAAGGTCCAGTGGCGCCAGCCGCTGCAAGTGACCTTCCGTGGCAACACCCTGTACACCGCGCCGCCACCCAGCTCCGGCGGGGTGGCTCTGGCGCAGCTGATCAGCATCAAGGAAGAACGCGCGGCGGACTTCAAGGGCGTCGAACTGAACTCGGCCAAGTACATTCACCTGCTGGCGGAAATCGAAAAACGCGTGTTCGCCGACCGCGCCGACTACCTGGGCGATCCGGCGTTCTCCGAGGTGCCGGTCAAGCAGCTGACCGACCCGGCCTATCTGAAAAAGCGCGCCGCCGAGGTCAACCCGAATGCCATCTCGGCCACCGAGAAGGTGCGTCCCGGGCTTGAGCGGCACCAGACCACCCACTTCTCCATCGTCGATGCCCAGGGCAACGCGGTGAGCAACACCTACACCCTGAACTGGGATTACGGCAGTGGCGTGGTGGTCAAGGGCGCGGGCTTCCTGCTCAACGATGAGATGGATGACTTCAGTGCCAAACCCGGCGTGGCCAACGCCTTCGGCGTGGTGGGTGGCGATGCCAACGCCATCGCCCCGGGCAAGCGCATGCTGTCGTCCATGAGCCCGAGCCTGGTGACCCGCGATGGCAAGGTCACCCTGGTGCTGGGCACCCCCGGTGGTTCGCGGATTTTCACCTCGATCTTCCAGGTGCTGAACAACCTCTATGACTACCACCTGCCTCTGGAAAAGGCCGTGGCCGCGCAGCGCGTGCATCACCAGTTGCTGCCCAAGGACACGATCTACTACGACGCCTATGCGCCGCTCACCGGCAAGGTCGCCGACGAGCTCAAAGCCATGGGCTACACCCTGGAAGACCAGGGCTGGGAGATGGGCGATATCCAGGCGATCCGGGTCAATGGCACCGCGCTTGAAACCGCTTCCGACCCCCGTGGCCGTGGTGTCGGCAAGGTCGTCAAATAACCGCAGCCCCCGGTAGGAGCCGGCTTGCCGGCGAAGAGGCCTCCGGGTCTTGCGCCAGCCGCGAAGGCGCCTTCGCTGGCAAGCCAGCTCCTACATTCGTTGTGCAGGCGCCGACGGCCGGCTGGTCGGCGGCGCCTCGATTCCGTAACATTCCCCGCCTTCTTTCCGCTCTTCCCAGGGCCGCGCCTGCCGGTCCGTCTATCAGGTCAATCATGAAAGCAAAACGTCTGCGCGCCGATGTCCTGGCCGGACTCACTACCTCCTTTGCCTTGCTCCCCGAATGCATCGCCTTCGCCCTGGTGGCCCATCTCAACCCGTTGATGGGCCTGTACGGCGCCTTCTTCATCTGCACCCTGACCGCGCTGTTCGGCGGGCGGCCGGGCATGGTTTCCGGCGCGGCCGGCTCCATGGCGGTGGTGATCGTCGCCCTGGTGGTGCAGCACGGCGTGCAGTACCTGCTGGCCACAGTGCTGCTGGGCGGGCTGGTCATGGTGGTGTTTGGCCTGCTGCGCCTGGGCAAGCTGGTGCGCATGGTGCCGTACCCGGTGATGCTGGGCTTCGTCAACGGCCTGGCGATCGTCATCGCCCTGGCTCAGCTGGAGCATTTCAAGAGCGGCGAACACTGGCTCAGCGGCCAGCCGCTGTACCTGATGGCCGGCCTGGTGGCGCTGACCATGGCCATCGTCTATCTGCTGCCGCGCCTGACCCGCGCGGTGCCGCCGGCGCTGGTGGCGATCCTCGGCGTCGGTTTGCTGGTGTACCTGCTGGACCTGCCGACCCGCACCCTGGGCGACATGGCCCACATCGCCGGCGGCCTGCCGCGCCTGGCCTTGCCCCAGGTGCCGTGGAGCCTGGAGACGCTTTCGATCGTCACGCCCTACGCGCTGCTGATGGCCATGGTCGGCCTGCTGGAAACCCTGCTGACCCTCAACCTCACCGATGAAATCACCGAGAGCCGCGGCCATCCGGACCGTGAATGCGTGGCCCTGGGGGCGGCCAACATGGTGTCGGGGATGTTCGGCGGCATGGGCGGCTGCGCAATGATCGGGCAGACCGTGATCAACCTCAGTTCCGGCGGTCGCGGGCGCTTGTCCGGGGTGGTGGCCGGCGGGCTGATCCTGCTGTTCGTGCTGTTTCTTTCACCGCTGATCGAGCGCATTCCCCTGGCGGCGCTGGTGGGGGTGATGTTCGTGGTGTCACAGCAGACCTTTGCCTGGGCCTCGTTGCGGGTGATCCGCAAGGTGCCGCTCAACGACGTGCTGGTGATCTTCGCGGTGAGCGTGATCACGGTGTTCACCGACCTGGCCATGGCGGTGTTCTGCGGCATTGTGATCGCGGCGCTGAACTTTGCCTGGCAGCAGGCCCGCGAGCTGTACGCCGATGCTCACCTGGAGGCCGATGGCAGCAAGCGCTATCAGCTGCATGGCACCTTGTTCTTCGCCTCCACCACGCCGTTTCTCAACCAGTTCGACCCGGCGGGCGATCCGCAGCAGGTGACCATCGACTGTCGTCACCTGAGCTTTGTCGACTACTCGGCCATCGCCGCGCTGAAGACCTTGCGCGAACGTTATGCCAAGGCCGGCAAGCAGTTGCGGGTGCTGCACCTGTCGGAGCGGTGCAAGACGCTACTGAAACGAGCCCGGGTGCAACACGACTGAGGCCAGTGGGCGAGCGCCAACGCTCGCCCGTTTTTCAGTGAGCAGGGATGAAAATACCCACTACCGATTTTCATCGCTCGCGCTTTTGCTTAGCTGTTCACGACAAAGCCTGTCTCTTTACGAAAATGAGTTTCACTGGGTTTGAAACCCGCCTCCTTAAGTGATTAAAGCGTTTCACAACCATTCGAAGTGACGCTGTCTTCAAGGAGGGTCCCATGGCTCCCGCATCGGGTTTTTGGCTGCTGGGCTACGCCGCAGTCGCCATCATTGCGTTGATCGTGTTGATCGCCCGCTACCGGCTCAACCCCTTTATTGTCATCACCCTGGTGTCCATCGGCCTGGCGCTGATGGCCGGCATGCCGCCGTCCGGCGTGGTGGGCGCTTATGAAGCCGGGGTCGGCAAGACTCTGGGCCACATCGCCCTGGTGGTGGCCCTGGGCACCATGCTCGGCAAGTTGATGGCCGAATCCGGCGGCGCCGAACAGGTGGCGCGGACCCTGATCGATCGTTTCGGCGAGCGCAACGCGCACTGGGCCATGGTGTGCATTGCCTTCCTGGTGGGCCTGCCGTTGTTTTTCGAAGTGGGCTTTGTGTTGCTTATCCCCATCGCCTTCACCGTGGCCCGCCGAGTCGGGGTTTCGTTGCTGATGGTGGGCCTGCCCATGGTCGCCGGGCTGTCGGTGGTCCACGCCCTGGTGCCGCCGCACCCGGGAGCGATGCTGGCGGTGCAGGCCTATCAGGCGTCGGTGGGGCAGACCCTGCTGTACGCGATCCTGATCGGCGTGCCCACGGCCATCCTCGCCGGTCCGGTGTATGCCCGGTTTATCGTGCCGCACATCCACCTGCCAGCGGAGAACCCCCTGGAGCGTCAGTTCATCGCCCGCGAGCCTCGCCCGCGCCTGCCGAGTTTCCGCCTGACCATGGCGACCATTCTGTTGCCGGTGGTGCTGATGCTGATCGGCGGCTGGGCCAACCTGCTGGCCGAGCCGGGCACCGGGCTCAATCAGTTCCTGCTGTTTATCGGCAACTCGGTGATCGCCCTGCTGGTGGCGACCCTGGTGAGTTTCTGGACCCTGGGGCTGGCCCAGGGCATCAATCGCGAATCGATCCTCAAGTTCACCAACGAATGCCTGGCGCCCACGGCCAGCATCACCCTGCTGGTGGGGGCCGGCGGCGGCCTCAATCGGATTCTGATCGACTCCGGGGTCACCGAGCAGATCGTCGGCCTGGCCCATGAATTCCAGCTGTCGCCGCTGTGGATGGGCTGGCTGTTCGCGGTGCTGATGCGGGTCGCCACCGGTTCCGCCACCGTGGCCCTGACCACCGCGTCGGGGGTGGTGGCGCCGGTGGCCGTCGGCCTGGGCTACCCGCACCCGGAATTGCTGGTGATCGCCACCGGCGCCGGCTCGGTGATTCTGTCCCACGTCAACGACGGTGGCTTCTGGCTGGTGAAGGAATACTTCAATATGACCGTCACTCAAACCTTCAAGACCTGGACCGTGCTGGAGACGCTGATTTCGCTGATCGCCTTCGGCCTGACCCTGGGCCTCGCGGAGCTGCTGTAGATGGACATTCTTTACAAGATCCGTGCGGGGCTGAACGACTTCAGCGCCGGGGAGCGACGGATCGCCCGTCTGCTGCTGGACGACGTCGGCTTTGGCGCCTCCGCCAGCCTCGACGAGCTGGCCCAACGCGCCGAAGTCAGCGCCGCCACCCTGTCGCGGTTTGCCCGCAGCGTCGGTTGCCGCGACCTGCGCCAACTGCGCCTGCAACTGGCTCAGGCCAGCGGCGTTGGCAGTCGCTTTCTCGACCCGGGCAGTACGCCGGAACAGTCCGGTTTCTACCGGCAGATCGTCGGTGACATCGAGTCGGTGCTGCATCGGCACCTGGCCGGTTTCACCCAGGCGCAGTTCGCCGACGCGGTGCGCCTGCTGGGGCGGGCGCGGATGATTCACGCCTTCGGCAGCGGCGGCTGCTCGACCCTGTGCAGTGATGAACTGCAGGTGCGCCTGGTGCGCCTGGGCTACCCCATCGCCGCTTGTCACGACCCGGTGATGATGCGGGTCACCGCCGCCGCCCTGGGGCCACAAAACGCGGTGATCGCCTGTTCCCTGACCGGCATCACCCCCGAGTTGCTGGAGGCGGTGACCCTGGCGCGCACCTACGGCGCGAGCATCCTGGCCATCACCTTGCCCGACTCGCCCCTGGCGCAACTGGCGGATGTGCTGCTGCCCCTGCACAGCGCCGAAACCCCGTTCATCTATAAACCCACCGCCGCCCGCTACGGCATGCTGCTGGCCATCGACGTGCTGGCCACCGAGCTGGCCCTGGCCCAGCCGGACGACAACCAGGAACGCCTGCGGCGGATCAAACTGGCCCTGGACCATTACCGTGGCGGCGAAGACTGCCTGCCCCTGGGAGACTGACATGCGCTACGACACGCTGATCCGCAACGCCCTGATCATCGACGGCAGCGACCGCCCGGGTTACCCCGCCGACCTGGCGATCCTCGACGGCCGCATCGCCTGTGTGGGCGATCTGTCCACGGCCACGGCCGAGGTCGATATCGATGCCGCCGGGCGCGTGCTGGCCCCGGGTTTCATCGACGTGCACACCCACGACGACACGGTGGTGATTCGCCAGCCGCAGATGCTGCCCAAACTCAGCCAGGGGGTGACCACGGTGATCGTCGGTAACTGCGGGATCAGCGCCGCGCCGGTGAGCCTCAAGGGTGACCCGCCGGATCCGATGAACCTGCTGGGCGAGCGCGGCATGTTTGTCTATCCGCGTTTTCGCGATTACCGCGCGGCGGTGGATGAGGCGCGTCCGGCGGTGAACGTCGCGGCCCTGGTGGGGCACACGGCGCTGCGCAGCAATCAGCTTGCGGACCTTTATCGCACCGCCAGCGCCGCCGAGATCTCGGCCATGCGCGAGCAACTGCGCGACAGCCTGGAAGACGGCGCCCTCGGCCTGTCCAGCGGGCTGGCCTACGCCAGCGCGTTTTGCGCCGACACCGATGAAGTGCTGCAACTGGCCCAGGAACTGACGGCCTTCGGCGCGGTGTACACCACCCACCTGCGCAGCGAGTTCGAGCCGGTGCTGGAGGCCATGGACGAGGCCTTCCGGATCGGTCGCGCGGCCCGGGCGCCGGTGATCGTCTCCCACCTCAAATGCGCCGGGGCCGGCAACTGGGGGCGCAGCCCGCAACTGCTGGCGGCTCTGGAGCAGGCGGCCCAGGACCACCCGGTGGGCTGCGACTGCTACCCCTACGCCGCCAGCTCCTCGACCCTGGACCTCAAGCAGGTCACCGATGCCTATCCCATCACCATCACCTGGTCGACGCCGCACCCGGAGCAGGGCGGGCGTGATCTGGGCGCAATCGCCAGCGAGTGGGGCGTCAGCCTGCTGGCCGCCGCCGAGCGCCTGCAACCGGCGGGGGCGGTGTACTACGGCATGGATGAAAGCGATGTGCGGCGCATCCTCGCCCATCCGTTGTCGATGATCGGCTCCGATGGCCTGCCGGAAGACCCGTTTCCCCATCCGCGTCTGTGGGGCGCCTTTCCCCGGGTGCTGGGCCACTTCAGCCGCGACTTGGGCCTGTTCCCGCTGCACACCGCGGTGCACAAGATGACCGGGCTTTCCGCCGCGCGTTTCGGCCTGCAGCAGCGCGGCGAGATCCGCGCAGGGCATTGGGCCGATCTGGTGCTGTTCGACCCGGCGCGAGTGCGCGACGTCGCCGATTTCAAGCACCCGCAGCAAGCGGCGCAAGGGATCGATGGAGTGTGGGTCAATGGGGTGCGCAGCTACACCGATGGCCAGGCCAACGGTCAACGCTCGGGACGTTTCTTACCGCGAGAGGGGGATTTGCGCCGTGGCTTCACATCCGCAGTCTGATTCTTTGACCTTCGTCACAGTGATGGCGCAGTGCCATTAAAGAATCCCCGGGTGGCGCCGAAGTGCTGGGAATCACCGTCGGTACAGGCGGCTTATTTCGGTCAGGGAGTCGTGCAATGAGCTTTGGCAAAACCACCCCCATCCTGCGGATCTTCGATGAAGCCAAGGCCCGGGAGTTTTACCTCGACTTCCTGGGGTTCAACCTGGATTGGCAGCATCGTTTCGAGAATGACTTTCCGTTGTACATGCAGGTGTCCCGGGGCGAATGCGTGCTGCACCTGTCCGAGCATCACGGCGATTGCACCCCGGGCGCGGCGCTGCGCATCGAAACCGACGAGCTGGAAGCCTTCCAGCAGCAATTGCTGGCCAAGGACTATCGGTTTTCCCATCCGCAGATCCAGGCCATGCCCTGGGGCAGCCAGGACATGACCATCAGCGATCCGTTCGGCAATCGGCTGGTGTTCACCAACGCCATCAGCGTCTGAGCGGGCTCAGGCCTTGCCGGCGCCCAGCGTGGCCTGACGAAACTGCCCCGGGGTCAGCCCGGTGCGGTTCTTGAAGCTGCGGTGAAAGGAACGGGATTCGCTGTAGCCCAGGCAATCGGCGATGTCCTGGATCGACAGGGCGCTGTGGCGCAGGTGGTGCTCGGCCAACTCCTGGCGCAGGTCATCGAGAATCTGTTGGTAGGAGGTGCCGGCCTGTTGCAGCTGGCGCTGCAGGGTGCGTTCCGACATCTGCAACTGCTCCGCCACCTGCTCCTTGCGCGGCAGGCCGTCCTTGAGCAACTGGCGCAATACGTTCTGCACCTGCAACGCCAGGGGCGCATCGCCCAGTGATGCCATCATCGCCTGGGCATGTTCTTCCAGGGTCTTGAGCAGGCGCGCGTCGGCCTGGCGCAGGGGCAATTGCAGATAGCCCAGTGGCGCCAGCAGCGCCGAGCAGGGTTGCTGGAACAGCACCGGGCAGCCGAACAACGCCTCGTACTGCGCCGCCTCGGCGGGTTCCGGCAGGGCGTGCTCGAACCACACCGCGCTGGGCGACAACTGCGAATCGGCGATCCAGCGCGCATACAACAGCCAGGAGGCCAGGACGTTTTCCACCAGATGCCGGCGAATCTCCGGGCGCTGATGGCGACAACTCCAGATCAGCCGCACCTGATCGCCGGCCACCTCGGCACGACTGGTGCCCATGTCCCCCACCAGTTTTTCGAACGGCATGATGCGGCCCATGGCCTCGCCCAGGGTCGCGCAATTCATGGTGATGTAGCCCAGCACATTCCACGAGCTGGGTTTGACGAAGCGCGCCGAATTGAGCCCGAACAGCGGATCGCCCGAGTGCTGGCAGAAATAGTCCAGCAGTCGCTCATGCACCTCCAGCGGCAGGCGCAGGCTGGTGTCGTTCAATTGCGCGGTGCTAAGCCCGGCCGCCGCCAGCGCCGGCTCGGTGGCAATACCCAATTGCTCCGCATAGAGCAGGTATTTCAGCAGGGGCGGGACCGAAGTAAAACCGAGGCTGGGCATCGAGGTATTCCTGGTGACAGATCCTTCGGACAGCAGGACGAAGACCGGAAAAGGTAAGGGCAAACCCCAAGTCCTGTAAATGGCCTGCGCCCGCGCTTCTTGCGCGCTTCTTGTAGCCGCTGCCGCAGGCTGCGACCGGCCCCGAAGGGGACGCTGCTCTTGAGGGCCTCGGAAGGCCCTGCGGGCCTTGTCGCAGCCTGCGGCAGCGGCTACAGGGGATGCGATAAAGTTTGCCTCTGATGGCGGATTTTCGCTTTGATTTGTAGGGCGTTTCCGCGAGAGTCCCCTCGTTACATTTCGACTGTTTGCATGGCTTGTGCCTATGAAATGTCCAGGGCTAGTCTTCGGCCGTCGCTGACTTTCGACAGGCCTTAATCTGTCGACGTGTTATGGCGGTGCTGCGCAGGGCACCTTGTGTGCGCTGGGTTTCCTGGAGTCCCGGTCTACCAACCTGCGTATAGCCGCCACCTTGATCGTTTGGTAGCGACGCGTGGCGGTTCAAGTTCGATTCATTCGGTGGAGATGGCGCGGGCGGTGATGGATGCGCTGCTCGACGGTGCCGAACAACCCTCTGTAGCCGCTGCCGCAGGCTGCGATCGGCCCCGAAGGGGACGCCGCTCTTGAGGGCCTAGGAAGGCCCTTCGGTCCTTGTCACAGCTTGCGGCAGCGGCGACAGGACCGAAGGGCGCGCTGCAAATCAGACGCGGAAGTGGCTGACCATCATCTGCAACTGGCCGCCCAGGCGCGCCAGTTCAACACTGGAGGCAGCGGTTTCATCGCTGGCGGCGGCGGTCTGTTCGGAGACGTCGCGCACGTTGATGATGCTGCGGCTGATCTCTTCGGCCACGGCGCTCTGTTGTTCGGCAGCGGCGGCGATCTGCTGGTTCATCGATTGGATGTTGGACACGGTGCGGGTGATGCTTTCCAGCGAGGCACCGGCCTTGCGGGTCAGTTCGACGCTGCTGTCGGTCAGGCTGCGGCTGTTGTTCATCACCGTGGCCACTTGCTGGGTGCCGTTCTGCAGGCCGGCCACCAGTTCTTCGATCTCTTCGGTGGACTTTTGGGTGCGCTGGGCCAGGGCCCGCACTTCGTCGGCGACCACGGCGAAACCACGGCCGGCTTCACCGGCGCGGGCGGCTTCGATGGCGGCGTTCAGTGCCAGCAGGTTGGTCTGTTCGGCCACCGCCTTGATCACGTCCATGACGCTGCCGATCTTGTCGCTTTCCTGTTGCAGCACGGTCATGGCGTCGGTGGAACGCACCACTTCACTGGCCAGGCGCTCGATCTGCTCGATGGCCTGGGCCACTACCTTGTCGCCCTGGCGGGCTTCGCCGTCAGCGGCGGCCGCGGCCTGGGAGGCTTGTTCGGCGTTGCGCGCGACTTCCTGCACGGTGGCGGTCATCTCGTGCATGGCGGTGGCCACCTGGTCGGTCTCGACTTTCTGGCTGTTGACCCCGGCGCTGGTTTCTTCGGTCACGGCGGACAGCTCTTCCGCAGCGCTGGCGATCTGGGTCACGCCGTCGCGGATGCCGCCGATCAGCTCGCGCAGGGTCACGCCCATGCGCGCGATGCCCTGTTGCAGCACGCCCAGTTCATCGCGACGGGTGACCCGCAGGTTTTCGGTGAGGTCACCGGAAGCGATGCGCTCGACCACGGCCAGGGTTTCCTGCAGCGGGCGGGTGATCTGCCGGGTGATGATCACGGCGGCCAGCACACCCACCAGCAGCGCCAGCAGGGTGCTGATCAATTGCAGGCTGCGGGCCTGGGCGCTTTCGATGTCGCGGCGGTCCAGCTGGATCTGGTACAGGGCGTCGCTGCGGCTGACGATGTCGGCGCCCTGGTCGGTCATTTCCTTGCGCGCCTGCACGGCGTCGGTGAAGGCGACCTTGAAGGCCTGCAGCGAACTGCGGTAGCCGCTCAGGGCGCTTTCCAGCTGTTGCAGGGCCTCGCGCTGGGTGCTGCCGAAGTGCGCATTGAGCTGGTCCAGCTCGGCAATCGCCGCATTGAGCTGGGTCACGGCTTTCTGTTCGGTGTCCGGGTTGCTGGTGTTGGTGTAGCCGCGCACTTCGTAGCGCGCCAGCTGGAAGGCTTCCTTGGCCTGGGTGATGGCCTGGAATTGGGTAAAGCGCTCGTCGCTCAGGGGCATCTGCTTGACCCGGGCGTTGATGGCGTTGATCAGGTCGTTGGCGCGTTCGGCGTTCTGGTTCATGGCCTGGCGCGCGGCGTCGCCGGTGCGGTAGGCGTTGCGCATCTTGTTCAGCGAATCCTGGTAGGCGCTGATGGTCGCGCCCAGGCCCTGCAGGAGCTTGATGTTGTCCGGGCTCTGGAACGAGGCCAGGAGCTTTTTCTGCTGCGCGCTGAAATCGTCGAGGGTGTTCTGTACGCCCTGGGCCGCGGTTTCGTCGCCGTTGGCCAGCATGTACTGCAGGCGGGTGACCCGCAGTTTGGTCAGGCCGCTGTTGAGCTGGGTGATGTCGCTCATCCAGTTGCTGCGGTCGATCAGGCTGCCCAGGCTGGTCCAGCCGGTCAGGGCCAGGACGGTGGTGAGGGCCAGGACCAGGCCGAAACCCAGGCCCAGCTTAAGGTTGACGCTGATGTTGGCAAACCAACTACTCATTGAATTCCTCCAGGAACGTAGCTCTTCTTGATCTTGAGTTGGCTGGAAGATTGTTGTTGTTGGTGACCAGCAAGGTGTTTTGTAGGGGGTGTATCGGCGGGACGGCCCATAGCTGAAACGATTTCGTTGGTATTGTCCCAGGACAATGTTTGAGGCGATGGACGGTTATTTTGCGGGATCACCGTCGGTCCGTTGAGCTTTTTTTCACATTCATTTCACCCGCGCCCCACGCTTGCCGCCCTAGAGTCCGACGAGTCGATGCCACAGGCATTGGCCGGCACTCGATTGTCATCAGCAGGCGCTAGCCTGATGGCGAGTTGCTCAACACATCGGATCATTCTCAGAGGGGCGGTTGCTCAGTGGCCACAAGACTTGCTTTGCCGCCGGTCAAACGCTCATTGGCGATGAGCGGCCTGACGCGTTACAAGAACCGCCTGGCCTTGCTGCTGGCGGTTCTGTCGCTGCTTGCGTTGTGCCTGTTTTGCTGGCGTCCGGCGGCGGTGCCCGATCTGGCTCATGGCAACGTGGCCGGGATCAAGGCCCTGACCAGCAGCTGGGCCAAGGGCGACACGATTGTCCTGGTGCGGCATGTCGAGCGCTGCGACCGTTCCAGCGCCCCCTGCCTGGGGCCCGCCGATGGCATTACCGATCGTGCGCGGGAAGTGGCGGTGGCCATCGGCGCGCGATTCGAGCAGTTGGGCCTTGCACGCACCGAGATCTACAACAGCCCCATGACCCGCACCGCGCAGACCGCCGGCTACATGTTCAGCAAGGTCAGCAGTGGCGATGGCTGGCTGTATAACTGCAAGGGCAGCATGCTGCGCGACGCCCTGGCGCATAAGGTCGCCGGGCGCAACCTGGTGCTGGTGACCCACAGCGAATGCATGGATGAACTGGAGCAGGAGCTGAAGCTGGCGACCCCGACCCTGGGCTACGGCGCCTCGCTGTTCATCACCACCGATACCCTCAACGGCGCGCCGAAGATGCTTGGGCTGATCGAGGCCAGCGACTGGCGTTCGGTGAACCTCAAGCCTTGAGGCGCCTTGGGGCTGACCGCTGCGGTCAGCCGGGCGGGCCCGGGGCTCAGGGGACCAGCAAGTCCGGGTCGGCAGGCGCAGCGCCAGCCGCTGCGGCCGGGGCCGGGCCTTCATTGATGCGTTGCGGGCTGATCAGGTTGGTGAACTCTTCGATCAGGCGCTGGATCGCTTCCGGCGGTTGGCAGTCGCGAAACTCCATACTGATCTGAACTTCGTCCGGGTCGCGTTCCTGGCCATCACGCTTGCCGCTGCCGAAGGTGACGAAAAACTTCTCGCTTTGCAGCTCGCCATTCTCCAGGTCGTGGCTGGCCTTCTGCAGCTCGGTGGCCTGCATGCGCACCGACAGGTCCACGGTCATCTTGTGCAGGGCCAGGCCCTTGGGCGAAACCAGGGCAATCAGCGGCACGTTGATGATGTGGTCATCGTTGAGCGCCACCTCGACCATCTTGGCCTTCATCGGCGTGCCCAGGTCGTTGACGTTGTAATCGAAGAACTGGTCGAACAACTTGATGTACTGCTGGGCGATCAGGTTGTGAGTGGCGGCGGCGGCCTGGTGCATGCCTCGGGTGATGTGGCTCAGGTCGCTGGCCGACATGGGCTCCTTGCTGCGGGAAAAAAACGCCATGGATCACGCTCCTTGTTCGGTGGCTGAGGTGCCCCGCCGTGAAGGCGGGGCGGGTTGCTGGGGCGACGGTGCCGCGTGGATCAACCGCCGGTGCCGGTTTTCTTCTCGGCCGGGGCGTCCGGCATTGCCAGCGTATTAGCGGTTGGCAGCTTGTCCGGGTCGGTCGGTTGCGTGCTCGGCAGCCGCACCGGTTTGGTGGCCGCGTCGGTGAGGAAGTCGATGACGCGCATCAGGGCTTCCGGTGGGTCCTGGCGGACGATCTTGGTGCTGATGGCGTAGCGCGCGCGGGTGTCGGTCTTGCGGGTCTGAGTGGATTTGTGGCTCGCCGCGCCCTTGACCGACACACTGAACGGGCCCCAGCCCAGCTTCGCCTCGAAGCTGCCGGAGGCTTCGGTGGAGCTGGTGTCCTCGGCCATCTGGCTGATGGTCAGCTCGAACTCGATGGAGCCTTCCTCGATGGTGATGTTGGGGTGACTGATGGCCGCCAGCAGCGGAATGCGCATCGACTTCTTCACCGTGCCCTTGTAGACGCCCTGTTCATCCACCAGGGTTTCGTCGTAGTCGAACTGCACCGATACCGCCTGGCCGTCCTTGATGCACACGCCCATGAGGAAGTCCGCATAGGCTTTGCTCGCGGCGACCTGCGCCTGAATCATCGCCATCAGCGGACCGGTGATCATCTTGTCCAGGGGCAGCGCGGCAATCACGCCGCCGATCAAGCCCTTATCAATATCTGCCATGGTCTAGCTCCTTGTTCTTCGTTGCGCGAAATGCGCCCCTGCACCTTAAGAAAGCCGCGGCGGCCGATTCAGCGGGAATCGATTACCGGTGAGTGTTGGCCTCCAGGCGACGGATATTGCCGATCTGCCGCAGGCTCAGGCCGTACTTGTCCGCCAGCACGCTGCGGGAGATGCCGCCGAGACTTTCCAGTTGGATGTGCTGGTTGCGGATCTGCCGGCAGAAGTGGTCGGCCTTGGGGATTTCCAGGGCCAGGCCGGCGAAGCGTTCGATCAGCGCGTTGAGGGCGTCGGGGGGCAGGATCAGGGCCAGTGAGGTGCGTTCGGCGTGCTTGGGAATGTACTTGGGGCGGCCGCCGTACTCTCGGGTCAGGCGGTAGGCGTTCTCCAGGCCGATGCAGTCGATGAGGGCCTGGAGCGAGTGAGGGAGTTGACGAACATCGATGAGACTGAGGTCTTTCACGTCCATTTGGTACCTCCTTGGAATTATGGATAACGCTGGTTCGATCCTAAGGAGGTGCCTCGTCCGTTGTTCAGTGGGAAATTTCCCCCTTATTAAGGGGAACTATTACATCCTGATGCTGTATCGGTCGCCGGTGGTGCACTGGATTTTCTTCAACTGTTGGAGGAAATATCCATGTCACGTTATGCGATTGATTTCAGCTTTATCGCCGCCCTCGAAGGCGGTGCCATGACTCGCGGTTATGTGCCCGATGCGGCCAATAGCAAGAGCGGGGTCACGGTGGGCACCGGGTTCGATCTGGGGCAGCGCGGGGTCCAGGATCTGCAGGCGCTGAACCTGCCGGCGGATCTGGTGCGGCGGCTGACGCCCTACCTGGGGCTGACGGGGCTCAAGGCCAAGCAGTTTCTCGATGGCCAACCCCTGAGCATCAGCAGCGCCGAGGCCGAGCTGATCGATGAGGCGTACAAGGCGCCCTTCGTCGATCGACTGGCAGCGGCCTACACCCGGGCCAGCGGGGTGGATTTTGCCCAGCTGCCGGCGCCGATGCAGACCGTGATCGCCTCGGTGGCCTTTCAGTACGGCAACCTGGCCACTCGCACGCCGAACTTCTGGGCCCAGGTGGTGGCCCGCGACTGGAAGAGTGCCCTGGCCAACCTGCGCAATTTTGGCGACAGCTACGGCACTCGTCGGCGCAAGGAGGCCGATCTGCTGGGCTCGCAGCTAACCTCGTAAGTGCTCGCCGCCCAGGCTCAAGGCCTGGGCGGCTTGCCGCTGTCAGAGGCAGGGGTAGGTTTGCAGCAGGCTGGCGTTGCCCATGTGGCTGGTGTCGTCCGGTGGCGTGCCGCTGGGCAGCGAGCGCCAGTCCACCAACAGGCACATGGCCTTGAGGGCAATGCCCTTGGCCTGGCCAATCGGGTTGGCAAACTCGTAGCGGTACAGCGCCTGGGTGGTGTTTTGCGCGGACACGCTGCTGGCATTGAGCAAGGTGGTGCGGACCATGTCCGGCAGTTTGTCCTGGCTGACGGTAAAGCGCGGTTGCTCGCCCTGGTGGGTGAACGCGCCCTGGTCCCGAGAGCGTTTCCACAGTTGCTGCCACTGGCTGTTGCCGGCGACGCTGTTCAGGGTGGCGGCGTAGGCCTTGAGGGTGGCGGGTGGCAGGTGGGTGGTTTCCAGGGCGTGGGCAGCGCCGGCCAGCAGGGTCAGGCCGAGGATCAGTGAACGCAGAATCAACATGGGAATATCTCCTTTTCCAGGCCGCAACGGCCCGGCACGAACAGCGGGAAGTCCCCCGGCGACAGGGTGCCGCCGGGGAAGCAGGGCTTAGCGAGCGTCAAGGTAATCCCAGCGCAGGCCTTCCTTGTTGTTCTTGGCGGTCAGCTCCTTGGCCACGGTGTTTTCGATGGCGTTGACGTTGATGTTTTCCACTTCGAGGATGTTCCTGTTCGCCAGTTGCTTGCGGAACTCGGCCTTGTTGGTGAGGAACTGGCAGGCGTGCCCCAGCTCATGCATCAGCACCAGGGCCGGGGACAGCCGCTCGACCCGGTCGCTGCTGAACAGCGCGAGGAATTTCTGGAAGTTGCTCAGGTCCGGCTGTTTGTATTTTTTCTCGATGGCGTACACCTGGGACTTGAGGTTCCACACCACGCGTCCGGCGGACGTGGTGGAGTTGGCGGCCGGAGGAATCCAGCGGTCGGTCTTGTCCGGGGCCGAGGAGTTGGTGACTTCCACGATCAGCTCTTCCTTGACCGCGATCAGTTCGTCGAGCAGGAAATTGGCCAGATCGGATTGGCGCAGGTAGCGGCAGGCATCGTCGAAACGCTTCTGGGCGACGGCCTGGTCCAGGGTCGTGGTGGTAACAGTGATGGTCATGACTGACTCCTTTGAGGAAATGCCCGTCAATGGGCAGGAGTCATGGTTTCAAGGGCGGTGAGCGGGTATCAGCGGGAAAGGGTTCAAGGGGAAGCGATTTCGGGATGGGCATTTTTACCCCTCGCGAGTAAAGTGCCGCGCCCGGGAAATGAATCCCGGATGTTTTTTTCATGGAGTTAAGCCTTGAAACACATCAGCAAAGTCGTTGCCTCTGCCTGTCTCGGTCTGGTTCTTGCGGGCTGCACCGGCACCCCGATGAAAACCCAGCAGTTGGACAGCAGCCAGTACACCGTCATCGGTCACAGTGAAGCGACCGCCACCGGCATCATGTTGTTCGGAGTGATCCCGATCCAGCAGAACAGCCGTTTCGTCCGCGCGCAGACCGCGGCGATCAAGGCCAAGGGCGGCGATGCGCTGATCAATACCCAAATCCAGGAAAACTGGTTCTGGGCCTGGGTCCTGAGCGGCTACATCACCAAGGTCTCCGGCGATGTGGTCAAGCTGAAGAACCCTCAGTAAGCCTCGCCCGGATAGACAAACGGCACCTGATTCAGGTGCCGTTTTCATTGGTGGGTCACTGGCCCGGCGCCAGGTTGACGAAGTGGTAGGCCTGGCGGCTGACCATGATGGTCTTGAGGATCTGCAACGGCGGCTTGGGCGTCTGGTCGCCGCCGATAAGGGCCACATGCTGCGGCGACTCGGCGAGAAAGGCCTGCAACTGCGCTTCGGTCTGCAGGTCCTTGAGCAGGCTTTGGGTGTAGAACACGCTGGCCCCGGCGATGCGCTCGTTGGCCTGATACAGCGCCAGCTGATGCCCGCTGGCCTGCAGCGCGATGATCTGGTCGGTCACCGGGACGAAGGACAGTTCACGGTCGGCCCGGGGCGCTGCCCATTGGGCGTTCGCCAGGTAGGCGCAGACCATCAGGCTCATGATGGCGATGGTCAGGGCCCGACGCCGGCGCCCCACCACACTCCATAACCCCGCTCCCTGGGCCCGCTGCGCGAGGCGCTGGTACAGCACCGCGCCGTACTCGGCCGCCAGCACCGCCGCCGCCGGGGTCAGGGACATCAGGTACACCGTGCGCTTGCTGGAGGCCAGGCACAGCAGGGTGAACTGCGCCAGCAACCAGAGGCTGAAGAACAGCAGGTAGCGGTTCTGCACCAGGGTCTTGCGAAAGTGCCACAGGCCCAGGTAGACCAGGATGTTCCACGGCAGGAAGGCCTGGGGCAGCTTGGCCAGGTAGTAATAGAAGGGCTCGTAGTGCCCGGCCTCGACAAAGGAGCCGTCGAAGCGCCCGACGCTGTTGGTCCACAGCACTTCGCCCAGGGCTTGCAGGCCGCCGCGCTGATAGAGCATGTACAGCCAGATCATCAGCGGCACCAGGCCCAGCAGGGTCAGCAATCCGGGGCGTAGCCACTGGCTGAAGCTGAAGCGTTTTTCGATCAGGCTGTCGGCCAGCAGGTAGGCGAAGATCACCACCCCCGGCATGGCCAGGCCCAGCACCCCCTTGCTCAGGGTGGCGATGGCGATGCCGACGGCGAAGGCCAGCCAGGCCAGCCGCGCCGGTTGCTGTTCGGCCTGACGGCGCTGGGCCTGAAAGAACGCCAGCAGGGCCAGGGTCACTCCAAGGCTGAGCAGGGCATCCTCACCCACGCCGCGCACGTTGCTCCAGTAACTGGCCATGGTCGCCAGCATCAAGCCGGCGACTGCCGCCAGGGTGGCCGGCCGGCCAAAACGGCGCAGCATGGCGTACAGCAGCATCACGCTGAACAGCCCGGCAAAGGCCGAGGCCAGGCGCACTGCCAGGGGCGTGCCGCCGAAGGCGCGGATGGCACTGGCGTCGAGCCACAGGCTCAGGGGCGGTTTTTCCAGGAACGGCGTGCCGAACAGGCGCGGCGTGACCCAGTCGTCATCCAGGTGCATTTCCATGGCGATCCCGGCCACCCGGGCCTCGGTGGAGCCTTGCAACTGGTGATTGCCCAGGGCGAAGAAGAACAGCAGGCAGGCCAGCAGGAACAACAGCGGAGCAGGTCGTGACATGAGTTTTTGGCTACCAGGTCGAGGGGCGCAGGCAACGGGCTGCGGGCAAGCGCGAAAGTATACGGCGAGGACTCTTAACAAATTGTGAACAAGAGCTATGGTCTAGTGCGCGTCCACCCGTGCTTCTTCCTTTTGCCCCCCCGGAGTTGAGCCTCCTTGAAAGCACCCTATGAGAAAGAGTCCGCGGTTGAATCGACACGCCGGCGCCCCTGGCTGTGGGTTGCGCTGTGTCTGCTGGCAGGACTCGGCCTGGCCCTGGGGTACTGGCTGATCGCGCCGCCCCAGGCCTTCGTGCCTGTTGTCGCGGCGCCCCCGGAACAGATCGCGTTGATTGCCCTGGGCGACCAGGGCAGCGGAGCCTTGCAGCAATGGCGGGTGGCTCGGGCCATGGAGCGGGTGGCGGCCCGCGACCGGCGCCTGGATCTGGTGGTTCTGTTGGGGGACAACTTCTACGGGCCGCCCCTGAGCGGCACCGGCGACATGAGCTGGCAGCTCAAGTTCGAGCGCGTCTATTGGGGGCGCTGGCTCAATCACGTGCCGTTCTACGCGGTGCTGGGCAACCACGATTACCCGGAATCGCAGCAGGTCGAGCTCGACTACAGCCAGGAGCACAAGGGTTCGGGGCGCTGGCAGATGCCGGCGCGCTATTACCAGAAGGATTTCGGCCAGGTGCAGGGGCGTCCCTTGCTGCGGGTGGTGTTCCTCGACACCGCGGCCCCGCGGGAAACCCTGGCGCAGCAGGTGGCCTTTCTCCAGCAGGCGTTTGCCCAGCCCGGCCCGCGGCCGGTCTGGCGAATGGTGGCGGCTCACCATCCACTGCGCAGCGCCGGTCGCCACGGCAATGATGAGCAATTGCTGCAGGATCTGTTGCCGGCCTTGCAGCGCAGTCAGGTCGATCTCTATCTGGCCGGGCATGAGCACAATCAGCAGTTGCTGCTGGAGCCCGGAGAGCCCGCCTGGGTGATCTCCGGAGCCGGTGGGCAGAAGCTCTACGAGATGCCCGACGTGATCAACGACCGCCAGTTCAGTTCGGCACGGGCCGGTTTCGCCAAGCTGGATTTCAGTGCCGAGCAACTGCAATTGGTGTTCTACGACGAGCGCGGCACCCCCGAGCAGCGCTATCGCTGGCAGCGCCAGTGCCGGTGGCTGGCCAAGGGTTGCCTGTTGCCCCAGGCCGAAGTCAGGTAGGGGCGCAGGCGCTCATCCTCGGGTGTAGATCCGGCAAGCGCCGCGGGGGGCCACGGCCTGGTTGCACACCCGGAACCCCGGGCGCGAGCCGCGGCTGGAAGGCTCGAGGGCGGCGAACTCACAGCACCGGGGCCGTCGCTTGCGATGGCTCGACAGTGCCTGGCCGCTGTTGGCGGCTGATCCGCCCGTGGCCCCAGGCGGACAGTGCCTCGATCACCGGTTGCAGCGATTGGCCTTCGGCGCTCAGGCGGTATTCCACGCGCGGCGGCACCTCGGCGTACACCGTGCGCAAGACCAGCCCGGCGCCTTCCAGGTCACGCAACTGCTTGGTCAACAGGCGCTGGGAAATGCCCGGCAGGCGGCGTTGCAGCTCGTTGAAACGCAGGAAGTCATTGGCCAGCAATTGATGCAGGATCACGCCTTTCCAGCGGCCGTCGATCAGGTCCAGGGTGACCTCCACCGGGCAGCCGGGAATGTCCTGGTAGTGTTTGTTTTTCATCGCCTGACGGTCCTTTTGCGTAGCAGGTACGCAAAAGTACCGTACTTGTGCGCGCCGGGCATGAAGGATTTAAGTGGGCGCTTTCAATCCCTCAGGAAGCGCTGCAATGAAGGCCATCGCCTATCTCAAAGGCTCGTCACTGTCCGATCCCCAAGCCCTGTATGAGGTGGATCGGGCCGAGCCGCCACTGCAACCCCACGACCTGCTGGTGGCGGTCGAGGCGGTGTCGGTCAACCCTCTGGACACCAAGGTCCGCGACGGCCGGGTGGCGGTGCCGGACGTTGTGCACACCCTGGGCTGGGACGCTGCCGGGGTGGTCCGCGCGGTAGGCAGCGCGGTGACGTTGTTCGCCCCCGGGGATGCAGTGTTCTATGCCGGCACCTTCACCCGCGATGGCGCCAATGCCGAGCTGCACCGGGTGGACGAGCGCCTGGTGGGGCACAAGCCCAAAAGCCTGTCCTTTGCCCAGGCGGCTGCCATGCCGTTGACCGCGCTGACCGCCTGGCAATTGCTCTTCGAACGCCTGGGCCGGGTGCCCGGTGACCTGTCACGGCAGGGCACGCTGCTGATTATCGGCGGCGCCGGCGGGGTGGGCTCGGTGCTGATCCAACTGGCCCGTCAGCTGACCGGGATGACCGTGATCGCCACCGCTTCGCGCCCTGACAGCCGCCAGTGGTGCCTGGACCTGGGGGCGCATCAGGTGCTGGATCATTCCCGCTCGCTGGTCGAGCAATGTGCCGACCTGGGGCTGCCGGTGGTGACCCACATCGCCGCGCTGACCCACACCGAACGGCACTTTGCCGAGCTGGCCCAGATCATTGCGCCCCATGGACACATCGCCCTGATTGACGACCACGACTTTCTCGATGCGGTGCCGCTCAAGAGCAAGAGCGTGTCCCTGCATTGGGAAATGGTCTTCACCCGGGCGTTGTTCCAGACCCCGGACATGATCGAGCAGCACCACATCCTCAACCGACTGGCGCAGCTGCTGGACCAGGGCGTGATTCGCAGCACCCTGAATGAAGTCATCAGCCCCTTCAACGCCGTCAGCCTGCGCCGGGCCCATGCCCGCGTCGAGCAAGGTGGCGTGCTGGGCAAGGTGGTGGTGGCTCGCGACGCCGAGCCCAGCGCCTCCTTGTAGGCGCTGGCTGGGTGGCTGCTGGCTTGCCAACGAGGGCCTCGTCACGTCTGGCGCAGGAGCGGAGGGACCCTTCGCCGGCGAGCCGGCGCCTACCGCAGGGCGTGGTATCGGCGTGGGCGGTTGCCTTGAGGATCAGCGCAGGTGACGGCCGCTGCGCCACCAGAAAACCAGCCCCAGAAAAGCCCCCGAGCAGCCGAACAATGGCGCCAGCGGCAGGTAGCGCGGCAAACCCTCAGGTGGCGGTTGATCCTCGTCGCGGTCGGTATAGAAGCTGGAGGGCGCCAGGCTCGCCACCACCGGGATGGTCGGCATCGCGGCCACGGCGCCACTGAACAGGTAGATCAGCACGTTGCGCCAGGCAAAGCGCTGGGCCAGCCAGAAGAACAGCGCGCAAGGCAGGGCCGCGAGAATGCCGGTCAGCACGCCACTGACCACCAGGGTCAGCAGGCCGACGAACAGCGTCTGGAGAATGATGTCTGCGTTCAACGAGCCGGCGCTGGCCAACATCGCCAGCATCAGCAGCAAGGCCAGGACCGTGGCCAGGGCCGTGACGCCGATGAAGTAAGCGGCGAACCAGTCTTCCGGCTGCACGCTGCGTTGGGTTGGAGTTGTTACGGACATGGAAAAGATCGCTCTAGGGGTGGCTGCTTTGGCCCTGCTCAAGGGGCGGGTTGCTGGGCGTCGGGCCGGTGCTGAGTAAAGGTTCGGTTCAGCGCAAGTGACGCCCGCTGCGCCACCAGAACAGCCCCCCCATGAATACTCCACAGCCGCCGAACATCGATGCCAGCTGTAAATAGTGCAGCGCAGCGCTGACGCCGTGCGGGAGGTTGAAGAGTTCGGGGAGTAGCTGGGTCATCACGGGAATGGCGAACTGCGCCGCCAGGGCTCCGCTCACCAGGTAGATCCACAACTGGCGCCAGGCAAAGCGCTGGGCCAGCCAGAAGAACAGGATGCACGGCAAGGCGGCGATCAGGGTAATCAGCACCAGGCTCACCATCAGCACCGCCACGCTGAACGACAGGGAGTCGAGCAGCGCTTGCCACGGGTTCTGGCTGCTGGTCAGCAACACCAGATTGACCACCAGCATCAGGGCCAGGGCCAGCCCCGCGACGCCGAAGAAGTAGGTGGCGATCCAGTGACCGCGGTTCAGGGGGCGAATGGATTGGGGCGCTTGGGACATGGTGGGCACGGGCTTCAGGCTGAGGATGACCGGACCCAGGCTATCGGCAGGCAGGCCTGTTGACTGTGGAGTTTGCGTGGTTTTTTCGCGGTGAATGCGCGTGGCGGATGACGCCGGGGGCGCCAATCCCTTATACAGGCAGCGGCCCGTCGACAGTTCACGGGCCTGGTTTGCATCCCCCACCCAGAAGGAGATGGACATGTTCAAGTTCCTGACTATGACCGAGTTGTCCCGTACCCCTGCGCATCGTGATTCCGGCTCCGTCAGCGGAGCGATCAATGCCTGGGAGCTGAAAAATCGGGCTCTCAATACCAAGGGGTTTGTCACATGTCCAAAGAATTACTCGGAGTTTCTGCTGTAGGGCTGATGGTGCTGGGCGAGTTCTGCGCCATCTACAGTGAAGTGGTGGTGGCGCGGCTGGCCCATTCCGGCAACACCTCCGGTGCCGAACTGGCGTTGCCGGTGCTGATCATGTGCCTGGGCGGTATCTGCCTGCTGGCGGCCTACTGGCTGGGTTACGTGGCGGTGGGCGACATCTGGATCATCACCGTGGTCTCGGTGACGTCGCTGCTGCTTCTGGAGCCGCTGGTGATCTGGGCGCTGTTCCAGCAGGCGCCCGGACGCGGTGCCTTGATCGGCTGCTGCCTGGGGGCGCTGGGGATGTTGTCTGCCGTGTTCCTCTAGCACGGCCTCGCTCAGGCTCGGGTCCTTCAGGCCCGGGCCCGGGCAAAGTAACGACTGGGCGCCTCGCCCAGGACCTTGCGAAACACACTGCTGAACGCACTCGGGCTGCTATAGCCCAGGTCGCTGGCGACCCGGGTCACGGCCTCGCCCTGGCCCAGGCGCACCACGGCCGCCAACAGGCAGGCCTGCTGGCGCCATTCGACGAAACTGATGCCGGTGTGCTGGCGAAACAGCCGGGTGAAGGTGCGACGGCTCATGCCGGCGCGCTTGGCTATGGCATCGATCCCCAACTCCAGCGATGGCTGCTCCAGCAGCTCGCGACAGACCCTGGCCAGCCGTGGCTCGTCCGGCAGCGGGGCGTTGAGGGTCAGGGCCGGCATGCTGGCGATTTCATGCAGCAGCAGGTTCATCAACTGCCCCGGCACGCCGTCCCTGGCGTAGAGCGCGGGGAGGTGCATGGCCCGCAGCAGCAGTTGGCGCAGCAACTCGGACACTTCCCGCACCTCGCATTGCTCCGGCAAGCCCAGGCGCTTTGCCGCCCGGGGACGCACATAGGTGTTGAGCAGGGTCACCGGCCCGCGCATGTGCATGGCGTGGGTCACCCCGGCCGGCACCCAGATTGCCCGCTGTGGCGGCACCACCCAGTTGCCCTGCTCGGTAAAGACGCTGATCACTCCGGTGGCGGCGTAGGCGAACTGCCCGCGTCGATGCTGGTGTTCGGCGAAGTGCTGGCCGTCCGCATAGTCGATGGCCGTGACCAGCGCGTCTCGGGGGATGTTTTCGTAGGGATCGATAGCGATAGGGTGCATGGCCCGAATCTACTGATAGTTGACCTGATACTGCAAGCGGGCCATGGCGTACTGCGGCGATAGTTCGGCCCCGGCCGGGGATTTGCTCGCGGCCGCCTTTCCTGGACCGCGCGACATGCAGAAAAAACACCTGTTCCTGGCCCTGCTGGTGACCGCCTTGTGGGGCCTGAACTTCCCCATCACCAAGCTTGGGCTGGCGAGTCTCGATCCATTGCTGCTCACCGCCTTGCGCTTCACCCTGGCGGCGTTGCCCTGGGTATTGCTGATACCTCGCCCGCCGGTGGCATTCGCCTGGTTGGCGGCCTACGGGCTGATTTTCGGCGTGGCCATGTGGGCGCTGATCAACCTCGGGATCGAACAGGGCGTGGCGCCGGGTACGGCTGCGCTGTTGATCCAGTTCAGCGCCTTTTTCTCCCTGGGCTGGGGCGTGTTGCTGTTCGGCGAGCGCCTGCGCTGGCAGCAGGTTCTGGCCACGGCCATTGCTTTGTGGGGGCTGCTGCGGATCATCGGCGACAGCCCTGGGCACGCCACCAGCCTGGGTTACGCCTTGCTGTTGGTGAGTGCGTTCAGCTGGAGTGTGGGCAACGTCATCATCAAGCGCTGCGGGGTTCGCGAGGTGTTCGCCTTCGTGGTCTGGGCCAGCCTGTTTGCGCCGTTGCCGCTGCTGGCACTGACCTGGATAAGCCATGGGAGTGCGCCGTTTCGGCAACTGGCCGGGCAAGTGTCCATCAGCACGCTGCTGTCGTTGATGTTCCAGGTCTATGCGGCCACGCACTTCTGTTACTGGGGCTGGAACCTGTTGCTGCGGGAGTATCCGGTCTCTCGGGTGGCGCCCTTGTCGTTGCTGATCCCGGTGTTCGGCATGGCCGGATCGGTGTTGATCCTGGGGCAGCGGTTCGAGGTCGATGAGGCTGTATCCATGGGCCTGATCCTGCTGGCGCTGGCAGTGGGGCAGTTCGACTGGCGCCGCTTTTCGGCCCTGCGCCGCCGGTCCCTGTAGCCGCTGCCGCAGGCGGGTTTCTTATCCTCGTTCAGTCACCGTTCAGGGGTATCGCGCGCACCATGTCCAGCCTTACGCCGAGCTCATGGCACGGCACTTTCTGACGGGGCGAAGATGGTTCGAGAAACGCGTATCGGGATGGAGTCCTGGGGTATCTACCTGGTGGCCCTGCTGCTGTTTACCTTTGGCATCTGGGACCAGCAGCCCCAGGGTTTCGACGGCCGCTGGGCGCTGTTTCTGCAGGAGATGTTCCGTCACGGGCCGAGCCTGTTCCCCACCACTTACGGCCAGCCGTATCCGGATTACCCGGGCACGGCGACCTATCTCAGCTATCTGTGCGCCCAGCTGTTCGGCGCGCCCAATCACCTGGCCAATGTCCTGCCAACGGCCCTGGCTTCGGCGGGGGTACTGGCGCTGCTGTACCGCTTGCTGGCGCCCATGGGCCGCACCTGGGCGCTGCTCGCGGTGCTGCTGACGGCGCTGACCAGCCAGCTGTTGGACAAGTCCCGTTCGGTGTGCCTGGACCAGATGATCTCGCTGCTGTGCCTGGGGGCCTTCTACCTGCTGCACAGTGGCGAACAGCGTGGCTCGCGGCTGCGGCCATGGCTGGTGCTACCGCTGTTCGTCCTGGCCTTCGCCATTCGCGGGCCCCTGGGGCTGGTGGAGGTCTGCGGCGTGGTCTGCACCTACTGGCTGCTGGGCGACAGCCGCACCCAGGAGGCGCGCCGGATCTTGTTCAAGCGTGTGCTTGGCTACGGCTTCGGTGGCCTGCTGGTGCTGGCCGGCTGTTGGTGGCTGCTGATGAAGCTGGCCTATGTCAGCGGCGGCGAGGCCTTTGTGCAGCAGGTCTACAACATGCAGGTCAGCGGGCGCCTGGATGAAAGCGGCGAGCCGTTCTACTTCTACTTCCAGCTGGCGCTGTACCGCTATTTCCCGGTGGTGCCCCTGGCCCTGGTGACCCTGTGGATGTTGCGTGGCCAAGTGTTCCGGCGCCATGCCGACCCGCAACTGCGCCTGGTGCTGCGCCTTGGCGCCTGCGGCCTGATGATCCTGCTGGGGCTGTCGGTGCCGCACTTCAAGCGCGCCTACTACATCCTGCCCATGGTGCCGATGTTCGCCGCGGTGGCGGCCTACGGCCTGCTCATGGCCCGGGGCAGAATGAGCAAGGTGCGCAGCGCCTACCTGTGGCTGGTGGGCGTGCTGCCGGGGCTGTGCATCCTGGTGCTGTTCGTCCTTAAACACAGCTGGCACAAGCACGGCTACTGGCCGCCGGTATCCATGCCGCTGCTGATCGCGATCTTTGCCCTGCTGCAACTGCTGGCGCTGTACTGCTGGCGCCGCACCCGAGGCAGCTTCGGGCGGCGCCTGGTGCTGCTCAGCGCCCTGGCCCTGGCGGCGCAATGGACGCTACTGGTAGCGGTGGTGGACCCGGCCAAGGACCGGCAATTCGACACCCAGGGTTTTGTCCGCGATGTGGAGCAACTGCGCGCGGCCGAACACGGACCCCTGGTGTTCTTCAACCTGGGCCAGGACACCTGGGCCGTGCGCTACATGATGAACCTGGACCACGACGAGCAGCCGCTGTTCGTTCGCGGCGACACCCCCGGAGAGCTGGACGCACTGCCCCACGGTTCCTGGGTGATCGTGGCGCGCAAGGATCGAGAGAAGCTCCAGGGCACCTCGCTGGAAAACCAGCAGCCGGTGTATGAAGGGCGCTTGAATGACAATCCCTGTTTGGTGTTTCAGTTGCAGTAAGTCCTTGGCAGCAAGTGGTGCGGGTCGTATTTTTGGCCACTGCGATCCGCGTTGAAACCAGGGAGTGGTCATGAAATGCCAAGTTCGTCCGGCCCTGGAGGCCGATGCCGCGCGGGTCAGCCAAGTGATCCTGGCGGCCCTGCTCACCAGCAATGCCCAGGACTATCCCGCCAGTGTGATCGAGCGGGTCCAGGCCAGCTTCACCACCGATTCTGTGCGCCAACTGATGCAGCGCCGGCAAATGTTCGTCGCCCTGGTGGACGGGAAACTGCTGGGCACCGCCAGCCTCGACGGGCGCGCGGTGCGTTCGGTGTTTGTCGATCCGGCGTACCACGGCCATGGCCTGGGGCGGCAACTGATGGCCGCGGTCGAGCAGGCGGCGTTGCAGGCGGGGCTGGCCTCGCTGGTGGTGCCCTCGTCGGTCACTGCCGAAGGCTTTTATGCACGCCTGGGGTTTGTCCGGGTGCGAGAGCATTACGAGGGCGAGGAGTTGACGTTGATCATGGAGCGGGCGCTGTCCGGGCCGACTTGACCTTTCCCGCCATGAGCCTTGTGGGAGTGAGCTTGCTCGCGATGGACGTCAAGGATAACGCGCGTCGCTGGGGGAATGCGGCGCTCTTGGGAGCTTCGCGAGCAAGCTCGCTCCTACAGGGCTGGGTTGAGTTCAAGGCACCTGGATACTTCCGGGTGCCAGAGCCGTCGAGTGCTTATGGCCGAGCCATCTCTACCTAGTGCATCAGGATCCTGATCAGGCCGGTTCCGGCAGGTGTAGATGGAAACAGATAGGGCTTTCGTGCCCACGGCTTTCCAGTACCAGGGTGCCGCCGTGCAATTCGCTGATGCGCTTGACCAGATAGAGGCCGAGCCCGGCGCCCGGCGAGTGCTGGGACTGGGTGCCACGGAAGTATTTCTGGAACAGCAGCGGTGCCTGGTCGGCGGGAATCTCGGCCCCGGCGTTGAGTACTCGAAGCTGAATGCCCCGGGGGCCGTCGTCGACTTCTACCTGCACCGCGGTGTCGGCGGGGGCATGGCGGTCGGCGTTGGCCAGCAGGTTGCGCAAGGCCACGCGCAGCAAGCCAAAGTCGCAACTGATGTGGCTTCGCCCTGCCCGGTAGTGGAGTTGGATACGCTCGGGCGGGAACTCGCCCATGCAGCCCTGGAGCAATGCCATCAGGTCATGTTCAGTGCGCCGCAGCTCAATGGCGCCGTCCGTCATGCGGTCATGGTTGAGGTAGTCGTCTACCAGTGTCATCAGGCGCTTGGAAGCCTCGTGGATGTTCTGGCAGCGTCGTTCATTGCGTTCCCGCGGTCCCGCCAGGTTGCGCATCATCTGTTGCGCCGAGGTGCCGATGATCGCCAGTGGCGTGCGGAATTCATGGGAGACCATGGCCACGAAGTCGCGTTGTTCCTCGCGGATCTGTTTTTCCTGGCGCAGCGACTCGCGCAGCTCCTGCTCCAGTAGCGCGCGTTGCTGGATCTCGTTGCGCAGTTCGTGGGTGCGCAGGGTGATGCGCGATTCCAGTTCGGCATTCTGGTTCTGGATCAGTTGGGTGAAGGCATCTTCAGCGTGGCGGGTCTTTTCCTTGAGCCATCGGTAATGAAGGATGATGCGCATGCTCATCAGGAGCATGTGCATCAGTGCGCCGATGGCCACGGCGTTGTCGGTGAAGAAGGTCGTAGGTACGTAGCCCAGGTTGCGCAGGAAGCTGATGCCGATTCCCGCGTAATAGATGCCGAACAGCAACAGGAAATAGCGCGCGGGCCGGTGGCCGGTGAGCGTCAGCCACAGGGCCAGGCCGATGAAGAACGGGATGCTCAGCAACACGGTGATCTGGTGCAGGGGCGCTCCGATCTGATAGTGCCCGGTCAGCACCGCCAGGGCCGAGATCAAGCCAATCACCAGGCTCCCCACGGTCAGTACCCGCTGCAGGCGCCGGTAACCTTCAAGCCGCAGTTGGCGCATCGCGAAGATCACGCCCACCGGCAGGCTCAGGCCCAGCGCGCAACCCAGCAGCGTGTCGCTCAGTTCCATGGGCAGGTTCAGCACCTGTTGCGGCAAGCCCAGGGTCAGGCTTTCGATCCCGATGCAGAAGCTCACGTACGCCAGGTACCAGCCACTTTCCGGTGCCTGGGTCATGCGCCAGAAAAAGCCGTGGAACAGGATCAGCACCAGATAGATGCCGAAGTACAGGCCGTAGCCCAGGTACTCCATGGAGGTGGTTTCGGCGAACCGGTCCTGGGGCATGAGCCGGACGCTCACCGACATGGCGTTCTTGCTCTTTAGCCGCAGCAACAGCACGTGCGGCTGCTGGTCGGTCAGGGTCAGCGCGAACACCGGCGAGCGATAGTTGATCGGCCAGTGATCTCGGCCTATGGCTTCGCCACTGCGTATTTCCCGAGGCGTGCCGGTCATGTCATAGAGGGTCGCCTCGTCCAGCAGAGAGTTGCTGAGCATCAGCATCCAATGCACCGGCGAACTGGCGCTGGCCTGCACCTGCATGCGCACCCAGATCACGCCAGGGACGAAGCCCGCACTGAGTGAGCTGGGCAGCGTTTTCCAGTCGCTCGACGCCAGGGCCGCTGCGGCATCCAGCTGTCCTTGCGGATCGTCCAGGCGCTCAAGGAATCCGCGCGCGCTCAGGCTGCTGCTTTCCAGCATCAGAGGGGCGGCAGGGGCAGGAGTAGGAAATGCCGTCAGCAACAGGCACAGCAGCAACAGGAGCGAGTAAGGCATCAGTAGGGGTCATGAGCAATGAAAGGGGAGTGGTTGTTCTGGCAGCCGAACTCCTTGCTCAGATTTGCTCAGTTCCGTTCTGGGCTATTTGCGTAGCATCGTGCTCATTGGTCTGACCTTGACGACTGCGCCAGCATGATAATCCCTAATGCATTCCCTTTCCCTCCTCTTGTTTGCGCCATGCGCTTGATGGTGATTGAAGCGCTGCCCGCAAGCCTCGGGAGCGCCCACTCGGACGGCTACTCGATGGCTCACTGTCTGTGCATGATCGAGCGGTCGCGCCTGCAGGATGTCGACATCGCGCTGTTCGCGCCGCATATCATCCTTCTGCAAGTGCTCCCCGAAGATGGCCTGGAGTTGGCCCTGATCAAGCGTATCCGCCGGCTGTGGCCGGATATCGGGTTGATCCTGGTCACCGAGCGCGGCGCTCTCAAGCAGCACCTGCAGGGGTATGCGCTGGGCGCCGACTATTGTCTGGCCAGCCCGATCGTGGATGCCGAGCTGAAGGCTGTCAGCGGCGCCTTGATGCGGCGCATTTCCATGCACATTGGGCCTGACAGCGACTGCTGGGTCCTCGATCTGCCACACCGGCGACTGATTGCGCCTGACGGCAAGCAACTGGAGCTCAGCCGCACTGAATGCCTGGTGTTGCGATGCATGCAGCAGGCGCCGAAGTGCACCGTCAGTCGGCGTCAATTGGTGGAAGTCCTCGGCGAGGATTACCTGAGCTACGACGAGCGCCGGCTGGAAGCCATCTTCAGTCGGCTGCGGCGCAAGATGACCGCCTCAACCGGGCTGCAGGCTCCGATCCTGTCGCTGCGCAATCAGGGCTACGCCTTTACCGCCTCGCTGCTGCAGCACCGTTGAGCGCTCTCAGTCGATGATCGTCACGCGCTCGTAGAAGCAGTAGCCATTGTTGCGCAGGGTCTTGAGTGGCAGTTCCAGGCCTGTGGCCTGTTCGACCTTGCGCCGCAGCCGGCGCATCTGGGTATCCAGGCGGCGCTGGTCGTAGCTGAGCCAGTCCTCGCCCAGCGCCTCGACGATCTGGCGTCGGCTCACATTGCTGCCGGCGTTGCTCATCAACGGTTGCAAGACCAGGGTGTCCTGGTTGGACAGGCGCAACACCCGCTGATTGGGTGCCCACAGTTCACGGGGCCCGGTCGCCAGGCGCCAGGGTTGCGTCTCGCCTTGCAGGCCCAGGCGTCGCACCAGGGCGCTGAGCACCGCCGCCAGTTCCTCCAGGTCGCAGCCCTTGGTCAGGTAATGATCGGCGCCGATACGCAACCCCAGCACTTTTTGCTCAATCGCGGCGCGCGCGGTGAAGGCGACAATCCCCAGGGTGCCGCCCTGTTGTCGCAAGCCGTGGATCAGTTCCAGGCCGTCGCCGTCGGGGAGTCCCAGGTCGATCACGGCCAGGCTATGGCGCTGTGCATCGAAGGATTGGGTGAACGCGGCGATGTGGCGGACCAGGGTCACCCGATAGCCGCAATCGCCGAGGAACTCGGCCAGCTCCTCGGCAATCATGGGTTCGTCTTCGAGTAGGATCAGTTCGAGCATCGATTGGGCGCTGTGGTGGTGGAGACGGCAGGACGCTAAACACCACTCGAACCGCAAGAGAAAGGCCAGGAGAGTAGGGCGTTAAACGGCGGCCATTGTACTGAAAAGGCCATGCCGTTAGCACGACCGCCCTCCGGAGAGGGCAATCGAACAGGCGTTGCCTTCTGGGTGCGTGGCCCAGTGTCCGCGCTCATCTCAGAGGATCTTGTACACCAGTTGCAGGTTGATGTAGGACGAGTCCTGATCGTTGCGGACCTTGGTCAGCGGCACGCCCACCGTCAGCTCGCCACTGAGCCGCGAGGTGGCTTGCCAGTTGACGCCGGTGCCGACGCTGTCGATTTTTTCGGGCTGGCGGAATGACGAGTCGATTCGCCCGTAGTCGTAGAAACCAAAACCGGTGAGCGCCTGGGTGATGCGATAGTTGGCCTGCAGGTTGGAGTACAGGCCGCCATCGCCGGCCAACTCGCCCTGACGGTAGCCGCGCACGGTGGACGCCCCTCCGATCTGGAACAGCTGGCTGGAGGGCACGCCTTCGCGTTTCGAGTACTGCCAGGCGCCGCTGGCATTGAGGAACCAGTCCGGGCTGAGCGCCTGGTAGAGCTGCCAGTAGCCGACCCAGAGGCCGAAGTGGTCATGGATCGGCGTGCCCTCCACTTCGCTGCGCGCATCCTGATAACCCAGGCTCACCCGGAGCGAGCGGCCGGGCGCCAGATACAGCGCGGTGAGGTCGGCCTGGGTGCTCTTGACCCGGTTTTCGTTGAGAAAGACTCCGGAAATGTAGTTGCGGGTATTCTGCTCGCCGTAGGTCAACTGGCCGGTGAGCAGCCAGCTCTGGTTGCTCCACAGCGGGTGATTGATGAAGAGCGAGCCGTTCTTCGAGTCGCTCTGCGAGTCCAGGCTGGCGAACGGACCGTAGATGACCTTTGCCCGGCTCTTGCCGATACGCCCGCCAATGCGCCCGCCCAGGCTGTTGAAGGGCGCGTCGTAGGACAGCATGCCCATGCCCGAGCCCCGAGCGCCGGTGAGGAAGGCCGAGAACACGTCGTCCCCGCCCAGGGCGCCGTAATGGCGGTACATCATGCCGCCGGTTTCTTCCCCGGTGGATTCGTAGCCGTGGTTGTTGGCGAACAGTTCCAGGCTGTTCTGCGGCGGCTCGTTGACGTTCACGTAGACGTCGGTCAGGCCATACCCCTTGCCGTGCTGCAACGAGGCCGAGAGGTTGCCCGAGCTCAGGCGGTTGAAACGCGACAGCTCGGCTTCCAGGCGCTTGGGATCGACCAGTTCGCCGGAGTCGATGTTCAGGCGCTGGCGGATGAAGTCCTGTTTCATGTAGCCGTTGCCTTCCAGGACCAGCTCGCCGACCCGGCCCTCCACCAGTTGAATGCGCACGCGACCGCCTTCAATGCGTTGCGCTGGCAGAATGGCCCGCGCGGTGGCGTAGCCTTTCTGGTCATAGAGCCGGTTCACCGCCGAAATCAGCTGCTGCAGCTCGCTGAAGCCGACCTTGTGCCCCAGGTACGGCTGGACCAGTGCCTGCAATTGGGCGCTGTCGAGAATTGCCGTTTCACTGAACACCACCGCGACCAGCTCGAAGTTGAGGCTGGCGTTTTCCGGCAGCTTCTGGTCGCCCACCAACGGCACGGTCAGTGCCGGTGTGTTGTCTTGCGGCACAGTGTCCTGACGCTCCAGGGCCCGTTGTGGCTGGCGCAGGAGTTCGGAGCTGATGGCGCCCGGCAAGGCACCGGACGGCAGCGATTCAGCGTTGGCCACGAGCGAGAACATCAGGCCGGCGGTGCCGAGCAGAAATGGCAGCCTGAAGGCGGTGGCGCTCAGGCCACCGCGCTGCTGAAGGTTAGATCGAGTCATCGTTGCTCTGATTGCTGAGGTTGACCGCCCGTGGGGCGATGGAAAGTTCTTGGGCCGGTTGCAGCACCGGGTACACCGGATGCGCCGCCGACAACGCCGGCATGACTCGCCCGTCATGGCTACTGCGCCAGTCGGCGCTGAAGTGCGCACGAGCGATGTCGAAGGCGGCGTAGCCGCTGGTGACCAGGTTGCGGGTGAACACGCCACGGGCCGAGTCGAACCACATTGGCGCGCGGGAGCCGGTGGCGCCGCGGGTTTCCAGGTCGAGGCTGAAACCCTTCCAGGGGATGTAGTACTGGAAGTCGCTGGCGTAGCGCAGCGCCGGGGTGGTGTTGTCCATCAGCGCGGTCACGTAGCCGGTGCTCAGTTTCATTTCCTCGCCGATGTAGCCGTTGAGGATGTTGAAGCGCTCGGCATTGGAGCGGATGTCGGCCACGCGGGCCGCCAACTGCTCGGCGCGGACATAAGGGGCGTTGCTGATGCCCAGGTCGATGCGGTCGGCGACCCCGCCTTGCAGGTTGCTGGCCCACAGGCGCAACGGCGTGGCCTGGACGGTCTGGGTGATCTGACCGCGAATGCTCTCGGCCCGCAGTTCCAGATCGCGGGCGACGCGCACGTCGGCCAGGTCCAGATCGGTGGTGCCCAGCACCCCATCGCCGTCGCCGATTATCCGGGCCGAGCCGGTCAGGGCGTGCACGTGGTCGGCATGGGCCTCGCGCAGCAGGTGCAGGTTGACGTCGCCCACTGGGGTCTGGGCGTTGAAGCGGCCGGTGTCCAGGCGCACGGCGGTCGCCGCCTCGCCCACGCCGGTGGCCGCCACCAGGTCGACCTGGCCGTCGGCCTCGTCGGTGGTGCGGATCACCGAGTCTTTGTCGTCCATGCGGATCGCCCCGGCGCCGGCGCGCAGGCCCACGCGGCCGTCGAGCACGCTGTTGCTCATCACCAGGTCGTTCTGGGTGGCGAGGATGTTGGCGCCCAGGCCGAACAGCCCCAGCGCGCCTTGCTGCTGCACCACCTGGAACGGGTTGGCGGCAGTGCCGATGTAGCCGGCGGTCTTGCCGTTGGCGTCCACCGCGCGCAGGTTGACCAGGCCACCGTCGAAGGTGGCGTGGTCGCCCAGGGAGGAGAAGTTGCCGTGGTTGGCCACCAGGTTGGTTTCGCCCTTCACGTCGATCTTGCCCACCACCACGTTGCCGTTGAGCACCACCACGTTGGCGGTGCCCGGGGCCACCAGACGGTACACGGTGACCGGGTCGTTACCGCGGTTGGTGACCTGGATCGGGTTGTCCGGCGAGCCGATGTTGCGCCCGGCGTCGATGTACAGGCCGCCGGTGACCGCACCGGCCACGCCAGTGGCGGTCTGGTTGATCACGTCACGGCCGGCGTAGACATACAGGGTGCCGCCGACGGTGATGTCCTTGAGAATCACGTCCTGGGAGGTGCCGACGTGGTAGTCGCCCTTGGCGTCGATCACCACCGGGTCCTTGGCTTCCACCACCAGGTCGTAGCGCGGCCGCAGGGTGACGCGCACGGTGTCGCCGTCCAGCTGTTCGGCCTGCAGGGTGCCCGGCTTGGCTTCGGCCAGCAGGGCCATCAGCTGACTGGAGCTGTAGCTGTTGCCCTGCGACGAGGACAACTGGGTGACGATGGGCAGGTAGCCGTCGGTGCGCTTGAGGGTGAATACCAGGGTCTCCGGGTCCGGCAGGGGCTGGGTCGGATCGTTGTTCAGACGGATCGAGCCCTGGGTGGCGGCGACATTGGGCAGCGCGCCGGTGGACGGACGTTCCCCGGCCACGGCGCCGGCGTTGATCACCGTGCCCAGCATGCTCTTGTCCCACACCGCGCCGTGGCTCATCTGCGCATAGAGCGCGGACTGGCTGTCCAGGGTGTACTGGAAGCCGCTGTCGCGGGTTTGCAGCAGGCCCTGGTCGAAGCCGGGGGTGCCGGCCAGGAAGCTCTTGGCCTCCTGGTAGCGAGCCTTGATCGCGCTGTTGATCTCGGCATCGGTCGGGGCGCGGCCGAGGCTGGCGGCCACTTGCTCGCGATACAGGCCCAGGCCCTTCTGGCTCAGGCTGAAGGCGCTGTCGGGCTTGTTGGCCAGATCGCGGATCGACCAGTAGTCGCCGTAGTAGCGCACCACCAGATTCTGGTAGCCGTTGATGGTGCTCTTGGCGTTGTTGGTGTCGGTGAGGCCCAGGGCCTCCCATTCCTTGATCTTCTCTTGCAGCTTGGCGTCCTGAGTCTCGCCCTTGGGCGCGGCGCCGATGATCTGACCGCTCGGGGTATTGAGCTCGACATTGCCGAACAGCGACTCGATAAAGCCGACCTTCATGTGGCCGCTGGCCTGGGTCAGGGTCACGCTGCCGGGCGCCGAGGCGTTGATCTCGTTGCTCTGGGTCACCAGCGGACGGTTGACCCCGCCGATGGAACTGCCCGAGCCCGAATGCAGGTTGAGCACATCGCCGGCGATGGCCACGCCAGGGGTGTCGGCGTGCTGATAGATGCCGCCCACGGCGTTGACGGTGACGTCGCCGGTGGTCTGGATCGACTTGGCGTAGAAGTCGCCGCTGCTGTTGAGGAACACATCGCCCTGGCTGCTGGCGCTGACCGAGGCGCCGGCCACGCGCGAGTCGATGATGTTCAGGCCCTGGGTGGCGCTGCCGATGCCCTGGCTGGCGTTGAGCACCAGATCCTTGCCTTGCAGCGAGCCGCCGGCCTGCAGCAGCGAGCCGCCCTTGACGTCGAAGGTGCTGGTGCCGACGTTGTTGCGGATATCGCCGCCGAGCATGACGTTGGAGGTGGAGTCCACCTGCAGGCGCGACTCGCTGTTGCCGACGAAGCGGATCGGGATGGCGTAGTCGGCCTTCACGCTGTTGGTCAGATCCAGCTTGATGTCGGTGGCCAGGTTGAACTCGGTGCCGTTGACGAAGCCGCCCCAGTCGTTGTTGCCGTCGCTGGTGACGGTGACCTTGGTGTAGCCGATCTGGCCATTGGCCCACTGCATGAAGGCCTTGTCGTCGCCGGTGGCGTCGCGCACCACCACCTTGCCGTCGCTCACGCGGTATGAGGTGCCGTCGGAGTTGGAGATGGCGGTCACCCACTGGCCCAGCTTCTCGTCCATGTCGGTGGTGTCGCCGGACGCTGAGGTGTCACCGCTGTAGTCGCGGGTTACGTGGTACTCGTGGGTCCACTCGTAGCGCGCGCCGGTCTGGGGCTTGTAGCTGAATTCACGGCCGATGGTGCTGTCGAGCAGGGCGCCGCTCAGGCCACTGGCGCCGTTGGCGTCGTTGTAGACCGCAACGCTGTTCTGCCCCGCCTGATTCACGTACCACCAGGTCTGTGCGCGGCCGTCGCCCCAGGATTTCAGGGTGTCGGTGATGCGCACCACGCTCTGCCCGCCGTTGCCCAGGTCGATGTCCGTGAGTCGCAGGTCGTAGCCGGTGCTGTTGTTGATCTGCACATCGCCGTAGCCGGAGTTGACGCGGATGTTGCCCAGCACGTTGGTGTTGATGATGTTGCCGGTCAGGGACACCGAGCCGCCGCCGGCGGCGTCGATGCGCTGCACCTGGATGCGGCGGTTGTCCGAATCCCAGTAGACCGTCGGCACTTCATCGCTGCCGTCGATGGCCGCGACGCTGTTCAGGCGCACCAGGCCGTTGCCCGCGGCGATGCTGCCGATTTCGTTGGCCACCGCGCTGTTGAGGTTCAGCGACCAGTCGGTACGGCTGCCGACTTCGATCCCGGCGTTGATGTTGATGTTCTTGGCGTTGATCGCCAGGGCACCGCCCACGCGCATCGCACTCTGTGACGAGCCGCTGGTGTCGGCCTGGCTCAGCGCCGCGTTGTTGCGCGTCGCCAGGGTGTTGAGGCCGACATAGGTCCAGTCCCATACGCCGGTCGTGCAGCTCCAGAGCACGCACGACAGGTCGTCCGCGTTCTGGTTGCCGGTGTAGACGTACTTGCCGTCCTTGAGGCTCACCCGGTCGGAGGTGTCGGTGTCATCGTTTTCCCAGTAGCCGCGCACCACGCCGCCGACGATGACCTGCTGATCCTTGCCGTCGCCACGGCCGTACTTGCGGATCAGGAAGTCGGTGAAGGCCTTCTGGTCGCTGTACTTGCGCGAGCCGTCCGGGTTGGTGTTGTAGACCGCATTGGCGGTGTATTCGGCAATGGCATCGGGAATCGAGCGGCCGTTGAGCAGCCCGAGCACTTCCGGCGACAGGCCCTTGATGATGTTGGCCCACTCGGCCTGCACCGAGGCCAGGTTCCAGTTGCGCCCCGGCAGGTTCACGAACAGGTCGCCGTTGGGCACGTTCATGCTCAGCTGGTAGCTCTCGATGGTGGCGAACTGCGAGACGTTGCCCGAGGTGTTGCTCAGCGCGGTGTTGCCCTTGAGGTTCTGGATATCGCCCAGCACCAGGATGCCCGGCGCCGGGCTGGTGTTGCCCGCCAGTTGGGTGTCGTAGGTGTTCTGAATGACGATCGACGGCACGCTCGGGCGCTGGTTGGCGTCATAGAAGTCGGACTGGGAACGGCCCACTTCGGTCAACCGGGCGCCGCTGGCGTTGAGCTTGGCCGCGCCGGTGGAGGTGATGGTGCCAGTGCCTGCCGCGGACACCAGGATGCCGTTGGTCACCAGGTAGTCGTCCGAGCTGTTGTGGATCACCACGGTAGGCGCGCCGTAGGCGGTCAGCTCGGCACCGGACTGCTGGATGCGGTCGGCGCCGACGCGGATGTCTCCGGCCCCGGCGATCAGGTCGTTGACGATCAGGCTGTCGACCGTGGTGCTGCCATCGGCGCCGGCCCCCAGGGATTTGGCGGTGCTGGCGCGCATCTGGGTGTACAGGGCGATCTGCTCGCTCAGCCGCGCACGCTCGCTGGAGCCCTGGGGCAGACCGGCCAGTTGCTGGTTGAGCTGGGCCAGGGTCGCGTCGATCTGCGCCAGCGGGCGGAACGCGTTGGCGCTGCCAGCCTTGGACACGCTGTAGGTCAAGTCGCCCAGGGACGACACCACACGGGCGGCCTGACCGTCCCAGTAGAGTTCCTGACGGTTGCCGACACCGGCGATGACCTCGGTGTCGGCCAGGTTCAGGCTGGCCAGCTGGTTGACCTTGTTGGAACGCACCGTCTGCTCGCTGGAGAACAGTGACAGGTAGGGGTTCTTGCCGGTGCCGCTGCCATCGGCGCTGACCTTGCCGTTGGTCGCGGTGAGGTCGACGTTGCGCACCGAGCGCAGGCGGTCGTTGCGGCCGAAGATCAGATCGTTGGTGGTGCTGGCAGTGGCGTCCACCCCGAGCTTGGCGGTGATCGGAATCAGGGTGTTGTTCACCACCAGGGTGCTGGCCTTGGCGCGAATGTCATTGGACTGGTTGCCGTCGGCGCTCTGGCCGGCGCGCAGGCCGAGGTTGCCGTAGCCCAGCAGGTCGGCATTGGCGCCAAAGCGGATCATCTGCGCGGCGCTCAGGTCGATCTTCGAGTTGCCGCCGCCGGCGCCCACCAGGCCGAACACGTCCACGCGGGCGTCGGTGCTGGCGCGGGTGTCGCTGTAGGCACCGACCTGGAGCAGGCCGCTGCTGCGCAGGTTGGTGTCGTCGCCCACCAGCACCTGGTTGTTCACCGTGACCTTCATGTCGGTGCCGGCATAGGGCGCGGCGATGGCGCCGCCGGCCTTGAGCTTGCCGACCTCGGCCACGCGCATGGTGTTGTGCGCGGTCATGCGCAGGTGGCCCTTCTCCACGTCCAGCGGGCTGCCGTTGGTGGCCAGGCCGACGTTGTTGCCCAGCAGGATGCGGCTGGTGTCGCGGATGCTGTTGTCGACCAGTACCGCGCTGCCGGTGAGCACGCCACCGGAGCCGGAATAGGCGTTGGCGCCGCCCTGGGTGATGTTGTGGGCCTCCACATCGAGGCCGTCGCGGGCGGCCAGGCGCGCGCCGTCGTCGAACTGCACCTGGGTGTCGGCGCCCAGGGAAAGGTCGATGAAGGTGCCGGAGGCGCCCACCGCCGCCGCTTGCAGCGAATCGCTGTCGGCCTGGTAGTCGAGTTGATGCTCGGCCTTGACGTTGGCCTTGGCGCTTTGCAGACGGGTGCTGCCGAGCACGTCCACCGCGGTGTGGCTGGCGGCGTTCAGGTCGAGGGTGGAGGCACTGCCGGCAATCAAGCCGCCGCTGCCGGCCACGGCATCGCCGGTGACGCCGTTGCTACCGCTGGCGGACAGGTCGAGGGTGCCGCCAACCTGGCCGCTGGCGCCGAAGCGCACGCGCTGGGTGGCGTCGATGTCGGCCTTGCCGATGTTGGCACCCATGGCCAGGGCACCGCCCACGGCGATGCCGGTGGAGTCGGTCTTGACCCGGGTGGTGTCGGCGGCTTTCACCGCTGCGTCACCGGTGACTGTCAGTTGACTGCCGTCGCCGACCTGGGCCAGGACATCGGTGTTCAGGTCGGAGGTGGCCACGGTGGCGTTGATCCCGACCAGGGCGCCACCGGTGGCGCCGGTGGCCTTGGCTTCGGCGCTCTGGTCGCGGCTGCGCTGGGCGGTGGCGTTCACGTCCAGGGAACCGGCGCCGATGTTCACCGCGCCGGTGCCGGCCTCGACGCCATTGTTGACTTGGGCGGTGGCGACACTGGCGCCGATGGCGCCGCTGCCGATGCTGGCGCCGAAGGCCAGGGCACGGGTCATCGGGTCGGTGCTGGCACGGATGCCGACATTGTCACGGGCCAGCAGCAGGCTGCCGTCGCCCACCCAGGCGCGGGCCTTGGTGGTATCGCTGGCGGTGGCGACCACCGCCGTGCCGGCGAGGATGCCGCCACTGGCGCCCACCGCCTCGGCGTTGTTGGTGGAGCGCGCGCTGGCGTCGACCGCCACGCTGCCGGCCTGCACCTTGACGTTCTTGCCCAGCAGCGCCTGGGCCTGGCCGGCGCTGTGGGTGGTGGCGACGCTGGCGCCGATGGCCGCGCCGCCGACGGCGACGCCGACGGTTTGCGATTTGAGGGCGTGATCCAGGTGCGCGCCGACCTGCAGCGCGCCACCGCTGGTGATCTGCGCGCCGTCGAGCACCTGGGCGGTGGTGCTGCTGGTTTTCTCGCTGACGGCCACGGCGGCGCCCAGGCCGACCGCGCCACCGCCGCCGGCCTGGGCCTTGGCTTCGGTGGTGCCGCCCTGGGCGTCTTCGGCCTGGATGCTGAGGGTGCCGCCGACCTTGGCCACGCCGCCGAGTTCGGCCAGGCTGCGGTCGCCAACGTTGATCACCGCCACACCCGCACCGGCACCGACGGCGCCGGCGGCCACGCCGGCCGCCTCGCTGGCGACGTCGGTGGTGTTGTGGGCGCTGACGCTGAGGTTGCGGCCAGCGTCGAGGGTGGCGTGGCCCACCCGCGCGGCGGTGGAGTACTGGGTGGTGTCCGGGCTGGCAAGGAAGGTGTCGTTCGGGTTGATGCTCTGCTGCCGGCCGTTGATGTCGGCTTGCAGTTGCGCGGCGCCGGAGAACTGGTTGCCCATCTGCCCGTTGAGGCCGGAATTGCGTCCGACCTGTTGGGCGTTGTTCAGGCTGCTGTCCAGGCTGCCGGTGGCGTTGGCGGAGGCGCCGGAGGCGACGCTGACCACCGAGACACCGGCGCCGGCGCCGACATAACCACCACCGGCGGCGGCGATGGAGGTGGAATCGATGTCGCGCTTGTTCTCGGCGCTGACGCTGAGGTCGCGGTCGGCGTTGACCACTGCGCCGTCGCCGACGCTGGCCACGGCGCCGCTGCGCACCACTTGCACGTCGGCCCCCGCGCCCACCCCGGCGACCCCGCCCGCGGCCAGGGTGCCGAGGGTGCTGGTGGTGTCGAGGCTGTCCCGGGCGTGAACGCGCACGTCCTGCTGGGCGCCGTCCTGGCGGGTGTTGACCCGGGAACCGGCGCCGATGCCGGCCAGGGTCTGCCCGGTGGACGTCAGCACGTTGACCGTGCCAGCCACGCCCGCGGTGCCGCCACCGGCGCCGGTGAAGGCGACGACGTCGATGTCCTGGGCGGCCTGGGCGTCGACCTGGGTCAGGCCGATGGCATCCAGAAGGGTATTGCCGGAGGTGCCGGCTTCGGTGCGCTGGTCGAGGTCGGTGACCACCACGGTGGCTCCCACGCCGGCCACGCCGCCGCCGGCCACGCCGCCGGCGATGATGTTCAGGTCGTTGTCGCTGTCGGCGGCGATCTTGATGCCGGCGCCCTGGCTGTGCAGGCTGGAACCGTCGACGCGGCTGCGCACGGCACCGTCCAGGGTGGTGACCGCTACCGAGCCGTTGACCCCGGCGCTGCCGCCCAGGGCCGCGCCGACCACCACGGCATCCAGGTCATGGGTGGCGCGGGCGTTGACGCCGATGTCGCCCTGGGCGTTGAGGGTGGCGGCGCTGACGCGGGCCTGGGTGTCATGGTCCAGGGTGTTGGTGGTGACCGAGGCGCCCACGCCGGCGGAACCGCCGCCGGCGCCCGCGCCATTGCCGCTGGTGACGCGGGTGTGGTGGTAGGCGCCGACCTGGGTGGCGGCCTGGCTGGTGACGCTGGCGTCGTCGATGGCGGCCAGGGTGGTCCCTCCGGCGTGGTTGACGGTGACCGCGCCGGAGACGCCGACGTTGGAACCGCCGCCGACGCTGGCGGCCACGGTGTTGATCTCGTCGGTGCTGCTGGCGATCACGCCGATGCCGTTCAGCGCGCTCTGTTGGGTACGTTCGCGCAGGTCGCGGCTGGTGTTGCTGTCGAGCTGGCCGTTGTCCACCTGCACGGCGCTGCCCTGGCCCTTGGCACTGAGTTGGGTGCCACTGCCGCTGACCCGGGCGCTGGTGCTGCCGTCGAGCTGGTTGACCGCCACGGCGCCGGCCAGGCCGACACCGCCCATGCCCACGCCCAGGGCGCCGGCCACGGTCTCGATGTCGCTGTCGGAGCGGGCGCTGAGCAGCAGGTTGCCGTCGCTGCTGGCTTTCACCCCTGTGCCCAGCTCGGCCAGGGTGCTGCCGCCGGCCATGTTGACCGCGACCGAACCGGCCACGCCGCTGCTGCTGCCGCTGACGCCGGCCCCGGCGGCCAGGGTCTGCAGTTGCTGGTTGCGCAGGGCGTTGACCCGCAGCAGTTCGCCAGCCTGCAAGACCCCGCCGTTGGCGCCGGCATAGACCCCGCCGAGGATCTTGTTGTACGAGCCGGCCAGGCCGATGCCTGCCCCTTGGCCACCGTAGGCCAGGGCGCCGGTGAGGCTGCGGATGCGTGACGCGTCCTGGGCGTCGATCGACAGCGCGCCCTGGCTGACCAGGGTGCTGTCCTGGCTGCGCGCGCGGGTCTGGTTGTCGATGGTGTTGATGGCCACCGAACCGGCCACGGCGTTGGACTGGGCCGCCACTGCACCCCCGGCCACCAGGGCATTGATGTTGCTGTCCTGGCGAGCCTTGAGCTGGGCGCTGGCGGCGTGCACGTCACTGTTGAGCAACTCGGCGGTGACCCGGTCGCTGATGGTGTTGTAGCCGAAGCTGGCACCGATGGCGCCGCCACGGCCGATGGCCGCCGAGCCGCTGGCGTTCCAGATGGTGCTGGCGTTGTGGGCGTCGAGGTTGAGGCCGCCGCCGAGCACCAGGTCCTGGCTGCCGCTGATGGCAGCGCGGGTGTCGTGGTCCAGCTCGTTGATGGAAACGGCGCCGTCGAAGGCGTACTTGTTGGAGTAGCCCATGGCCGCCGCGACCGACACCAGGTCGGAGGTGTTGCTGGCGCTGACTTCCAGGCCGCCGTTGCTGTGCAGGCCGCGCAGGTTCTCCAGGGTGGCCTCGGTGCTGCCCTCGACGTGGTTGATCGACAGGCCCGCGCCGACCCCGGCCTTGCCGCCGTAGGTCACGGCGCCGGCCACGGCGTGCAGGGTGGAATCGTCGCTGGCGTGAACGCTGACGCCGTCGCTGGCGCTGATATTGCCGTCGGCCAGGCGTGCCTGGGTGTTGGCGTCGATGTGGTTGACGCTGACCGAACCGGCCACCTGGTAGCTGGTGGCCGAGGCGCTGGCGGCAACGCCGGCGGAGATGGACAGCGCGCTGCTGTCGTTCTCGGCGCCGACGTCGATGTGCCGGCTGGTGACGTTGCCGCTGGCTGCCAGCTCGGACGTGATGTGTGAATTGACGTTGTTCTGGGTGTAGGCCCCGCTCAGGCCGACACCGTTGCCGGTGTTGCGCGATACGGCGGCGCCGCCGGCGATGGCGTGCATGGCGGTGTCGTCGCTGGCCTGCACATTGACCGCGCCGGCGGTCAGGTTCAGGTCGTCGGTGATGCGGGCGCTGACGAGGTTGTCGACGTTGTTGACCGCCGCCGAGCCGGAGATGTTGATGCCGAACGCGCCGCTGCCGTCGCGGGCCTGGGGCTGGCCGGGTTTCGCCGGGGCGGGCGGAGCGGTCAGGGCCACGGAGAGCGCGTAGTTGCCAATGCGCCCGTCGGCGCTGGCCTTGACGTTGAGGTCGCCGTCGGCGCGGGTGCTGCCGGTGGCCAGATGGGTGTCGCGGCTACCCAGCCAGGCCTCGGTGGTGCGGTCGATGTCGTGCACGCCGGTGGCGACGCCCGCCGCGCGGGTGGTGGAACTGACCACGCCACCGGTGATGGTCAGGGCGTCGGTTTCGTCGCGGGCACTGATGTCGATGTTGCCGTTGCCGCCGTTGCCGCGGGTCAGGTCGAGGCGCGCGCCGTCGTCGATGCCGGCGCGGGTGGTGTTGTGCATGCCGGTGACCGACACCGAGCCGCTGAGGGCGTTGGAGCCGTTGCTGGTGCCGGCGACCGCGTAGTTGATCAGGTCGATGTCGTTGATCGCCTGGACCTTGAGGTCGTTGGCGTGCAGGTCCACGGCGCCGACGCTGGCTTCGGCGGTGTGGGTGTAGTTGCCGACGATCACGCCCGCGCCCAGGCCGTTCTTGGCGCCGGAGCTGTTGAACACGGCCGGGTCGGCGGCGACGTTGACCATCTGTGATTCGGTACGGGCGTGGATGTCGACGCTTTGCTGCTGGCCCTGGTAGGCGGCGTCCTGGTTGATGCGCACGCCATCGGCGACGTTGACCTTGGCGGACAGGCCGACATCGTTGATGTCGACCATGCCGCTCAGGGCGTTGCCGCTGTCCTGGGCCTTTTCGCCGGAGACGGCGGCGGTGGCGTTGACCCAGGTGCTGAACAGTTGGTTGCCCGTGCCCAGGGCGCGGGTGAAGTCGTCGACGTTGTCGCTGCTGAAGCCCTTGATCAGGTTGGACAGTTGGCTCTGGTCGAGCCAGGGCAGGCTGGCCTTGGAGCTCAAGGTCAGGGCCTTGATCGCATCCAGCTCGGCCCCCGGGCGCACGTTGAGCACGGCGCTGTTGTTCTGGGTGCTGATCAGGATGGCCACCGAGGCGGCGTTTTCCTTGCCGGTGCTTTCAGTATCGAAACTGAAGGGTTTGGACGCTGCTTTCTTGTCGGAAATGGTGGTGGCGACGCTGGAGTTCAGGGCGTCGGTCACCTGCGCGCTGAGGTTGGCGTTGGCCCCGGCCTTGACCTTGGCCTGGCTGCCCACGTCGAGGCTGGCGTTGTTGTCGTGATCGATGTAGGCCACGGCGCCAGCCACGCCGAGCTTCTTGAGGAAACCTTCGGTGTTCTCGTCCTTGTTCTGCTCGCCGGCTTTTTCGGTGGTCTTGCCAATGAAGGACTTCATGCCCTCCACCAGTTTGTTCACCGCGTCGCTCTGCATCTTGGCGACCCGGGTGCCGAGGGTGTCGCCCAGCAGCACGCTGGCGTTGTGCTGGTTCTGCTGGGTATTGAGGGTGGCCGAGAGCGTGGCGTTGTTGCCGGCCTCAAGGGTGCCGTTGAAGGTGTTGCGCGCGTCCAGGTCGGAGAGCGCCACCAGCACCGCGATGCCGACCGCGCCTTCGCTGTCGCCGGCAATGGCGGCCACCTTATAGGACTTGTTCTGCTCGGCCTGCACGCTGGCGTTGCCCGCGGCCTTGATCAGGCTGCCGGCGCCGACCTGGGTATCGGCCGTGCCATCGGCGTAGGACACGTTGGCGGTGAGGGTCACCGGCAGCTTGGAGGACACCTTCATGGCCTTGACGCTGGTATCAACGGTGGTGTCGGACTGGCTCTTGAGGGTGACGTTGCCGGTCTGGGATTCGATGCGGGCACCCTGGCCGACATTCAGCGTGGCGTCGGTGCTGGTGACCGCCACCACGGCGCCGACGTGCAACCCCATGACTTGGGCCGTGGCGTTGGTGGCGGCGTGAGCGGCAATGTTCACGTCACCGCTGCCGACGATCTGCACCTGATCGCCGATGTTGACCTTGGACTGGGCGTCGAGCACCTGCACACCCGCCAGCAGGCCATTGCTCACCAGGGTGTTGATCAATCCTTCGAAGAAGCCTTTCTGCCCGGCGGCGGCCTGATCCGGGGTGATCGCGCCGGACTTGAGCAGCGCCTCGCGCTGGGTCGCCATCTGCTGGTCGGTGAGCACCTGGGCGATCGGGTTGCCGTCGGCGTCGTAGGCGTTGTACAGGCCTTTCTCGGAGAGGCTGTCGGTCAGCGCGGTGGAGGATTCGGCGCTGATGCTGACCTTGCGGCCCCGCACCTCGACGCCCTTGCCCAGGGTGATTTCAGTCTTGTTGCTGCCGACTCCGACCTGGATCCCCGGGGTGATCAGCGCGCCTTCGGTGGCGCGGGCCTTGAGGCTGATGTCGCCCGCCTGATAGGCGCTGGTGTTGGTGTGGGCATAGAGCTTGGCGTTGTCGCCCAGGACGATGCTGGGGGCTTCCAGGCTGATATTGCCGGAGTCGCCGATGGAGACGGCATCACGGTGCTCGTCCTGGCTGGCGTTCTGGTAGTTGGCGATGTTGCGGGTCGAGACCATCACGCCGTTGGCCAGGTTGATCTGCTTGGAGGCTTGCAGGGTGTAGTTGGCCCCGCCCAGCCGCTGGTCCTGGGTGACGTTGATTTGTTCCGGATCGATCAGCACCTGGCCGGCCTTGCCGCTCTGGCCGGCGCTGGCTTCCAGGCTACCGGCCCAGGTCACGGTCTTGTCCGCCGAAAGCTCCACCGAGCCGCCATCGCCGCTGCGCCCGGCGTTGGCGGCGACCGTGGCGCCCTTGGCCAGGGTGGTCTGTTCCTTGGCCTTGACCAGCACCTTGCCGCCATCGGAGTGCTCGCCCTGGCCGGACGCCGAGACGCGCGCGCCCTGACCGATGACGATATCGCGACCGGCGCGGATCTCCACTTCGCCGGCCTTGTGACCACCGCTGCCGTCGGCAATCACCCGGCCGTCCACCTTGACGTCTTGAGCCGCGACGATGCGGATTTCACCCTCGACTTCGACCATGGCGGCGCCACTGTCCAGGTCACCGATGTTCACCAGTTGCTCTATGCGTGGCACGGCCGGTTGCGCGCTGTTGAGGCTGGCGCCGGCAGCGATCTCGACGTCATGCCCCTGCAGCTTGATGGCGCCGCTGGCGTTGACCTGCCCACGCACGGACACCAGGCCGCTCTCGGACAGCGGCAGGTTTCCCGCCTTGAGCTGAGCCACGGCCTGCTCGTCGATACGTCCATCGGCCCCCAGCAGACGCTCCAGTGCGGCGCTGTTCGGCGTGCTGACGTTGAGGGAGCCAACGTTGATCACGCCCTTCTCGCCAACCACCATGCCGTGGGGGTTGGCGAAGTAGATATCGCCACCGATTTGACCGTTCTTGTAGCCGTTGAGGATGCCGTTGATTTCAGTGCGCTGGTCGCGAACGATGTTGATCAGCGCGTTGGCTGAATCGGGCACATAGAGGTTGGCTGTTTCGCCACTGCCCACATTGAAGCGAGAGAACGAGTTGAAACCGTTGCCGCCCTGGATGGTGTTGGTGCGGATGTCCGTCACCTGGCCATTCTGCACCAGGCTGGTGGCCGTTCTGCCGTCCGTGACAATGCCCTGGGCATAGACCCCGGGGCTGCTCAGGATCGCCCCCAGCGCCAGCAGCCCGGCACTGCTGGCAGTCTTGCTGGATTTGGTCTTGCCCTGGCTGGTGGTGTGTTCACCGACGACTTGCCAGACACCTTTGGCGTGGTTCCAGATGGTGCGATAAACGTGATTCATCCGCGCAGTCCTTGGGGGCATGGGCGTCCTGGCGTCCGAGCACGAAAAGGCGTGCTGGAGACCCACGGGGCCAGCTAGAGGTAAAGGTTTGGCGCGAGTATAGGGACGGAGAAATGCTCAGAACTGAGCAATGCTGACAATTGGCCATTACTTGGTTTTGTCGCAATGACGCCTTTGTTTGCGGCGCCTGGCGGGGGTAAACGCGCTGCTGCGGATGGGGTGGTGGCGAGCGGAACATTGAGGGAAGGACGCGGCGGACCGAGCCGCCGCGTGGTGCGTTCGTGGGGCGTGCTACTTAAGCGAAGGCCTGTGGCGACTGCCATCGAGCAAGGCATCCACCACCGCCCGGGCCATCTCCACCGAATGCACCAGGGACCAGATCAGGCCGCGCTCGATGCCGCTGCCGCGCTCGGTGATTTCATCGGAGACTTCTTCGGCGCTTTTCAGCAGCAGGGAGACGTGGAGCAGGGCTTCTTCGGCGGTGATGCCTTCTCGGATGGCAAACAATGAATTGCTACCAACCGGGATGCCTGAAGTGTGTTTGATGGATTTGGCCAGAGGTTTACCGGTAGGCCGAAGAGCCAGTTTTTGAAGTAACTCTTTATTGGCTTGGTCTAGTTCAGGGCTTCTGCGTTTGTGGGCGGGTGTTTTGGACTGATCGGGAACGAGCTTTTTCATGGCGTAACTCCAAGCGCCTAGTCAACATCGAGCTGCTAAACCCGGCCATCGAATGTTCGGTGACAGGTCGAGGCTAGTTAGCCGGGATTCTCGAAACAAGGGGGCTAGGTACAACTAGGACGTTTCGCACAATAGAAAGAGACTTAACGCTGCTTCAGTAGATCATTACAAGGTGTGTATGAGCTCATACAGGCTCATAGCGGCTCATAGCGGCTCATAGAATTCTTAGCCGAGCTTATAGACCGCCCAGCGTCGCTCACCTTGCTGTATCAGAGCGCCTTTGTCTTTCATGCGTTTAAGCAGCTTTGCCGCCTGATCAGGCGAGAGCCGGCACAGATCCATCACTTCCGCGCGCTGGATCTGCCCATGCTGCTGCACATAGTTAAACACCATCTGTTCATGCTGAATGGTTGTGAAGCCTGCCTGGCGGGTATAGGCAGCCTTGTCGCCTGCGGCCTGATACAGGCTGGCCGACAGGGTATAGCTGCGACCTCGGGTGGACCCATGGGCTTCCACCAAACCGGCTTCGGTCAGGGCTTCCAGAGTGCGTTTGGCGCTGGTGGCGTCGCGCTGGATCAGCACAGCCAGTTCATCGGTCGTGACGCGCTTGCTTTCGCGCAGGGCGGCCAGGGCGATCAGGCTGTCGATAGGCAACTCGGCGTGGGTGGCGCGTTCGTGTTCGACCACCAGGCGGCGAAAATCCAGGTCGGCCTCGGCGGTGGGCAGGCGCAGCACCACGCTCTGGGCATTGGTGTAGCTGTAATCCGGTGCCGGGCGGCCAAACTTGAGCATGCCGCGAAAGATCTTGTCCACGCCGCGGCCGGAGCGTTCGACCACGCCGATACGCTTCATGGCGTCGGCCAGGGCCGGGTTGCGCGGGCGCGGTTCGGTCACCAGCAGGTTGGCCAGGGTTACGCCGTCGACTAAGCCACCCGGGTTGCTGATCACCAGGGCATCGTCCTCCAGGCGCACATGCACCGCGCCGCGACCGTGGTAGTCGCGGTGGACCAGGGCATTGGCCACGGCTTCGCGAAAGGCGCCGAGGTCGACCTTGGGCACTGGCACGCGGAACAGACCGACTTGCAGCTCTTCTTCCGGGTTATAGGGGCGGAAGTTGGTTTCCAGCCAGTCCAGTGCCTTGAGCAGCGGGAAGCGACGGAACTCGTTGAAGCGAACGGCCTGCTGGGCCAGCACTTGGAAGGCGAATTCGTGAGTGGGCACCAGTTGGCGAATAGAGGTTTCCCGGCCAACCAGCAACAGGCCGGTCAGGGTTGGCACCCGCGAACCGTCGGGTTGGCGTACGGTGAGCAGCAGTGCGCCGTCGAGGGCTTCGTCGTCCAGTTCCAGTAGCATGCGGTCGCCGCCGTACTGTTGCACGGCCTGGCGCAGGCGTTCGCGCTCCAGCGGGTCGAGGTCGGCCAGGGTGGCACCGGCCACTGGCTGTGCGGAGACATCGAGCAGGCCGAAGTTGCTCGCACGGCTGCTGCGCTCATGGGGCAGCATCGCCACGCATTCGGGTGTGCCGTCGTGCTTCAAGCGGCGGCGCAGGTACACGCCACTGGTGGTAGCCACGTCGCCCTGGGACTTGGGTATATGGATGCATGCCACGGTTACCCCGTCCAATTCGACCGCTTCGGCCCGTACGTTCAGTGAAGGCGAGGTGCGCGCTGCCACCATACCGGCCAGCCCCTCCAGCAGGCGGTGCTCGGCATGTAGGCCGGTGGGTGTGCCATCATCTTCTACGCCCAGCCACAGCTCGCCGCCCTCGGCGTTGGCCAAGCAGACCAGTGCTTCGATTAGCTCGCGGTCGGGGAGCTTGCTGCGGTCGCTCTTGAACTCGACGGTGAGGGATTCTCGGGGTGGCAGGTACGGCGTCATGTCAGGTTCCCATCTGTGCAGTCGCTTGCCGAGCGGATTTCAGCAACGGGATTACACGGACGCTGCCGGTTAGCATCTTGCCGCGCAGAATTGAACAGATGGTGTTCCAGTTGCGGCAGCGTGAGGGGCATTACGCAATCCCTTGTAGGCACCCAAGGAGCGAGTGCCTATTAATTGGCGGTGATTGTATCCCAAGCCAAGCGATGCGCTGCACTCGTTGAGGGCGCGCGGGGTTGCAGTAAGGTTTACACCATCGAGCCAGCCACTCAAAGAAGATGTTTGCCTAGCCGTTGCTTAGAGACTGGGAAGGGGGAGGGCCTGATGTGTTCGGTCTGATGAGGCAGTCATGAAAGCTCATTCCAGGCTCTGTACGGCTGTTGAGCTATGCCTAGCAGGCTGTCATTGAGCTGGCATTGCGGAGCCAAACTAGCCCATCCAGGCACAAAAAAAGGCACTTGCGAAAATCGCCAAGTGCCTTTTTTGTACTGCTTCATTTGGTGGAGCCGGGGTAATTTGAAACAAGGCGGTATCTAGTTGTTTTGGCTGGTAAACAAATGTTTGGTCAACTTGCTTGGAATACCAGTTGGAACGCTGTGTGGACTGGATTCCGATGGACGGTGCTTTTTCAGCTCCGCCCCCTAAAACGAATCGGAGCCGAATCTATCAAGCAGATGGTCGCGCTGTTGATTGTTGCCCTTGGGCTCGCAGGTCAGGGGCTCATAGGCTCCGTACGAGAAGAGGTGTCGCAAAAAACGCATGGAACAAGCCAGCGATACCCTAGCTGCATAGCTTTTCGCGAGCTTGTCCAAGCGTGTCACGATCCGGCGGTTCTCCTTCTCCCAGCCAAACATGCGCTCGATGATGTTGCGCTGTCGATACTTGGGCCAGATCAAACAGTCTGGCTATGCTGTTACTGCCGCCAGTAGTAGCCCGAACACTCATGCTGAAGTGCGTCAGGAAAGTCCCAATTCCTGACCAGAAAGCGCTCAGAACCTTCCATTGCGCAGTCGATATGCACGCGGTTCAGAGCTGGTTTGTGAGCAGCGACTAAGATCGACTCTACGAAACGGATTTCTTGTGGCATGAGTTTCTGGTTGCAGTCTGGGGTGCCAAGTGCGACGGACAGGTTGGCGTGGTACCAAAATCGCCCTTTTAGGTGTTCACCTAGCCGATCTCGAAAGGACCGGCCACTCTCCGTCTCCTTCGTTTCGCCGATGTACAGAAGCACGTCAGGGCCGTAAACGGGATGGCGCCCATAGACGCAATAGAACCCGTTTCCATCCATATCGCCGTTCCCAGGAGGGATGTACGTCTGCTTTTGGGCGTCATATTGGAGCTTGGTCCGTTCGGTCCAGTAAATATCGACAATGGTCAACTCGGTCATGAGGCTATCTCGGTAGATTGCAGCTGCATCGGGATCTCGCTTGCAAGGGGCGCGGGTTTTCCAATCTGGATCAGGCCGACATGTGAGAGGATCTAACAGAGCAACTCCCCCGGGGTACAATCGCCGCTGACGCGGATGCGCCTCCAGATCGACGGATTGAGTTGCATCTGCTCCAGTTAGATGTGCAGGGTGTAGAGAATCGGCGGCGTGACCACGTATTTACCTTTGCTCAGTGGTACAGCCAAGGCTGCAGCTCATCCAGGTTGGCGACGACAATCTGCTGCGCTGTCGCCTTGGCATGCACTTTGGTTGGGTCGATCTGATAGCGCTGCAGCACGTATTGCACTAGTGAGCCACGGGTTTCGATTGGCAGTCGGCCATCCCGCATGCCGTAGTCGGCCTCGATGATGGCGCGTTGTTCCGGTTTCAGACGCGAGTCGGGTTCGATGATCACCTGCAGCAAGGTGGTCCAGCCCGGATCACTCTCGCGGCCGTGGTCTGTAGGATCATCCATCAGATCCGGTATGCCGCGGAATCGGCTCAGAACGAAGTCGCGATAATCCCGATTCTTCTCGCAATAGGCCCGCACGTGCCAGCGCATTCCGGTGTAAACCAAGGTGTGCGGGGCGATCAGGCGAGTTTCGCCACCGGGGCTGGTGAAGGACACATACTCGCACTCCAGGCGCAGACCATCCCGGCAGGCTTTTAGCAGCGGACGCAGCACTTCCGGCCGTACCGAGCGATCCGGCACTGCTAATACCTCTGTGTGTGCATAAGCAAGTGCCAGACCCTCGATGTGTGGGGCGCGCTCATGGTTCTGGTTGAGAAGGTGCAGATAGGCACTGGCGCTGTCATCGATGAACAGCGGTTGGAAGCGGCGGCTTGGGACGTATCCCTTCAAATGCTTGTCATATTCGAGGTTCTTCGGCGCATGTTCGTTGATGTAGGTGTTGATGTCCTTCGACGCTTGTTGACGGCTGATGCCGAAGCTCTGCATCAGGTGATTGGTGGTCAGGCGGCCTTCCCACCAGACCACTGTCTCGATCAGACGATAGCGCAGTGCTAGATCCCAACGTATGGACTCGATCGACTGCTTGCGTTTCATGGTCCCTCCATCTGTTCGAAAACTTTACCTGTACAGGTAAACACTCTAGATGAGTCGCTAAAGATTACATATCGTGATTGCCGAACTCAATCAAAGGCTTGCATAGTGCGGAGTGGCCGCTTGATCGCAGCAGTACGGGCGCTTGATCAGAATGGAGCGGGAGGCCAAGGGGATGCATCCTCACGAAGGAGGGCGTTTTTCATTGAGCCCGGCCGTAATTTCTTGAATGTTTACAGCTCTACAAGGAAGTCCAATGTCATCTGTCATTTATCGCTACCTTGACAAGATTCAATCTAGGCAGCCTATCAATTTTGATGCACTGATTGCCAAGCTTTTGGCTGCTGGCGTGGCACGTGCAGATATCAGTCGAATATTTTTTTCCAAGAAACTTAAAAAAAATAGTTATCACGTCGAAGTGCTTCTTTCGGCTGCATTCGATGAGCTCTTGATGAGGTTCAGGCCTTCTGATGTTGGGGGGCGAGTCGGTGCTGCTATAGACGGCAACAGTCATCGAATTGGTGTCTCCGAGTCGCTACTGATGTTTCGCTCTTTTCAGCACCGGCATCCGGCTGTTGCGGTGACTGAGGCTGGGTCTTGGGTGCTGCCGCGCGTGTTGGGCAAGGTGGGAGTTATTGTCGAGAATCTGGAGAACTTCCTTCGAGTCGATGAAACGCTGCCATTCATTGCTGAAATTTTGGCTGTTACTGCTAGTGATATTGAGTTGATTTCCGGTTCGGGCAACCAGGTGACTAACAGGCTGAATGCAAAAATGTTAGGTCAGTTCGATAGGCTGTATTGCTTGTTTGATGTGGACATTGGGGGGCTACGGATGTTCGCTTCCTTGACCACCTTGCTGCACGACAAGCCCCCCGTATTCCTTGTGCCGCCTGACGTGAGAGAGCGCCTGGCTCAGTCAAAGTACGCGTTGACTGATCAGCAACGCCAAGAGGTAATTAAATATCAGGGGTTATCACCTGAAACAGATCAATTGATCCAGTTTATGCGTGAGACTAGCAAAGTACTTGAGCAAGAAACCTACTTGGGTCAGTAGTATTTGGGGAGCGGCCATGAGCATTGAATCTATGTTTCACGAAACCTTTAAAATGAAGCAGATCGTTTTGATAAATAGCGGGGCATACTGCTATACGAAGGTTCGTATCGACCAACACACAGCCTTACTCGGCGATAATAATAAGGGTAAGACTTCAATGCTCAATGCATTGAAGTTCTTTCTTTTGCCCGAAGAAAACCTCCACGATTGTGAGAGAAAGTTTGGATTCAAAAGCACAAAAGGCTATTACGGTCGAGATGCGACTTTTGGATTTTATTTTCCCGAGCGAAACTCCTTCATGGTTCTTGAAGCGGAAAACCCGCATGGTCCGTTTTGTATCATCCTTAACGTGGGAACCAAGCAATACAGCTATGAGCGTACTGCTGTGCCAGTGCAATATTCGGAAATCGAGCACCTGTTCTGGAATCATGAATCTAGCCTCAATGGAGGGATGGGCGCACCAATTGAAGAGTTGTCGAGATCACAGATTGAACTGCCCCTGAAAAGGCTAGGCGCTGTTGTGATCAAGGATGTAGCTAATATCAAGGAGCGAGTTTACAAGCACCAGCCGACACGCCCTGATGCCGGACGCTTTTGTCTGCTGCCGCTCAAGAGTGGGGGGGGGCAGGCTCGCGAGATTGATGCCTGGAAGCGCCTGATCCACCTGGCCTTTGACATTGCAGCCAAAGACAAACGTACTCTGCCGGACACCATCGCCACGATTATTGAAGGCAGAAAGGATCGTACTGAGGCTGAGCTGAACGTCAACCTCATCGAAATTCTGTCGCGCTATGAAACCCTGAGCTCGGTAAAAAATCGGCTCCAGATGATTCGTAACGGACAGCCGTACTGGGACCGTTTCAATCAAGGCTTCGCAGATTTTTATGCTCAAAGTTCGGATCTGATGAACTTATTGTGTGACGTTGAGCAGAGCATCAACGAGCAGGGCTCTGCCTACCTCGACGTTCGCATGCAGTGCTCTGCGAACTACAGTGCGGTCAAAGAAGGTGCTGACCATCAGCGTGAGCAGGCGATTAGCAAAAATACCCAGCTCAAGGAGCTAAAAGGCGCAATCGGCGAGATTAGGAAGAACTACGACCGGATCAAGAAGGATTCCATCGACCTCTCAACGGCAATGCATGGCTACGCGTCTATGACCCCGGAAGAGATTGCTGCGGCACTGGCGGCGCAGGTCGAGGAGAATCGAGCCGACATTAAGGCTCTGAAGGACGATGGCGAGTTTCGCCGTGAGTTCGAGCAGTTAACGCGCGAGATCAACAAAGGCAGCCAGAAGGTCAAAGACCTTGAAATCCTTATTGAAGGTGCGAGGCCATCACTCCTGGATCTGGATCAGATCCCCAGCCGCACAGCGGACATCCTCTACTCGCTGAACCAGGAGGTCTTCACCGGCGAGTGCCCGCCATTGCTCGAGGGCAATATTGAGACGATCAGTGATTTCACCGCGCTGTTTAATGAGCTGGATGGCTCGCTCACGTTTCTGAGCAGTCCGACTCCAGTCCCGGTTAAACACTACGATGCTGGAAAGCTGCTACAGAGCCGTAAGGACGAATTGGCATCTGTTGGAAAGCGCCTTACCCAGCAAAAGCGCCGCGCCAATGATCTTGCCAATAAGACGAAAATGTCAGTCGAGCAGATCGAAGCCACTATTGCTGCTAAGCAGGCTCAGATCGAGAAGGATGAACGCAACATTGCTCTTCTGAAACGCCATGAGTTCATTGAACAGGAGTTCGTGCGGCTTGGGCAGGAGCACGGCGAGACCACCGAGCAGTACGCAATTCTTGAGGCTCGTTGTCTTGAGCTCAACCAGCAGCTCGACGAGGCCAACCGTCTGGTTGATCAGGCCAGGACGGCATTAGAGGCCGCCAAGGAGCGTGAACAATCCATGCTCCGCTGGGGTAGGACAGTCAACGACATCCTGCATTCCCGTCTGGAGTACTTGAGTACCGGTTACCAGCGTGCAGAGCGGCAGGAGATCGTGGTCACTCAGGATTTGATGGATACCATCGAAAGTCGCAGCCAAGCCACCACCCGTAGTTTTAACCAGATCAAGTTGCTGGTATCCGATCTGTTGGATGTGGTGGCTCTTGACGATGATGCCGAGCATGCCCATCGCAGCGCCATCAGCCTAGAAACGCTAACCAATTTGCATGAGAAGTACCGGGTTCTTTACGGTCGTCTCGATATGGAGGAGAGCAACCATTTCAACCAAGTGGTTCAGCATAACGACGACACGATGATCCAGATTCAGTCGATCAGGCACGCGCGCACCCTGATCAGCACCTTTCTCAAGGAGATCGAGAATCACCTGTCGTCAATCAAGGTATCCAACCTCACGGCTGTGGCTATCGACTGCAAACTCCATCCCCAGTTTGATGAGTTGCTGAAGACCGTAGATTCGGTGAATCTGACCGGTGGTGAGCTACCACCACAAGTCCTCTACGACCGTCTGGGGAGTTTCTGCACTCAGTTCGTCGAGTCCGATCAACGTCGCGATGCCACCCTAAACATGGCTCGCCTGATTGTCAGCATCGATTACCGCGTCAAGCTTCACGGCAGTGACGAGTTCACTGTAGAAGCGCAATCAACTGGCACTTCAGTGATGATTAACTGCCGCCTGCTGGCTTTCCTGCTAAAAGAGTTGCTGCAAGCCGACACCAAGGTCAGCTTGCCGCTGTTCATCGATGAGCTATCCAATCTTGATGATAAGAATCTGCGCTCTGCCCGCGACATCGCCGACGCGGATGGCTTCTGTGTGTTCGGGGCCACGCCTGGCCTGACCTCCGGTATCAGCAAAGTGCTGGGCAACTACATGAATCTCGACTACTTCAACGCAACTGACCAGTCCTACAGCCCGAACCGGACGATTCTTTATACCGGAGTAAGTGAGTCATTGATCGCCCTGGAGTGCCTTGAGGCTGTCGAGCCGGATCTTGCTGCCGAAATGGAAGAGTAGAGGATCTGATGGTCGTCAAAACAGACGTTGCACTGATCAACATGATCCAGAACAAGGGGGTTTTCCTTGATCTGATTGACCACATGGATAAAGTTGGTGAAGGCGAGGAAGTACGCATTGTCATGTACCAGCAGAAGTTACGCGCCCTGCTGGACTCTGTAGCACCGTTACCTAATACGCGGGTTTTACGTGAGGTGCCGGCCGAGCGGCGCAAACTAGAAAGTGCTCTTTGTGTTGAAAACCTTGAGCGTGTTGGGCTAGTCATTCAGGTAGACAGCGCTCGTGGCGTGATGGTTTTTGCCCCCTTCGTGATCGAGATGTTCCGTCACTTCGACGGAGCGCGTCTGCGTCATTTGAACAGTGCTGATTATGAGTTGATCCGGGCCTCGTTCAATCGACTATACGAAGTGTTTGTCACTCTGCCCTCCCTGAGCAATGAAGATATCGGTTTTCAGGAGCAGGTGAGCGTGCTGCGCAAGGAGATACGCGCTGCAACCGCCAAGATGAAGGAGTGTGTGGATGCGCTACAGGGCCGGCTCCAGCGACTCGGTGAGATCGTCGATCGGATGCGCTATGACGTAATTGATGAGGTGGCTAAGGCTCAGGAAGCCTTGGGGGAGATCAACAACATCTATCTACGCAACATCCTGCCTGCTTTGCAGTTTCTGGGGGAGCACACTGACCTGAAGGGGACTAAGCCTGCTCTTACAGCACTGACCTGCATCGGCGATCAACTGGCTCACTATGGTCACGACAAGCTGGCCAGCTCGGTTTATTACTCCGTCGAGTCGATTCGCTCATACCGGCATGACATTTCGATCATCAGCGGTTCGTTGATGCGCTATGTCCAGCAGAGTGAGGCGCACCGTCGTGCCTATGACAAGATCGAACAGGCTTGGAATCGTCTCTATGGCAGCGTGCGAGAGCTGCATGATGGGAGTTTGAAGGACAATATTTTGCCCAGCACGCACCCTGTCTTCGCCCATCTGAACACCTACTCCGGGCTGAAAATGCGAGTGTTCGAAGCAAAAGTTGAGTGGCCAGACGCTAATCAGCGCTTGGCGCTGGCAGAGCATCTGCGCGCAACGCTGCCCAACATCAAGATCAGCACCGGGAAGATTCACCAGCTCAGCGGGCAGGCCAACGAGTCGGGCGAGCTCAAGCGTCGGCGCGATGCTCGCTTGTTGGCCATCGGTAATCTGGTCGAGGAGTGGGAGCCACGGCTTACCGATGACGCCCATGTCGCCATGCATGAACACCTGAAAGGCCGACTTAAAGGGTACGAGTTGACTGATCTTTTAATGTCGGTGGGCTGGCTGCGCAAGCGAGAAGGAATTCGCCTCATCCCGCACTACCATATCGGCAACCTCGCAACTGACTGCGAGAGCCTGAGGTACTACAAGCTACAAGTGGAGACTGAACATGTTTGACCACGAACCTTCGCTGCCGATTGCACAGGCCAAAGTGATTAATCGAAAGCTGTCTGTAGAGCTCTATGGTCAGCTCATGTACGGAAAGATGATCAACCGCACCGTCTTTATTGATGGTGGCTTGAAGTCAAATCCGTACTTCGAGGAGGTACTGAATAATTTCGATCATTACCGCAGTCTCTACGATCTGATTGGGTACGAGCTGGTCATGCGTGATGGCTTTGCCTACATCCGCACCAGTGATGGTATTGATGCCAGAGATGATCTAGCACGCAACATCCAAGGCCTGCTGCTGGTGCTGTTTCGGGGAGCATTGGAGTTGGGATTCACAATGGACGTGCTGCTGAAAGACTCGGCGGGTCTGTCAAACATCCATATCGAAGAAATCGGCAAGGCGGAGGATAAGGTTGAGGTTTTGATAGCGTGTGGGATGAAAAGCGGTATGTTAATGGAGCACATCAAGAAGCTCGAAACACGAGCCATTGCTTACCGTAACGGAAGGGGGAATTTAGTCTTATCTGAATCAGGCGCCGCTTTTTTTGATGATCTCCTTGGTGAAGGCGATCTCGACGTTTAGGGTGAGCTGACCCCAGAGAGGTACGTATGCCAGGAAAATTGGGCGCAACTCAATCCTTGGGCATATGGCCATGCCTACATTGCTGCCGCATCAGTGGGTGCCGACCTGACTTACGTAAGGCGAGTTGGGTGGACGCTTACGATTATTGCCCCTGTGCGTACGATGTCCCCACTCACATGAACAGGGGCTTCTAGGAAACGATAGCGTCAATCATTGCTGTGCTGGCTAAGCCGACTCTCGAAGTATTGCGCAGTCTCTTTGTCGGTGCAGTACAGGTAGCAACCCTTCATCCCGCGTGTCATCAGAGTTCGATAGGTATTTTTGATGATCAGGTCTGTTTCATTTTTCGCGAGGGTAGGTTGCTCTTTCATCATTTTTTTCCAGCCGCGAATCGATTTATCATGCTTGTCGCGCTCATCTGGGGATGTCACTACCTTACCGTCACGTACAACTAGGTCTGGCCCGATGATCACCCCGATGTAGTCCACTTCCAAACCTTGGCAGGTATGAATGCAGCCAACCTGCTCGATGGAGTTCTCAGCGATGATCCATAGGCTGCCGTCCTGATCCAGGTTCCATTGGCGTTTGTAGTCACCAATGACGATGTCAGCGGCGGTGGGGTCTTTCTTGCTCAACCAAGGCCAGCAATAGCCCGCGACCACACGAGCTTTGTTTCCGTGGTTTTTCTCGTTGATTGCTTCATGCATCGCCTGAGGTGAGTCGAACACCTTAAACTCGTACTCTTGAGTCTCAAGCGTCGGATTTGCCGTCGAGCGAATGCCTAGCGTGTCATCCAGCCATGCTAGGTAACCGTCAGAACCACTGCAGCGAAACTGCGAAGACAGCACGTGTTCTTCAACCACAGCACCCTTGGCTTTTGCAAAGGCGCGTATCGCCTGCTTGCTGCCGATATCCCTCAAGGTTACACGCTGGTCTTCATCAATGAAGAAAATTGAGCATTTCGCTGAATCAATCAGCTCCTTGATCTGGTTTTCCCCAAGGTTTCCATAAAGCCCGCTTTTCTCATTCAGCCGGTGAGCTTCGTCTACGATAAGCGCATCGAATGTGTTGGGCTCAGTCTCGATGAACGCCCCTGAGCCTGAAAAGAAGTTGGAGAAGTGGCTGCGTTTGACGGTGCCAACCAATTTGCTTTCGTAGACCTTGCGCGGGGCAGCATTCTTGGAGACGTATTTGCTCAACAGCTTCAATTCGGTGAGCCTCACCAGCAGATTGATAGCTAGAACAGTTTTCCCGGTGCCTGGTCCCCCCTCGATGATCAGCACCTTTGGCGTCTGTTCCGAAGCCTCGCTTGCCGCTGCGAGCGCCGACTCGAAAATTGCCTTCTGATCGTCAATCAATACGAACTCAGGCTTGCCTTTCATCAGCCCGCCCAGGGCCTCGGCTAGCGCTTTTGACGGGCGGATTTTTCCATCGGACAGTTCGTAAAGGACCTCTTTGTTGTCGCCGTGAGCAATATGATTTTTCAGAAAGCTTCGGAGCTTGCTGAGCTCTTCAGGGCCTTTCAGAAACAGTGGAGCTTTGCTGATATGAGGCTCGTAGTGCGCTGAGTCTATGATGCCGTCGCTGACGTAGTTATGGAGGTAGGCACACGGGCGGATCTCGATGCTTTTGTCGTACACGGCCTCGTTGAAGCCTTCGAGCAGCGCTGCGTATGACCATACCTGATAGGACGGGTGAATGGTTTCAACGAGGCCGCCACCTAGCGCCGTTTTGACGATGGCATCCTTGGTCGTGGCGTTGGCTTTGCTCCATTGCTTCAATTCGATCAATACAGCTTTTTTTGCTTGGTTTTCGTCGCGACCGGTGAGCAGAAAATCGATCCGTTTCGACGACTGCGGAATGTGCAATTCGATGGCCAAGCCTGCGTCGTTCGGCAAGCCTTCATCTCTAAGGACCTTGGCCATGTACGTAAGGGATCCTTGCCACGACCTGATTTCCGAACTGCCAACGTTCTTGCCGGTAGCTTCCTTGTAGTGCCTGAGGATCACCTCCTCGATGTCATCGTTATCGTTGTCTTTTAGAAATTGCTGTTTGGTCGCAGCGTAAACGATCACGGGCTGTCCTTAGATTCGAGTTGTTCAGAGTCGGTCGTACTTTTTGCTGCTGCTTTTGGCTTTATCCACGGGGTACTTCTGGCCGTTCGAGGCGAGTTTCCGTGTCACCGCCTCGTTGAGGTCGATGCCGAGCACGCTGCTCAGGCGAACCAGGTACATCAGTACGTCCGCCAATTCGTCTTTTACGGCTAGGCCGATTTCGGGATCTTTAGCTACGGAGAGCGAATCGGCATCGCTCATCCATTGGAAAATCTCGCACAGCTCTCCTACCTCGCCAGTGAGCGCCAGGATGAGATTTTTTGGGGAGTGGAACTGCTGCCAGTCGCGATCATCTGCGAAACGCTGAAGGGATGCGGCAAGCTTCACTACGTCAACCAGTGGCGCGGATGAGCTGTCTGAGTCACTCACGGGGCTATCTCTTGAGTATCGGGGGGCAAAAAAATGTGTAGGAAGTCTGGCGTAAGATTGTAAGAGTTTTCGCCGCTTGCGCAGCTTTTTTGTGTTTTTTCTCACACGCTCTCTGCTGGCCGCATTGCTTGCCAGTATTCGCTAGGTACTTTGAGCGTGGCTAAGTAGGCCGCGACGACCCCACGCCCACCGACTAGCGGCCTTTTCTCCCTCTGTTCGTTAGTTTGCAGAATGGGCCGTTTCTGGCTAGCAGGTGATGGCAATCGGCACCAGGCGAACGGATGTTGGCCGTGACGTAAATTATTGCTGGGGCTGGACACTTCCTCTCCGAACTGGTCAGCGGCAACAGCCCTGAGAGGGCCTCCGGCAAGAGGTACACCTTTGCTCTTCTTCGACGGGAAGCGCGTCGGCGGAGGAGGTAAGGACCTTTTCAGCTGATTTTTTAGCGACTAGAGTAATGGACTTAAGGTGGCAACAATCGGAACACCACACCCCAATTGTTGCCGCTACTAATTTTTTCTGTCAGGACATAATAATTGTATTTTTTATTTCGTTAAGCACCTCTTCTAGTGGGGTTTTATGTTCGAGCTTTAGCTTCTCAAGTGCTGATATTAGGTCTGCGTCAGTTAATGGTATAATTAAGCCGTGGCCATTTTTAAATGAGTCTCTGCATCTTTCAATGAATAATTCTTTTTTAGATATCTCTCTGCATGTTATGATTCCAAGCATTCCTCGATTAACGGTTAATCGTCCAATCATTTGATCAAGCTCGGGGTTTTGTATGTCCTTTGAGTAGTTCTTGCATTCGATAATTAGATACGGGCAGGGTATTTTGTGAATCATATGGAGTGTATGAAAAAAGCCTTCCTTGGCTGAGTTTTCGAAGTATATATCAATCCTCTTTCTGCCCTGGTTTATCTCGGCTTCGAGTACAGGTGATGAGGCGTTTGGATAAAGTAGCATTTCAAGAATGCCAACTATTGTTTTGTGATAATCTGATGCCGTTGATGGCCCCTGCTTAATCGAGCGTAGTTTCGCAATCAGGTGATCTACTACTGAATTCAAGTTGAGCTCGGGATCAATTGAATCAGATGGGAGAGATCTAACCTGCTGCGCTTGCTGATCTCTGAAGGATTTAAAAACCAGTGGGTGTTTTTCTGTGAAGTCGAATAACCATTCCTTGGTAAAATCTTTTACTACATTTTCTTTTAGACTCTTTTTTGAAATATAAGGAGTTCCATCCTTGCGATGCTCGACCCATATGCTACCTGTTCTTATGTGCTCATGTTGAAGATACTCAAGTACATGTTTATTATAGTAATTCTCAGGGGCATAAGCCTTGCTATAAGAAACGATTCCTTTCGGGGTGAGAAGGATCTTTTTCCCTTCAACAAGCAGTGTGTCTTCGTGAGTAAATATCCACTTTTTTCGGGGTACATCCCATATAGGTCCGGCGGAAACACCAGCTGTTAATTTTATTTTATGTAGTTTGCATTGGGCCTGCGTATAGGTAATGAGGCTGCCTCGTATGAGGTTGGTAGTCATATCTGAAACTTTATCTTTGCCGATTCCTGGAATAAATAGTCTAAAGTCTTCTAGGTCGGTAATTTTTCCGGACTGTATTGCCTTACTTCCCATGATGCTTTCGAAAAGTTTCTTTGCGTCCTCACTACCAATTCCGTTACCCCTAGGTTTCCCTGAAGAAAGCCCGAGGCAGGTCTCATTAGGCTCATGAAGATGTGAGAAGAGTTCAAAAGCATCGTCCTCTTTCCCTTGGCGAACTAGATCTAAGAAATGAGAAAAAAAGGACCTTACTGAACTGGCAGCCTTTATCGACCAGCGATCCGGTCTTAATCCAAGAAGATAAGGGTCCACAAATAATCGCGTGTCAAAATCAGTATCAATATCGACAAAGTCCAGTTCGAATTGAGTTTTGGAGAGTTTGAATCGTTCCGAAAGCTTCATGTTTTTGCCTTTTGCAGTCTAAGCTAGATAAGTAATAAAATTAATGTGCGGAGATGCCGGAGGGTGATTGTTCTTGGGGTTCACGAAATTTCAGATTCGAAATAAAGGGCTTCAATCCGAGAATAATTATCTGCATCCTTGACCTCTAGGGTTTAGCGAGTTTCTTTGCGCAAGCTGTGAACTTTAGATCAATAGAGGCATTTTGCAATCAGTGGGGCGGACGAGCGCTTGGTAGTGGAGACAGACGGACGGTTGTTGGCCGTGGGGTCCCGGTTTTCGCGGGGCTGGAATTGTGTGGATTTTTTGACGTACCTCATAGGGTATCTATAAACAAATCAGCTAGTTATGGCTTTCGATGGAATCGAATCGGGAGTTTTTCCACAATCTCGCAAAGAAGTTACGCGTGACATGGCGCAATCAGCGCTCCGCGCCAGCAAGGTGGCACCTTGCCACTCAATGCGCCTGCACTATAAGCTCCGGCCCTCATTGACTCTTTTATTGAGCCCAGCAACGACTCCGCTGTGGGCTCGGCAACTGAACGCTTAAAGGGACCTGACGTTGAGACATATCTGGCGAGCCCCAGAGCTACAACCCACCGCACTGCGCAGCGAGTCGCTGGCAAAAGAAATGGATCTGCTACGTGCCCACTTCGAGCTGCCAGATGACGAGCGCTTGAGCCGGCGCCCGAACCTCGATTCTCGCCTCTGGAATCAGCCCAGCGTCAGAATGGCTCTTCTTGAGGTGTTCGAGAACAAATGCGGTTATTGCGAAAGCCCGCTGAGCGTTCAGGATTTCGCTGTTCATCACCACCGACCGTTGATGAATGCAAAAGGACGTTTAAGGTATGAAACTACGACAAGTGCAGACCACTATGTGTGGTATGCGTACGAGTGGAACAACCTGATTCCGGCCTGTCCGGTATGTGCAAGATTCAAAGCAAACCAATACCCTACAACATCAAAGCGTGTACCGCCGTTTACCCCGTGGCATGATGCAGAAATCGAGTCGCCTGTACTAATCGACCCCTGTCGCGACAAGCCATTCGATCATATAGCCTTCAGATTCAATGGCACATGTACTCATAAAACTAGCCGTGGCCGGGAAACGATTGAAACGCTGAAGCTCAATCGTAGTAACCTCATGGTCCACCGGTCTGCATACTTTTCTGACCTCTGGGCGCGCTTGGGCCAATTGCGTGGTAACAAGTACGAGACCATACTCCCTACGCTGGAAGAGTTATTCAATAAACGTCTGCCATTCGTAGGCGCCGCGAAACTTTGGTTGCTCGGAGCACTTCTAGAAACGTCCATCAGAAAATCTCCGCCCACGGAGGGCGAATTTTCCAGCGAGCTGGCGGGATTCATTGCGGAGACCTCCACAGCAGAGTGGCAGGCGTTCATGAATCGCCTCGCCGGGATCAACCCGGCTTTTACCGAGCAAGTCGTTACCGTTCGAAACCCTGAAGCGAACCCAGAAAAGCCCCACTTCTCCCGAATCCGGGTCATTGAAATCGAGCATTTCAAGGGGATTCAAAAGCTAAAAATAAACCTTGGTCACCACGCCACCCAAGAACGCGGCATTGCCCCGGCAACAGTGCTTCTGGGAGAAAACTCAGTAGGTAAGAGCTCGATTCTTCAGGCGATTGCATTGGGTGTGATGAGCCCAAAATTGAGGTCCCGAATAAATTTTGATTGGGAGTCAACCCTGCCCAGAGATACCTTGGCAGAGGGTACAGACGATCAACCTCACGTAGTTCAGTCAAACATTAGAGTCACCTTCGATGACGGCGAAGCTAGCGATATCTGTATTCGTCGGGACGGCTCTTTCTCAAGCCAAAATCTGCGCAGTGGCTTAATTCTTGGCTATGGTGCGCATCGTTCATTTCACGATGAGCAGTCTAGTTCTAGAATCATCAGAAAAACTTCGAGCATTGCTTCCCTGTTCGAAAAAAACAAACCACTACCCCACTCAGCTACCTGGTTGGAATTACTTGGTGAAAAGGCTTTTTTCCCGGTGGCGCGAGCGCTGCGCGAGATCCTGAATCTCGACACGTACGACGAGATGTATCGGCTGGCGTCGGGTGAGGTGCTCGTACGAAGACACAACGAAAGCATCCCGATCTTTCGCTTGAGCGATGGGTATCGCTCGCTATTTGCTATGAGCCTGGACATCATCCGTAACATGCTCCGGACTTGGGAAAATCTTGAAGATGCCCGTGGAATAGTACTGATCGACGAAATCGAATTGCATTTGCACCCCCGATGGAAAATGCAGATCGTTTCTGCATTGCGCCGCGCTATGCCTCAAGTCCAGTTCATCTACACCACCCACGACCCCCTTTGCCTAAGAGGTATGTTCGACGGCGAGGTTCATGTACTTATCAAGGACGATGAAGGCTGCGTCCAGGAAATGACGGGCTTGCCGGACGTCACCGCCATGCGCGCAGAACAACTGCTGACCTCGGAGTATTTCGGTCTGGCTAGCACCGTGGAACCCGAGACCGTACTCAAGCTTGACCGGATCGTGTTGTCCAATTCACGCAGCACTTCGCCTGATGCGCATTTCTCGGAACAGATGAACGCCTTTTCCATTATCGGTGACACGCCTGAAAAGCAGGTGGTCAATGAAGCATTGCGCCGGCACATCATCGAACAGCTTCGTTCAGATACCCTAGATAGGACAGCAGTACGAGAAGATGCCGTAAACCTTATCCTCGAACGCCTGCGGGCTGACTCCAATGGAGTGGATCAGTGATTTCCATAGATCGAAGCACGGTAGCAGAGCCATTATCGCTGGCATCGCCAAACGGCAGAGGGGCTAAGGAAAGGCTACGCGCCATCAAGCACTTCGCAGCACTAGCAACCAAACCCGCAGTGGCTAAGGCAAAAGCCACGAAAAAAAAAGGCAAAATAACAAAAGCTAAAATTCCCGAAAAGTTTAACTTCGCAGCATACCGTTCCAAAGATGTTAAAGAAGCGCTGGACAAACTATTTCATGACAAATGCGCCTACTGTGAATCTAGCTATAGGGCCGTGATGTCCGCTCAGGTTGAACACTTTCGCCCCAAAGGACGCGTTGTCGAAGACTCGAGCCACAAGGGTTACTGGTGGCTAGCCTCAACGTGGACAAATCTGTTACCAAGTTGCAGCCATTGCAATATTTCGGAATATCATGAAATACATAAATTGACTGTCGAACAGCCTTATCAGCAAAAAACACAATCAGGTAAATACAAACTGGGAAAATATGACCATTTCCCAATTGGTGGCCAGCGGGCGGTAGCCGAAGGTGATGACCTCGACCTTGAAGACGCCTACCTTATCGACCCTACTCGCCGGAACCCTAATGATCACTTGGATTGGATTGTTGAGGGTGGACTAAGCCTGATTGCGCCAAATAGGGTGGGAAACGCTTGGGACCCTTATGGACTACATACCTATCAAATTTTTGGCTTGAACCGCAAAAAACTGGTCGAAACACGTACATCATTGATGCTTGAAGTAACGAATCAACTCCTCAAAGCGCGTAATAAGCTGATGGATGCGGCCACCAAAAAGCCAGGTGAACTATTCGATTATCTGTACAACGATGCAATGGATATCTTCAAAGATTTAGACAAACTAAAGGCTCCTTCGATGCCCTACTCTGCTATGGTGAAAAAACTTTTGGACAAAGAGCGCACCGAGATTATAGCAGCGTTCACGGCTCTCGCCAGGCGACGATAAACCCTTGGTCAGAGTGTGTAAAAACCGACTTTCGGTCTACCGCAGGCAAGCCAAATCCTACAACGATTGGCGAACACAATTTCGTACAGAGCATAGGGCCGCTACCGTGGGTGGGCGACAGCAGCGACCCGTGCTACCGAATATAGAGTGCCGGGCTACTTGTACCACTCTGCTTTAATTTCCGCGAAGTCCATTTCCTTCCATTCTTTCTTCCATAGTTGCCAATAAGGAATGTCATTGGACGAGGGGCATGAGTGCATGGAGCACCCATGACTTTCCTAGTCGACGAGCGATCAGCCGCACAGTCAGCAAATAGTAGTATCTGGTCCCCTCACTGCTCTGAGCAAGGCGATGTTCTAGGAACCAATCCAGATGCTTTCGCTGCCAGGCCCAAGGTTTCTCTCGCTGCCAACGTTTAGCAATCTCGGCTTGGATATGCTTTGCTTGCCGCAAATGGCGTTGCCGCGTCGCGTGCGATCCGGTCAGCACGCCAGCCAAGAACAACTCCATATCGAATGGCTTACTCATGACTGCGCTCCAATGTACGCGGAGACTACGGCGATCCGACCGTGCCCCAGCTCATAGCTGATTTGTCTCCGGGCCTGACGATCAAGATTCCTATCTACCTGGCAACATTGGCCGCCGTTGATAGGCGCGTGATGTTGGGTGATTTGCTCATAGCGCTCACATGCGTACGCCGCTCGTAGCTCATGGAAGCCTTTGAGGATGTGTGCATGCAGGATGTCCCGCGCAGGGCGGATGATTTCTTGCAGAAAATTCAGGTAGCTTTCGTGTGGCGCAAGCAGGTTGCGGCTACCCGCAGGCGACACTTGCCGTGCAAACCCAAGTGCACCTCGAACATAGCCATCCACCGCAATCCAACGTGGAGCCGAGGCACCGGCGCGGCCGCCTTTGGTGCCATCCTGAATGTTAATCCTGCCTAAATCCTTAGCCTCACGGCTTAGCCGTGGCAGGTCAGCCAGGATAGCCTCACGCAAGCGCATGCCGGTGGCTCGCGCCAACAGAACGATCGCTGCCGCTCGTAGCTGATGACAGCTGCAAAGCGCATCGACGATCTGCTTAACCTGTTCGCGGTCTTGGCCTTGCGGCACTGATTGTCGAACCCCGGTGCGCTGCATACCTAACGCCTTGCTCGGGCTGGGCAACTTCACGCACTGATCACCGCGAAGCGCCGCCATGGTTCTGTTAACGCTGGATATCCGGTTTTGTGCAGTGCTGACGGCGAGCTCACCGCGCCCAACTACGTCGCGCAAATGCGCCGCATAGTCGGCCAACACCTTCAGATCAATCTGCCGCGCATCATTGATACCGGGCCCCAGTTCGGAACGGCACCATTTGACGAATGCCTGCCACCGATCACAGTGCGCTTTGACTGTGCCGTAATGGCCGCCGCCGAACATATCTTTCAGCGCCTGCAGTCCTGCATAGCTCAATTGCCTGCCGTAGCCGAAATTGCGGCCATCGCGTTTCCCCACCAATGCCATGTCGGTTACCTCATCGTCCGCTCTCCGATCCTCGCCCCACGTCATCCCGCCAAGAATGTTGAGTGTTATCAGGGATCAAGGCCCCTGCGACCTGTGGGGAGTGTCCACTAAGCAGGACTGGCGGCTCCTTACAACCGGGAGCAAGGGCATCTCATGATCTGGCCTCCTGAGCACCGATACCGGTGGACGGGTGGAGGCTGCACTGGCTGACGAGACCAGCGCCTGAAGATCTTGAGCTGGGTGAACTCAGCGATGCGATGACCGGGGCATACCTGACTGTCAGTCAGGTGCAGTCCATTCCGTGGTCTGCGGCACCATCATCTACAGCGCTGTTGCTGGTGACGTCGGCGTTTGTCACGCCAATTGTCACGAGAGGAGTTGCCGCAAAGCCAAGTGCGATGAGGTCTGCAGCAGTGTTTGAAGCGCCCGTCTCTTTCCAGGAGAAAGAGACGGGCGCAGGTTGGCGCAAGATTCGGCCAAGCGGATAGGTTGCTGCAGGGCAGCGAAGTAGGAAGTGTCGTCTGGCGCACGAGGGCCATGATCTGAAGTAGGCATCCATCACCGGGGAGGTGACCGGGCGAGCTGCCGGACGCGAATCGCCTTTTGGGGGGAACCACCGCGGGAGCGGCGTGGCCTTCAAGGTTCGGGCCACCTGGGTTGCTGTCATCGACAGCGCTTGCACGGCCAGTTCTACGCCTGTGGATAAACCCGGTCAAGGTTCGAAATTCAGCGCCACTTTGGACTTGAAGAGCGTTTATCCACCGGTGGAATTCCGTGGTAAATCCTGGACAGCGTGGTCGCTTTTTTGCTCTTCAAAGTAAGGTCCATCCAAACAGGGCGGCTTTGCAGCCCTGTTTGGATGGACCCGCGCTTAGAAGCGGATAAGCGAGGCTGCTTGCCCCGAATCTTGAACGTTCAGTTGTTGCTGCAGTTCTTGCGCCTGTACAGCGCTAGCGAATCGGCACCACGTCCTTGTCTCTGATTTGGCCGTACGCTGAGGCGAGCAGGCTGCCGGTGGCGGCTTTCTGGATGTACTCACTCCACCAGGCCATCATCGGGCGCCGGCGCTCGATGTAGTCGGCTCGGTTGTAGGCGCTCCGCACCTCATCCTTGTCGACGTGCGCCAGGGCCACTTCGATGAGCTCAGGATCCCAGCCATGTTCATTCAAGATGGTGCTGGCCATCGAGCGCATGTCGTGGCTGACCAAGCGATCCTGGAAGCCCATGCGTTTCAATGCCATGTTGGCGGTCTGGCTATTGGCGTGGGTGCGTGGATTTCTGTCTGCCGGGAAGACGTATTCGCGATGGCCGCTGTGAGTCTTCAGTGACACTAACAGTGCGACAGCGTGATCACTCAACGGGATGCTGTGAGGGCGGCGCTTCTTCATCCGCTCCGATGGGATAGTCCAGACACGCCTTTCAAAGTCGATGTCAGCCCAGCGAGTAGTCGCCGCCTCGGCGGGACGAGTCATCGTGTGCAACTGCCATTCGATCAGGCAGCGGGTCGTGCGTTTGATGCTGGCGTTCGCGATCTCCAGCATGAACTCGGGGAGTTCTTCGGGCGGAAGCGCAGCCATATTCTCTTTCTCGGGCTTCTTGAATACTGCCCTAATGCCGGTGAGCGGGTTGGCGAAGATCAGGCCGGAATTTACGCCGTAGGTCATGATCTCGTTTAGCCGCTGGCTAAGACGTTTGACCGTCTCCAGGCTGCCTTTCGCTTCGATTGGACGAAGCAATCCGATCACCATCGGTGCGGTGATTTTAGCGAGTGGTGTAGTCCTCAAGTCCGGGAGCACATGCAGCGTGAGCGACCGCCAAATGTCCTCGGCGTAGGTTGGGGTGACCGAGTCTTTCTTGAGCTCGAACCAGGCGGTGGCCACGTTCTCGAAGGTGTGTTCCGTTTCTGCGCGCTTGGCTTCATTCAACGTATTGCGTTGCACCTTCGGATCGATGCCTTGGGCGAGCAGCTCGCGCGCTTCGACTGCCTTCTTTCGTGCGTTCGCCAGTGACAGTTCGGGGTAGGTCCCAAAACCGATGTTGATGCGCTTTTTGGTCACCGGTTCGCGGTAGTTGAAATTCCACAGCAACGAGCCGTTGCTGCGTACGCGGAGCTGCAAACCGTCACCGTCCGTGAGGACGTAATCCTTGGACGCGGGTTTGACTCCCTTGAGCTGTCGATCGGAGAGGCGGAGGTTTTGAGCAGGCATGAGATTGTCCTCAAGCACTGATTCGGTATTCCAAAGATTAGCACCGGATGAGCTGGAATACCGTCTGGAATACCCGAATGGCTGGAACTCAGAAACTCTCAAAAGACCGCAAAAGCGCTGGAGGCCGCGAATTTACTGGGTTTCAGGCACAAAAAAAGACGTCCATGGACGTCTTTTTTTGATCATTTGGTGGAGCCGGGGGGATTTGAACCCCCGTCCGCCAGTACTCCGCTGTCGGTACTACATGCTTAGCCGTGTCTATTGAGTTAACCCTCAGCGACCCGACGGGCAGGGTGCTTTGGGCGAGTTGTGTAAGTTTTAGCCGCTTCGTCCACAACGTACTGCACGGCGATTCTGTTCTATATGACAATCATTTTGGGTTTACAGACATCCCCTGATGATTGCTGGACCCGAAGGTACCAGGGGGGAAGGGCTAGCGCCGCTTACGCAGCGAGAGCGTAATCCCCGTAGGTTTCGTCATTGGCAACTATAGGAAGTTGCAACAGTGGATTTACGAGTTCTGTTACCAACTCGGCATGCACCTAAAGTTTCGCAACCGGCGTCGAATCCTAAACGGCCCCGAACCTGTTGTGCATTACCAACAGGTGGGCGGATTCTACGCTAAGCGAGCGCAGAAGGCCAACCCGAAGGTTGGCTCAATGCATTGAGCTACTGATCGCCCTTGGTGTTGTTCTGCAAGCGCTGGAGCGCTTGGGTGGTCAGGGAGATGCAGTTCTTGGTGCCTTGCTCGGTGCCTTTGGCGTGCTCGGCGGTGGCTTGCTGCACCGTGGCGTCGATGTCGCTGCTCAGGTCCGAGCTCATGGCTTCGGTGCTGACCTTGGCGTCTCTGATTTTTTGCAGGTTGATCTGGCACAGGTCCTCTTGCCCGGCGGCAAACACCGGGGAGGCCAGCATTGCGGCGGTGATGAACAGTCCAGCCAGTGCGGAACGCTTCATGGTGATCTCCTTGATTGCAGGGGCTCGGTGCTGCCGGTCAACAGGACGGGCGGCCGAGTGGGGCTAAGCCCTTTTTGTGCGGGCCTGGAAAGTGGACCCTGGCCGGGTGCCGGGGTTCGGTTTTTTTTGCGATGAAAGGCGATAGCGGTTATCGCGTTCGAGTGGGCGCCCAAAGGAGTGAAGGCCTTGGTGACTGGCTGGTCTGGGCAGGCACCGGGCTTGTGGCTAACTGGGGGGGAGCCCCAGATGCGGGGCTGCTATGCAGCCCAGCGGGAGCAAGCTCCCTCGCCACTGGTGTTGCTCGTTCCTGCGCCTGGCAGGCGTCAGTTCAGATCACCTTGGCCCGGGTGACTCGGTCCACCAGGTAGACCAGACCGTGATAGTCGATTCCGCCGTGCTGGCTGAGGCCGATTTCACAGGTGCGGCTGGTGGAGATGCCTTCGCTGCAATACTGCACCGCGTCCTTGAGGCTGCGCAGGGAGTGGGCGTTGAGTTCCGGGGTGGTGAAGCCCTTGTCGCCGGCGAAACCACAGCAGTGGATGCCTTCGGGGATCACCACATTCTTGCTGCAACGCCGGGCCAGTTCGATCAGCGCCTGGCTCTCGCCCAGGTGCTGGGTGCTGCAGGTGACGTGCACGGCGATCGGTGCTTCCTGTGGTGTGAATTCCAGGCGCTCCAGCAGGTGAGTGCGGATGAAGCGCACCGGATCGTAGAGGTCCAGGCGCACATCGCCCAGGTCCTGCACCAGGCGCAGGGTGCAGGGGCTGGTGTCGCAGTAGATCGGGTCGAGGCCGCCCCGGCTGGCGTGGAGCAGGGCGCCGATCAGTTCCTGGCGCTTGTCTTCGGCCTGGGTGGCGTAGCCCTTGGAGGCGAAGGGCTGGCCGCAGCAGAGGTTGTCCAGGTTGTCCGGCAGCACCACTTGATAGCCGGCTTTTTCCAGCAGGCCGCGGGTTTTTTCGTAGAGCGAGCTTTGTTCCTTGTCGCCTGCCGCTGGCCCCATCACTCGGGACACGCAGGCCGCCAGGTACACCACTCGCGGGCGCGCATCGCTGACGCTCGGGCTGAAGCGAATGGCCTTTTCCGGCTGGGGCATGGCGTTGTTCCACTGCGGCACCCGGCCTTTGGACAGGCGCGTCAGGCTCGCCGACAGCTTGCTCAGGCGCGGTGCTCCCAGGAGCATGCGCGCGCCATTGGCCACGTGCAGGGTGAGGCGGGCGCCCTGCAAGGTGCTGGCGAAGTGTGAGCCGAGCCAGTCGGCGGTGCCGTTATGGGTGGCGTGTTCACTGCGCAGTTTTTTCACCAACTCGCCGGTGTTGATGCCCACTGGGCAGCGCTGGGCGCACAGGCCGGTGGCGGCGCAGGTGTCGATGCCTTGGTATTGATAGGCCGCCTCCAGCTCGGACGTATCGATGCCAGCCCGTTTGCGTGCCTGGATGTCGCGCCAGATGACGATGCGCTGGCGCGGGCTCAGGGTCAGCCCCTTGGACGGGCACACCGGCTCGCAGAAACCGCACTCGATGCACTTATCCACAATCTCGTCGGCCGCCGGCAGCGGCTTGAGATGCTTCAGATGGATCTGCGGGTCTTCGCTGAGCACCACGTCCGGGTTGAGGATGCCGTTGGGGTCCAGCAGGCGCTTGAGCTGCCACATCAATTGGTAGGCATCGCTGCCCCATTCCAGCTCGACGAAGGGCGCCATGTTGCGTCCGGTGCCGTGTTCGGCCTTCAGCGATCCGCCGAATTCCACCGCCACCAGTTGTGCCACGTCGTCCATGAACGCCTGGTAGCGGTTCACTTCCTCGCTGCTGTTGAAGCCTTGGGTGAAGACGAAGTGCAGGTTGCCCTCCAGGGCATGGCCGAACAGGATCGCTTCGTCGTAGTGGTGCTTATCGAACAGCTCGATCAGGCGGTTGACGCCGATGGCCAGCTGTTCCACGGGGAAGGTCACGTCTTCGATGATCACCGTGGTGCCGGTCTTGCGCACCGCGCCCACCGCCGGGAAGGTGTCCTTGCGGATCGCCCAGAGCTTGGCGTTTTCCTGCGGGTCTTCGGTGAAGTCCACCTGTTTTTCCACCGGGAAGGCGGCCAGGGAATTCATGATCTGCGCCAGTTGCTCGTGCAGCAGCGACGAGGACGCGGCGCGGGACTCGATCAGCAGCGCGCAGGCGTTGGCCGAGAGTTGCTGGACGAAAGCCGGCATGCCGGGCTTGTCCTGCACCGAGCGCAGGCTGCGGCGGTCCAGTAGCTCCACTGCCGACACTGGCTGGCTCTTGAGCACGGTCACCGCGTTGCAGCAGGTTTCCACATCGGGAAACACGATCAGCGCCGAGGCCTTGTTCGGGTGGTCGATCACCGTGTCGTAGGTCACTGCGCTGATAAAGCCCAGGGTGCCCTCGGAGCCCACCAGCAGGTGGCTGAGGATGTCCAGCGGTTCGTCGAAATCCACCAGGGCGTTGAGGGACAGGCCGGTGGTGTTTTTCAGCCGGTATTTATGACGGATCTTCGCCGCCAGCTCGCTGTTGGCGCGGGTACTGCGGCCCAGTTCGGCCAGGCGCTCCAGCAACGGGCCATGGCTGGCGCGGAAGGCGGCGATGCTGGCCTCATCCTCGGTGTCCAGGCGCGTGCCATCGGCCAGCACCAGGCGAATGCCGGCCAGGGTGTGATAAGTGTTCTGCGCGGTGCCGCAGCACATGCCGCTGGCATTGTTGGCGACGATGCCACCGATCTTGCAGGCGTTGATCGAGGCCGGGTCGGGGCCGATCTTGCGCCCGAACGGTGCCAGCCAGGCATTGGCCTGGGCGCCGATCACCCCGGGTTGCAGGCGAATCTGCGTACCCTGATGGCGAATCTCCTTGCCGTTCCAGTTATCCCCCAGCACGATCAGCACCGAGTCGCTGATGGCCTGCCCGGACAGGCTGGTGCCGGCGGCGCGGAAGGTCACCGGCACGCGGTCGCGCTGGGCCAGCTGGAGCAGGGCCACCACTTCATCTTCGGATTCGACGCGGATCACCAGCTTGGGGATCAGCCGGTAGAAGCTGGCGTCGGTGCCGAAGGCCAGGGTCGAGAGCGGGTCGTCGAAACGCCGCTCCTGGGGAATCAGTTGCTGGGCATCGCGCAGAAAAGCGGCCGGTAGGCTCATTGGTCCTCCAGGATCAGCACCACCAGGTCTTTCGGGCCGTGGGCGCCGTAAGCCAGGACTTGTTCGATATCAGCGGTCTTCGACGGGCCGGACACCAGCAGTGCGTTGGTCGGCATGCCGGCGGCCCAGTTCATCTGTTGCTGCACCTGATAGAAGTTGTCGCGGATCTCGCTGGCCTTGAGCAGGGCGAAATGCACCGGCGGCACCAGGCTCATCAGCCGCGGCTCTTCCCGGGTCGGCCAGAGGATCAGGCTGCCGGTGGCGGCGATGGCACCCAGGGTGGTGGTGAGGCTGGCCGGGGTGTCGTTGAACAGCTCGGCTTTCCATTCTTCCACCGGGCGGTCGTAGGCCTTGAGCGCCGGCAGTTGCGGGTGCTCGGCCCAGTACTGGGTGACCCGCTGGCCGTGGGGCGTGCTCGGGGCGATCAGCAGGCTGGGCAGTTGGCGCTCCTGCAGCAGGCGGGCGAGCAACTCTGGCCAATCGGCGCCGTTGCTCAGGTGGATTTCGGTGTGCACCGCTTCCATCTGTTTGCGCAACTGCGGGATGCGTTGTTCAGCGCTGTAGCTGTAAGGCTGGGTGACCAGCGCCTCGTCGAAGTTATCCACAATCGGCGTGGTGCCGGTCAGGCTGTTGCGCAGCTTGGCGAGGATGTTGTGTTTCGCGCTCATCAGTGGTCTCCCTGCTTGTCCAGGTGCTCACGGGCCAAGTCATGCAGCGACCGGGCGGCGGGTTTTGGCGCGCTGTGGTTCTGCGTCCAGGGGCCGACCTTGCTCGGGGTGAGGGCGCGCAGGCGGGTGGCGGCCAGGGTGAACAGGCGATACAGGGTCGGCGAGCTGTTGAGGCGGGCCCAGGCGTTCCAGATAAAACGTTCCTTGCGCGAGTACTTGCTGCCCTGACCGCGCATCACTTGATGCGGGCTGTCCGGAGCCTTGACGTTCTCTTCGCGCAGGCGTCGCAGCAGCGCCGGGATCGGGATCTTCACCGGGCAAACTTCGCCACAGGCGCCGCACAGCGACGAGGCGCTGGGGTGATCCGGCACCTTGGCCAGGCCGACCATGTGCGGGGTGATGATCTTGCCGATCGGCCCCGGGTAGACCTCGCCGTAGGTGTGGCCGCCGACCCGGGTGTAGACCGGGCAGTGGTTCATGCAGGCGCCGCAGCGGATGCAGTTCAGGGTCTGGCGCAGTTCGCTGTCGGCAAAGGCCTGGCTGCGGCCGTTGTCCAGCAGCACCAGGTGCACTTCCTGGGGGCCGTCCAGCTCATGCTCTTTGCGCGGGCCGGAGATCATGTTGACGTAGGTGGTGATGGGTTGGCCGAGGGCCGAGCGGGTCAGCAGTGAAAGCAGCGGCACTACGTCTCGCAGGTTCTCGACGACTTTCTCGATCCCGGTGACGGCAATGTGCACTGGCGGCACGGTGGTGGACATGCGCCCGTTACCTTCGTTTTCCACCAGCAGCAGGGTGCCGGTCTCGGCCACGGCGAAGTTGACGCCGGAGACGCCGATATCGGCTTCGAAGAATTTCTGCCGCAGGACCTTGCGACCGATCTGAATGAGTTGGTCAACGTCCTTGGTGTACTCCACGCCGAGTTTGTCGTGGAACAAGGACGCGACCTGACCGGCATTCTTGTGGATCGCCGGCATAATGATGTGTGAAGGCTTCTCGTGGTCGAGCTGGACGATGAATTCGCCCATGTCCGACTCAAGGCATTCAATGCCTTGTTCAGCGAGGACATGGTTCATTTCCATCTCTTCGCTGACCATCGATTTGCCCTTGATCACTTGCCGCGCCTCGTGAGCGCGGATGATCGAGAGGACGATGCCATTGGCCTCGTCCACCGTTTCCGCCCAGTGCACAGTCACACCGTTGCGGGTCAGGTTCTGTTCCAGACGCTCGAGCAGGTCGGGCAGCTTGGACAGCGCCCGGGCGCGAATCGCGTTGCCCAGGGCGCGTAAATGTTCTCTTTCGTGGGCATCGCTGAACGACGCCGCACGCTTGGCCATGAGTGAATCCATGGCGCTGCGAAAGTTGTTTCGCAGTTGTTGGTCACCCAGGGCTTCGTGGGCCCGGGTTCGGAAATCGTCCGCCAGCGTCGTGGTCGGAATCAGCTCGGGGGTGCTCATTGCGCACCTCCAGTACGTTGCCAGAGGAAGCTCGCCAGGTGCTGGCCGCGCAATGCCTCTTTTTGCTTTTCCAGCGCGCCGTTGATGTTCATCAGGCAGCCGCAGTCGGCACTCAGTACCTGATGGGCGCCGGATTCTTTCAGCGCGCGGGTCTTGTCCGCGACCATGGCGCCGGAGATGTCCGGCATTCGGACGCTGAAAGTCCCGCCAAAGCCACAGCATTCGCTTTCGTGGCTGTGTTCTACCCGTTCCACGTTGCTCAGCTGTGACAGCAAATCACGGCCGTGCAGGTGGGTGTTCATTTCCCGGCGGGCCGAGCAGGAGGTGTGCAGCGCCACCTTGATCGGTGCGCCGCTGTCCTTGAGCTGCACCTTGCATACGTGCAGCAGGAACTCGGCCAGCTCGTAGGTGCGGGCAGCCAGGGCCTGCACCTGTTTCAGGGTTTCGGGCTCGTCCTTGAACAAGTCCGCGTAATGCTCGCGCAGCATGCCTGCGCAGGAACCCGACGGCACCACCACCGGATAGTCGCCGGCAAACAGCGCCAGTTGCGAGCGGGCCACGGTGCGCGCCTGCTCGGTGTAGCCCGAGGTGTAGGCCGGTTGTCCGCAGCAGCTTTGCCCTTGCGGGTACTCCACGCGAATGCCTTCGCGCTCCAGCAGGTGAATCGCGTCCATCCCGGCTTCGGGATAGAACAGGTCGACCACACAAGTGCCGAACAGGTAGACCCGCGACGGTTTCGCGCTGGGGTACTGCCGGGGTTCGGCCAGCGGCGGTGCGACGCGGGTCGCATTGGGCACGGCGTTGTAGAAAAGCTCGCTCATCAGGCGTGTCTCCGGGTGATCCCGGTTATTCGTCCGTTGCGGCGGCTGAAAGATAAACCAGCAAGCTTTCAGCAGCCTTGCAGACCGGGTGGTGAATGCGGACGCCGCGGGTGAGGGCGGCGTCGGTTCTATCAGTGTTGCTTAGTGCACCAGCATGCCGGTGAACCAGTAGGCCTGGGCCAGGGTGATCAGGCCGACAATAGTGGCAAAGAACAGGCTGTGCTTGAGGGTGAAGCGGAACAGGTCCGACTCCTTGCCCACCAGGCCGGTGGCGGCGCAGGCCACGGCGATCGATTGCGGCGAGATCATCTTGCCGGTCACGCCGCCGCTGGTGTTGGCCGCGACCAGCAGGGTGTCATTGACCCCGATCTGGTGCGCGGTGGTGGCCTGCAGCGAGCTGAACAGGGCGTTGGACGAGGTATCGGAACCGGTGAGGAACACCCCGAGCCAGCCGAGGAACGGCGAGAAGAACGGGAACGCCGCGCCGGTGGCCGCCAGGACCAGGGCCATGGTCGAGGACATGCCCGAGTAGTTGGTGACGAAGGCGAACGCCAGCACCATGCCGATGGACAGGATCGGCCAGCGCAGCTCGTAGAAGGTCTCTTTTAAAGTGGTCAGACCAGTTTTGACGTTGATCTTCAGCACCAGCATGGAGATCAGCGCGGAGAAGAAAATCGCCGTGCCGGTGGCGGAGATCGGGTCGAGTTTGAACACTGCCGGGATGGCGGTCGGGGTCGCCACGATCGGCGTCATCTTGATCACCAACTGATCCAGATGCGGGATGGCGAAGTTGAACACCCAGCCGTACATCGAGCCGCCGGCGGCGAACATCGCCTTGAAGGGCTTGAGGGTCCAGATGGTCACCAGCACGGTGAGGATCAGGAACGGTGACCAGGCCTTGAAGATCTGCCCCAGGCTGTAGGGCGAAGCGACGGTGCTGCGTGGCTGGCCGAAGCCGCCGGCGCTGGCGGTCACGGCCGCGCTGGAGGTGGCACCGGCGATCTGCGCGCCCGCGGTGCGCTTGGGCTGCCAGATTTTCAGGAACAGGGTCAGGGAGATCAGGCTGGCCAGGGCCGAGGTGATGTCCGGCAGTTCCGGGCCGATGAAGTTCGAGGTGAAGTACTGGGTCACGGCAAAGCTCAGGCCGGCCACCAGCGCGGCAGGCCAGGTCTCTTTGACGCCGCGCATACCGTCCATCATGAACACCAGCCAGAACGGCACGAACAGCGACAGCAGCGGCAGTTGGCGGCCGGTCATGGCGCCGATCTTGAAGGCGTCGATGCCGGTTACCTGGCCGGCAACGATGATCGGAATCCCCAGGGCGCCGAAGGCCACGGGCGCGGTGTTGGCGATCAGGCACAGGCCGGCGGCGTACAGCGGGTTGAAGCCCAGGCCCACCAGCAGGGCGGCGGTGATCGCCACCGGTGCGCCGAAGCCCGCTGCACCTTCGAGGAAGGCGCCGAAGCAGAAGCCGATCAGCAGCACTTGCAGGCGCTGGTCGTCGGTGATCGACAGCACCGAGCTGCGGATGATTTCGAACTGGCCGCTCTTCACGGTCAGTTTGTAGAGGAATACGGCGGCGACGATGATCCAGGCGATGGGCCACAGACCGTAGGCAAATCCATAGCCAGCGGCAGCGAAGGCCATGTCGGCGGGCATCTTGAAAGCGAAGATCGCCACCAGGATCGACAAGGCCAGGGTGATACTCCCGGCGACGTGTCCTTTGAGACGGAACACGGCCAGAGCGAGGAAGAAGAACACGATCGGGATAACGGCGGCGAGGGCGGACAGGCCGAGGCTGCCAAGCGGGCTATAGAGCTGTTGCCAGGTTTGCATAATGGGGTGGCCCCTAATTGTTGTTGGTCAGGCACTGCGAGCGTCTTGGTTAATTGGTAAGACCAATTTACAATCGCTGTTGGCTAGGGTAAAAGCCTTGTGCGTGGTGTGTCAATTTGCCGCCCTAAAACTTTTGTCTCATGCGCTATGGCGCGGCCATCTGATGGGTACAAATGGCTGCGTTCTGCCAGGTGTTGGCGCGCTGTGAATAGGCCAGAATAGAGCCCCCCGGCGATGGGTCGGGAGGGTGGAGAGTGAGTCATGGGGTTTGATCAGATACGCCAGCGCCGTTTGTCCGACGATATTGTCGAGCGCCTGGAAGGGATGATTCTCGAAGGCACCTTGAAGGCCGGCGAGCGGCTGCCTGCCGAACGGGCGCTGGCCGAGCAGTTCGGGGTGTCCCGTCCTTCATTGCGCGAGGCTATCCAGAAACTGACGGCCAAGGGTTTGCTGATCAGTCGTCAGGGCGGCGGCAACTATGTGGTGGAATCCCTGGGCTCGACCTTCAGCGATCCGCTGCTGCACTTGTTGGAAAACAACACGGATGCCCAGCGCGATCTGCTGGAGTTCCGTCATACCCTGGAAGCGTCTTGTGCTTATTACGCGGCGTTGCGCGCAACGGCGGTGGATCGTGAGCGGCTGACTCAAGCCTTCGAGGAGTTGCAGGATTGTTATTCCCGCTCCGACGATGTCAGTCGTATCGAGGAGGGCGCCGCGGATGCCAAGTTCCACCTGGCGATTGCCGAGGCCAGCCATAACGCGGTGTTGCTGCACACCATTCGTGGCCTGTTCGACCTGCTCAAGCGCAACGTGGTGACCAACATCGGCGGCATGTACAAACAGCGCACGGAAACCCGCGACATGCTGATCAGTCAGCACCGTGACCTGTACCTGGCGATTATCGAAGGGCGTGCTGAAGAGGCGCGGGAAATCTCCAGCCGGCATATTCTCTATGTGCAGGAGGTGCTCGAAGAAGTACGCCAGGAAGTGCAGCGAGTGGCCCGGGCCGAACGGCGCAAGGGCATGTAATGCAAATCGCCGGCAAGCTGGCTCCTACCTGGGTGTTGTAGGAGCCGGCTTGCCGGCGAAAGCGACCTCAAGGCAGGAAGATCAGTCTTCCTTGCCCTTGGTCCGCACCGCACGCTGCAGTTCGCGATCGGAATCGCGCTCGCGTTCGGTATGACGCTTGTCGTATTCCTTCTTGCCCTTGCCCAGTGCGATTTCACACTTGACCAGGTGCTTGCTCCAGTAGAGCGAAAGGCAGACGCAGGCGTAACCCTTCTGCTGCACGGCGGCGAACAGCTTCTCCAGCTCGCGCTGGTTGAGCAGCAGCTTGCGCGTGCGCGTGGGGTCGGCGATGACGTGGGTGCTGGCGGTGGTCAGCGGGGTGAAATGGCTGCCAAACAGCCAGGCCTCGCCATCCTTGAGCAGCACGTAACTGTCCACCAGTTGTGCCTTGCCCGCCCGCAGACTCTTTACTTCCCAGCCGGCCAGGACCAGTCCAGCCTCGAACCGATGTTCGATGAAGTAATCGTGACGCGCCTTTTTGTTTTGCGCGATGGTCCCTGTTGGGTGTTTCTTCTGTTTAGCCATAGGGGCGGCATTATAGGGAGTTGCGCGCGCGTCGGCTACGGTGACGCAGCGTGCTTGAGCAGGTTGATTGAATCCCGGACAATGCGGCCTCTTTTTTTTCGGTTGGGCGCGTTAACGATGTCGACAGACAGGGTCTCTGTCCACGGCGGCTGGGCAAGCCGCTGGGTCTTTATACTCGCTGCAACTGGTTCGGCCGTGGGCCTGGGGAGCATCTGGAAATTCCCCTACATGGTCGGCGTCTATGGTGGTGGTGCTTTTGTCCTGGTGTTTCTGGCGTGCATCGCGCTGATTGGGTTGCCGGTGATGCTGGCGGAAACCCTGATCGGTCGTCGGGCGCGGCAGAGCCCGGCCAATGCCCTGAAGGTGCTGGCTCTGGAGGCCGGGCATTCGGCCAAGTGGTCTTGGGGCGCCTTCGCCGGAATGATCACGGCGCTGCTGATTCTCTCCTTCTATAGCGTGGTGGGTGGTTGGTCCCTGGACTACATCATCGACATGGGGCGCGGCGATTTTCAGGGTGTCACGGCGGATCAGGTCAGTGCGTACTTCTTTGCGGTGACGGCCGATCCGTGGCGACTGACGCTTTGGCACACGCTGTTCATGCTGCTGTCGGCATTGGTGATTGCCAAGGGAGTGGTTGCCGGGCTTGAACGCAGTCTGCGGATCATGATGCCGCTGCTGTTCGTGATGCTGCTGGTGCTGCTGGGCTACAGCATGACCACCGGGCATTTCATGCAGGGCCTGCATTTCATGTTCGACTTCAGCCTGGACCGCTTGTTGGACGGGCTGCTGCCGGCCATGGGGCATGCGTTCTTTTCCCTGAGTGTCGGTGTCGGTTCGATCATGATCTATGGCGCCTACATGCCCAAGCATTCGTCCCTGGCTGGCACCGTGGTAGGGGTGGCGCTGCTGGATACCTTTGTTTCCCTGGTGGCGGGAATGGCGCTGTTTCCCATCGTGTTCGCTGCCGGGCTGAACCCTAGCGAAGGGCCTGGTTTGATGTTTATCAGTCTGCCGTTCGCCTTCGGTAATGTGGCGTTCGGCCAGCTTATGGGCGTAGTGTTCTTTGTCCTGGTGGCGATTGCGGCCTGGAGCTCGGCCATTTCCTTGTTGGAACCGATGGTGGCTTATCTCGTCGAGAGGACTAAAATCCGCCGCGGCTGGGTGACATTCTGGCTGGCGTTCAGCTGCTGGTTCGTGGGGTTGGGAACGGTGTTTTCCTTCAACATCTGGCAGCAGGCCAAGTTTTTCGTGAACGAAGGCGGTGTTTTTCATCTCTATCGATGGGGCGCGGCCGGCGGTCTGGACTTCTTTGGTGTGATCGACTTTTTCACCTCGCGGATCATGTTGCCTCTTGGCGGTTTGTGCTTCGTGGTGTTTGCAGGTTGGGTGATGGGCCGTGAGGCTGTTCGTGATGAGTTGTCATTGCGCAGTCCGTTGTTGTTCTCCCTGGCCTTGTTTTTGATGCGCTATGTGGCGCCCGTCGGCATTCTTGTGGTGTTTGCCGCCCAGTTGTGGAAATGAAGCTCACATGACGACCCATATTCAACGTTCGGCCCTTTTGCCCTATCCGGCGCAGTTTCTGTATGACCTGGTCAATGATGTGGCCCGTTACCCGGAGTTTCTGCCCTGGTGCTCTTCGGCCGAGGTGCTGGAGAACAGCGAGGAACGGATGCGTGCCAGCCTGGCAGTGGCTAAGGGCGGCATGAGTCAGCGTTTCGTGACCTGTAATACCCTGGTGCCGGGACAGTCGATCGAAATGAACCTGGAAGAGGGGCCGTTCAATCAATTGCATGGTCTGTGGGTGTTCAAGCCGCTGGGCGAGAAGGCCTGCAAGATCAGTCTTGATCTGTCTTTCGATTATGCGGGGCCTTTGGTGCGGGCCACGTTAGGGCCGCTGTTCAACCAGGCGGCCAATACCCTGGTGGATGCATTCTGTCAGCGGGCCAAGCAACTGCATGGCTGAGTCCCTGATCTCGATCGAGGTGGTTTACGCCGCAGTCGATCGCCAGTTGCTGATCACTGTGTGGGTGCCTCAGGGTTCGACACTGCGCAGTGCGCTGCTGGCTTCTTCTATAGGTGAGCATTTTGCCGAGTTGGATCTGGCGACCTGTCCGGTGGGGATCTTTGGCAAGCAGGTCATGAATCCTGAGCAGCATGTGATTCAGGCAGGGGATCGAATCGAAATCTATCGTCCGCTGCTGGCGGATCCGAAAGAGGTTCGGCGTCTGCGTGCCGCCAAGGCCGCGCAGGCACGTAAACGCGGACAGTAACTGAGTGACAGGCAACAAAAAGCCCGGGCATGCCCGGGCTTTTTCATTCGCCGCAAATTATTGCGGAGAGGTATCCAGTGGTTCAGGAATGGGCACTGGTACGGTTTTGACGCCATCCACATCTTTCTGGATCTGGTCCAGCAGCGAGCCCGGTTTGACCGGCTTCTCGGCCTTGGGTTTCTCGGCGTTCTCGGCAGGGGCGGTGACGGTGTTGCTGCTCTCCTTGCCGAGCAGTGCTTCGTCGCGGCTTACGCCTGGCATGAAGTCGCCGGCCAAGCTGACCAGTTGGTCGTTGCCATTGAAGATCAGGCTGACGCGTTCCTGTTGGCGTTCACCGCCGCCAGGTTGCAGGCTGTACAGATAATCCCAGCGATTGGCATGGAACGTGTCGGTCAGCAGAGGGTTGCCCATGATAAACCTTACTTGCCGTCGGGTCATTCCCGGGCGCAACTGGTCTATCATGTCCTGCGTCACGACATTGCCCTGCTGGATGTCGATTTTGTAAACCCCGGGGAATGAACAACCGGCGAGTGCGAGCAGTCCCACGAATGTGAAACTGGTTAGCAAGAGCTTGGTGTTTTGCATCGGTGGGCGACTTCCACTATCTTGGCTGGGACAACGTAAACCCCGATCATACCCGCATTAAGAGAAGCTGCGAAGCAGCATCGGCGAGAAAGCTGACCATGGTTGAAAATAGCGAACTACGTAAAGCCGGCCTTAAAGTGACTCTGCCACGGGTCAAAATTCTACAAATGCTCGATTCTACTGAGCAGCGGCACATGAGCGCTGAGGACGTCTACAAGGCGCTGATGGAAGCTGGTGAGGATGTCGGTCTGGCCACGGTTTACCGTGTACTGACTCAATTCGAAGCAGCCGGACTGGTGGTGCGCCATAACTTTGATGGCGGTCACGCTGTATTCGAGCTGGCGGATGGCGGTCACCACGACCATATGGTCAACGTGGAGTCTGGTGAAGTGATCGAATTCTTCGACGAGGAAATCGAAAAGCTTCAAAAGGCGATTGTCGAAAAGCACGGTTTCGAGTTGGTGGATCACAATCTTGTGCTGTATGTGCGCAAGAAGAAGTAAGCCTCTCACGCGACTGGCATAGTCGTGAAACGATCGAAGGCGACCTCAGGGTCGCCTTCTTGCTTTGTGCCTATATAAAAGAAGCGTTCCAGCCTCAGGCCTTGGTGGTCACCACCATTTTCTTGGCGTGGGCCAGGGATTCCTTGGTCAGATCGATACCGCCCAGCATTCGGGCAATTTCCTCGATTCTTTCGTTCTTGCCCAGTTTGGAAACGGCGGTATGGGTCGCGTTGTTGCCACGCACCTTGTGCACGAACAGATGTTGATGCCCCTGGGCGGCCACTTGTGGCAAGTGAGTGACCGTCAGCACCTGGCCGCGCTCGCCGAGGCGCCGCAGCAATTGGCCGACGATCTCGGCAGTCGGGCCGCCGATACCCACGTCGACTTCGTCGAACACCAGGGTAGGAACTCTTGAGGTTTGTGCCGTGATGACCTGGATCGCCAGGCTGATGCGTGACAGCTCGCCACCCGAGGCAACCTTGGCCAGTGCCTTGAGTGGTTGTCCCGGGTTGGCGCTGACCAGGAGTTCAACCTGCTCCAGGCCGTTGGGCAGCAGCTCATCACTGGTGTTGGCTCGCAGTTCGATGGTGAAGCGTCCACCGGGCATGCCCAGGCGCTGAATTTCCAGTTCCACCGCGCTGGCCAGTCCGGTGGCTGCCTGCTCTCGCAAGCGACTCAGTTCCTGGGCTTTCTCCTGATAGTGGCGGGCGAAGGACTGCAGCTCCTCGCCGAGGCGCTCGATGCTCTCGTCGTTGGCGTCCAGGGTTTCGATTTCATCCAGCAGGGTTTGCTGCATGGCCGCCAGTTCGAAAGGCTGGATGCGATGTTTGCGTGCCAGGGTATAGATGGAGTCCAGGCGTTCCTCCAGCTGTTGCAAGCGCGCCGGGTCGGCATCGAAGTGATCGAGGAAACGATTCAGTTCGCCAACGGCTTCTTCCACCTGGATCTGGGCGCTGGCCAGCAGGTTGGTGGCCTCGCCTAATGAGCCTGTCGAGTTGCCGATGCTGGACAGGCGATTGAGGCTGACGGTCAAGGCGTTGAGGACATTGCCGGAATCACTTTCGCTGCACTGTTCGACCACCTGCCGGCAGATGCCCAGTAGGGTCTCGGCGTTGGTCAGGTTCTTGTGCTCCTGCTCCAGTTCCTCGAGTTCGTTTTCTCCCAGGCCGAGATTTTCCAGCTCTTCAAGCTGATAGCTCAGCAGTTGATGGCGGGCGCGTTGCTCATCGCCGGAATTGGACAGGCGCTCCAGCTCCTGGCGAGTCTGGCGCCAGCGTTGGGCTGCCAGTTGCACCTGGCGGGCAAGATCGGTAGCGCCGGCATATTCATCCAGCAGGCGTCGATGGGTATCGGTTTTGAGCAGGGACTGGTGCTCGTGCTGGCTGTGAATGTCGATCAGCAGCTCGCCCAATGCCTTGAGGTCGCCAAGTGGGCAGGGCGTGCCATTGATATAGCCGCGTGAGCGCCCTTCGGCCGTGATGACCCGGCGCAGGATGCAGGGGCCGTCGTTGTCCAGGTCGCGCTCGGCCAGCCAGGTGCGGGCCTCGGGAATGTCCGCCAGATCGAAGGTGGCGAGGATGTCGGCCTTGTCGGCTCCTGGTCGTACCACGCCGCTGTCGGCCCGATCGCCCAGGGTCAGGCCGAGTGCGTCGAGCATGATCGACTTGCCGGCGCCGGTTTCGCCTGTGATGACGCTCATCCCTCGATCCAGTTCCAGATCCAGGTGTTCGACGATGGCGTAATTGTGTACGGACAGGTGCACCAGCATGAAGGCCGCTCCCAAACTAAATGTCTGGTTATTTATACAGTGTTTTGTTTTGGGCTGACAATGCTTTCCCTTAGCTTGATTCGCTTGGTTGCTTGGTCTTTTTAGCGCGTTCGGTAATCACGGTCAGCGGGATTTCCTGAAGGCTGATGACTTTTGCTGTGGGGGCGGGCTTGAACCCTGAAAATGCGACCCCATATAGCAGTGCAGAAGAGTGGGCCTGGCTCACTGACGATATTGAAAGGAGAATTTCATGGCTGACGAACAGACGCTGGATACGCAAAATCTAGACGCCAATCAGGCTCCCGAGGCTTCGGGTGAAGACCTGGCGGCTCGTGTACAAGTGCTCGAAGAGCAACTGGCTGGTGCGCAGGATCAGGCTTTGCGTGTTGCAGCTGATCTGCAGAACGTCCGCCGCCGCGCCGAGCAGGACGTGGAGAAAGCTCACAAATTCGCGCTGGAAAAGTTTGCCGGCGACCTGCTGCCGGTGATCGACAGCCTGGAGCGCGGCCTGGAGCTGTCCAATCCGGACGACGAGAGCATTCGTCCGATGCGTGAAGGCATCGAACTGACCTTGAAGATGTTCCACGACACCCTCAAGCGTTATCAGTTGGAAGCCATCGATCCCCATGGCGAGCCGTTCAACGCTGAACAGCACCAGGCCATGGCCATGCAGGAAAGCGCGGACGTCGAGCCCAACAGTGTTCTCAAGGTGTTCCAGAAGGGCTATCAGCTCAATGGTCGCCTGCTGCGCCCGGCCATGGTCGTGGTCAGCAAGGTTCCGGCACCGGTTTCGCCTTCGATTGACGAAAAGGCTTGAAAACGGCTGTAGAGCCCCCATTTATCAGTCAAGCGTTTAAGTGCTACCGCAGTTTGCCACCACGGCTGCGGCATCCAAATCCAAAGTTTCGGGAGAGTTAACATGGGCAAAATTATCGGAATTGACTTGGGGACCACCAACTCGTGCGTCTCCATTCTTGAAAACGGCAACGTAAAAGTTATCGAAAACGCTGAAGGCGCGCGTACCACGCCGTCGATCATCGCGTACGCCAACGATGGCGAGATTCTTGTCGGTCAGTCGGCCAAGCGTCAGGCTGTGACCAACCCGCACAACACCCTGTACGCAGTAAAGCGTCTGATCGGTCGTCGTTTCGATGAAGAAGTTGTGCAGAAAGATATCCAGATGGTCCCTTACAAGATCGTCAAGGCTGACAACAGCGACGCCTGGGTTGAAGTGAACGGCCAGAAAATGGCGCCGCCACAGATTTCGGCTGAAATCCTCAAAAAGATGAAGAAGACCGCCGAAGACTACCTCGGCGAAGCCGTGACCGAAGCGGTCATCACTGTTCCGGCCTACTTCAACGACAGCCAGCGCCAGGCCACCAAGGATGCCGGTCGCATCGCCGGTCTGGACGTCAAGCGCATCATCAACGAACCGACTGCGGCCGCTCTGGCCTACGGTATGGACAAGGCCAAGGGCGATCACACCGTGATCGTTTACGACCTGGGTGGTGGTACTTTCGACGTTTCCGTGATCGAGATCGCTGAAGTCGATGGCGAGCACCAGTTCGAAGTACTGGCTACCAACGGTGACACATTCCTGGGTGGTGAAGACTTTGACATCCGTCTGATCGACTACCTGGTTGATGAGTTCAAGAAAGAAAGCGGCATGAACCTCAAGGGTGACCCGCTGGCCATGCAGCGTCTGAAAGAAGCTGCTGAAAAAGCCAAGATCGAGCTGTCTTCGAGCCAGCAGACCGACGTGAACCTGCCTTACATCACTGCAGACGCCACCGGTCCTAAGCACCTGAACGTGAAGATTTCCCGCGCCAAGCTGGAGTCGCTGGTTGAAGACCTGGTTCAGCGCACCATCGAGCCTTGCCGTATTGCTCTGAAGGACGCCGGTATCGACGTTGGCTCGATCAACGACGTGATCCTGGTCGGCGGCCAGACCCGTATGCCGCTGGTACAGAAAGCCGTAACCGACTTCTTCGGTAAAGAAGCTCGCAAGGACGTCAACCCGGACGAAGCTGTTGCCATGGGTGCTGCGATCCAGGGTGCGGTACTGGCCGGTGACGTGAAGGACGTACTGCTGCTGGACGTTAGCCCGCTGACCCTGGGTATCGAAACCATGGGTGGCGTGATGACCGCGCTGATCGAGAAAAACACCACGATTCCAACCAAGAAATCGCAAGTGTTCTCGACGGCCGATGACAACCAGGGCGCAGTGACCATTCACGTACTGCAGGGCGAGCGTAAGCAAGCGGCGCAGAACAAGTCCCTGGGCAAGTTCGACCTGACCGACATTCCACCTGCTCCACGTGGCGTGCCGCAGATCGAAGTGACCTTCGACATCGACGCCAACGGCATTCTGCACGTAGGTGCGAAGGACAAGGCTACCGGCAAGACTCAGTCGATCGTGATCAAGGCCAACTCCGGTCTGTCGGATGAAGAGATCCAGCAGATGATCCGTGACGCTGAAGCCAACTCGGAAGAGGACCGCAAGTTCGAAGAGCTGGCCACTGCCCGTAACCAGGGTGATGCGCTGGTGCACTCGACTCGCAAGATGGTGGCCGACGCCGGTGACAAAGTCACCGCAGAAGAAAAAACGGCCATTGAAGCTGCCGTGGTCGCCCTGGAAGCCGCTGTCAAAGGCGACGACAAGGCTGCCATCGAAGCCAAGGTCGAAGAACTGTCGAAAGTCTCGGCTCCGGTTGCTCAGAAGATGTACGCCGAGCAGGCTCAGCCAGCAGAGGGCGCGGCCGCACACGCCGAGTCCGCTGAAAAAGCCGATGACGTTGTCGATGCCGAGTTCGAAGAAGTTAAAGACCACAAGTAATAGCTTGTTGGTCGGCCGGTTGACTGCCTTTGGGCGGTGACTGGTAGGATGTCGCCGCGCGGGAGCTTGCTCCCGCGTTGGCGTGTCTGGAGTCAGTGAATTTTTGACGGCGTACAACCTCCGTTTGTGCGCTGGCGGTCGGGCCGGAGAAGCTCCTGCTTTCCGGTTGCGACGACCGCAGTCGTCGACCTGCAATCGGGTCGTCTATCCAAGACCAGGATCGTTGAATTGACGTGAGTTGGGTCCGGGCCTGTATTGGGGCTCAGCGAGTTTGGCAGAGCTCAGGAGGGTTTGCCGGACGTCCTTAAGAGTGCAAAGACTTATGGCAAAGCGTGACTATTACGAAGTGTTGGGTGTGGAGCGCGGCTCCAGCGAAGCGGAGCTGAAAAAGGCTTACCGTCGCCTGGCGATGAAGCATCACCCGGATCGTAATCCCGGCGACAAAGCGTCGGAGGACATGTTCAAGGAGGCCAACGAGGCCTACGAAGTGCTGTCCGATTCCAGTAAGCGTGCAGCGTATGACCAGTACGGTCATGCTGGTGTCGACCCAAGCATGGGCGGCGGCGGTGCCGGTTTCGGCGGTCAGAATTTCTCCGATATCTTCGGTGATGTGTTCAGTGATTTCTTTGGTGGTGGTCGCGGTGGTTCCCGCGGCGGCGCGCAGCGCGGCAGCGACCTGCGTTACACCCTGGAACTGAATCTGGAAGAGGCAGTGCGTGGTACCACGGTGAATATCCGTGTGCCGACGCTGGTCAATTGCAAACCGTGCGATGGCTCGGGTGCCAAGAAAGGCTCGTCCCCTGTGACTTGCCCAACTTGCGGCGGCATTGGTCAGGTGCGCATGCAGCAGGGCTTCTTCTCGGTGCAGCAGACCTGTCCGCGTTGCCATGGCCAGGGCAAGATCATTTCCGATCCGTGCGATTCGTGCCGCGGCGAGGGCCGTGTCGAAGAGTACAAGACGCTGTCGGTCAAAGTGCCGGCCGGTGTCGATACCGGGGATCGCATTCGTCTCTCCGGTGAAGGTGAGGCGGGGACCCAGGGTGGCCCGACCGGCGACCTCTATGTGGTGATCAATGTGCGTGAGCACGCGATCTTCCAGCGCGACGGCAAGCATCTGTTCTGTGAAGTGCCTATCAGCTTCGTTGATGCGGCGTTGGGCGGCGAGCTGGAGATTCCGACCCTGGATGGTCGGGTCAAGCTGAAGATTCCCGAGGGGACCCAGACTGGCAAGCAGTTCCGGATTCGCGGCAAGGGCGTTGCTCCTGTGCGTGGCGGCGGTGCTGGCGACCTGATGTGTCGGGTTGCGGTGGAGACGCCGGTGAATCTGAGTCGTCGTCAGCGGGAATTGCTGGAAGAGCTGCGTGGTTCGCTGGATGGCGACAACTCTCATTCGCCGAAAACCACTGGCTGGTTCGAGGGCGTCAAGCGCTTCTTCGGCGACCTGTAAGGAGTAGGGCATGCGACGTATAGCTGTGATGGGGGCCGCAGGGCGCATGGGCAAGACCTTGGTCGAGGCTGTGCAACTGCGCTCTCCGCTCTCCGGTCTGACGGCGGCGATCGTCCGTCCGGGCAGTTCGCTGGTCGGTGCGGATGCGGGTGAGTTGGCGTCTCTTGGGCGTCTTGGCGTGCCAATGTCCGACAGCCTGGAAAAAGTCGTTGATGAGTTCGATGTGCTGATCGACTTCACCTTGCCGGAAGTGATGCTCAAGAACCTGGCGTTCTGCCGCAAGGCGGGCAAGGCCATGGTGATTGGCACCACCGGTCTTGGGGCCAGGGAAAAGCAATTGCTGGTCGAGGCGGGCAAGGATATCCCCATCGTCTTCGCCGCCAACTTCAGTGTCGGGGTCAATCTGTCGCTGAAGCTGCTGGATATGGCGGCGCGGGTCCTGGGTGATGACGCGGACATCGAAATCATCGAAGCCCATCATCGGCACAAGATCGATGCGCCGTCAGGCACGGCCCTACGCATGGGTGAAGTGATCGCCAGTGCCTTGGGGCGCGACCTGCAGCAGGTTGCGGTTTATGGGCGTGAAGGTCATACCGGGGCGCGGGAGCGCGAAACCATCGGTTTCGCCACTGTGCGCGGCGGCGATGTGGTGGGAGATCACACTGTGTTGTTCGCCAGCGAGGGCGAGCGCCTGGAAATCACTCACAAGGCTTCCAGTCGCATGACGTTTGCCAAGGGGGCGGTACGTGCTGCCCTGTGGCTGGAAGGTCGCGAGGCCGGTCTTTACGACATGCAGGATGTGCTGGATCTGCGTTGAGATGCATCTGAAGTGGGGTTGAGGTTGTCCTTCGGCCCCGCTTCGCACCGCTAGGCGATGTTCTGTCGCATTCCTCTGCCTTTAGGGCTCATTAGCGGTGGACCGAAAAAGCCTTTTTCTGTAAGCTACAGCTTTAGTGTGTCCACTAAAAGCGCGCAGATAATTCGACGAAGAAGCGGGGTGACGTGTCTATACGTCATTCCGCTTTTTTGCAACCTGCGATCGCCCTTTCAGGCTCTATTTACGGGAGGTCTTCTTGACTAAGCCAGCCATACTCGCCCTTGCTGATGGCAGCATTTTTCGTGGCGAAGCCATTGGAGCCGACGGTCAAACCGTTGGTGAGGTGGTGTTCAACACCGCAATGACCGGCTATCAGGAAATCCTTACCGATCCTTCCTACGCCCAGCAAATCGTTACCCTGACTTATCCCCACATCGGCAACACCGGCACCACGCCGGAAGATGCCGAGTCCGACCGCGTCTGGTCGGCTGGCCTGGTCATTCGTGATCTGCCGCTGGTGGCCAGCAACTGGCGTAACACCCTGTCCCTGTCCGATTACCTGAAAGCCAACAATGTGGTGGCGATCGCCGGTATCGACACCCGTCGCCTGACCCGCATCCTGCGTGAAAAAGGCGCGCAGAACGGCTGCATCATGGCCGGTGACAACATCTCCGAAGAAGCGGCGATTGCAGCTGCCCGTGGGTTCCCTGGCCTGAAAGGCATGGACCTGGCGAAAGTCGTCAGCACCAAGCAAAGCTACGAATGGCGTTCGACTGTCTGGGATCTGAAGACCGACAGCCACGCCACCATCGAAGCCGCTGATCTGCCGTATCACGTGGTTGCCTACGACTACGGCGTCAAGCTGAACATTCTGCGCATGCTGGTGGAGCGCGGTTGCCGCGTGACCGTGGTGCCTGCCCAGACGCCAGCGAGCGACGTGCTGGCCCTCAATCCAGATGGCGTGTTCCTGTCCAACGGCCCTGGCGACCCCGAGCCCTGCGACTACGCGATCAAGGCGATCAAGGAAATCCTCGAAACCGAGATCCCGGTATTCGGCATCTGCCTGGGTCACCAACTGCTGGCCCTGGCCTCCGGCGCCAAGACCCTGAAAATGGGACACGGCCACCACGGTGCCAACCACCCGGTCCAGGACCTGGACACCGGCGTGGTCATGATCACCAGTCAGAACCATGGCTTTGCGGTGGATGAAGCCACGCTGCCGGGTAACGTCCGGGCGATCCACAAGTCGCTGTTCGACGGCACCCTGCAGGGTATCGAGCGTACCGACAAGAGCGCGTTCAGCTTCCAGGGCCACCCTGAAGCCAGCCCGGGCCCGAACGATGTGGCGCCGCTGTTCGACCGCTTCATCAATGAGATGGCCAAGCGACGCTAAACGCTCGCCTTGAAAGTGTAGCGAGCAGCGCTTGAGGGCGGCCCCGGCGAGTCCGGCGGAATCCCCTCAGGCGCCTCAGAGAATGTTCAAGACGGCTTGCCGACTGACCTGCGGATTTGAGTGACAACCCATGCCAAAACGTACAGACATTAAAAGCATCCTGATTCTCGGCGCTGGCCCGATCGTGATCGGCCAGGCCTGCGAATTCGACTACTCCGGCGCCCAGGCTTGCAAGGCCCTGCGCGAAGAGGGTTACCGGGTCATCCTGGTGAACTCCAATCCGGCCACCATCATGACCGACCCGGCCATGGCCGACGCCACCTACATCGAGCCGATCAAGTGGCAGACCGTTGCCAAGATCATCGAGAAAGAGCGTCCGGACGCGCTGCTGCCAACCATGGGTGGCCAGACGGCTCTGAACTGCGCCCTGGACCTGGAGCGCGAAGGCGTTCTGGAGAAGTTCGGCGTCGAGATGATCGGTGCCAACGCCGACACCATCGACAAGGCGGAAGACCGTTCGCGCTTCGACGCCGCCATGAAGTCCATCGGCCTGGCGTGCCCACGCTCCGGTATCGCTCACAGCATGGAAGAGGCCAATGCGGTCCTCGACAAGCTGGGCTTCCCTTGCATCATCCGTCCGTCCTTCACCATGGGCGGCACCGGTGGCGGTATTGCTTACAACCGTGAAGAGTTCGAAGAAATCTGCGCCCGCGGTCTGGACCTGTCGCCGACCAAGGAACTGCTGATCGACGAATCGCTGATCGGCTGGAAAGAGTACGAGATGGAGGTGGTCCGCGATAAGAAGGACAACTGCATCATCGTCTGCTCCATCGAAAACTTCGACCCGATGGGCGTGCACACCGGTGACTCGATCACCGTGGCTCCAGCACAGACCCTGACCGACAAGGAATACCAGATCCTGCGTAACGCCTCCCTGGCGGTGCTGCGCGAGATCGGCGTGGAAACCGGCGGTTCCAACGTGCAGTTCGGTATCTGCCCGAACACCGGCCGCATGGTCGTGATCGAGATGAACCCGCGGGTGTCCCGTTCCTCGGCGCTGGCCTCGAAAGCCACCGGCTTCCCGATCGCCAAGGTCGCGGCCAAGCTGGCTGTGGGCTACACCCTGGACGAGCTGTCCAACGACATCACCGGTGGCAAGACTCCAGCCTCCTTCGAGCCGTCCATCGACTACGTCGTGACCAAGCTGCCACGCTTCGCCTTCGAGAAGTTCTCCAAGGCTGACGCACGCCTGACCACCCAGATGAAGTCGGTGGGTGAAGTCATGGCCATCGGCCGGACCTTCCAGGAATCCCTGCAGAAAGCCCTGCGCGGCCTGGAAGTAGGTGTTTGCGGCCTGGATCCGAAGCTCGACCTGAGCAATCCGGAAAGCATGAACGTGCTCAAGCGCGAACTGACCGTGCCGGGCGCCGAGCGTATCTGGTACGTGGCTGATGCCTTCCGTGCCGGCATGACCGTTGAGCAGATCTTCGGCATGAACATGATCGATCCTTGGTTCCTGGTGCAGATCGAAGACCTGATCAAGGAAGAAGAGAAGGTCAAGACTCTGGGGCTGTCGGCCATCGATCGCGACCTGATGTTCCGCCTCAAGCGCAAAGGCTTCTCCGATCAGCGTCTGGCCAAGCTCTTGGGTGTGACCGAGAAAAACCTGCGTACCCACCGTCACAAGCTGGAAGTGTTCCCGGTCTACAAGCGCGTCGACACTTGCGCCGCCGAGTTCGCTACCGACACCGCTTATCTGTACTCGACTTATGAAGAAGAGTGCGAGGCCGCGCCGTCGACCCGCGACAAGATCATGATCCTGGGTGGCGGTCCAAACCGTATCGGCCAAGGTATCGAGTTCGACTACTGCTGCGTACACGCTGCACTGGCGCTGCGCGACGATGGTTACGAAACCATCATGGTCAACTGCAACCCGGAAACCGTTTCCACCGACTACGACACCTCTGATCGCCTGTACTTCGAGCCAGTGACCCTGGAAGACGTGCTGGAAATCGTCCGCGTCGAGAAGCCAAAAGGCGTGATCGTGCAGTACGGCGGCCAGACTCCGCTGAAACTGGCTCGTGCCCTGGAAGCGGCGGGTGTGCCAATCATCGGTACCAGCCCTGACGCTATCGACCGTGCCGAAGACCGTGAGCGTTTCCAGCAGATGGTCGAGCGCCTGAACCTGCGTCAGCCACCAAACGCCACCGTGCGCAGCGAAGACGAAGCGATTCGTGCCGCGACCAAGATCGGTTACCCACTGGTGGTGCGTCCGTCCTACGTTTTGGGCGGCCGGGCGATGGAGATCGTCTACGAGGAAGAAGAGCTCAAGCGCTACCTGCGTGAAGCGGTTCAAGTGTCCAACGACAGCCCGGTGCTGCTGGACCACTTCCTCAACTGTGCCATCGAGATGGACGTGGATGCCGTTTGTGACGGCACCGACGTGGTGATCGGCGCGATCATGCAGCACATCGAGCAGGCCGGCGTTCACTCCGGTGACTCCGCGTGTTCCCTGCCGCCGTACTCGCTGCCTGCGCATATCCAGGACGAGATGCGTGAGCAGGTCAAGAAAATGGCCCTGGAACTGGGTGTGGTCGGCCTGATGAACGTGCAGCTGGCCCTGCAGGGTGAGCAGATCTACGTGATCGAGGTGAACCCGCGTGCCTCCCGTACCGTGCCGTTCGTGTCCAAGTGCATTGGTGTCTCGCTGGCAATGATCGCGGCCCGTGTGATGGCCGGCAAGACTCTGAAAGAGCTGGGCTTCACCAAGGAAATCATTCCGAACTTCTACAGCGTCAAGGAAGCGGTGTTCCCCTTTGCCAAGTTCCCGGGCGTTGACCCGATCCTCGGCCCAGAGATGAAGTCCACCGGTGAAGTGATGGGTGTGGGCGATACGTTCGGTGAGGCCTTTGCCAAGGCGCAGATGGGCGCCAGCGAAGTATTGCCAACTGGCGGTACTGCATTTATCAGTGTGCGTGACGATGACAAGCCGCTGGTTGCAGGCGTGGCCCGTGATCTGATCAACTTGGGTTTCGAAGTGGTTGCGACTGCAGGCACTGCCAAGGTGATCGAGGCCGCTGGCCTGAAAGTGCGTCGTGTGAACAAGGTGACTGAAGGTCGTCCGCATGTGGTCGATATGATCAAGAACGACGAAGTCACCCTGATCATCAACACCACCGAAGGTCGTCAGTCTATCGCTGACTCGTATTCCATTCGTCGTAACGCCTTGCAGCACAAGATTTACTGCACCACCACCATTGCTGCTGGCGAAGCTATCTGTGAAGCGTTGAAGTTCGGTCCGGAAAAGACCGTGCGTCGCTTGCAGGATCTACACGCAGGATTGAAGGCATGAATAAATACCCAATGACCGTCCAGGGCGCTCGCGCCCTGGAAGAAGAGCATGCTCACCTGACCAAGGTCGTGCGTCCGAAGCTCAGCCAGGACATCGGTACGGCCCGTGAGTTGGGTGACCTGAAAGAAAACGCTGAATACCATGCTGCTCGTGAGCAGCAGGGTATGGTCGAGGCGCGGATTCGTGATATCGAAGGCCGTCTGCAGAATTCGGTAGTTATCGACGTCACGACCATTCCTCATACCGGCAAGGTGATCTTTGGTACTACGGTGGAAATCGCCAACGTCGAAACCGACGAAAGCGTCACCTACCAGATCGTTGGTGAGGACGAGGCTGATATCAAGCTCGGTAAAATCTCTGTCGGTTCGCCGATTGCTCGCGCCTTGATTGCCAAGGAAGAGGGTGATGTGGTGGCGGTCAAAACGCCTGGCGGCGTTATCGAGTATGAGATTGTCGAAGTCCGTCACATCTGAAAGAAGGCGCCCGCTGCAAGCGGGCGCCATGCTTTGGCAGCTGACCCAGATGTTATGGGTCGGCGGCTTATGGTTGTTGCATCTCGGCTTGGTTCCCGCCCTGGAGCAGATTGGTCTTGCCCCTTTGCTGATCGAAGAAATTTCCACCTTGCTCAGTGCGTTGTTGGTGGGTTTTTCGGCGGCCTGCCTGATTCTGCAGGCGGCGGTACTGATTCAGTCCGAAGGGCTGAAAAGTCTTTGGCGGGATATTCGGGGGCAACTGCTGTTGATGGCGATGTATGCGTGCGGGATGTATTTCACTGTACGCATTCTGCTGCCGGAGGCTCAGCGCTGGCAGTTGTTCAGCTATCTGGTCCTGGGCTTTTCCGGCCTGGTGTTGGTGTTGCAGCCAGTGCCGGGATGGGGCGCAAGGGTGCGCCAGGCACACCCTTGACCCTTGTCGACGTCAGTGGAAACGATGGACGTTCGACAGTTGCTTGTTTACCTTGGCGTTCTTGCGGTAGATCAACGCCATCTTGCCGATGACTTGCACCAGATCCGCTTTGCCGGCCTTGCACAGTTCGGCGATGGCTTCCAGGCGCGACTCGCGCTCGAGGATGTTGAGCTTGATCTTGATCAGCTCGTGATCGCTCAAGGCGCGTTCAAGTTCGGCTAGCACACCTTCGGTCAAACCGTTGTCAGCCACAGTCAATACTGGTTTCAGATGGTGGCCAATGGATTTGTACTGTTTCTTCTGCTCTTGAGTGAGCGGCATAATCTGACCCCTGCGTCTGATCTTGTAAAAAGCGGCGGCCAGTTTACCCGAGCGAGTCCGGGACCGCCCAGTTAATCACGACCCGTTTTATTTTTGAGGTGGCCCGTGGCCCGTTCCAAGACAAGCCATAACTGGCTGAAAGAGCACTTCAACGACCCATTCGTCAAAATGGCGCAAAAAGATGGGTATCGTTCTCGTGCCAGCTACAAGCTGCTGGAGATCCAGGAGAAGGACCGCCTTATCCGTCCTGGTATGAGTGTTATCGACCTGGGTGCTGCACCGGGCGGCTGGTCGCAAGTGACCAGTCGTCTGATTGGTGGTCAGGGTCGACTGATTGCTTCCGATATTCTGGAGATGGACAGCATCCCCGATGTGACCTTTATTCAAGGGGATTTCACCGAGGACGCGGTGCTGGCGCAGATTCTCGAGGCTGTCGGAAATTCGGAAGTCGACCTTGTGATTTCCGATATGGCCCCCAATATGAGTGGGTTAGCGGCTGTGGATATGCCGCGGGCGATGTTCTTGTGCGAATTAGCGCTGGACCTTGCTAGCCGTGTACTACGTCCAGGTGGTGATTTTCTGATCAAAATCTTCCAGGGTGAAGGCTTTGACGAGTACCACAAGAGCGTTCGGCAGATGTTCGAGAAAGTGCAGATGCGTAAGCCGACGTCTTCTCGTGACCGTTCCCGAGAGCAGTATCTGCTTGGGCGCGGCTTCCGGGGTCGCAGTGAGTAAGTAGGATTTTTGACCGGGGTGATAGGATTTTCGTATTTCGCCCCGTCAGATTAAGCGCATATTGTGTAGTCTAAGTTTCACATAGGGTTACAGACAGCGCCTGCCAGAGCTGTAGGTAATGTAGTAAGTTAGGCCGGTGAATATCATGCGAAGCGCGCGCCAGTAGCGGAGCTTGCTTCAGAGGGTAGTTAATTGAACGACATGGCAAAGAATCTGATCCTGTGGTTGATCATCGCTGCCGTCCTGGTGACGGTGATGAACAACTTCTCCAGCCCTAACGAGCCGCAGACCCTCAACTATTCCGACTTCATCCAGCAAGTTAAGGATGGCAAGGTCGAGCGCGTAGCTGTTGATGGCTACGTTATTACCGGCAAGCGCAACGATGGCGACACCTTCAAGACCATCCGTCCTGCGATTCAGGATAACGGTCTGATTGGCGACTTGGTGGACAACCATGTCGTGGTCGAAGGCAAGCAGCCTGAGCAGCAAAGCATCTGGACCCAGCTCTTGGTGGCCAGCTTCCCGATCCTGGTGATCATTGCCGTCTTCATGTTCTTCATGCGGCAAATGCAGGGCGGGGCAGGTGGCAAAGGCGGGCCGATGAGCTTTGGCAAGAGCAAGGCACGTCTGCTCTCTGAAGATCAGGTGAAAACCACCCTGGCTGACGTCGCAGGTTGTGACGAGGCCAAGGAGGAAGTTGGCGAACTGGTTGAATTCCTGCGTGATCCAGGCAAGTTTCAGCGTCTGGGCGGCCGCATCCCTCGTGGTGTGCTGATGGTCGGTCCGCCGGGTACCGGTAAGACCTTGCTGGCCAAGGCCATTGCGGGCGAAGCCAAGGTGCCGTTCTTCACTATTTCCGGTTCCGACTTCGTCGAAATGTTCGTAGGTGTCGGTGCCAGCCGTGTTCGCGATATGTTCGAACAGGCCAAGAAACATGCTCCATGCATCATTTTCATCGATGAGATCGACGCTGTCGGTCGTCACCGTGGCGCCGGCATGGGCGGTGGTCATGATGAGCGTGAGCAGACCCTCAACCAATTGCTGGTTGAGATGGATGGCTTCGAAATGAACGACGGCATCATTGTGATCGCCGCTACCAACCGTCCTGACGTACTCGATCCGGCGCTGCTGCGCCCCGGTCGTTTCGACCGCCAAGTGGTGGTGGGGCTGCCGGATATCCGCGGTCGTGAGCAGATTCTCAAGGTTCACATGCGCAAAGTGCCAATGGGCGAAGATGTTGCTCCTGCAGTGATCGCGCGCGGTACTCCGGGTTTCTCCGGTGCGGACTTGGCGAACCTGGTGAACGAGGCCTCGCTGTTCGCTGCTCGTACCGGTAAGCGTATTGTCGAAATGAAGGAATTTGAACTGGCCAAGGACAAGATCATGATGGGCGCGGAGCGCAAATCCATGGTCATGTCCGAGAAAGAAAAGCAGAACACCGCTTATCACGAAGCCGGCCACGCCATTGTCGGTCGAGTCGTGCCTGAGCATGATCCGGTCTACAAGGTTTCTATCATTCCTCGCGGTCGGGCATTGGGCGTCACCATGTTCCTGCCGGAAGAAGACCGCTACAGCCTGTCCAAGCGTGCCCTGATCAGCCAGATCTGCTCGCTCTATGGTGGCCGTATCGCAGAAGAGATGACGCTTGGTTTTGACGGTGTGACCACCGGTGCATCCAACGACATCATGCGCGCCAGCCAGATTGCTCGAAACATGGTCACCAAGTGGGGACTCTCCGAAAAGCTCGGTCCGTTGATGTATGCGGAAGAAGAGGGCGAAGTGTTCCTGGGTCGCAGTGCGGGCAGTCAGCACGCCAGCTTGTCCGCTGAAACGGCGAAACTGATCGACTCTGAAGTGCGCAGCATCATCGATCAGTGCTACGGCACTGCCAAGCAGATCCTGACCGACAACCGCGACAAGCTGGACGCCATGGCGGACGCCTTGATGAAGTACGAAACCATTGATGCCGATCAGATTGACGACATCATGGCTGGGCGTACTCCGCGTGAGCCTCGTGATTGGGAGGGCGGCTCGGGCACTACTCCTCCAGTGGTGCAAAACGAACGTCCGGAAACACCCATTGGCGGTCCTGCTGCCGACCACTAAGGTTCTAAATGACTTCTGTCCCATCCTCTACCCGGTTGCCTTGCGGCAACCGGGTTCTTGATTTGGCCCGTGCGCATGTCATGGGCATTCTCAATGTAACTCCTGATTCTTTCTCCGATGGTGGTCGCTTCAGTCAGTTGGACGTCGCCTTGCGGCATGCCGAGGCCATGGTCCTGGCGGGTGCTACGCTGATCGATATCGGCGGTGAGTCGACGCGGCCGGGTGCCCGTGCGGTATCACCTCTGGAAGAGTTGGAGCGTGTGGCTCCGGTCGTGGAGCGAATTAATCGCGAGCTGGATGTGGTTATTTCCGTTGATACCTCGACCCCGGCGGTCATGCGTGAAACTGCTCGTCTGGGAGCAGGGCTGATCAATGATGTGCGTGCACTGCGCCGTGATGGTGCTCTTGATGCAGCAGCCGCTAGTGGCTTGCCAGTGTGCCTGATGCATATGCTCGGCGAGCCTGGCGATATGCAGGACAACCCGCATTACCAGGATGTCACTCGCGAAGTGAGCGAGTTTTTGGTTGAGCGGATGGCCGCGTGTGCGGCGGTAGGGATCGAGGCTGAGCGGATTGTCCTTGACCCGGGTTTTGGTTTTGCCAAGACCCTGCAGCACAACTTGAGTCTGTTCAAGCATATGGAGGCCTTGCATGCCCTTGGGCGCCCCCTGCTGGTTGGGGTGTCGCGCAAAAGCATGATTGGCCAGTCCCTGAATCGACCTGTAGCCGAGCGATTGCACGGCAGTCTGGCACTGGCGGCACTGGCGGTGACCAAGGGCGCGAAGATTATCCGCGTTCATGATGTCGCCGAAACGGTGGATGTGGTGCGAATGATTGCGGCAGTGGAATCCGCCGAATAAGAATGATGGAGTACTTATGACGAAGAAATACTTTGGCACCGACGGCATTCGTGGTCGTGTGGGCGAATACCCTATTACTCCAGATTTCATGCTCAAGCTCGGCTGGGCGGCGGGCATGGCTTTTCGCAGCATGGGGGCTTGTCGTGTACTGGTGGGCAAGGATACGCGTATCTCTGGCTACATGTTCGAGTCGGCCCTGGAGGCCGGACTGTCCGCGGCGGGCGCGGATGTGATGTTGTTGGGGCCGATGCCTACACCGGCGATCGCTTACCTGACGCGCACCTTTCACGCCGAAGCGGGCATTGTCATCAGTGCTTCGCACAATCCTCATGATGACAACGGCATCAAATTCTTTTCGGGCGAAGGTACCAAGCTGCCCGACGAAGTGGAGCTGATGATCGAAGAGTTGCTGGACGCTCCGATGACCGTGGTGGAATCAAGCAAGCTCGGCAAGGTGTCGCGCATCAATGATGCCTCGGGGCGGTATATCGAGTTCTGCAAGAGCAGTGTGCCTTCCAGCACCAGCTTTGCCGGCCTGAAGATCGTCCTGGACTGTGCTCACGGCGCGACCTACAAGGTGGCGCCCAGTGTGTTCCGTGAGCTGGGCGCGCAAGTGACGGTGCTTAGCGCGCAACCTAACGGCTTGAACATCAACGAGAACTGCGGTTCGACTCACATGGCGCAATTGCAGGCCGCGGTTCTAGCGGAGCATGCGGACCTGGGGATCGCCTTCGACGGTGACGGTGACCGGGTGCTGATGGTCGACCAGACCGGTGCGATCGTTGATGGTGACGAGTTGTTGTTCATCATCGCTCGTGATCTGCATGAGCGCGACAAGTTGCAGGGCGGCGTGGTCGGTACTCTCATGAGTAACCTCGGTCTTGAGCTGGCATTGGCGGATCTGGGTATTCCGTTTGTGCGGGCCAACGTCGGCGACCGTTATGTGATTGCTGAACTGCTCGAGCGCAACTGGTTGGTGGGTGGAGAAAATTCCGGCCATATCGTGTGCTTCCGTCACGCGACCACCGGTGATGCGATCATCGCTGCGCTGCAGGTGCTGATGGCGCTCAAGGCGCGTGGTGAAAGTCTGGCGCAATCACGCCAGGGGCTGCGCAAATGCCCTCAAGTGCTGGTCAACGTCCGTTTTGGCGGCGGCGACAGTCCGGTTGAACATCCTGCTGTGAAAGAGGCTTGCGAGCGCGTTACGACCGCCATGGCGGGGCGTGGCCGGGTCTTGCTGCGCAAGTCCGGTACTGAGCCGCTGGTGCGTGTCATGGTCGAAGGTGACGATGAAGCGCAGGTTCGAGCCTACGCCGATGAGCTGGCAAAACTGGTTGCTGAAGTTTCTGCCTGATTTCGGCTTGCCAGTGTTGTTTTGGTTGGGTAACATCTGCGCCCACTTTGACCGACGAGGTACAGCATGCGTCGCCCTATGGTAGCTGGTAACTGGAAGATGCACGGTACCCGCGCCAGCGTCGCTGAGCTGATCAACGGCCTTCGTCATCTGGCCTTGCCGAGCGGTGTTGATGTCGCGGTATTCCCGCCTTGCTTGTATATCAATCAAGTGATTGATGGCTTGAAAGGCAAGTCGATTCAGGTCGGCGCGCAGAATTCTGCGGTGGAATCCATGCAAGGTGCGTTGACGGGCGAAATCGCCCCGAGTCAATTAGTGGATGCAGGTTGCTCACTGGTGCTGGTTGGGCACTCCGAACGCCGCCTGATCATGGGTGAGCGTGACGCGACTCTCAATCGCAAGTTTGCAGCAGCGCAGGCCTGTGGTTTGAAGCCGGTTCTGTGTGTAGGGGAAACCCTTGAGCAGCGTGAAGCTGGTAAGACTTTAGAAGTTGTCGGGCGTCAGCTGGGCAGCATCATCGAAGAGTTGGGTGTTGGCGCTTTCGCCAATGCTGTTATCGCTTACGAGCCGGTCTGGGCCATTGGTACCGGGCTGACTGCAACACCGCAACAAGCGCAGGATGTGCACGCAGCCATTCGCGCGCAGTTGGCGGCAGAGAATTCTGAAGTGGCACGAGGAGTGCGGCTTCTATACGGCGGCAGCGTGAAGGCGGCCAATGCGGTCGAACTGTTCGGCATGCCGGATATCGATGGGGGGCTCATTGGTGGAGCTTCCCTGAATGCAGATGAGTTCGGTGCGATCTGTCGCGCCGCGGGAAACTGAAAAAATGCTGGAAACAGTCGTAGTCGTTTTTCATCTGCTGGGTGCCCTGGGCGTAGTTGCTCTGGTTTTGCTGCAGCAGGGTAAAGGTGCCGATGCTGGCGCGTCTTTCGGTGCAGGTGCTTCAAATACTGTGTTCGGAAGCCAAGGTTCCTCTACCTTTCTTAGTAAGTTTACTGCTATACTTGCCGCCGGTTTCTTCATAACCAGCTTGGGGTTAGGTTACTTTGCTAAAGAGAAAGCTCACCAGCTGACTCAAGTAGGTTTGCCAGATCCAGCAGTGCTTGAAGTACCAAAGCAAAAACCGGCTTCTGATGATGTCCCGGTGCTCCAAGAGCAAAAGTCGGCCAACAGTGCGACTGACGTACCTCCAGCTCCAGAGCAGAAGTAAGAAGAGTTTCACGCAGTAACGTAGTCTATGCCGAGGTGGTGGAATTGGTAGACACGCAACCTTGAGGTGGTTGTGCCCATAGGGTGTAGGGGTTCGAGTCCCCTTCTCGGTACCAATTGTCAGGAGAGCCCGCTGTTGCGGGCTTTCTTGTAGGTGGAAGGTTACATTGACCCAAAAAGGGATCGGTCGTATACTTCCGCCCCAGCTTTGTCGCGGGGTGGAGCAGTCTGGTAGCTCGTCGGGCTCATAACCCGAAGGTCGTCGGTTCAAATCCGGCCCCCGCAACCAGTTTTAGCGGAGCCCCTTTTCAGGGGCTTTTTGTTAGCTGGACACTTTACAGCGCCGCTATTCAACGGCGTTTCCGGGATGGGCGCTTCGCCCATTTTTTATTTGCACAAGCATGCACGAGGGGGTTCAGGTGTCGAGCAAGCTAGAACAGTTGCAGGCCTTGTTGGCCCCGGTGGTCGTGGCCCTTGGCTATGAATGCTGGGGTATTGAGTTTTCGGCTCAGGGTCGCCACTCATTGTTGCGCGTTTATATCGATAAAGAAGGCGGCGTGTTGGTGGACGATTGCGCCATCGTCAGCCGTCAGATCAGTGGTGTTCTCGACGTGGAAGACCCGATCTCCGTTGAATACACCCTTGAAGTTTCCTCTCCTGGCATGGAACGCCCGCTGTTCACCCTTGAACAGTTTGCCAAGTATGTCGGTGAGCAAGTGAAGATCAAGCTGCGCTCGCCCTTCGAAGGTCGGCGTAATTTTCAGGGCCTTCTCCGCGGGGTGGAGGAGCAGGACGTCGTGGTGCAGGTAGATGATCACGAGTTCCTGTTGCCGATCGATATGATCGACAAGGCCAACATTATTCCCAGTTTTGACTGAGACGCGGATCCCGCGGATCCAATGGCTTGCGAAAGGCGAGGCGTACGATGAGCAAAGAAGTACTGCTGGTTGTTGAGTCGGTATCCAATGAAAAGGGTGTACCGGCAAGCGTGATTTTTGAAGCGCTGGAGCTGGCTCTGGCCACTGCTACCAAAAAGCGCTTTGAGGACGAAGTGGACCTGCGTGTGGAAATCAATCGCCACACCGGTTCCTACGAGACTTTCCGTCGCTGGACGGTGGTCGAAGAAGCCGATCTGGATGATCCAGCGGTCGAGACCTGGTTGAGCAAGGCTCGTGAAACCCATCCCGACGCCAAAGTCGGTGATGTGATCGAAGAGAAAATCGAATCCATTGAGTTCGGCCGCATCGCTGCCCAGACCGCCAAGCAGGTCATTGTGCAGAAAGTTCGCGAAGCCGAGCGCGCACAGGTAGTTGATGCCTATCGCGAGCGCCTGGGTGAAATCATCTCCGGCACCGTGAAAAAAGTGACACGTGACAACGTGATCGTTGACCTGGGCAACAACGCCGAAGCGTTGCTGGCCCGTGAAGACATCATCTCCCGTGAGACTTTCCGGGTCGGCGTGCGTCTGCGCGCGCTGCTCAAGGAAATCCGCACCGAGAACCGCGGCCCGCAGCTGATCCTGTCGCGTACCGCGCCGGAAATGCTGATCGAGCTGTTCCGTATCGAAGTGCCGGAAATTGCCGAAGGCCTGATCGAAGTCATGGCCGCTTCCCGTGATCCGGGTTCGCGGGCCAAGATCGCAGTCCGCTCCAAAGACAAACGCATCGACCCGCAGGGCGCGTGCATTGGTATGCGCGGTTCGCGCGTCCAGGCCGTTTCCGGCGAGTTGGGCGGCGAGCGTGTGGACATCGTCCTGTGGGACGAGAACCCGGCGCAGTTCGTGATCAATGCCATGTCGCCGGCTGAGGTCGCGGCAATTATCGTTGACGAAGATGCCCATGCCATGGACATCGCCGTTGGCGCAGACAATCTGGCTCAGGCCATTGGTCGCGGTGGTCAGAACGTGCGTCTGGCCAGCCAATTGACTGGCTGGACCCTGAACGTGATGACCGAATCGGACATCCAGGCCAAGCAGCAAGCAGAAACCGGCGACATCCTGCGCAATTTCATCGATGAGCTGGAAGTCGATGAAGAACTGGCACAGGTTCTGGTTGATGAAGGCTTCACCAGCCTGGAAGAGATTGCCTACGTACCGCTGGAAGAAATGCTCAACATCGACGGCTTTGACGAAGACATCGTCAACGAGCTTCGCGCTCGGGCCAAGGATCGCTTGTTGACTAAAGCCATCGCTACTGAGGAAAAGCTGGCAGACGCCCATCCGGCCGAAGACCTGCTCTCGCTTGAGGGTATGGACAAGGATTTGGCGATGGAACTGGCGGTGCGCGGCGTAATTACCCGCGAAGACCTGGCCGAGCAGTCTATTGACGACCTGCTCGACATCGACGGCATTGACGATGATCGTGCCGGCAAGTTGATCATGGCCGCCCGAGCCCACTGGTTCGAGTAATTAGGCGCGGCCTGAGGAGAGAAGTGCATGACGCAAGTCACGGTGAAACAACTGGCCGATGAGGTCAAAACACCGGTAGAGCGCCTGCTGCAGCAGATGCGTGAGGCAGGTCTGCCGCACACCGCCGCCGAGGAACATGTGAGCGACAGTGAGAAGCAGTCGTTGCTGACTCATCTGAAAAGCAGCCACAAGGCGAAAGTGGAAGAACCACGCAAGATCACTTTGCAGCGCAAGACCACCAGCACCCTGCGTGTGGCTGGCAGCAAGAGCATCAGCGTTGAAGTGCGCAAGAAGAAAGTCTTCGTGCAGCGCAGCCCGGAAGAAATCGAAGCCGAGCGTCAACGCGAACTGGAAGAACGTCGCGCAGTAGAAAATGCTGCTCGTCAAAAGGCTGAAGAAGAAGCCAAGCGTCGCGCCGAAGAAGAAGCGCGTCGCCAGCCTGCTCCGGTTGCCGAGCCTGTTGCTGCGCAAGCTGCTGCAGCCCCTGCACCTGCGCCTGTGGTCGACACTGTGCAAGAAGCTCCGGTGGCCGCTCCGGCACCGGTTGCCGAGCGCAAGAAAGACGAGCAGCGCCGTCCGGACAAGTCCCGCAACGACGACAACCGTCGCAGCGGCGATGGCGAGCGCAAAAACGCTCCGCATCGTGCTTCGGTCAAGGAAAAGGCGCCTGCGCCGCGCGTTGCCCCACGTACTACCGACGAAGAAAGCGATGGCTTCCGTCGTGGTGGTCGCGGCAAGGCCAAGCTGAAGAAGCGCAACGCTCACGGTTTCCAGAGCCCAACCGGGCCAGTGGTACGTGACGTGCAGATCGGCGAGACCATCACTGTGGGCGAGTTGGCCCAGCAGATGTCGGTCAAGGCTGCCGAAGTCATCAAGTTCATGTTCAAGCTGGGTACTCCAGCCACCATCAACCAGGTTCTGGATCAGGAAACTGCCCAGCTGGTTGCTGAAGAACTGGGCCACAAAGTGACCCTGGTCAGCGACACCGCCCTGGAAGATTCCCTGGCCGAGTCCCTGAAGTTCGAAGGTGAAGCGGTCGCCCGTGCGCCGGTCGTGACCGTAATGGGCCACGTTGACCACGGTAAGACCTCGTTGCTGGACTACATCCGTCGCGCCAAAGTGGCCGCGGGCGAAGCCGGTGGCATCACCCAGCACATCGGTGCCTACCACGTAGAAACCGAGCGCGGCATGGTCACCTTCCTCGACACCCCTGGTCACGCCGCGTTTACCGCCATGCGTGCCCGTGGTGCCAAGGCCACCGACATCGTGATCCTGGTGGTTGCAGCGGACGACGGCGTGATGCCGCAGACCGTTGAAGCCGTTCAGCACGCACAGGCTGCCGGCGTTCCGCTGGTGGTGGCGGTGAACAAGATCGACAAGCCAGGCGCCGATCTGGACCGTATCCGCAGTGAGCTCTCGGTTCACGGCGTAACGTCGGAAGACTGGGGTGGCGATACGCCGTTCGTACCGGTTTCCGCGAAAATGGGTACCGGTGTCGACGACCTGCTCGAAGCGGTTCTGCTGCAGGCTGAAGTACTGGAACTCAAGGCCACTCCTTCGGCTCCTGGCCGTGGCGTCGTGGTTGAATCCCGTCTCGACAAGGGCCGCGGCCCGGTAGCCACCGTGCTGGTTCAGGACGGTACGCTGCGTCAAGGCGACATGGTGCTGGTTGGCTCGAACTATGGCCGCGTGCGCGCCATGCTCGACGAGAACGGCAAGCCCATCAAGGAAGCCGGTCCTTCCATACCGGTCGAGATCCTCGGCCTGGACGGTACCCCGGACGCTGGCGACGAGATGAGCGTAGTGGCCGACGAGAAGAAAGCCCGTGAAGTGGCTCTGTTCCGTCAAGGCAAGTTCCGCGAAGTCAAGCTGGCCCGTGCTCACGCCGGCAAGCTGGAAAACATCTTCGAAAGCATGGGCCAGGAAGAGAAGAAGACGCTCAACATCGTCCTCAAATCCGACGTCCGTGGTTCGTTGGAAGCTCTGCAAGGCGCTCTGAACGGCCTGGGCAACGACGAAGTGCAAGTGCGCGTAGTGGGCGGCGGCGTCGGTGGTATCACCGAAAGCGACGCCAACCTGGCACTGGCCTCCAACGCTGTACTGTTCGGCTTCAACGTGCGTGCCGATGCCGGCGCCCGGAAGATCGTCGAGCAGGAAGGTCTGGATATGCGTTACTACAACGTGATCTACGACATCATCGAAGACGTCAAGAAAGCCCTGACCGGTATGTTGGGCAGCGACGTTCGGGAGAACATCCTGGGTGTTGCCGAAGTTCGCGACGTGTTCCGCTCGCCGAAGTTTGGCGCGATCGCCGGTTGCATGGTCATCGAAGGTGTCGTGCACCGTAACCGTCCAATCCGCGTACTGCGTGAAGACATCGTTATCTTCGAAGGCGAGCTGGAATCCCTGCGCCGCTTCAAGGATGACGCGTCCGAAGTGCGTGCCGGCATGGAATGCGGTATCGGCGTGAAGAGCTACAACGACGTCAAAGTCGGCGACAAGATCGAAGTCTTCGAGAAGGTCCAGGTTGCTCGCAGCCTCTAACTCGCGCACTTCAAGAGCCCTGGTGGCCCGTAGCATGTCTATGCACGGCACCGCCAGCGGCCTCTAAACGCAACGCCCGGTCTGGCTCCTGCCAGGCCGGGCGTTTGCCGCTTTCAGACCACACGGGTTTCACCGTGAGGCAGTAACAGGTAACAAGACATGGCAAAAGAATACAGCCGTACCCAACGTATCGGTGATCAGATGCAGCGCGAACTGGCGCAACTGATCCGTCGCGAAGTCAAGGATCCACGCGTCGGCCTGGTGACCATCACCGCCGTGGAAGTCAGCCGCGATGTCGGTCACGCGAAGATCTTCATCACCGTGATGGGCCAGGAAAACGCCGAAGAGATCGCCCAGAGCATCAAGGTACTGAACTCGGCGGCAGGTTTCCTGCGCATGCAACTGGCCAAGGAAATGAAGCTGCGCAGCGTGCCGCAACTGCACTTCCATTACGACGAAAGCGTGGCCCGCGGGGCGCACTTGTCGGCCCTGATCGAGCGCGCCGTGGCTGAAGACAGCCAGCATGGCGACGCGCCTGCCCCTGAAGACGCCAAGGAGTAAGCGGTGGCTCAGGTCAAGCGTATCCGTCGTAACGTCAGCGGCATCATCCTTCTGGACAAGCCGCTGGGCTTCACCTCCAACGCGGCGCTGCAGAAAGTCCGCTGGTTGCTCAATGCCGAGAAGGCCGGTCACACCGGCAGCCTCGATCCACTGGCCACCGGTGTGCTGCCGCTGTGCTTTGGCGAGGCCACCAAGTTCTCGCAATACCTGCTCGATTCCGACAAGGGTTACGAAACCCTGATGCAATTGGGCAAGACCACCACCACCGCGGACGCTGAAGGCGAAGTTTTGCAGACCCGTGAAGTGACCGTTGGTCGTGCCGATATCGAAGCGGTATTGCCGGAATTTCGCGGTGAAATCAAACAGATACCGCCGATGTACTCCGCCCTCAAGCGCGATGGCCAGCCCCTCTACAAACTGGCTCGTGCAGGGGAAGTGGTGGAGCGCGAACCGCGTTCTGTTACTATTGCGCGCTTGGAATTACTCGCCTTTGAAGGCGACACTGCGCGCCTGGCGGTGGACTGCAGCAAAGGCACCTATATCCGCACCCTGGTGGAAGATATCGGTGAAAAACTTGGCTGCGGTGCTTACGTTGCAGAATTGCGACGGACCCAGGCCGGACCTTTCAGCCTGGCCCAGACGGTCACCCTGGAAGAGCTTGAAGCCGTGCACGCCGAAGGCGGCAACGAAGCGGTAGATCGCTTCCTGATGCCATCGGACAGCGGTCTGCTGGATTGGCCCCTGCTGCAGTTCTCGGAGCACAGCGCGTTCTACTGGCTCAATGGCCAGCCGGTGCGTGCCCCGGATGCGCCGAAGTTCGGCATGGTGCGGGTACAGGATCACAACGGTCGCTTCATCGGTATCGGTGAAGTGAGCGAAGACGGGCGCATCGCGCCGCGTCGACTGATTCGGTCAGAATGACCGAACGAGGGTGGCTGTTAACAGGCACGGTCACTACTCATTTATAGATACAGGGATTTGTCCCTGGCCTGTTGAAACTGTTCTTGAACAGTTTCCTGATATAAGGATTGCCCACATGGCACTCAGCGTTGAAGAAAAAGCTCAGATCGTAACCGACTACCAGCAAGCTGTTGGTGACACTGGTTCGCCAGAAGTGCAAGTTGCACTGCTGACCGCCAACATCAACAAACTGCAAGGTCACTTCAAAGCCAACGGTAAAGACCACCACTCCCGTCGTGGCCTGATCCGCATGGTAAACCAGCGTCGTAAGCTGCTGGACTACCTGAAAGGCAAAGACCTGAGCCGTTACAGCACCCTGATCGGTCGTCTGGGTCTGCGTCGCTAATCAGCGATTGCGCTATGAGGTTGGTTGTTTGCCATGCGTCAGCGGTTTTTCCGCCGGCGTATGGCAGGCTCCCAGCCTCAAGTTTTATCTGCTGCACCGTTTTACCTGGACAATAAAGGCTGGGCCGATTCCCCGCATTGCCCAAGAATTTCGCAAGAAGCAAGTTTCCCCAAGAGCCACAAAGAAGGTAGGACACCGTGAACCCGGTAATCAAAAAATTCCAGTTCGGTCAGTCGACCGTCACCCTCGAGACTGGCCGTATCGCCCGTCAAGCCTCCGGCGCAGTATTGGTCACCGTTGACGACGACGTCAGCGTATTGGTGACCGTGGTTGGCGCCAAGCAAGCCGATCCAGGCAAGGGCTTCTTCCCTCTGTCCGTGCACTACCAGGAAAAGACTTACGCTGCCGGTAAGATCCCTGGCGGTTTCTTCAAGCGCGAAGGCCGTCCTTCCGAGAAAGAAACCCTGACCTCGCGTCTGATCGACCGTCCGATCCGCCCTCTGTTCCCAGAAGGCTTCATGAACGAAGTGCAGGTTGTCTGCACCGTGGTTTCCACCAGCAAGAAGACCGATCCGGACATCGCGGCGATGATCGGTACCTCGGCAGCCCTGGCGATCTCCGGCATTCCTTTCGACGGCCCGATCGGCGCCGCTCGCGTGGCTTTCCACGAAAGCACCGGCTACCTGCTGAACCCGACCTACGAGCAACTGGCTGCTTCGAGCCTGGACATGGTCGTGGCCGGTACCGAAGAAGCCGTACTGATGGTTGAATCGGAAGCCAAAGAGCTGACCGAAGACCAGATGCTGGGCGCTGTACTGTTCGCCCACGACGAATTCCAGTCGGTGATCAAGGCGGTCAAAGAGCTGGCCGCCGAAGCTGCCAAGCCTACCTGGGACTGGGCTGCTGCCCCAGAAGCCACCGAACTGCTGGGCGCTATCCGTGCCGAGTTCGGCGAAGCCATCTCCCAGGCTTACACCATCACCGTCAAGGCCGACCGTTATGCGCGCCTGGGCGAGCTGAAAGACCAAGTGGTCGCCAAGCTCTCCGGTGAAGAAGGCCAGCCTTCGGCTGCCGAAGTCAAAGCCGCTTTCGGCGAGATCGAATACCGCACCGTTCGCGAAAACATCGTCAACGGCAAGCCACGTATCGACGGCCGCGACACCCGCACCGTGCGTCCGCTGAACATCGAAGTCGGCGTCCTGCCCAAGACTCACGGTTCGGCCCTGTTCACCCGTGGCGAAACCCAGGCCCTGGTGGTTGCGACCCTGGGTACTGCCCGCGACGCACAGCTGCTGGACACCCTGGAAGGCGAGAAGAAAGACCCCTTCATGCTGCACTACAACTTCCCTCCGTTCTCGGTGGGCGAGTGTGGTCGCATGGGCGGCGCGGGTCGTCGTGAAATCGGTCACGGCCGTCTGGCCCGTCGTTCGGTCCAGGCCATGCTGCCAGCCGCCGACGTGTTCCCTTACACCATCCGCGTCGTATCGGAAATCACCGAATCCAACGGTTCCAGCTCCATGGCTTCCGTGTGCGGTGCTTCCCTGGCACTGATGGACGCCGGTGTACCGATGAAGGCACCGGTTGCCGGTATCGCCATGGGTCTGGTTAAAGAAGGCGAGAAGTTCGCCGTCCTGACCGACATCCTGGGTGACGAAGACCACCTGGGCGACATGGACTTCAAGGTAGCCGGTACCGCCAAAGGCGTCACCGCGCTGCAGATGGACATCAAGATCAAGGGCATCACCGAAGAAATCATGGAGATCGCCCTGGGCCAGGCCCTGGAAGCTCGCCTGAACATCCTCGGCCAGATGAACCAGATCATCGGTCAGTCCCGTAGCGAACTGTCGGCCAACGCACCGACCATGATCGCGATGAAGATCGACACCGACAAGATCCGTGACGTCATCGGTAAAGGCGGCGCCACCATTCGCGCGATCTGCGAAGAAACCAAGGCTTCGATCGACATCGAAGACGACGGTTCGATCAAGATCTTCGGCGAAACCAAGGAAGCTGCAGAGGCCGCGCGTCAGCGCGTTCTGGGCATCACCGCGGAAGCCGAGATCGGCAAGATCTACCTCGGCAAGGTTGAGCGCATCGTCGACTTCGGCGCCTTCGTCAACATCCTGCCGGGCAAGGACGGTCTGGTGCACATCTCCATGCTGAGCGACGCTCGCGTTGAGAAAGTCACCGACATCCTGAAAGAAGGTCAGGAAGTGGAAGTGCTGGTACTGGACGTGGACAACCGCGGCCGTATCAAGCTGTCCATCAAAGACGTGGCAGCAGCCAAGGCTTCGGGCGTTTAATCGTCCCTTAGCCTTACGCTGAACAAGCAAGCGCCCCGACTGGTTCGGGGCGTTTTGCTATCTGCGCCAAGGCTTCTGGTTGCCGGCCTCGGGCGCCGATGCTAGGTTTTAACCCACGCCGGTGTAGCTCAGTCGGTAGAGCAGCGCACTCGTAACGCGAAGGTCGCAGGTTCGATTCCTGTCTCCGGCACCAGTCAATAGATTCATGCAGTGCCAAGCAGTCGCATGAAATCCACCAGAAGCCCGCCTAGTGCGGGCTTTCTGTTTCATGCGGTGCCATCCAGTTCCATCCCAGCGCTTGTCCTTTGAGTACCTGTACGAGTACCTTATCGTGGTTCAATAATCCATGGGTACTCAGCATGCCTTTGACGGCACTACAGGTTAAGAATGCCGCTCCACGTGAAAGGGACTATGGGCTTGCCGACGGGGCAGGCTTGTTTCTCTGGATTCGTGCAGCGGGTGGCAAGTCGTGGCGCTTTCGATTCCGCTTAGATGGCAAGCAGTCACACATTTCGCTTGGCACCATCGAAAAGGTCACTCTTGCGCAGGCGCGACAGCATGCCTCAGAGGCCCGTCAGCTTGTGGCACAGGGGCGACATCCTGGGCTTGAGCGAAAGGTTGCACGAGCGCAGGCAGCGGTCTCACGTGCGAATACTTTCAAAAGCCTGGCGTTGGAGTGGCATCAGCACAAGTCGCCTCGTTGGTCAGCAGGTTATGCCACTGATGTAATCGAGGCCTTTGAACTCGATATCTTTCCGCAAGTCGGGTCTTTCCCGTTAGCTGAAATCAAGCCCATGCAGTGGTTGCAGGTCTTCCGCCGTATCGAGTCCAGAGGCGCTCTCGAAAAACTGCGCAAGGTTCGGCAGCGTTGCCAAGAGGTTTATCGTTTTGCGATTGCCACTGGACGTGTTGAGTACAACCCCATCGCAGATATCGGAGGGGCGCTTCAAACCCCAACGTCTCGACACTACCCCTTCTTGCCCATCGCAGAGCTACCCGACTTGATACACAGCTTTCAGGCATGTCCTGGGCACGATGTGGTGAAAATCGCTACCCGCCTACTCATTCTGACAGGGGTACGAACTGCTGAGTTGAGGGGAGCGCCCTGGTCTGAATTCGATCTTGATAAAGAGCTATGGGTCATCCCCGCTGAGCGAATGAAAATGCGCCGCGCTCATTCTGTGCCTTTGCCTAAACAGGCAGTGGCTGCATTGCGTGAGTTAGAGGGCATTACTGGCGGCTATACCCTTGCATTCCCTGGCCGGAACGATCCAGCCAAGCCCATGAGCGAGGCTGCCATAAATCAGCTACTCAAGCGCTCTGGTTACGACGGTCGTGCTACAGGGCATGGGGTCCGCCATACGATGTCGACTACTTTGCATGAACAAGGATATCGCAGCGAATGGGTCGAAACTCAGTTAGCGCATGTGGACAAAAACAGTATTCGCGGCACATACAATCATGCCCAGTATTTGGACGGTCGTCGTGAGATGCTCCAGTGGTATGCGGACCATCTGGATTCACTATCATTGAACAGGGTAGTCGTTTCCGCTGCATCGGTGGAGAGAAATACATGAATGATGAACTGATTCGCTTATGTGATCTTCTACCTATGTACTCTAATTATCATGGGGTCAGCTTTCCTGAGGCCGCATTTGGCCTCCACGAGCTTATAGATGAAGCGTTTCTTGCATATTTAGGTCGTGCTGAAGAGCTGCTTCCCGAACGACTATTTTGGGTTGGTGGGGTCGGTTCATCAAAACGATCAGCCAGGGGTTATGTATTAGGTCATGAAGGATTGGTCAAGTATTTTAAAGCTTTGTGTGAGCCTTCGGGTAGCACTCAGTTCATTAACTGTTTTTGTCATGCGGAATATGAGTATGTTAACGTTCCCGCTAGCATTGTTTACTCCTCGAAGACGGCTCTCAGCGAATGGTTAAAAAATGCGGGGGTTTCAGATTTTTCGTTTGTTTTGGGTGTTGGGGTGAGTTCGAAAGAGTGTGGCGGTAGCAGTGTTATTAGTTCTAAGGAGCTTAATTCAATTAGCTTGATTATTAATGGCTTGGTTGAGTTAATTAAAGAGGTTGATAAGGCTCATACAGTCCAAGGGATTGATGCAGCTGCTCAGATTCGAGCTGATGCTATCAAGCGTCGTGCTTTGGGCGTTCGTTCGGTACGCAAGAATTTTAACCCATGCATGGCAATTCTATCGTTAGCCGACGCTGCTCAGGTCGAAATGCCGAAAAGCCACAAGACTCTAGGGAAATTCATGAAAGGTCATATTCAGAGTGATATGGCGCAAAGCACATAATTTTTAAGAGTTTCTGGCATTTCCTTGAAAAAAAGGCAATTGCCACGACTAGTTGCCACTGGTGCCATTAAATCCCTAGCCATCCAATCCGGTTCCAAGGAGACCCGCCCAGATGGCTAGTCAACCAATCTCACCTTTACTGCTTCGTTTGCCTGGCGTCTGTGCCCTGGTAGGGCTTAGCAAATCTCAGATCTACCGGTTGATCCGGTCTGGCGATTTCCCACCAGGCGTTTCCCTTGGTGCGAACTCCGTGGCTTGGCCTGCCGAGCAAGTGCATGCCTGGGTGGTGCAGAAGATCAGTGCATCCATTCCTCAGTGATGACTGTGAATAAGACACTTACGAGCATGCTTGCTCGGATTGAGGCAAATCAGAAGCGCTCTCTTGCTAAGCCCCAAGAGGTAAAAGTTGAGGATGAGATTAATTTACTGCCGAACTGGTCAGAATCGGTACGTCGTGTTCCGAACGTCGCTCTACGCTCAGCCTTATTTGGTGCAATTGGAAAAGGAAATCGGCCATATGTTGAACAAATGGAAATTAACGCTATCGGCGGTGTCAGTATTTTCTATACGGGCGCACTACTTGATCAGGGTGATCTAGATGTGTGGGAGACGGTGTTGCACCTGGCGCGAATGCAGGAGTTGGGTTCGGAGTGCAGGGTAACCGCGTATCGGCTGCTGAAAATTCTTGGTAAAACAGATACAGGGAAGAATCGAAAGATTCTAGATAAGCATATTAGCAGGCTCAAGGCTACAGCGTTGCAGATTAAGGTGGGGATACATTCATATGAGGGAAGCTTTATTCATGAAGTATATCGTGCTCAAGATGAGCGAAGTGAGCGTATATACGCCATTCGGTTGAATCCAAAGCTTCATGTGCTGTTTAATGGCAGTCAGTATACCAATGTGAACTGGTCCGTTCGCCAAGCACTACATGGAAAGCCACTTGCTCAGTGGGTGCACGGATTTTATTCGTCGCATGCAAAATCTTATGATTACAAAATTGAGACCTTGCACCAACTATGCGGGAGTCGTGCGAAGTCTTTATCTGACTTCAAAAAAGATTTGCGCCGCTCCCTTGAAGCTGTAGCGCTTGCAAGCACCGCAGAGGGACTACCATTTAGCTATCTTTTGGAAGGAAATCTAGTGCAGGTTAAAACTACCCCAAGCGCTTCACAGCAGCGCTATCTGGCGAAAAAACGCTGATACCGTTCCAGCGCCCGTTTTTTACCGTCCCAACACCCTAGGCTGCCGTTCCAAGACCCCGGCGATGCCGTTCCAACGCCCATGATGCACCGTTCTAGCGCTCCTTGAGTTCGACTGTCAAATGGCGCTCTAGCCCAGTAAGGGTAGGGTATGCAGTGATTTTTACTGAGTACACTAATCTGTTATTAATCAATTCTAATCACTGCCGTTACGGTTGGATCCATGAGGTTTTCAAGGATGAACCAAGAACCATTGCCTAGCGCTTGGGTTATCGAGGAGGCGCGAACATTCATGAGAGCTGCTCAGATACTAGAGCAAAGGGCTACTGATGACCGCGATCCGAATCTGTTCTGGCCAGCCGTTATGAATTCGGCGCTCGCCTGTGAGCTGTTTCTGAAATCGTGCTTGGTGGAAGCTGACCCCCGATATCCGAGAACTGAGCATGATCCCGAAGGGCATCTGCGGCTTGCTGTGCGGATGCCTGGAAATGGTCATGGCCTGGCCGATCTGTACAACGTCATTTCGCCTGAGTTGACCAATCAACTATGCGAAATCTCAAAGCAAATGGCGCCAGATTTCCCCCTAGAAAAATGGATCAAAATAGCCTCGAGGCTATTCGTCGGAACTCGATATCCATACGAAGCGAACTCCGTCCAGAGCGTAGATTTGGAGGTGCTGAAGCTTGCTCCGCACTTGGATTGCGTGCTGGCGGAAATGATGCGGTGAGCCTAAACAGGACCTATGAGAGGGTATGAAAACGGCGAGTGCGCTCGGCTGTAAGGGCATGTCTAACGGCAGAAGCTGTTTCGTCGCCTCCGGAGGCCCAAGAGTCCATCAATGCGGTGACTTGATCCAGCCGGTCCTGCATTAACCGGAGTTGTTCTTGATCTCTGTAGGCGGCCCTCAATGCCACGTCGCGGTCTTGGTCAGAAATGGCAAGGATGTCACGCAGGCTTTCAATCTCTTGATGGTGACGTTTGGAAATGCCAGAAATATGGCCAATGTGGTGCAGCTCCATCTCTTTGAGTGCGTCGCTGTGCTCCTTAAGCAGAGCTTTATGCCGATCGACGCTTGCGTCGAGGGTGGCCTTGAGCCGCGCTCCGGACTTTTTGCTTTCCAAGAGCACCACTGCCAAAACGCCAATCGCGATCACCGTTACGCCAATGACAAAGAGCAAGCTACTGCTGATCCATGTGGGGTCGATGTTTATTCTCAACGCAGATAAACCTCAGTAATTTCCGGCCGGAAGTGGCCCATTTCCTGCGAAACCACCGCCAGTGCCTGTTTTCGCGTTAAATGACTCTGCAATGTCGTCATGCGCTCCTGGGCGTAGGTATGCCGCAGTCCATGTGCGCCGTTCGACCACCCGAGTGCGACTTTGGAAGCTGCGCTAACGCTTTTGCTCCACGGCTGACCACCGCCAATCTCGTAAAACTGTTGGTAGTTGATTCCTCGATCTTTGACAGTTCGTGGCCCTGTCAGCCGGGTTCTCTCTAGTCGCTGGGCTAGGGGGATTGGAATACGGACTTCGCGGATCAGCCCACCTTTCCCGTGAACGGTGTAGCTGATGGTCGATTCGCGAATTCCTGAAAACTTCATTCCATGCGCGGGACGTTGATCCGGTACGCGTTGGTGCGTTCTGCGAAGGCCGAGTAACTCATGGGCACGAAGGCCTGCGGCATACGCAATCTCTGTCGCCAGGGCATTGTGGGGAGCTTGACGAGCCGCAATCAATGACATTTGCTCGCCGTTGTAGGCTCTCGTTTGATCGGCCAGTCTGCGGCCCAAGGCAGGATGGTTTGTCGTTCCTGTGCGACCTATTGCGGTGCTCTTGATGACTTCAAGGGGCTGGCCCGGTGGTAGCCGGTGAGTGACATGCTGCATCATGGCTTGCAGGGCCTGGCGCTCCATATCCAAGGTTTTCTGGCCAACGACGGTCGCTCTTTGGCGGAGGTACTCAAGGGCACGGGCGGGCGTCATTTCACGGAGGCTGCCGAGTCGATGCTCCTGAAGGTAAGCGGTAATGCGCACCAAGCGTTGCTCATAATTGCGAACGGTGCCAACTGACCGGATGTGAGTGCCCTGGAGGCTTTTCATCACGGACGCGGCTTGTTTTGCAGGCTTGGCAAACTTAGCCACTCAGGCGATTCCGATGTAGCCATCGGTGTACTGTCGAACGCTGAATCTTGATGCCTTTTTCCGCGACCCAGCGTTGCAGTTCGGTGCCGTTGCAGCCTGCTGAATCAAGCTGTAACAGCTCGTACTTGTAGTTATCCAGCAATGAGCGACGTTGGGCATAGGTTCGGGGTTTTCTCCGAATCCTAGATTCGGCCTTGAGGCGTGCAGTAATGCTATGCGCATCGAATTCGCTCATGGGATTCTCTCTATCAGATGTAAGAACTCCTGACCGTTACCGGTTCAGCGACACACCATCCGTAGATGGTTCGTTGTGTGCCTGTTCGCCCCCCTTTGCATCAGATGCAGGCGGGGACTGTTCACGCCTACTCGGAGTCTCCGAGTGAGTTCCTGAATGTCCGCTCAGGTTCGTTTGCCATTGGGTCTGGCTGACCATGCTTGGTTGTCTTCTCTCCTTAAGTGATTGGTCGTTGATGGTCCCGACACATAGTCGGCGTTAGGGAGGGCGCACACGCGATGACGCAGGTGTGGCCGATGGGCTACTGCCCGCGATGACGCAGGCCGAGCCCCCTGCCACTGTCCCAACCCATGAATCACACGGGTAACGAGACTGCCGGGCAGTGCGGTTTGGTTCCCGATCAGCTTACGAAAATGGGGATGGGCAGACAACGCAATGTCGCTGCGTTGTATTTGTTGCGTCAAATCGGAATGGTCGAGTGTGCCCGCTATGTAGAGCGCCGTTTAGGCGCGTTACATAGCGGGCACATAGGCGCTGAAAAGTGAGACGGTAGTAACTGTATCGAGTTGAGTGGAGACGCAAGAAGGGGGGCGATAGGCTGGAGGTCGTTCAGCTTAACTTGCGGAGAAATGTGAGCATGAAACTGAGTGATTTTCTGGATTCAACGCACCTGCGGATGCCCTTTGCCACTAAGTGGGTAGGCAGGACGGGCATTGTCCTCGGGCCAATCCTTGGCCTGCTGCACCTGCTCGCTGCGGCAGTTATGCGGCCATATGGTCAGCATGTGGTGGAGCAGTACGATGCCGTTCAAAGCATGGGCAATTTGTTAGCTGCACCTGCAGCCCAGCATTTCATCCTGTTCGGTTTTTCACTGTGTCTGCTCTGGTTTGGTTTGTGGGCTGCCAGGATTGGTTTGGCCATTCGTAGCTGGATAATTCGGCGGCGGGCAGTGTAATGAGTGTCGCGTCGGCTGAGGATTTTGCCGGGTTCAACTGGGTATTCGGTCTATGGGAAAACGTCGCGTTGACGATCATGACCGCTACCGAACCACTGTTCGTTGCGCTCAATGAGACGAGTACTGAACTGATCGTGGTCGTGGGGTTTGGCTGGCTACTGCTGGTTATCCTGCGTTTAGGTGAAGGTGCAGGCCGTACGTTTTTTGCCGGTATCCTAATTTTCCTGCTTTTGGCGTATGGGATGAGACCGGCCACTGTGACGCTTCCTAGTGGTGCGTCAGTGCGGATGGTCGAGGTCCAAGCGGTTCCGCTTAAAATTGTCATGGCGATACACGTGATGTACCGGCAGGCATTTGACCAGGTTTTGAGCGACCAGACTGTGGCTGGCACAATCGTCCCTGCGCAGGCGGCAATCGACAATATGGTAGGGCGCTCAGCGGATGTGTTTGCGGGCAGCGATCTCGCCCGGCTAATCAGGGATTACAACGTCAGTTGTGCCCCTGCACCGGCTGAGCTAGCAGGGGCTGAGCATGCTGCCAAAGTGGAGGCGTTGCATGCCATTGGCCTGTTGGGCGGTGGCGGGCTTGGGATTCCGGATAAAGAAGTTGGTCTCATTGCGCAGGCACGTACCGGCCTTGGAGGTGCATGGACATACGTTTTTGGCTCCGCTGAAGAAAATGGCGGTTGGGGGGCCTACTTACTGGGAGGAGGAGCTGCTCGTACAGGTTTGGAGCATGTGCTCGATCAGAGAGCTATCCAGTCCCGCCGAGAGGCGGGTATACGAGCTTTAGAATCGGCAGGCCCCTTCATGGGGAGCGGCTATGCATTGCCAACTCAGTCACATTGGGCTGCAACGCTTGCAGGTCAAGAGGATGCGACGCCATCCTATTTGCCAATCAGCAAAATGCCTAATCAGAAATCGACAATCGTCGGGGATGACCAGGGAATCATGTTTCGGCCATCCAGCTGTGTCGAGGCATACCAGATCGCGCAGATGGGAGCAGAGCAGGCCTACCAAGCGCTGCGTGAGTCAGGTCAGGTCATTGCGGGTGGGCAGCGAGTTAGTGCAGAGGTTGGAGCCGTCAGTACCGCCGTGGCGTGGCAACGGTTCATGACTCGTTCTCTACCGAGAACGACGGGCATGTCGCATGAGAGCAGCGAGGTCGCCGGGGGAATATTGGCCGCTGCTCAGATGTTCAAAAACTTCAGTGGCTGGCTGGATCTACAAACGCTTCTGCCGGGATATGTCATCATGTCTGCATGGTTGTTTTGGATTGTCTTGATCCTCGGCCCGCTTTTCCTGCTACTGGCGCCTCTAAGAGGGGGTAAGATACTCGTTAATTGGCTATCTCTACTCCTTTTGCCGGTCATCGCGGTTATGACCGCTCAGATGATCACGGTTGCGATTTCACAAACTATGGCTGCTGTAGCCCTAGCGCAGGCGGGAGCCGCAAGTGGATGGACCGGAGTAGGGGCTGATTACGATGGTCTTCGTGGATTGATGTCAGCTGTAGCTGCTGTATCGCTTGGCCTTTCCACTTGGATCACTTCGAGTATGCTAGGTGTTTCGTTGGGAGGTCTGGCGGGCAGCCTGTCAGGCGCTGTGGCTACAGCCAGTGATGCGGGTCGTTTCGCTATGAAAGCGGTTGGTGTTGCTATGTTGGGAACTAGGTTGGCGGGGATAGGTGCTGCGGCTTCATCACGAGGTGGAGGTGGTTCGAGCCCACAGAACCGTGCCGGAGCGTCTACATCGGTCCCACGATCTGCCAATCCGGTGGGGCCTAATTCGATTCCACCACCTCGGCCAAGTAGTCAAGGTGCAGGGCGGTCGCTAAACCCCCCGAAACCTAGTAGGTAGAGTTTGGGCAGGAGGGGCGGCGTTGACCGCCCTGGTGCAGATGATGACGCCACGTTCAGTGGGGCGCGTCTGCACAAGCCCCCCATTCCGCAGGAGCTCTCGCGCTGCTGCATGTCCCCGGCAGAAATCTCAAGTTTCGTTCCGCCCAGGTATCGGTCCGCACCGCTTCACCATCGGCATGACAGTGAGTCACCTTTAGGCTGCCCGTCAACGATCACCTCGAAACCTGGCGCTACCATCGACATGTATTCGTGCCAACTAATGGCGCCACTGCCGCACCAGTGACAGGCCGATAGGATTCATCTTCACACCCTGTGGCGCCTTGTTATTTTCTTGGCGCACCTCGCGGCCTCTCAAGACATCGTTGCGGCATCCTCAAATCCCAGTGGGGGAATTCAGCATTTTTTCTAGAGCGCAATGACACACCATGAGATGGAGATAACTTCACCTCCAAATGAGGCTGGAGGTCGGTATGAAGCAGTTTTGGGTCACAGTTGTGTGTGTCGGCGCGGGTTTTTGGCTAGGGGCTCACCGTTTGGTTCCCCTATGGTTGATCGTCGTTCTGGCAGTGCTAGGCGCGGGGTTGTGGGGAGTGGCCGAGTGGATTGAGCGCCGAGAAGCGAATGGCGAGGGCAAACCATGATGCGAGCCGATCTGCAGGAGCTTCTGGTGCTCTCTGCGATGTTCCCTACCTGGTCGTGGAGGCAGACGGCGGCTCGTCGGGTCATCGTGGCCACTGAGGGCTCCGTCATCCGCCTGTACTGGATGCCGGCGCTTTTATGTCTGGACGAATTACGCTGCCAACTGTTTGTGCAGCAGCTCAATGCTGTGGGCGTATGCCATAGCTTTGGCGAGAGGTAAATTGAACAATGGCACATTGTCATCAAGGAGCGTGCTGGGTGAAGAAATGGAAATTAGCGTTACTGGCTATGGTATCTGTGTCTGTAGCTGGATGTTGGCAGGGCGACTATGCATTCGAGGGAAAGTATTTCGCCGCAGAAGGTGAGGACTGCACAACGCCGTCCAGCCCCACGGACCGGGAGCAATACTTTTTGGAGATAACCAAGCAGGTACGCAACGGCACTGCACTTTACTCGGCTAAATTTCCAATCGCGGCGCGGGCAGGAGCCCCGATTGTCGCCGCTCAAAGCGTCTCGGCAACAGACGATGATGAGCTTACCTTCAACTTCACCAAGCCAGAGGTGTCGGGAACGTTTTCAGGTAGCCCGGCAGTCGATATTGTCATCACCGTCATTCCTAACAAGAGTAAGGATGGTCATCTTTGGCTCAAAAAGGCAGAGCTCACAAGCGTGAGGAATGGAAAGGTCAGCGAAGCTGATCTTCTTGCGAACCTGAGAAGAGCCGCAACTATTGGCGAGACAGGTGCCTGCTTGAGGAAAGACAGCGACTGATAATGGGCACGGTGGGCCGTGTTAGTACTCAGGGGTGCTCACCCAATAGCAGGGCACGTAGATCATTGCGGGTTATCTTCGAGTCTCCACGCATTTCCATCACTAGAGATATCAATCGGTCTTGCCCTTGTTCGCTCGATGTTACGGCGCCTGACAACTCAAATGCTTTCAAAGCCTGAATGACCTTGTCTGATCCGTGGATCACGATCTTGCATTTCGCAAGCGCTGCATCAGCCAGCACCTTATGCCTATCTGGTGGATTTGCTGAGACCGAGCGCGCCACTGCCGACAAGTATTCTGCATACGCTTCATTCCGTAGCGAATGCCTACGTTTGCTGCGCTCAATCAGAGTGCCAGATGCGAATGCCAAAGCAGCGGCCAGAATGGCGACCAGCAAAGGAATCCAAACGGTCCAGGCCATCGTGCCATGCTCCTAAATGATCAGCGGCTCCAACTGCCGTTCAAGACGGTCAGCTAGTGAGGCGGTTTCTGCTCGATAGCTGGCCAGGCTGTGATGGGCGGCTGTGTCGAAAGGCATCGTGCCGGCGGCCCACTCCCGAAGCCCCCTGGGCTCTGTGCCCGTAAGGCTCTGGAACTCACTGAACCAGATGCCTTGCTGATACCCATGAGAATCGAGGCAATTCTTACACCGGACGCGCTTTACGTCCGATGTGCCAGTGAGGTTGTGGTTGTTCCGACCGCAGGCAGATTTTCCACTCTCATACATATAGTGCGTAATCATGGTAAACCCTCCAGCTCGGCTTGCCGGCGTTTAGATGCACGTTCAACGCATTCCTGGATGGAATCTGGCATAGGGTGGCTCTGGCCAGGTTTGGTTTTGCGCTCATGCTTGGAACATTCCCACTTTACTTTTCTCTCCTGATTCTTCGGGGGCTGTAGTGGGTGGTTCGAAAATCGCGGTTGAGGCCACCTCCCGTTTCGATTTGGTTCGAAACAGATCAGGCGCGGCCGTCCGATGTCAATCCGAAGCGTGCGGCCGCGCAGCGACTGCTGCCTGTAAGGCGCGTTGGCAGTGGCAGAGGTCAGGCGACTAGCTTGAGCAGATTCTCCAAAAGGTCCTTGAGTTCAGCGCGATCTACCCCATTCTCATGATACGTAGAGCGATCAATGATCTGCGTAGCTGTCATTAGCGGCCAGAACTTGTCAATCACATCGTCTGGCTTCATGCCAACTGCCTTGCCGATAATTTTTTTGGCGTCGCAAGTGTCTGTGAACGTAACCCTTTTTCCGCTTTGGGCATCGATCATGTCGGGGCACAAGTAGTTTTCGATTTCACGTTTACGCGTCGAGTAGAACGCTCTTCCCTGACCCTCGACTTCCTGCTTACGTTTCAAGATGGCTGCAACCTGCTCCGGGCTTCCGCCAATATCGGAGTCCAAAAACACACACCAAGGCAATCCGAGGTCGTCCGCAAGATTGAGGGTTACCCAATGCTTAACGCTACCACAGCCCCCAATTAGGATCGGGACGATTCCCGCGTCTTCCAAGCTGGATGGGAGGTGTCCCCCTGCTTTGAGGGTGTTTGAAGTGTGACGGAGGAAGGTGACGTCGGACTTGCCCTCCACTAAGACGACCCCTTTTGCTCGTTCCATACCTGTCTCGGGTAGTACGCCTAGACTCTCGGCGGCTTCCGTAAGAACTTCCTTGGTTGGCATTTTTACAATTGGGACGCCTTGTTCGTCCTTGGTTACGTAACGGATGCCGTCGATGGGCATCAGGCCAGCTAATGCAGGGACGTGGGTGGTGACGATGATCTGCCTATTGGTTTGATTGGATAGCTCCAGAAGGGCCTTCATCAACATCATCTGATAGTTGGGGTGCTGTGAGGTTTCCGGTTCTTCGATTGCGTAGATCACGTTGCGTGGGCTACCAGCCACTGCATTTTTTTCGGCTTCAGCTCGGAAGAAGTTCAGCAAAATGAGCCTACGTACCCCGCTGCCGCGTTTATTTATGGGGATGCCATTCTCGCCCTCAAGAGTAAAGCTGAAGCTCCACTTGGGCTTTTCTTTGAAACGGGGGGTCAATTCATTAGCCAACTCCGGAGCCATTTCTCGAAGTTTGTCGAGGGTGCGTCCAGCAACGTCCAACACACTGCTCTCGATCTGCCGCTCTAGCTCACTGATCTGCTCCTGTAGCGCTGCTTGGGCTTCCTTGACCGCCTGCTGTAGAGGGTTCTTGGCCTCGGCATCACCGTCGCTGCTCTCCCTGTCCGCCTTGAAAAGCGCGAATGTTGGCAGCAGCGCCTCGATTTTATCCCAAACAGATTTGCCTTCTGTGGACAGCCCCTTGCCTACATCAAGAAGTGTCTCTTGGCAGGCAACATCTCCGGCCGCATCGCGAATGGCTTTCCGCCATTGGGATGCCACCCGCTGATCTGCTACTCGATCAGCGATCTCAAACTGTGCGCCGAGCTTTTTCAGGTCGACCATTTTCAGACTGAGTAGGCTAGCGAGCGCTTTATCAGCCGGATGCTCACAGCGGATGGCTGTACTGTCCAGTTTACCGGTGCTCGCTTTGAACGTTTTGACCACCTCAAGGAGGCCAGCCGCATTCAACAGGTATTCCTGCGATAGCGAGGTGTGTACATTTTCATCCAGCACCAAAGCCTCAGGAAGGTCGTCAAACTCACAGGCAATCTCGAACTGAGTGAGACCCTCGGCTAGACTGAAGCAGTTCATATCACTCTTGTCGGGTTTGATGTCCGCGCTGTCGAAGAAGATGGCCAGTGCTTCCAGGATGGTCGACTTACCAAAGTCGTTTCGACCCACAATACCGGTCATAGATGAATCGATAGGAATGACGGTGGGTGTGCTATAGCCGCGAAAATGACTGAGCTTGACGGTCTTAAGGCGCATCGTGAGATCCCAGATATGTGTATGTCTTCGTTTCCTTACCAACCGCTGTCAGTCCTCAACGGCAAAAAGTGACGTCCATTCTGCCGGAAGGAAATGTCATCAAGAGGCCTAAGGCATCGATATGAACCCGAGGCGCCACTGATCCAGTGGAACTTCGAAACACAACCTGTAGGTAGCTGCGGTGTGGTTAGTCGCTCGGGTGCGCATCGATTATAGGTAGAGGATGGCAAAGCGCCAGGATAAGCAGGTGGCTCATAGGCATTATTTAGCTATCACAAGATTCGTGTTGGATTTGCTTGGTAAGCAGCGGTCTCGTGGGTATGAGTGCCTAATTGAGTACCTTAATGGAAATTGGAACGGCAGATAGGCTTTGTTCATTTGGCTTGTGTCTTCCGAATTCGACTCCTGTCTCCGGCACCAGATATCGAGTTTGGGGCGGTTTGCCAATGTTTAGCCCCGCCAGCAAAGTCCCTCTAGCGCTGAATGAGCGCCCTCGAAAGATACCTCTCTCAGAAAGTCCGGCAGTCAGGTTTGACTGGTGTTGAGTTCGCCGGTTGTATTCATGACTCATTATTGAAAGTTGCCAGGGCTTGCTCTGAAAGTTTCAGGCGCTGCTTTTCTATTGAGTTGGGCACTTCTGTAGTTGATTGTTGAGTGGTGTTTTTTAAAAGGTTCTTATGGTTGGTAAGTAGTAAGCCGAACTAAGACTTCACTTTTCTATATTTACTAGTGCTTATCGTGCTTCTGGCAGTTTGGTCGATGCTGCTTGAAGACTCATCTTTCGTGATGAAATGGGAGTTGTACTGGGTTCCTTGTGCGGGTACCTGATGCTGTTCATGAATCAAGTGGTGCCAGCGAACGGCATTGCCCATAATGACGCCCTGAAATCAAGGAGTGTTCAGCGTGAAGAAGTGGAAGTTGGCGTTAATCGGCGCAGTGTCGCTGTCCCTTGCAGCCTGTGAGAAGGCCCCCACGTATGAGTTTGAGGCGCAGTATTTTGCAATGGAGGGCGAAGAGTGCACGACTCCAGCGAATGTGAAAGATACTGAACAATATTATCTGGAGATCACCAAAGAAGTGCGGGGCAGAAGCGTGTTGTTCTCGGCTCATTTCCCAGCAGCTGCGAAGGCTGGACTGCCTGTTGTTAGTGCGCAAAGCGTCTCGCCCAATGATGATAACCAGCTGACTTTCAATTTTTATGAACCCAAATCAGCCGGGACGCCTCCTGAGGCTACAAAGTTTAATATCGTGCTCTCCGTTATTCCCAATCAAAGCAAGGAAGGGCACTTGTGGGTGACTAAGGCTGAAATGAATATTGCCCGCGATGGGACCGTTCAGCAGTACGACATCCTGGAAAATCTCAGAAGGTTTTTCGAACTCGGTAAGGCAGGCGTTTGCTTGAGAAAAGGCACAACGACCGGCTGAGCAACCTTGTTTCCTGAGGTTTCTTCTGGGGCTGTCTCGGGTGGTGGCCCGCAAATCCGCCGATTTTTCCCTCATGGGTGCATCAGGTCATATAAATCGTCGCTCAAAGGTCCTATATTCGGTTGCTGTCTGAGTACCAGCATGCTGTTTTCAGATGATCCCGAATGGTTCTGAAGGCCAGATAAATCGCCGTTTACGACGATTTTTTGCGGCAGAGAGATCCCAACGATCCAGATCCATCTTCCATTCCCATGATCAGAGAGAACGAGATGATTCCTAAAGAGGCAAGAATCGACGTAGCGCTTGAACGGTACCTGGCTGCCACGCCTTCCTTGCAAGAGGAAATCAGCGCCCTGAGCCCCGAAGAACAGAAGCAGCAGGCCCAATGGGCCTTTGAGGACGAGGCAGAGTCTCGCGGCATCGAGCCGTGGGAACTGGTGCTCGATCTGGTGGCCGAGACACCGGAGGAACTGAAGGCCATGCGCCTGGAGGTGCATCAGGAGGTTGCTGAAGCGCTGGGCATGGACCTCGAGGACTATCTGCAGCTCAACGAGATCGACGATTGAGCCTGACGCCAGCCTGACCCAGGCTGGCGTTTTTCATGGGTTACAGGCTCAGGCGCATGGACAGGTCCACAGCCTTCACGTCCTTGGTCATGGCCCCGATAGAGATGTAGTCCACCCCGGTTTCGGCAATCGGCCGCAGGGTGCTTTCATTGATCCCGCCACTGGCTTCCAGCTTGGCCTTGCCGGCATTCAGGCGCACCGCCTCGCGCATATCGTCCAGGCTCAGTTCGTCGAGCATGATGATGTCGGCTCCCGCCGCCAGGGCTTGTTTCAACTCCCCAAGGCTTTCCACTTCCACTTCCACCGGCTTGCCCGGGGCGATCTTGTGGGCGGTGCTGATCGCCTGGGCGATGCCCCCGCAGGCAGCGATATGGTTTTCCTTGATCAGGAAGGCGTCATACAGCCCGATGCGGTGGTTGTGGCAGCCGCCACAGGTGACCGCGTACTTCTGCGCCAGGCGCAAGCCAGGCAGCGTCTTGCGGGTATCCAGCAGCTTGACCTGGGTATCGGCGACAAAGTCGGCCAAATAGCGAGCGCGGGTGGCCACCCCGGACAGCAGTTGCAGGAAGTTCAGCGCGCTACGTTCGCCAGTGAGCAGCGAACGGGCCGGTCCTTCGAGGTGAAACAGCGCCTGGTTGGGCAGCACTCGCTCGCCGTCAGCCACTTGCCAGTGCACGGCGACCCGTGGATCCAGTTGGCGGAACACCGCGTCCACCCAGGCGGTGCCGGCGATGACCGCGGCTTCGCGGGTAATGATGGTGGCCTTGGCCAGACGTTCGGCCGGGATCAATTGCGCGGTGATGTCGCCGCTGCCGATGTCTTCCAGCAACGCGCGGCGCACGTTGGCTTCGATTTCGGCGGTCAGGTCGGCGAGGCGTAGATTCGGCATAACGGGCTCCACAATCAAGGTGCGCCGATTATAGGGGCATGGGATCGGCGAACCCAAGGCGGCAAGTGCCGGCGGGTCGCGGGCGAACCGCTCTTTCGTCGTTTTGTCTGATGGGGATAAGTGAACTTTCTTGGTTGGATGAGGGTTATTTCCAGAGAGGCGGCAGAGTCTGCTGGCGCAAGAGGGGAGTTTTACAAGATAATATGACTTGTAATTGACGTCATAGCTTTGACGTATCTTTGGCTCCCTCTTAAACGAAGTGCTGTGGAGTGCACCTGCCTCCGCTGAGAACCGACTGTGAGCGCCGTCGGCTTGACTGAATCTTGATCTCGAACCGAAGAAACACCTTTCCAGGAGGCTTGGATGCACAACGACGGGAATGTAGTGCCTTTGCACAAGGCGGCTACAGATCAGGCGAACGCTTCGCCGCTTGCCCGCCTGCCGGTGATTCTGCTTCAGGTTCGTGACAAGGCCGCCCAGCAACTGCGTCACGGTTTGCAGGAGCTGTTCGATAACGCCGACGACACCCTGTTCGAAATGGCCGACCGTGCCCAGAACAATGTCGAACAGAACACCCTGTTCGAAGCCATGCGCGACCTGCGCCTGAAGCGCAAGAGCATCGAGCGCGCGTTCCTGGAAAAGTTTTTCGAAGCCTTCGCCAGCCTGGTGCAATACGACCCGGCCCTGGTCATTCCCCACGCGGTGGCATACGACCCTTCCTTTGATCCCTCCCGGGATGACCTGGAAAAGAAGGTCGCGGTGCAGGCCATGGTGGCCAAGGTTCTCAACCGCGACGGCTTTGCCCTCGGGCAACTGACGGCGCGCCTGAGCGTGTTGCTGGGCCGGCGCCTGCTGGATGCGGAGAATCCCCTGGGACCGGCGCTGCTGTGTGAGTACTTCCTGCAGGCCGGGCGCAGCCTGGGGGTGGAGATCAAGGTCAAGTTGATCATCCTCAAGCTGTTCGAGCGTTACGTGCTCAGCGATGCCGAGCAGCTTTATGGCGAAGCCAACCAACTGTTGATCGCCACCGGCATTCTGCCGGAGCTGATGCCGGCACCGGCGCGTCGAGCCTCGGACCGGGCCCGGGTCGAAGCCCAGGCACAGGCTGGCGAAGGCGCCAAGCCCAGCCAATGCCAGCTCGACGAGAGCGTGCAGGAGGTTTTCGCCGCCTTGCAGACCTTGCTGCTGCAGGTGCGTGGCAGCGTCGCGCCGACCCTGGAAGCCAGCGCCGAGACACAGCCGATTTCCACCCGCGACCTGCTGCGCCTGCTCTCGCACCTGCAGCAATACGTGCCACCCCCCAGCGCCCAGGAAGATTTCGACCTGCGCAACCAACTGGAGCAACTGCTCACCCGGGTCAGCGTCAAGAGCGGCAAGTCGCGGGTGGTGGACGTGGCCGACGAGGACGTGATCAACCTGATCGCCATGCTCTTCGAGTGCATCCTCGATGATCGCAACCTGCCGGATTCCCTCAAGGCTCTGATCGGGCGCCTGCAGATTCCCATGCTCAAGGTGGCGGTGCTGGACAAGAGCTTCTTCAGCCGCGGCAACCACCCGGCTCGACGCCTGCTCAATGAAATCGCCGCGGCGGCCATGGGCTGGGGCGGTTGCGCTGACCATCAGCGCGACAGCCTGTACCTGCGTATCGAACAAGTGGTGCAACGCCTGCTGAGCGAGTTCAGCGACGATCCGGCGATCTTCTCCGAACTGCTGGCCGATTTTCTCGCCTTTACCGCCGACGAACGACGTCGTGCCGAGTTGCTGGAGCAGCGCACCCGAGACGCGGAGGAAGGGCGAGCCAAGGCGGAACTGGCCCGGCGCCGGGTCGAGCGGGCACTCAATGAGGCGCTGCTGGGCAAGGTCCTGCCGCACAAGGTGGTGGATTTTGTTCGCGATGCCTGGAGTCAGGTGTTGCTGCTCAGTTGCCTCAGGCACGGCGACGACTCCGTCGAATGGCAGACCGCCGAGCGTACCCTGCACGACTTGATCTGGAGTGTGCAGCCCCAGCAACGAGCGGATACCGCGATGCGCTTGCTGGAGCTGGTGCCGGGCCTGCTCAAGGGCCTGCGTGACGGTCTGAGCAGTGCGGCGTTCGATCCCTTTGCCACCAGCGAATTCTTCAGCCTGCTGGAGGCCCTGCACCTTCAGGCCTTCGAGCGCCAGGCCCTGGCGCCGCCGCTGCGCGGCAGTGCGTCGCTGGCCGAGCCGGCGCAAATGATTGTGGTGGCCCAGGAGATTGTCCTGCCTTCTGCCGAGGAGGGACCGCTGGAGGCTGCGCCCCTGGTCCTGCCGGCCAATGACCCCAGCGTGCTGCTGGTCGATCAATTGCGGCTGGGGGCCTGGGTCGAATTCCAGGAAGAGGAGGATACCACCTTGCGCTGCAAACTGGCGGCGATTGTCCCCCATCCCGTGGCCAAGTACGTGTTCGTCAACCGCACCGGGATGAAGGTCCTGGAGCGCACGCGCATGGGCCTGGCCCTGGAGTTCCAGCGCGGCGCGGTGCGGGCTCTGGACGACACCCTGTTGTTTGACCGGGCCCTGGAGTCGGTGATCGGCAATCTGCAGCGACTCAATCACGGCAAGTGATCGCAACCCGAGGGGGTAACGCGGCATACTGGGCCACTCAAGGCTTCAATTGAAGGAATCGGTATGCGGCTGGACCCTGCCACGGGTTGGTGTCACGGCGTGCGGCACTGCCCGTCAGTCAATTTCAATGAGCGTCCCACGGGGGAAATCTCCCTGCTGGTGATCCATAACATCAGCCTGCCGCCGGGGCAGTTCGGCACCGGCAAGGTTCAGGAATTCTTCCAGAATCGTCTTGATGTCACAGAGCACCCGTATTTTGCCGGGATCGCCGATTTGCGCGTTTCGGCGCATTTCCTGATCGAACGTGACGGCATGGTCACCCAGTTTGTCTCCTGTCTGGACCGGGCCTGGCACGCGGGGGTGTCGAGCTTCGAGGGGCGCGATACCTGCAACGACTTTTCCCTCGGCATCGAGCTGGAAGGCACCGACGAACTACCGTTCACCGAGGCACAGTACCGCTCCTTGAGTGCCCTGACCGAACAATTGCAGGCCGCGTACAGCGCCATCACCACACAACGGATCTGTGGCCATAGCGACATTGCGCCCGGGCGCAAGACCGACCCGGGCCGGGCTTTCGACTGGGCACGCTATCGTGCCGCCTTGGAAAAGGGGGAAGGACAATGAGTTTTCTGGTGTTGCTGCTGGCGGTGTGGGTCGAGAAGTTCTCGGCCTTGCGTCAGCGGGTGCAGCGTGACGGCTGGTGGCTGAAGAACCTGGCGCAACTGGAGTCCAGCCCGCGTCTGGCCGGACACCCATGGTGGCTGTTGCTGATACTGGTGCTGCTGCCGGTGGCCTTGCTCGGTCTTTTGTTGCTGGTGCTGCAACCGGTCGCCTACGGCCTGCTGGCCTTGCCGCTGCATCTGCTGGTGGTGATCTACGCCCTGGGGCGCGGCGACCTGCTGGGTGGTCTCGGGCCGTTTCGCGACGCCTGGCGGCGCGAGGACCTGCAAGCGGCGGTGCATGTTGCCAAGCGTGACCTGGACATTGGCGCCGACAGCGGCGAGCAACTGCTGGAGCGGGTGCAAGGCTATGTGCTGTGGCAGGCCTTCCAGAGCTTCTTTGTGGTGATCTTCTGGTACTTCCTGCTGGGGCCGGTGGCGGCCTTGAGCTACCGCCTGCTGGCCCTGGCTGCCGAGCACGGCAAGAATCCCGCCCTGGTGGAGCGGGCCGCGCAACTGCGCCATGCCTTCGACTGGTTGCCGGTGCGCCTGCTGGCGGCGAGCTTTGCCCTGGTGGGCAACTTCGTGGCCGTGAGCCGGGTGATGCTCCACGAGTTGCTCAACTGGCACATCAGCGCCGCCCAACTGGTGGAGCGGGTCGGCCTGGTGGCCGCCGAAATTCCGCCGCCCCTGACCGGCCCCGAAGGCATCAACAGCCTGGACCGCATCTGGGAACTGCTGCTGCGGGCCGCCGTGCTCTGGTACGCCGGTTTTGCCCTGTGGACCGTTCTCGCCTGAATCTGTGCCCCTGGCGCAGCGAGCCAGTCTGGCTCACTGCGCCAGCCCGGGCCACGGGCTCGATCCACCGCCCCGATCCACCGCCCATGCGCGGTTAACTTTAAGTTACAAAACCTCCCCCGAAATTGCGCTATACAGACGCAGCGCCGAATAGTGGCTATCTGCTGCCTTCGCCTGCCTGCCAATAAAAATAAAAGAAAAGGGAGACTTCTTTGTGAAGAGCTTGCTCTATCCCGCTGTCGCGCTGATGAACCGCCTGAGCTTCGGCATGAAGTTCAGCCTGATCAGCGTGCTGTTCTTTGTGCCCATGCTGGTGACCAACTTCTATCTGGTGCGCGATTCCTACCGCGAGTTCCAGGGCACCCGGGTCGAGCTGCAAAGCCTCGACCTGCTCGGCAGCAGCCTGAGCCTGCGCCGGGATCTGGAAACCCTCAACAACCTGGTGCAGATCAACGCCAGCCTTGGTCAGTCCGGCAAGGCAGGGGATCTGGAGGGCAAGATAGTCGCCTTGGAAAAGTCCGTGCTGGAGCGCATGCAGGCTCTTGAGGCCGTCACCGTCGACCCCCAGCAGGTCGAGATGTTCAACGCCAAGCGCGATGAGTTGGTGGCGGCCTTCAAGGCCCAGCAGGTGGAAAGCTCGCTGCTGAACAAGAGCGGGTTGATCGGCAAGCTCCTGGGCAGCGCGCAGTTGTTCAGCCAGATCATCGCCAGCCAGTCGGGCCTCAGCCGCGACGGCCAGGGCGACATCCGCCAGCTCAGCGAACTGATCACCAGCATCACCCCGCAAGTCACCCAAACCCTTGGAGAAGGTCGAGCCATGGGCGCCTATTCCCTGGGCCAGGGCTTTCTCAACTCTTCATCCAGCACCCGCTTCGACGAACTGCTGGTGCAGATCGAAAAACTCCAGGCCGAGTACGGGCTCAAGCTGCAGGACGCCCTGGGCTCCAGCCGCGCCGCCCACGACGCCCTGGACAGCCTGGCCAGCGCCAGCAAGGGCAGCCTCAAGCAGGCCAGTGAACTGTTCGAAGAGCAGGTGGTGATGGCCGATACCCTGGACGCGCCCTGGCAGGGCTTCTACGACCAGATCAGCGGGCTGATGGCACAGACCTATCAACTCAACGAAGGCACCCTGAAATTCCTCGATGTCGAGCTGCAAAAACGCCTGGCGCAGAACCGCAGCCACATGGTGCTGCTGGTGGCGGCCCTGGCCCTGGTGTTCCTCTCGATCGTCTATCTGTACGGCGGTTTCTACGCCTCGACCCGCACCACCTTGCGCCGCCTGGGGGCGATGATGGACAAGGTGGCGGCGGGGGACATGACCGTCACCTTCACCGCCCACAGCCGCGATGAGCTGGGCGAACTGGGCAGTGTATTCAACGGCACGGTGCGCAAGATCCACGACCTGATCGAGCGGGTCGGCCACACCGTCAGCGAGGTCGAGCGCCAGGCCGGGCAGGTGGAAAGCGTCTCGGCCCAGAGCAACCAGGCCGTGGCCGGCCAGCGCAGCCAGATCGAACAAGTGGCCACGGCCATGAACCAGATGTCCGCCACCTCCCAGGAAGTGGCCCGCAGCGCGGCGGCGGCGGTCAGCAGCGCCCACAGCGTCAACGATGAAACCATCAGCGGCCGCGGGCTGGTGGAGTCGCAGCAGGGCAGCATCGCGCGTCTGGCCAGCGAGATCGATCAGTCGGTGCTGGTGATCAATCAGCTGGCCAGCGACAGCCAGTCCATCAGTCGGGTGCTGGAGGTGATCAAGAGCATTGCCGAGCAGACCAACCTGCTGGCGCTCAATGCGGCCATCGAGGCCGCGCGGGCCGGCGAACAGGGGCGTGGCTTTGCGGTGGTGGCCGATGAAGTGCGGACCCTGGCCAAGCGCACCCAGCAGTCCACCGAGGAAATCGAGGAGATGATCGGCAAGCTGCACGGCGGTGTCAGTGCGGCGGTCAAGGCCATGGGCAGCAGCCACGCCATGGCCAACGGCACGGTGGACCAGTCGGAAAAGGTCCAGCAGGCCCTGGAAAACATCCTCGGCGCGGTGGGCATGATCGTCGACCAGAACCAGCAGATCGCCGCCGCCGTGGAGCAGCAGACATCGGTGGCCCACGACATCGACCAGAACATCGTCGAGATCAACCGCGCTGGCGAACGTACCGCCGAAGGCGCACACCAGACCGAAGACGCCAGCCGTCAGCTCTCGGCCCAAGTGATGCAGCTCAAGCAACTGATCGGCGCCTTCCGGGTCTAGGCGCGGAAGGCAACGAGCGTCGGCGGGGGGCCTTGTACCAAGGTGCTCCGCCGTCTCGCATACAAACTGTAGTAATTAAAGTCTTTGTCTGCGGCGGATTTCCTGTTTTCCTGCGCGTCCGTTTTTTTGAGCGCCCCGCCTCGGGCGACTCGCCCCGTCGGCCATGACCCTCCCATGGCCTGAGGACATGTAGCGATGACTGTCATTTCTGGAATCCGCGGCCGCTGTGCCCATTGCCAGACCCTTCTCGATCTTGAGCCCTGGCAACTCAACGCCATGGCGTTGCAGGAACCCTTCAACTGCAACCATTGCCACAAACCCCTGAAGCTCAGTTGCCCGGCGCAGATCAAGCGCCTCAAACGCTTCGGCGGCCTGGCCGGGCTGCGGGCGCTGATGCTCGTGCTGTGCGCCACTTTGCTGTTGGTGACCCTGGTACTGGAGTGGCTGGGACTGGTCAGTCCGACCCTGCAGTTGAGCCTGTCGGCGCTGATGCTGCTGAGCTACCTGCTGGTGATGGGCATTGCCCGGCGGCGATTGCGCCAGCCCTTGCTGCTACAGGCCGCCTGAGGGCCAGCCGAACAGTTCGCAGGCATTGCGGGTACTGGCGCTGGCCAGTTGCTCGGGAGCAATGCCGATGATCTGCGCCAGGGCGGCGCCAATGGCGGGCAAATGTTGCGGGCTGTTGCGCTGGCCGGGAAACATGGCGGGGGCCATGTCCGGCGAGTCGGTTTCCAGCACCACGGACTCCAGGGGCAACCCGGCGATCACCTTGCGCAAGCGCAGGGCCTGGGGCCAGGTGGCGGCGCCGCCCAGGCCCAGCTTGAACCCCAGTTTGATGTATTCCCGGGCCTCCTCGCGGCTGCCGGCAAAGGCGTGGATGATGCCGCCGCGCTTGAGCTTGAAACGCTTCAAGGTGGCGATCACCGCCGCGTGACTGCGCCGCACGTGCAGCAGGGCGGGCAAGTGAAAGTCCGCCGCCAGCTGCACCTGGGCCTCGAACAGTGATTGCTGGCGCTCGCGGTCCAGTTGCGCAAGAAAGTAATCCAGGCCGATCTCGCCCACCGCGCACAGCTGGGGATGCCCCGCCAGCCGTGTCAGCCAGTCCCCCAGTTGCGGGAGGTCGGCGGGTTGATGAGCGTCCAGATAGACCGGGTGCAGGCCAAAGGCCGCATACAAGCGGGCATCGTTCTGCACCAGGTCCCAGACCCGCTGCCAATTGGCCTGATAGACCCCCAGCACCACCATTCGCGAGACGCCCCGGGCGCGGCTGTCGGCCAGCAGCACCTCGCGGTCGTCGTCGAAATCCGGAAAATCCAGGTGGGTGTGGGTGTCGATCAGTTCCACGGTTCAGGCCTGGCGGATGCGCTGTTTGAAGGTCCGCGGGATGGCCTGGACGCCGGGCTGGTATTGCCCTTCCTCGATGGCGGCCAGGGCCAGTTGCAGGGCTTTTTCGGCGATCAGTTGATGCTGCTGGGCCATGGCGTTGACCGGCAGCGGCAAAAAGTCCAGCAACTGGGTATCACCGAAGGTGCCCAGGCGCAGCGGCCGGGATTTCAGCGGGAAGTCATGCAACGCGTCGAACACCCCCTGCAGCAGCACATAGGAGGTGGTCACCAGGGCATCCGGCAGGTGGCCCAGGCGCTGCAGCAACTCTTCCATCAACTGCCGGCCGCATTCACGGCTGAAGGCTTCGCCCTGCTCGATCAGCACCTCACCGGCAAAGCCTTGCAGGGCCTGGCGGAAACCGGCGGCGCGCTCCTGGCTGATGCTCAGTTCCGGGCGCGCGCCGATCAGCGCGATCTGCTTGGGCTCGGGCTCAAGCAGGCTCTGGGTCAGTTGCAGGCTGGCTTGCAGGTCGTCGCTGATCACCGAGCAGAACTGCTGCGCCGGCATCACCCGGTCGATGGCGATGATCGGCAGGCCCTGGGCCTGCAATTGCTCATAGCTGTCGTCTTCCGGCGGCAGGCAGCTGGCGACGAACAGCGCGTCGCAACGCCGCGCGCGAAACAGCTGGAGCAATTGCCGCTCGCTGTCCGGCGCATCGTCGGAGCTGGCGATCAGCAACTGATAACCTCGGGCCCGGGCGCCTTGCTCCAGCAGCTTGGCGATGCGCGCGTAGCTGGGGTTTTCCAGGTCCGGAAGAATGAACCCCAGGGTCCGGGTGTGGCGGCTGCGCAAGCCGGCGGCCTGGGGATTGGGGGTGAAGCCGTGTTCCTCCACCACCGCGCGCACCCGTTCCACGGTGGCGTTGCTGATGCGTTGTTGTTCGGCCTTGCCGTTGATGACGTAACTGGCGGTGGTGACGGACACACCGGCCAGGCGAGCGATATCACTGAGTTTCAACCCGGGATTTCCTTGTTTTTGGTGCTTGCCCCGACATTTTCGCCAATCCTACCTGATCTGGGCAGGCGACCAACGTCGGAACCGGCCATCGAGCAGAAGGACTTCAAGGCGCCGAGATTATCGAGTAACTTAGCAAACTTGCTAGATTAAACGTTTCAGCAGGCGTATTTTCTAGGCTAGATCATAAGCGGAAAACTGCCCCTGCCCGGTAACAAGTCCCGTTTGTGGCCCTAAACACGCCTACGCTGCTTACTTAAAACAATACCTAGCGCCGCCCCCTGCCGCGCTAAATAGGAGAAGCCATGCTCGAGCTCACTGTAGAGCAGATATCCATGGGCCAAACGGCTGTGGATAAGTCCGCGGCGCTGCATTTGCTGGCCGACAAACTGGTGGCTGACGGCCTGGTGGCCGACGGTTATCTGGCGGGGCTGAAGGCCCGCGAAGCCCAGGGCTCGACCTTTCTCGGCCAAGGCATCGCCATTCCCCACGGCACCCCGGAAACCCGCGATCAAGTCTTTGCCACCGGCGTGCGCCTGTTGCAGTTTCCCGACGGCGTGGACTGGGGCGACGGGCAGATCGTCTACCTGGCCATCGGCATCGCGGCCAAATCCGACGAGCACCTGCGCCTGCTGCAACTGCTGACCCGGGCCCTGGGGGAAACCGACCTGGGCCAGGCCCTGCGTCGCGCCAGTACCCCGGAGGCCCTGCTCAAGCTGTTGCAGGGCGCGCCTCAGGAACTGGCGCTGGACGCGCAGATGATCGGCCTCGGGGTCGCGGCGGAAGATTTCGAGGAGCTGGTCTGGCGCGGCGCTCGCCTGTTGCGTCAGGCCGAGTGCGTGAGCAACGGCTTTGCCGCGGTGCTGCAACAAGTTGAAGCGCTGCCCCTGGGCGACGGCCTGTGGTGGTTGCACAGCGAGCAGACCGTGCTGCGCCCCGGGCTGGCCTTTGTCACCCCGGACAAACCCATCCGCTACCTGGGGCAGCCTCTGAGCGGCCTGTTCTGCCTGGCCAGCCTTGGGGAAGCCCATCAAGCCCTGCTGGAGCGCCTGTGTGCGCTGCTGATCGAAGGCCGAGGCCAGGAACTGGGCCGCGCCACCAGCCGCCGCGCGGTGCTGGAAGTGCTCGGCGGTGAGTTGCCCGCGGACTGGCCCAGCGCGCGCATCGCCCTGGCCAATGCCCACGGCCTGCATGCGCGCCCGGCCAAGGAGCTGGCGCAACTGGCGAAAAACTTTGAAGGCGAGATCCGCATCCGCATCGTCGATGGCCAGGATTCCGCGGTGTCGGTCAAGAGCCTGAGCAAGCTGCTGAGCCTCGGAGCCCGACGCGGCCAGGTGCTGGAGCTGATCGCCGAACCGAGCATTGCCGCCGATGCCTTGCCGGCCCTGCTGGCGGCCATCGAAGCCGGCCTCGGCGAAGCCGTCGAGCCCCTGCCGGCGGCCAGCGCCCCCCGGGAACAACCACAAGAAGTCGAGGTGCCGCTCAGCGCCCCGGCTTCCGGCAGCCTGATCCAGGCCATCGCCGCCGCTCCCGGCATCGCCATCGGCCCGGCCCACATCCAGGTTCAACAAGCCATCGACTACCCGCTGCGGGGCGAGTCCACCGCCATCGAGCGTCAGCGCCTGCAGCAGGCCCTGGCCGAGGTGCGCCTGGACATCGACGGGCTGGTCCAGCGCAGCCAGGCCAAGGCCATTCGCGAGATCTTCATCACCCACCAGGAAATGCTCGACGACCCCGAGCTGAGCGACGAGGTGGACACCCGCCTCAAACAGGGTGAAAGCGCCGAAGCGGCGTGGATGACCGTGATCGAAACCGCCGCCAAACAGCAGGAAGCCCTGCAGGACGCCTTGCTCGCCGAACGTGCCGCCGACCTGCGGGATATCGGTCGCCGGGTGCTGGCGCAACTGTGCGGCATCGAAACCCCGGCCGAGCCGGACCAGCCCTACATCCTGGTGATGGACGAAGTCGGTCCTTCGGACGTGGCGCGCCTCGATCCGGCCCGGGTCGCCGGCATTCTCACCGCTCGCGGCGGCGCCACCGCCCACAGCGCCATCGTCGCCCGGGCCCTGGGCATTCCAGCCCTGGTGGGCGCGGGCGCCAGCGTGCTGCTGATCAAGTCCGGCACGCCCTTGCTGCTGGACGGCCAGCGCGGCCGCCTGCATGTCGACGCCGATAGCCACACCCTGCAGCGGGCCGCCGAGGAGCGTGACAGCCGCGAGCAACGGCTCAAGGCCGCCGCCGAGCAACGTCATCAACAGGCCCATACCACGGACGGTCACGCCGTCGAGGTGTTCGCCAATATCGGTGAGAGCGCCGGGGTCGCCGCCGCCGTGGAAAACGGCGCCGAAGGCATCGGCCTGTTGCGCACCGAACTGATCTTCATGGCCCATCCCCAGGCCCCGGACGAAGCCACCCAGGAAGCCGAATATCGCCGCGTGCTCGACGGCCTCGCCGGGCGTCCGCTGGTGGTGCGCACCCTGGATGTGGGCGGCGACAAACCGCTGCCTTACTGGCCGATCGCCAAGGAAGAAAACCCCTTCCTCGGCGTGCGCGGCATCCGCCTGACCCTGCAGCGGCCGCTGATCATGGAAGCGCAATTGCGCGCCCTGTTGCGCTCGGCGGACAACCGCCCGCTGCGGATCATGTTCCCCATGGTCGGCAGCGTCGAAGAATGGCGTCAGGCCCGGGACATGACCGAGCGCCTGCGCCAGGAAATCCCGGTGGCCGACCTGCAACTGGGGATCATGATCGAAGTGCCGTCCGCCGCCTTGCTGGCGCCGGTGCTGGCCAAGGAAGTGGACTTCTTCAGCGTCGGCACCAACGACCTGACCCAATACACCCTTGCCATCGACCGTGGCCACCCGACGCTCTCCGCCCAGGCCGACGGCCTGCACCCGGCGGTGCTGCAACTGATCGACATCACCGTGCGCGCCGCCCATGCCCACGGCAAATGGGTGGGTGTGTGCGGCGAACTGGCGGCCGACCCGCTGGCGGTGCCGGTGCTGGTGGGCCTTGGCGTGGATGAACTCAGCGTCTCCGGGCGCAGCATCGCCGAGGTCAAGGCGCGGATTCGCGAACTCAGCCTGACCCAGGCGCAAACCCTTGCTCAACAGGCTTTGGCCGTCGGCAGCGCCCACGAGGTGCGCGCCCTAGTGGAGGCCATGTAATGGCAAAGATTCTCACCCTGACCCTCAATCCGGCGCTGGACCTGACGGTGCAGCTGGCCCGCCTGGAGGTCGGGGAGGTCAACCGCAGCGACGCCCTGCACAGCCACGCGGCGGGCAAGGGCCTGAACGTGGCCCAGGTGCTGGCCGACCTTGGCCATCAACTGACCGTCAGTGGCTTTCTCGGGGAAAACAATCCACAGGCGTTTGACGCACTGTTCGCCCAGCGCGGATTTGTCGATGCCTTTATCCGCGTGCCCGGCACCACCCGCAGCAACATCAAGCTGGCCGAAAGCGATGGCCGCATTACCGATATCAACGGCCCCGGGCCCGAGGTCAGCGAGGCCGCGCAACAGGCATTGATCGAGCGCCTGGAGCAGATCGCCCCCGGGCATGACGCGGTGGTGGTCGCCGGCAGCTTGCCGCGAGGCGTCAGCCCCGAATGGTTCCAGGCGCTGTTGCTGCGCCTGAAAAACCTGGGTCTGAAGGTCGCCCTCGACACCAGCGGCGCCGCCTTGCGTGCTGGTCTGTCGGCGGGGCCCTGGCTGATCAAGCCCAACACGGAGGAACTGGCGGACGTCCTCGGCAGCCCGGTGCTTGGCGTGGCGGTGCAGGCCGAGGCGGCGCGCCTTCTGCACGCCCAGGGCGTCGAGCACGTGGTGATTTCCCAGGGTGCCGAGGGCGTCAACTGGTTCAGCGCCGCGCCGTCCCTGCAGGCCTTGCCGCCCAAGGTCAGCGTGCTCAGCACCGTGGGCGCTGGCGACTCGCTGTTGGCGGGCATGCTCCACGGCCTGCTCAGCGCTCAGCCGTTCGAACAGACCCTGCGCACCGCCACGGCGATTGCCGCCATGGCCGTGACCCAGATCGGTTTCGGCATCAGCGACAGGGCCCAATTGGCCCGGCTGGAGCAGGGGGTGCGCGTGCATCCCCTCCTAGAACAATAAGAGGGTTGCGTATGAAGTTAGCCATTATTACCGCCTGCCCCAACGGCATGGTCACCAGCGTACTCTGCGCCCGCCTGCTGGACGCCGCGGCCCAGCGCCAGGGCTGGAGCACCAGCGTTGAAGTGCACGACGACGCCCATCCGGAACGCCAACTGTCAGCGGCCACCCTTGAGGCCGCCGAATGGGTGCTGGTGGTCAGCACCGGGCCTGTGGATATGTCGCGTTTTGTCGGCAAGCGGGTCTACCGCAGCACCCCGGCCCAGGCTCTGCAAGACGTTGATGCGGTGCTGCGTCGCGGCGCCGAAGAGGCCCAGATCCATGTCGCCGCCCAAGCCAATGCCGAGCCGCTGATCGAGGCTGGCAAGCGCGCGCCGCGCCTGGTGGCGATCACCGCTTGCCCGACTGGCGTGGCCCACACCTTCATGGCCGCCGAGGCTTTGCAGCAGACCGCCAAGCGCCTGGGCTACGACCTGCAAGTGGAAACCCAGGGCTCGGTTGGCGCGCGCAACCCGCTGAGCGCCGAAGCCATCGCCGCCGCCGACGTGGTGCTGCTGGCGGCGGACATCGAAGTGCCCACCGAGCGTTTTGCCGGCAAGCGCATCTACCGCTGCGGCACCGGCGTGGCCCTGAAGCAGTCCGAGGCGACCCTGAACAAGGCCCTGGCCGAAGGCCAGCTGGAGTCCTCCGCGGCAGGCGCCCAGGCACCGGCCAAGCAGGAAAAGACCGGGGTCTACAAACACCTGCTGACCGGGGTGTCGTTCATGCTGCCGATGGTGGTGGCGGGCGGCCTGATGATTGCCCTGTCCTTCGTCTTCGGCATCACCGCCTTCAAGGAGCAGGGCACCCTGGCTGCGGCCCTGATGCAGATCGGCGGCGAGACCGCCTTCAAGTTGATGGTGCCGCTGCTGGCCGGTTACATCGCCTACTCCATCGCCGACCGGCCAGGGCTGGCGCCGGGGATGATCGGTGGGATGCTCGCCAGCACCCTGGGCGCGGGTTTTATCGGCGGCATCATCGCCGGCTTCCTGGCCGGTTATGCGGCCAAGGCGATCAGCCAATATGTGCGGCTGCCGCAAAGCCTGGAGGCGTTGAAACCGATCCTGATCATCCCGCTGCTGGCCAGCCTGTTTACCGGGCTGGTGATGATCTACGTGGTGGGCAAGCCGGTGGCCGGCATGCTCGAAGCCCTGACCCACTTCCTCGACAGCATGGGCACCACCAACGCCATTCTGCTTGGGGTGCTGTTGGGCGGGATGATGTGCGTCGACCTGGGCGGGCCGATCAACAAGGCGGCCTATGCGTTCTCGGTGGGGCTGCTGGCCTCGCAGAGTTATGCACCGATGGCCGCGACCATGGCCGCGGGCATGGTGCCGCCGATTGGCCTGGGGATTGCCACCTTCATTGCCCGGCGCAAATTTGCCCAGACCGAACGTGAGGCCGGCAAGGCGGCGCTGGTGTTGGGGTTGTGCTTTATCTCCGAAGGGGCGATTCCGTTTGCCGCCAAGGACCCGCTGCGGGTGATTCCGGCGAGCATTGCCGGTGGTGCTCTGACTGGGGCCTTGTCGATGTATTTCGGCTGCAAGCTGATGGCGCCTCATGGCGGCCTGTTTGTGATGCTGATTCCGAATGCCATCAATCATGCGCTGCTGTATTTGCTGGCGATTGTCGCGGGGAGTTTGCTGACGGCGGTGGTGTATGCGTTGGTGAAGCGGCCCGAAAGCGTCGAACTGGCTCTGGAACCGGCCAAGGCGGCCTGACCTGTTGCCAACGGCCCCCAACATTCACACCTGTAGCCGCTGCCGCAGGCTGCGAACGGCTCCGCAGGAGACGCGGCGATCCTGAAGACGCCCGAGGCTCGTCGGTAAATCGCCAAGCAAGGCCCTGCGGTCCTTTTCGCAGCTTCGCAGGCTCAGCAGCGGCTACAGGGCAGAGCTTCGTGTAGCCGCTGCCGCAGGCTGCGAACGGCTCCGCAGGAGACGCAGTGATCTTGAAGACGCCCGAGGTTCGTCGGGACATCGCCAAGCAAGGCCCTGCGGTCCTTTTCGCAGCTTCGCCGGCTCAGCAGCGGCTACAGGGCACGGCTTCGTGTAGCCGCTGCCGCAGGCTGCGAACGGCTCCGTAGGAGACGCGGCGATCTTGAAGACGCCAGAGGTTCGTCGGTATATCGCCAAGCAAGGCCCTGCGGTCCTTTTCGCAGCTTCGCAGGCTCAGCAGCGGCTACAGGGCACGGCTTCGTGTAGTCGCTGCCGCAGGCTGTGAACGCTCTGGGCTGCACTCCGTCGTAGGAGACGCGCTATTTCAAGGACGCTGGAAATCCTGCGTCCGAATCTTGGTCGATCTCAGCCTTTGGTGGTGGTAACGGTCGGCCAAGTCTCTTTCTTTTGTAAGGCGTTTCCGAGACATTCCTTGGCGCTTGCGGCTGGGGACTCGGCTCACTAGGTTCGTCACTGAATGTTCAGTGATCGGGTTTAGCCGCCTGATTCCGAGACACGCAAGTATTGCCCCTGTCCCGGTTGGCTTTTGGTCTGCCGAGTTCTGTTATGGCGGCTGTGCGTGGGGCGCCCTTGGGTGCGCCGGATTTCTTGAGCAGGCCAGCGGCGTCGAGCATGGCCTGATCTGGTCCCTGGTGCATTCGGTGGAAATGGCCCGTGGCGTGGTCGATGCCTTGCTTGATGGCAATCGCTTGGTTCGGTAGTCGAGGTTTCCCGCTCTTTTGGCAAGGGGCTTCGGCGCCCTTGCCATTACGTTCAGCGTGGCGCGCGTTCAATCGGCGGCCTGGTTCTTCACCATGAGCAAGGCTGCACCCATGGCCATCAGTACCCCGCCAAAGAATCGGCTCTGAATGCGTTGGGCCGATGGGCTGCGCAGATACTGTTGCAGTCGGTTGGCGCTGTAGGCGTAGGTTGTCATCACCAGCATGTCCACCAGGGTCATGGTCAAGGCCATGAGTGCAAGTTGAGGGACTAAGGGCAGTGCCTGGTTTATGAACTGGGGCAGGATGGCCACCATGAAAATGATGCCTTTGGGATTGGAGACGTTAGTTGCAAATCCGGTCATGAAGAGTCGGGTGGTCGGGACGCTGGAGTGTCCAGCTTGAGCCTGGCTTTGAGTCCCGGCGCTGCGCCATTGAGCGAGTCCGAGCCAGATCAAGTAGAGGGCGCCAATGACTTTGATCACGCCGAACCAGAATCCGGAGGCCAGTAACACAGAGCCCACTCCTACTCCTGCCAACAAGAGTATGACCGCGCCACCGGCTTCCAGGCCGGCAATGGTGAAGAGGGTCCGGCGCCAGCCAAGAAGAGTGCCATGACTCATCGCCAGAACAGCACCGCTGCCTGGAGAGATACAGATGAAGATGCAGGCTATTAAGTAAGTGATCCATGTTTCAGCTTCCACGTTAATCTCCGGTGTTTGGCTGTTATTCAGTTGGCCTGTATTGCAAATGCTTGGGTCACTCCATGTGACTGGGGCGTATGCCCAGTCCGGCAGAGGCATCAATGATGCAACCATGTAATACGGTGGATTCAGGTTCTAATAGTTTGGCGACCCAGTGGGCTATTTCTTCAGGCTGAATAAGACGTCCTTTCGGGAGTTTCTGGACAAAGTGTGCTCGTTCCGACGGGCTCAGTTTATTCAGGGTACTGGCCTCAAACATTGATGTTTCGGTCGCTCCGGGGCACAGGGTGAACACATCGATGCCAGAGTCCGTGTTCTCCGTGGCGATCTGTCTGGCCAGATAGCTCAGGGCCGCCTTGCTCATTCCGTCGCTGTAGCGAAAGCCGGGAAACGCGGCGATGCCTCCTCCCACCGATGAAATGAAGATTATCTTTGCGTGGTTGTTTTTGATCAGGTTCGGCTTGAGTCGCCGGTACAGGGATAGCGGCCCCAAGGCGTTGATTTTCAACATGGCCTCATCTAACTGATCTTCAGAAGTATCAGGGCTATTGGCATAGTTGTTGACGCTGGCGGAACCCACTCCCGCATTGAAAATAATGCCGTACCAATCGGATATCTGACTAAAGCCGCCAGTGTTGATGGAGTCAGGGTCCGCCATATTCAAATAGTGGGCGAACACCTTGTTGGGGAACTCGCGGCACAGTTTCTCAGCACTGCTTTTTGATCGGCAGTAGGTGAAGTGCGTTTCGTAGCCCTTGCTTACCAACAGGCGAATGACTTTTTCGCCTATTCCTTTTCCGCCACCGGTTACCAAAATTTTTTTTTATTATTCATGTTTGACTCGGTTGGTTATATCGGAAAGGGCGAGCTTAGCGTGTCGGTTGTTTCGGGTAGGTGGGATCAAACTTGATGTAGAAGTGATTTTTCAGATGCGGCTAGTGATTGTTCTTGTTGTGTTGTAAGGCCGGGTCGCAGGTTAACGGCGGCTGGCTCCAAGTCGCTTGTCACACCCCCTTCATCCCCGCTGACTAAGGTTGCCTTTTGACCATTGTCAGGGAGTCACCATGAGCGAGTTCAACCTCGGCCGTCGTCGGGTCATGCAGATCGCCGGGGCGGGGCTGTTGCTGCCGAGTCTGGCGCCGGCGGTGATTGCTTCGGTCAAGGATCGGCCGCAGCTCACCGATGGGGTGCAGTCCGGGGATTTGCTGGGGGATAAGGCGATGATCTGGAGCCGCACCGATCGCCCGGCGCGGATGGTGGTGGAGTGGGACACGCGAAGCCTGTTCGGCAACCCTCGGCGTTTTGTTTCGCCGCTGGCCGATGCGCGCACGGATTTTACCGCGCGGGTGGAGTTGACCGGGTTGCCGGCCGATCAGGCGATCTTCTATCGGGTGAGGTTCGAGGACGCGCAATCCGGTGTGGCCAGTGAGCCGTGGTTCGGTCATTTGCGCAGTGCGCCGTCGCAACGCCGGGATATCCGTTTTGTCTGGAGCGGCGACACGGTGGGGCAGGGCTTCGGCATCAACCCGGACATTGGCGGCATGCGCATTTATGAGGCCATGCGCCTGCGCTTGCCGGACTTTTTTATCCACAGCGGCGACACCATTTACGCCGACGGCCCGGTGCCGGCGCAGTTGACCGTGGAGGACGGGCGCGTCTGGCGCAATATCACCACCGAGGCCAAGAGCAAGGTGGCGCAAACCCTGGATGAGTACCGGGGCAATTACCGCTACAACCTGATGGACGACAACCTGCGTCGCTTCAATGCCGAGGTGCCGCAGATCTGGCAGTGGGACGACCACGAGGTGGTCAACAACTGGTCGCCCGGCAAGCAGTTGGACGAGCGCTACGCGGTCAAGGATATCCAGACCCTGGTGGGCCGCGCGCGGCAGGCGTGGCTGGAGTATTCGCCGATGCGCCGGCAGAGCGCCGATGGCGGCGGGCGGATTTACCGCAAGCTCAGCTATGGGCCGTTGCTGGATGTATTTGTGCTGGACATGCGCAGTTATCGCGGGGCCAACGATGACAACCTCGGTGGCGAGAAACCCTTCCTGGGGCGTGAGCAGCTGGATTGGCTCAAGCGTGAACTCAAGGATTCACAGGCCCAATGGAAAGTGGTGGCGGCGGACATGCCGATTGGCCTGGGTGTGCCGGATGGCGAGGTCAGCCCGGGAGTGGCGCGCTGGGAAGCGGTGGCCAATGGTGATCCTGGGCCGGCCCAGGGGCGTGAGCTGGAGATTGCCGAATTGCTGGCGCACCTGCGCAAGCATCAGGTGCGCAACCATGTGTGGCTGACGGCGGATGTGCATTACTGCGCGGCTCACCATTACCACCCGGATCGCGCGGCGTTCCAGGATTTCGAGCCGTTCTGGGAGTTTGTCGCCGGTCCCCTGAATGCCGGGAGTTTCGGGCCCAATGTGCTGGACAAGACCTTCGGCCCGGAAGTGGTGTTTCAGAAGGCGCCGCCGGCGCAGAACACTTCGCCCTTTGCCGGCTTCCAGTTCTTTGGCGAAGTGCAGATCGATGGGCAGACGGCAGAGCTGAAGGTGATCCTGCGGGACCTGGATGGCGTGGCGGTGTACGAGCAAAAACTGCAGCCGGTGTGATCGAGCTGCACCGGGGCGCGTTCTGGGGCGAGGTGGTCAAGGAGCTGCAACGGCCCTTTTGGGGGCGAGCGGATCAACCTGTGTTGTCAGAAATTTTCAGAGCGTGGCCGCGACTAAAGTCGGCCAAGTCTCTTTCTTTTGTAAGGGGTTTCCGAGAAACTCCCAGGCGCTTGCGGCTGGGTACTTGGCTCACTAGGCTCGGGGAGTCACTGAATGTTCAGTGATCGGGTTTAGCAGCTCGATAAGTCTCAGACGTATAAGCGCTATCTCTTTCTTGGCCAGATCTTGTTCTGGCCTGCTTGTTATGGCGGCTGTACGTGGGGCACCTTCGGGTGCGCCGGGTTCCTGAGCCCTGGTCTGCTAACCCGCGTCCAGCCGCCACCTTTCGTTTAGCAGCGATGGGTGAAGGCTCTACTGCTCGGGAGCTACACCATGAAAAAGATCGTCCCCGATCCGCCTGTTTCCCATTCTGTTTCCCGTCGTAATCCAGATCACGATCTGGCCAACGAAGTGGTTCGTTATGCCCTGGCCAACAATGCGCTGAACCGCTCGTTGGTCACTGAGTTGAAGCCCACGGCGGCGGGCCCTGCGGGCTCCGATTCGCCCTTCAGCGTCCGCCCCGGCATCAGTGCCGAAGAAGCCTTGCTCCACGTGTCCATGCTGCTCAAGGCGGCCGAGGAGGTGTCCGACGAGATCACCGAACACGCCAGCGGTATCGAGCGTGGCCTGATCTGGTCCCTGGTGCATTCGGTGGAAATGGCCCGTGGCGTGGTCGATGCCTTGCTCGACGGTAATCGTCACGCGGGCGGTTGAGCTAGCCAAAGCACCGACTGTGGCGAGGGGCTCGCACTGGCAGGCTGCTGACTTGTGGCGAGGGAGCTTGCTCCCGCTGGCGCGCGCAGCGCGCCCAAGGCCAGCCATCGCAACCTGTCAGACAGACCTCGCACTCAGGGGTTACGGCCGCTGCGCAGCCGAGCGGGAGCAAGCTCCCTCGCCACAGTCCTTTTTTCAGCCCCTTGGCGATGGCGCTCGCAGGTCGCCTGCAGCACAGAGCGCCCCGCGCCAGCGGTTTTGTCAGTAGACGTCGCGGCGATAGCGCCCCTGTTCGATCAGGCGTTCGACGTGGTCTGCGCCCAGTACCTCGTTGAGCACCTGATCCACCCCTGAAGCCATGCCCTGCAAGCTGCCGCAGATGTAGATCGCGGCGCCGTCGGCCAGCCATTTTTTCAGTTCGTCGGCCGCTTGGCGCAGGCGGTCCTGGACGTAGATCTTTTCGGCCTGGTCCCGGGAGAACGCCAGGTCCAGGCGGCTCAGGTCGCCCCGGGTGCGCCATTCCTGCAGTTCATCCTTGCAGTAGAAATCATGCTCGGCGTTGCGCTCGCCAAAGATCAGCCAGTTGCGTTGCTGGCCCTCGGCGATCCGTGCCTTGAGCAAACTGCGCAAGCCGGCCAAGCCGGTGCCGTTGCCCAGCAGAATCAGCGGGCAAGGTTCGGCCGGCAGGTGGAAGCCGCTGTTGCGCCGTACCCGCAGGCTGATGCTGGAACCCACCGCTGCATGCTCGGTGAGCCAGCCGGAACCAATCCCCAGGCTGCCATCGGGGTGGCATTCCTGACGCACCAGCAACTCCAGGCAGCCATCGGCGGCAATCGAGGCGATGGAGTATTCGCGCATGCTCAGGGGCACCAGGGCGTCCACCAGGGCCTGGGCGTGCAGGCCGATCAAATGGGCGCGGTTTTCCGGAAGCTGGCGGCTGCCCAGGGCTTGTTCGAGGCTTTCCTGCAGGCCGTCCAGGTGCACCGGGGTGCTGCCGGAGAGGCCCAGGCCCGCGAGGAAATCCGCCACCGCGCCACGGCTGTTGCGCGGCATGACTTCCACCAGATCCCCGGCCAGCCAGCTGCTGGCGCTGGGGGCCAGCAGTTGCAGCAGGTAGACCCCGGAGCCGCTGCTTTCAGGGTTGAGCAGGGTGCGGGTGTTCAAGGTCCAGTTGTCGAAGGCCGGGGCCTGCCACAGGTCCACCGGCGCATGGCCGGTGACTTGGCCCAGCTGCTGTTGCCAGTGACGCAGGGCGTAGCTGTCGCCGCTGTCCACCTCGATGGGGGCGAACAGGGTGCTGGCGCCCTGGTTCGCCAGCCAGTCGTGCAGGCGCCGGGCAAAGCCGCAGAAGTGCGGGTACTGGCGGTCGCCCAGGCCGAGCACGGCGTACTCCAGGCCCGGCAGCGACAGCTCGCGGCCCAGCAGTTTGCGCTCGAAGCCGCGGGCGCTGTCCGGGGCTTCGCCGTCGCCGAAGGTGCTGACCACGAACAGGGCTCGCTGGGCGTCACGCAGGTCCTGTTCGCTGAGGTTGCCCAGGGGCAGGACCCGGGCGGCGATCCCGGCAACCTGCAATTGCCCGGCGGTCTGCCAGGCCAGTTGTTCGGCAAAACCGCTCTGGCTGGCGAAGCCGATCAGCCACGCCGAGCCCTCGTTGGCGACGCTTTCCAGGCCCTGGCGTGCCTGCTTGATCTGGCGCTTCTTGCGCCGGCGATCCAGGTACAGCAGCCAGCCGGTGATGAAGAACAGCGGCATGCTCAGTGAGGCCAGGGTCAGCACGATGCGCCCGATCAGGCCGAAGTAGCTGCCCACGTGCAGGGCGTAGACGCTGGTCAGCAACTGCGACTTGAAGCTCTGGTCGGCGTAGCGCTCATGCCGGCTGATGACCCCGGTGACGGGGTCCAGGGTCAGTTGGTTCAGGGCGCGATCGTGGGGCGAACCTTTAAGCAGGTAGAACACCGTCGCCGGCTGTCCGGCCACGGCGGGCATGCGGATGTTGTAGGCGTTGAGGTCCTTGCCGGCGGCGCTGTAGATGCTGCTCCACAGGGCGTTGTAGTCTGCCTGCGGCGCCTCGCCCTTGGGTGGCGGGCCGCCGCGACCGCCGCGCTGGCGTTCGCTGTGTGGCGCGTCGGAGAGCAGCTTGGTCAGGCCCTCCCGGTACCAGTCGTAGGACCAGTACAGGCCGGTGAGGGCGAACAAGAGGTAGAACAACAGGCACCAGGTGCCGAACACCGCGTGCAGGTCCCAGTTGAAGCCGCGGCCTTTCTTGGCCCAGTCCAGGGTCAGCCATACGCGCCAGTTGCCGACCTGGCGCGGCCAGCGCAGGTACAGCCCGGACAGGCAGAAGAAGATCAGCAGCAGGGTGCAGGCGCCGGTGATCTGCCGGCCGGTGTCGCCGATGGCCAGGAAGCGGTGCAGTTGCAGCATGAGGCCGAAGAAGTCCTGGCCGACCGCGTCGCCCAGTAGCTCGCCGGTGTAGGGATCGAAGTAGCGCATCTGCCCGCGACGCTCCCCCGGCGGCGGGGTGAAGAACACCCGCGCGGCGTTGCCGCTGTCGGTTTCCACCCAGAGCATGGACACCGTCTTGCCTTCGGCGGCCTGGATTTTGTCCACCAGTTCGGCGGGCGGCAGCACCCCGGCGGGGAGCGGGTCGACTTGCAGCACCGAAGGGTTGAGGGCGCGCAGGATCTCGTCCTGGAACGACACCGTCGCCCCGGTGATGCCCATCAGGGCCAGGATCAGCCCCGCGCTGATGCCGAAGAACCAGTGCAGCTGGAACAGGGTTTTCTTCAACACGTCACTCGCCTTGTTCGTCCAGAGAGAGAAAACACGGCGCGCATTATGCCGTGTGTTGTCGAGAAGCATTCGTTTTTACACGCAAAAGCCCCAGGCATTGCGATGCGTGGGGCTTGGCGGCCTGTGGCGGGGGCCACAGGCGGTTGGGTGCTGGGTCAGAAGTGGAAGTTGGCGCTCATCAGGGCGGTACGGCCGGCGGCCTGGTTGGCGAAGTGCGCCGAGTAGGCTTTGTCGTAGTAGGTCTTGTCGGTGAGGTTCTGCACGTTCAGCTGCAGGTCGACGTTCTTGGTCAGCTTGTAGCTGGCCATGGCGTCGTAGCGGGTATAGGACGGCACGTACACGGTGTTGCCGGTGTCGCCGTAGACTTGGTCGACATAGAACGCGCCGCCACCCACGGTGAGTTTCGGGGTGATGTCGTAGGTGCTCCACAGGCTGAAGCTGTTCTTCGGCGTATTGGGCATTTGATTGCCTTTGGCCGAGGCGGCACCTGCGGTGATCACGCCGTTACGACCGGTCAGGCCGGCCTCCACCAGTTCGCTCTTGAGGTAGCTGTAGCCGGCGAAGACTTGCCACTTGTCGGTGATCTTGCCGCTGGCGCCCAATTCCAGGCCATCTACACGGGACTCACCGGCGTTCTGGTAGGTCAGCGCGTCGACCAGGACTCGGGTGTTTTTCTTCTCGGTGCGAAAGACCGCCGCGGTGAGGGACAGGCGGTCGTTGAACACGTTCCACTTGGTGCCCAGCTCGTAGTTGACCGTTTCTTCAGGTTGCAGGTCACTGGTGCTGGCGCCTGCCGCCAGGGGGTTGCCCTCGGCGCCTTCGCCCACCAGGGCGCCGGGCGGGGTGGCCGAGGTCGCGTAGGAGGCATAGACGCTACCGTTCTCCATCGGTTTCCAGACCAGGCCGGCCTGCCAGTTCCAGAACTGGCTGTCGTTCTTGAGCTTGGTGCGGCCCGCGGCGGCGTTGGTGTTGGCCACGGTGTCGAAGGTGTCGTAGCGCAGCCCTACGTTCAACAGCCATTGCGGGTCCAGTTCGATGGTGTCGAAGACGTAGGCGGCGCGGCTGGTGGCCTTGGTGTTGGTGCCGTAGTAGTTGCGAGTGATGCTGCCGGTCCAAGGGTCGTTGGGGTTCGGATTGCCCAGCGAGGTGCAGCTGGGCGTGCTGCCCGGATTGCATACTTGGGCAGTATTGCCGGCGATGTTGTAGCTGCTGACCCGGGTTTCTTCCCCTGTGAACTCAAGCCCGGTGGAGTAATTGTGCTTGAAGCCCAACGCGTGGAACTCGCCAAACAGATCGGTCTGGTTGGTGGTGGTTTCGGTGGTGGACACTCGCGAATTGGCCCGGCGCCATACGGTGCCGAACTGGTTGACGTTGTGTTGGCTGTCGTCCGGTTGGGTGAGGATGTAGTCCTGGCCGGTGCTGCCATGACGCAAGGTGTTTTTCAGCGTCATGTTGTCATTCAGGTCGTGCTCGATGGAGAAGGTGCTGATGTCCGCACGGGTCTTGCGGAAGTCACGGTCCTTCAGGCCGTAGAAGTTGCTGCTGTCACCGCCATCGGTGGGTTTGTCATGGATGTGCGCGGCCCTGGGGGCTTTTGAGCTGTAGCCGTAGGGAATGCCCGAATCCGGCAGGTCGTCGCTTTCCATGTGGTAGTAGCTGAGGTTGACCCGGGTCGGGGTGCCCAGGCCGAAGGTCAGCGATGGCGCCACGCCCCAGCGGTCGTAATTGACGGCGTCGCGGCCCGCCACATTCTGTTCGTGGCTCATCAGGTTCAGGCGGAACGCGGCACCCTCGAGGAACTGCCGGTTGACGTCCAGGGTGTAGCGCCGGGTCTGGTCGGAGCCGTAGGTGAAGCCGCCGTTGAGGAAGTCTTGCTGCTTGGGCATCTTGCTGGTCAGGTTCAGGCTGCCGCCCGCCGAGCCACGTCCGCCAAAGGCGGAGTTCGGACCTTTGCTCACTTCGATGGTTTCGATGTCGAAGATTTCGCGGCTCTGGCCACCGGTATCACGCACACCGTCGAGGTAGGTGTCGCCCTGGGCGTCGAAACCACGAATGAACGGACGGTCGCCTTGAGGGTTGCCCCCTTCACCGGCGCCGAAGGTGATGCCCGGCACGGTGCGCAGTGCGTCTTGCAGGGAGGTGGCAGCGGTGTCCTTGAGAACTTGCTGCGGGACCACGGTCACCGAGCGCGGCGTGTCCACCAGCGGTGCGGTGTACTTCTGCGACGAAGCCTTTTCCACTTGGTAGGAGGTGCTGTCCTGGGCCTCACCACTAATGCTGGTGGCATCCAGGGCAATGGCCTTGCCCGCGGTCTTTTGCTGGGTGTCTTCGGCGGCCTGAACCATATGGCCCGCGGAGCCGGCGGTAATCGCCACGCCAATGGCGGAGGCCAGCAGGCGCGGTGAACTGACAGCGGATGGTGGTTGTTGGCGTGACATGGTGGTTCCCCTCCCCAAGGATTTGAGGTCGCGGAATATAGGGGAAAGAAACAATCGTTATCAATTGCGAAACGTTACTATTCGCACTGAATTTACAATCTTTACAATTTATCCTTACGGTTTTTGCCCGCTCATTCGTCACCGGGTTTTACACAGTCAATAAGAATCAATATCATTGACGGCCTTTCGCTGCTCAGGTACCTGGCCATGTTGCTGCACATCCCCGGCGTGTTCACCCGTGATGAAGTGGGGCGTATCCGCGAAGCCCTGGAGCAGGCGGACTGGGCGGATGGCAAGATCACCGCCGGTTACCAGTCGGCCAAGGCCAAGCACAACCTGCAATTGCCCGAAGGGCACCCGCTGGCCCAGGAGATCGGCGCGGCAATGCTTGAGCGCCTGTGGCAGAACCCGCTGTTCATGTCCGCCGCCTTGCCGCACAAGGTGTTCCCGCCGCTGATCAACTGCTACACCGCCGGCGGCAGTTTCGACTTCCATATCGACAACGCCGTGCGCCAGCCCAAGGGCAGCCCGGAGCGGGTGCGCACGGACCTGTCCTCGACCCTGTTCTTCAGCGACCCCGAGGACTATGACGGCGGCGAACTGGAGATCCAGGACACCTACGGCCTGCAGCGGGTCAAGCTGCCGGCGGGGGACCTGGTGCTGTACCCCGGCACCAGCCTGCACAAGGTCAACCCGGTGACCCGCGGCGCCCGCTACGCCTCGTTCTTCTGGACCCAGAGCCTGGTACGCGAAGACAGCCAGCGCGCCTTGCTGTTCGAGATGGACGGGGCGATCCAGGAACTGACCCGGGACGTGCCCGACCATCCTTCGCTGATCCGCCTGACCGGCACCTATCACAACCTGCTGCGGCGCTGGGTCGAGGTGTAAGCGGTGACTGTTCAACTTCGCCGCGAGGAAGTCCTCGACGGCGCGCAACTGAGCGCCATGCTCCAACAGAGCCCGGCCCGCGCCGCCCAGGCAATCTTGGTGGCGGCCCGCGAAGGGCTTTTGGAGGCCCAGGCGCTGCTGGGACAGATCCTCCTCGACGGTCACGGCATCCAGCAGGATCAAGCCCTGGCCGTGCGCTGGTTCGACATCGCCGCGCGACGTGGGCACCTGATGGCGCGCAACATGCTCGGCCGCTGCCATGAGCACGGGTGGGGTTGCCCGGCGGATGCCGCCCGCGCTGCCGGACACTACCGATTGGCCGCCGAAGCGGGGCTGGACTGGGGGCTGTACAACTACGCCAACCTGCTGGCCACCGGCCGTGGCGTGGCCCAGAACCACGCCTTGGCCCTGGCTTGCTACCGCCGCGCGGCGGAGCTGGGGCATGCCAAATCGATGAACCTGCTGGGGCGTTACCTGGAGGAAGGGCTGGTCTGCCCGGCCGACCCGCAAGCGGCCCACGAATGGTATCGGCGCTCGGCCGAAGGTGGGGATTTCCGTGGGCAGTTCAGCTATGCGGCGGTGCTGGCCGATGCCGGTCGTATCGACGAAGCCGTGGATTGGCTGCAACAGGCCCTGGCTGGCGGCAACCTGAATTTCCTGCGAGTGGCTTGCGCTGCGTTGCTCAATGCCACGCACCCAAAGATTCGCGAACTGGCCCTGGCCTATCAGCGGCGGGCAGTGCAATTGGGTGATGAGCGGGATGTAGCGCGGCCTGCCGAGTTGGCCTGAGTGGCGATGATTGAGCACCGGCTTACGCGAGGAAAAGCCTCATGAGTGATTCCCTGGCCTCTTTTGGCCCGCCGTCTTTCGATGTCGCCACTCGCAGGACACAGGAAGCAATGGCTGATGTCGATTGCGCAAGAGTGATCGACCATCAGCAGGTAGTGGCGTGGGCTGCGAGCTTGAGTCAGCCTTGTCCTTTGCCAAAACCGCTTCCACAAAAAGCCAAAAGCCCATGACAGGTCATGGGCTTTTTCTTGCCGCTTGTCGCTAGCAGCTAGGCACTGCCTTTAAACGTAAAAGGCTTTCAGCGGCGGGAAGCCGTTGAATTCCACCGCGCTGTAGCTGGTGGTGTAGGCGCCGGTGGACAGCCAGTACAGGCGGTCGCCGATGGCCAGGTTCAGTGGCAGGCCGTACTTGTAGTTCTCGTACATGATGTCGGCGCTGTCGCAGGTTGGGCCGGCGATCACCACTTCTTCCACTTCACCTTTCTTCTCGGTCCAGATCGGGAACTTGATGGACTCGTCCATGGTTTCGATCAGGCCGGAGAATTTGCCCACGTCGGTGTAGACCCAGCGCTCGACGGCGGTGCGGGATTTGCGTGCCACCAGCACCACTTCGCTGACCAGGATGCCGGCGTTGGCGATCAGCGAACGGCCCGGTTCGAGGATGATTTCCGGCAGGTCGTCACCGAAGTCTTCCTTGAGGAAGCGGATGATTTCCTCGGCGTAGGTTTCCAGGCTGTTGGTGCGGGTGATGTAGTTGGCCGGGAAGCCGCCACCCATGTTGATCAGCTTGAGTTCGATGCCGTCTTCTTCTTTCAGGCGTTCGAAGATCACCTTGACCTTGGCGATTGCTGCGTCCCAGACGCTGATGTCGCGTTGTTGCGAACCCACGTGGAACGACACGCCGTAAGGCACCAGGCCCAGGTCGCGGGCGAGGATCAGCAGGTCCATGGCCATGTCGGTCTGGCAGCCGAATTTGCGCGACAGCGGCCAGTCGGCGGTGGTGGAGCCTTCGGTGAGGATGCGCACATAGACTTTCGAGCCCGGGGCGGCCTTGGCGATGTTGCGCAGGTCGGCTTCGGAGTCGGTGGCATACAGACGCACGCCCTTCTCATAGAAGTAGCGGATGTCCTTGGACTTCTTGATGGTGTTGCCGTAGCTGATGTTGGCCGGGTTGACGCCGCGGCTCAGCACTTTGTCCAGCTCGTAGATCGAGGCGATGTCGAAGCTGGAGCCTTTTTCGTGCAGCAGGTCGATGATCTCGACGGCCGGGTTGGCCTTGACCGCGTAGTAGACCTTGGCGAATTCGAAACCGGCGCGCAGGTCATCGTAGGCCTGGGCGATCATCTGGGTGTCGATGACCACGAATGGGGTTTCTTGCTTGTCGGCGAAGGCCTTCATTTTTTGAAAGGTTTCGCGCGCAAAATAGTCTTCGACGTTAATCGACATGCGTTGGGAGCTCCTACTGGCAAACGTTAGAAATCAATGGGTGCAAATGAACGTCCTCCGTATCCCCACTTTGGTTCGCCTACTTCCCAAGGCATGTCGCCGAAAGCAAAAAGGCCATGGGCAATCTGCCCTTGGCCTTGCTGTCTCGTCGTCAGTACTTGAGCCGGATGGATCGTTTCCAGCATGGACGTTCGGCGCGAACTTTAGGCGGTGAGGGGCCTGAGATCAACAAAAAATGTCGCGTTTTTGCACTTGTCTGACGTGCGTAAACGACACCTCTCTTTGTAGCCGACACAGATGACGGACATATGTTCCCGAAGAATTCGCCAGTGTTAAAAATACCTGCACGTTCGCTGCTTTTGCGTGCCAATTGGCCGGTAAGTATGAAAGCGTCAACATCGGCGACGTTAGCGGCGAGAGGATGGTGTGAGGGGGATTTTGGCTGTTTGGGAGAGTGTCGCCGGACAGCTTTGACCGTAGCGGCTGTTGATATTTTTTTCCGGCGCGTTGGCGGGCAAAAAACCTTGTGGCGAGGGAGCTTGCTCCCGCGGACTGCGCAGCATTTCCACTCTTGTTTGCCAAGAGGGGCCGCTTCGCGGCCCAGCGGGAGCAAGCTCCCTCGCCACAGGCTGGTTGTTGGCTATTTATTGATCAGGCAACCACCGCTTCAGCCGGTGAGACGATATTGGTCTTCATCCCCCGTGAACGCCCGGAGCTCAGGTAGGCGGCGATGGATTCCTGGGTCACTTCCCCCAGGAACACCCGTTCGGCATCCAGCACCGGCAGCCACGAGCGGTTGAACTCGTACATGCGTGACAGAAGAATCCGCAGGTGCTCGTCGTAGGCGGCGGTGGCGTTGAACTCGCGCAGGAACTGGGCACAGGTGCCGGTCTGACGGTGCAGGTCGCGGCGGCGTACATAGCCCAGGGCCTTGTTCTCGGCGCAGGTCACCACCACGTAGCGGCGGTCGTGCTCGTCCATCAGCTCCAGGGCTTCGGCCACCGGGGTTTCCGGGCTCACCGACGGGGCGTTGTCCGCCGCGTCCTCGGCTTTCACCAGCAACAGGCGCTTGAGGGTGCTGTCCTGGCCGACGAAGTTGCTGACGAAGTCGTCCGCCGGGTGCGCCAGCAGGGTGTCGGGGTGGTCGATCTGCAGCAGCTTGCCGGCGCGGAAGATGGCGATCTTGTCCCCCAGCTTGATGGCTTCGTCGATGTCGTGGCTGACCATGATCACGGTCTTGTTCAGCGCCCGTTGCATCTCGAAGAACTCGTTCTGGATCATCTCGCGGTTGATCGGGTCCACCGCGCCGAAGGGTTCGTCCATCAGCAGCAGCGGGGCGTCCGCCGCCAGGGCGCGGATTACCCCGATGCGCTGTTGCTGGCCGCCGGACAGCTCCCGTGGGTAGCGATGCAGGTACTGCTTGGGTTCGAGCTTGATCATGCTCATCAGCTCGCGGGCGCGGTCGTGGCATTTCTGCTTGTCCCAGCCCAGCAGGCGCGGCACCACCACGATGTTTTCCTCGATGGTCATGTTGGGGAACAGGCCGATCTGCTGGATCACGTAGCCGATGTTGCGGCGCAGGGTCACTTCGTCGAGGTCGGTGGTGTCTTCGCCGTTGATCAGCACCTTGCCCGAGGTGGGCATGATCAGGCGGTTGATCATCTTCAGGGTGGTGCTCTTGCCGCAGCCGGACGGCCCGAGGAACACGCAGATCTCGCCTTCATTGACGGTCAGGCTTACGGAGTCAACGGCGGTGATGGTCTTGCCGTTGCTTTGGAAGGTCTTGGTCAGGTTTTGAAGTTCGATCATTTGAGCAGTCCTTTTGGAGTCAGCGAGCGTTGCAGCCATTGCAGAAGCAGGTCGGCGAAGATGGCCAGGAGACTGACCAGCACCGCGCCGACGATCAGCATCGACATGTCGCTGCGGCTGATGGAAGCAAGAATGAGTACGCCCAGGCCGCCGGCGCCGATGGTGGCGGCGATGGTCATGACGCCGATGTTCATCACCACCGCGGTGCGCACCCCGGCGAGGATCACCGGCACCGCGATCGGCAACTCGACCATGCGCAGGCGCTGGCCGAAGGTCATGCCGATGCCGCGGGCGGCTTCGCGGATGCCCGGCTCGACGCCGGTCAGCGCCAGGTAGGTGTTGCGCATGATCGGCAGCAGCGAATAGAGGAACACCGCGGTGATGGCCGGCAGCGGCCCCAGGCCCTGGCCGAACTTGGAGTAGAACGGCAGCAGCAGGCCGAACAGGGCGATGGACGGGATGGTCAGCAGCACCGTGGCGCTGGCCTGCAACGGGCCGGCCAGGGTCGGGAAGCGGGTCATCAGGATGCCCAGGGGCACGCCAAAGACAATCGCCAGGGTCACGGCGATGCCCACCAGGGTGATGTGCTGCCAGGTCAGGTGCAGGACCTGGGCCCAATCGAGATGGGAAAAGGCGTTCAGAAATTCCATGTCTTCTCCTCTCTATCAGTGGTTGAGCGGATGCTGGCGCAGAAAATCTGCGGCCACGGCGGAAGGGCTTTCATGGTCGACGTCGACCCGCGCGTTCAGCTGGCGCATGGTTTCGTCGTCGAACAGCGCCGCCAGCGGCTTGAGCTCTGCAGCCAGTTGCGGGTGGGCGTCGAGGTACGCCTGACGCACTACGGGGGCCGCGGTGTAGTCCGGGAAGTAGTGCTTGTCGTCTTCCAGCAGCTTGAGCTTGAAGGCGTTGAGCCGACCGTCGGTGGTGTACACCAGGCCGGCAAACACCTGGCCGTTGCGCAGTGCGGTGTAGACCAGGCCGGCGTCCATCTGCCGGGTGTTCTTGCGGGTCAGGTTCATGTCGTACAGCTTGACCATGCCGGCCAGGCCGTCGGAACGGTTGGCGAACTCGGTGTCCAGGGCCACCAGGCGGTTCTCCTTGGCGTCTTCAGCCAGGGCTCGGGTCAGGTCGCTGATGCTGTTGATCTCGGGATGTTCCTTGGCCACGTTCTCCGGCAGGGCCAGGGCGTAGGTATTGCTGAACTTGGACGGCGCCAGCCAGACCAGGCCTTTTTTCGCGTCGAGTTCTTTGACCCGGGCGTAGGACTGCTGGCTGTCGAGTTTCTCGTCGATGTGGTTGTAGGCCACCAACGACACCCCGGTGTACTCCCAGATCAGGTCCAGCTGGCCGCTTTCCTGGGCGCTGCGCGCCAGGTTGCTGCCCAGGCCGCCGGTAACGCGGGTGTCGTAGCCCTTGCTGCGCAGGTACTGGGAGGTGATTTCCGCCAGCAGGGTCTGTTCGGTGAAGACCCGGGCGCCAATGCGGATCAGCGGTTTTTCCGCGGCTTGCACCAGTCCGGCAAGCAGCAGGGCGCAGCCGAGTATCAGGCTTAATTTCTTCATGTTCATTCCTTGTCTCTGTCGGACTTAGGACGGGCGCAGACCGCGTTCCAGCCAGAGGCGGCTGGCCAGGGTCACCAGGCCGTCGAGGAGCAAGGCCAGCAGCGCGGTGCAGGCGGCGCCGAGCAGCAGTTGCGGCTGATTGTTCAGGGCGATGCCGGGGAAGATCAGGCTGCCCAGGCTGTTGGCGCCGATCAGGAAGGCCAGGGGCGCGGTGCCGACGTTGATCGCCAGGGCCACCCGCACGCCACCGATGATGATCGGCACGGCGTTGGGCAATTCGACTTTCCACAGCACCTGGCGCGGGGTCATGCCGATGCCGATCGCGGCTTCCTTGAGCGAGCCCTGGACGTTTTTCAGGCCTTCGTAGGTGTTGCGCACGATGGGCAGCAGGGAGGCGAGGAACAGCGCGAAGATGGCCGGGCCACTGCCGATGCCGAGGATCCCCAGGGCGATGGCCAGGACGGCCAGAGGGGGAACGGTGTTACCGATGTTGAACACTTGCATGAAGCGTTCGGCGCGTCCGGCCATGTTCGGGCGGCTGAGGAAGATGCCGGCGGGGATGCCCACCAGCAGTGCGGCGAGCATGGACGCCAGGACCAGGAACAGATGAGCTTGCAGGTAGAACAGTAGATCGTCGCGGTAGTGTTCGATCGTCGTGATGCCGATCCAGTGGACCAGCAGGGCCAGGAGGGCGATCACCGCAACCCCTCCTATCAGCCCTTTGCCATAGCGAATAGCCACAGGCGGACTCCTTTTTTCAGTCGGCGGGCACTTTCCCGTGTGGCAAGGCCATTCCTGGCTGCCGCGAAAGTACGCGCGAAAAGCAGCTCGTCGAGCGCCGGCAAAGCGGCGGGTGAACGAGCCATGAGCGCAGCTTCGTCAAGCTAACGTGCTGATATTTCAGCCCCTGACGACAGCGCGTGACAGGGGAGTGGACGTCTCCACGTTTTAAAAGGTTCCATACTTGGCTGCATTTAGCCACCGTTTATCTGCCGCGCGGTGGCCTGGGCGACGGGGGCAGCGGTGGCCCGCAAGGCTTTGTCTGGGCTATAATCTGCGCCCTTTTTTGATCACCGCCAGGCGATTTCCCATGACCAACCAGGCCGCCGAAGTCGCGAAACGCCGCACTTTCGCCATTATTTCCCACCCGGATGCGGGTAAGACCACCATCACCGAAAAGCTCTTGCTGATGGGCAAGGCGATTGCGGTGGCGGGTACCGTCAAATCGCGTAAGTCCGACCGCCATGCCACTTCCGACTGGATGGAGATGGAGAAGCAGCGGGGTATTTCCATTACCACGTCGGTCATGCAGTTCCCCTACCGGGAACACATGATCAACCTGCTGGACACCCCGGGCCACGAAGACTTCTCGGAAGACACCTATCGCACCCTGACCGCCGTGGACTCGGCGCTGATGGTGCTCGACGGTGGTAAGGGCGTTGAGCCACGGACCATCGCCCTGATGGACGTCTGCCGCCTGCGCGACACGCCGATCGTCAGCTTCATCAACAAACTCGACCGCGACATTCGCGACCCGATCGAGCTGCTGGACGAAATCGAAGCGGTACTGAAGATCAAGGCTGCGCCGATCACTTGGCCGATCGGTTGCTACCGTGACTTCAAGGGCGTGTACCACCTGGCGGGCGACTACATCATTGTCTACACCCCGGGCCACGGCCACGAACGCACCGAAACCAAGATCATCGAGAAGCTCGATTCCGACGAAGCCCGCGCCCACCTGGGTGACGAGTACGAGCGTTTCATCGAGCAGCTGGAGCTGGTGCAGGGGGCCTGCCACGAGTTCAACCAGCAGGAGTTCCTCGACGGCCAGCTGACCCCGGTGTTCTTCGGTACCGCCCTGGGCAACTTCGGCGTCGACCACGTGCTCGACGCCGTGGTGGACTGGGCGCCGCTGCCGCTGCCCCGTGAAGCCAACGAACGTGTCGTGGCGCCGCAGGAAGAAAAATTCAGCGGCTTCGTGTTCAAGATCCAGGCCAACATGGACCCCAAGCACCGCGACCGTATCGCCTTCATGCGTATCTGCTCGGGCAAGTACGACAAGGGCATGAAGATGCGCCACGTGCGTACCGGCAAGGACGTGCGCATCGGCGACGCCCTGACCTTCTTCTCCTCCGAGCGTGAACAGCTGGAAGAAGCCTACGCTGGCGACATCATCGGCCTGCACAACCACGGCACCATCCAGATCGGCGACACCTTCACCGAAGGCGAAGCCCTGGGCTTCACCGGGATCCCGCACTTCGCCCCGGAACTGTTCCGCCGCGTGCGCCTGAAGGACCCGCTCAAGTCCAAGCAACTGCGTCAGGGCCTGCAGCAGCTGGCCGAAGAGGGCGCGACCCAGGTGTTCTTCCCCGAGCGCAGCAACGACATCATTCTCGGCGCCGTCGGTGTGCTGCAGTTCGATGTGGTGGCCAGCCGCCTGAAGGAGGAATACAAGGTGGAGTGCTCCTACGAGCCGATCACCGTGTGGTCCGCCCGCTGGATCGAGTGCAGCGACAAGAAGAAGCTCGAAGAGTTTTCCAACAAGGCGGTGGAAAACCTGGCGTTGGACGGCGGCGGTCACCTGACTTACCTGGCGCCGACCCGGGTCAACCTGGCGCTGATGGAAGAGCGCTGGCCGGACGTGAAATTCCGCGCTACCCGCGAACACCACTAAGTTCGTCTGTGACACCCCAAGCCCCGCTGTGCAGACAGCGGGGCTTTTTGTTGCGCGCAGGATTGGCCCGCTGCCGCCCCGTAGAGGCTGGCTGGGCAGCGAAGGCGGCGGACGCTGTGGTGCATGGCTTGCGGGCCTCTGCGCCGGCAAGCCGGTTGCTACGGGGAGTGGTGTTTTTCAGGGAGCGCCGTTAGTCGGAAGGGCTTGGATGGCCCGGGTATCGATAGGGGGCTATCTGGAAAAGCCGGGAGATCGCGACTAGGTTTCAGACAGTGCTGTGGCCACTGTACGGCAGGGCGCGCAGCCTTCGCAGATTCACCTATGAAGGGATGGAATCGACCATGAGAATTTTCCAACGCGTTGTGCTGTTGATCAAAGTGCTGGTGATGCTGTCGCTCGGAACCTCGGCGGCCTGGGCCCACAACCTGATGCAGGTGAAAGAGCCGGGCTATCAGTCGAGCCATGGCGCACCGGTGCAGATGCTTGCCAAGTCCGACTCGGAGCCGGGCGATCAAGGCCAGGGTGGCAGTTCAGGCGATGACGATCAGACCACCGACGAGGGCGAAGGCGACAGTCAGGGCTAAAAGAAACCCCCAGCGACGGACTGATGCGCAATCCGTCGCCAGGGGCGGGTCGAACAAGGTTCAGGCGCTTGCGGAGGTATTCGCAAGCGCCTTTTTCATGGCCGCTACAGCACGAATTGCTCGGCGTAGTGGCAGGCCACTTGCCGGTTGTCCAGCGGGCGCAGGGCCGGCTCTTCAGCGCTGCAACGCTCGGTGGCGTAGGGGCAGCGCTTGTGGAAGGCGCAGCCGGGTGGCGGGTTCAGCGGGTTGGGCAGTTCACCGACGATCTTGATCTTCGGCTTGTCCGGGTCTGGATGAATGGTCGGGGTCGCCGACAGCAGGGCCTGGGTGTAGGGGTGCAGAGGGCGGGTGTAGATGTCCTCCTTGGGACCCATTTCCACCGGCCGGCCGAGGTACATCACCAGTACCTGGTCGGCGACGTGACGCACCACCGCCAGGTTGTGGGAGATGAACACGTAGGCGGTGTTGAATTCCTGCTGCAGGTCCATGAACAGGTTCAGCACCTGGGCCTGGATCGACACGTCCAGGGCCGAGGTCGGTTCGTCCGCCACCAGCACCTTGGGCTGCAGCATCATCGCCCGGGCCAGGGCAATGCGCTGGCGCTGGCCGCCGGAGAACATGTGCGGGTAGCGCTGGTAATGCTCGGGGCGCAGGCCCACCTGTTTCATCATCGCCTGGACTTTCTCCCGGCGTTCGGCGGCCGACAGCTTGGTGTTGATCAACAGCGGCTCGGCCAGTTGATCACCAATCTTCTGCCGCGGATTGAGCGAGGCATACGGGCTCTGGAACACCATCTGCACATCTTTGCGCAGCTGCTTGCGCTGGGCCTTGTCGGCGCCGGCGACTTCCTGGCCGGCGATTTTCAGCGAGCCCGAGGACGGCTCTTCGATCAGGGTCAGGGCCCGGGCCAGGGTGGACTTGCCGCAGCCCGACTCGCCGACCACGGCCAGGGTCTTGCCGGCTTCCAGCTCAAAGGACACGCCGTTGAGGGCGCGCACGGTGGCGTGGCCCTTGAACAGGCCTCGGGACACTTCGTAGTGACGGGTCAGGTCGCGGGCGGTAAGAACGACGGCCATTACGCCACCTCCTGATTCAGCGGATAGAAGCAGCGCACCAGGCTGGCGGCTTGCGGATCAAGGCTTGGACGCTGCTGGCGGCAGTTGTCCTGGGCGTAGGGGCAACGCGGCGACAGCAGGCAACCCTGGGGCCGGTCGTAACGCCCGGGGACGATACCCGGCAGGGTCGACAGGCGGGTGGCGCCCAGGCTGTGCTCGGGAATCGCCGCCAGCAGCGCTTCGCTGTAGGGGTGCGCGGGGATGTCGAACAGCTGCGGCACCTGGCCGACTTCCACGGCTTGCCCGGCGTACATCACGCACACGCGCTGGGCGGTTTCGGCGACCACGGCCAGGTCGTGGGTGATCAGCACCAGGCCCATGTTCTGTTCCTGTTGCAGGTTGAGCAGCAGTTCCATGATCTGCGCCTGGATGGTCACGTCCAGGGCGGTGGTGGGTTCATCGGCAATCAGCAGCTTGGGTTCGCCGGCAATCGCCATGGCGATCGCCACTCGCTGGCTCATGCCGCCGGACAGCTGGTGCGGGTAGGCGTCCATGCGGCTGGCGGCGCCGGGGATCTCGACCTTCTCCAGCAGTTCGATGGCACGCTTGCGCGCGGCCTTGCTGGACATTTTCAGGTGCAGGCGCAGCACTTCCTCGATCTGGAAGCCCACGGTGTAGCTGGGGTTGAGCGCGGTCATCGGGTCCTGGAAGACCATGGCCAGGTCCTTGCCGACGATCTGCCGGCGCTGGCGGGCGCTGAGCTTGAGCATGTCGCGACCGTCAAAGCTCAAGGCATCGGCGGTGACGATGCCGGGGTGCTCGATCAGGCCCATCAGGGCCATCATGGTCACCGACTTGCCGGAGCCGGACTCGCCGACAATGGCCAGCACTTCGCCCTTGTCGACCTTGAGGTCGAGGCCATCGACCACCGGCACCGCCGTGGCGTCGCCGAAACGGACATTGAGATTCTTGATTTCGAGCAGTGACATGGGAATCTCCTCAGGCGGCGTTCTTGAGTTTCGGGTCCAGCGCATCGCGCAGGCCGTCGCCCATCAGGTTGATTGCCAGCACGCTGAGCAAAATGGTCAGGCCCGGCAGGCTCACCACCCACCAGGCGCGTTCGATGTAGTCGCGAGCCGAGGCCAGCATGGTGCCCCACTCCGGAGTCGGCGGTTGTACGCCCAGGCCGAGGAAGCCCAGGGCGGCGGCGTCGAGGATGGCCGAGGAGAAGCTCAAGGTGGCCTGGACGATCAGCGGCGCCATGCAGTTGGGCAGCACGGTGATGAACATCAGGCGCGGCAGGCCGGCACCGGCCAGGCGCGCGGCGGTCACGTAGTCGCGGTTGATCTCGCCCATCACCGCGGCGCGGGTCAGGCGCACATAGGAGGGCAGGGACACCACGGCGATGGCGATCACGGTGTTGATCAGGCCTGGGCCGAGGATGGCGACAATCGCCACGGCCAGCAGCAGCGAGGGCAGGGCCAGCATGATGTCCATCAGGCGCATGATGGTCGGGCCGAGCAAGCGCGGGAAGAAACCGGCGAACAGGCCCAGGAGGATTCCCGGGATCAGCGACATCACCACCGACGACAGGCCGATCAGCAGCGACAGGCGCGAACCCTGGATCAGTCGCGACAGTAGGTCGCGGCCCAGCTCATCGGTACCCAGCAGGAACTGCATCTGCCCGCCTTCGAGCCAGGCCGGCGGGGTCAGCAGGAAGTCGCGGTATTGCTCGCTGGGGTTGTGCGGCGCCACCCAGGGGGCGAACAGCGCGCAGAACACGATCAGCAGCATGAACAGCAGGCCGGCCACCGCGCCCTTGTTGCGCGAGAAGTGCTGCCAGAATTCTTTGTACACGGACGGATAGAGCAGGCTTTGATCGACTGCTACTGAGGAAGTTGGAGTGCTCATTAGTCTTGATCTCAGCGCTGATGACGGATGCGTGGGTTGGCAAAGCCGTAGAGGATGTCCACCACGAAGTTGACCATGATCACCAGACAGGCGATCAGCAGGATGCCGTTCTGCACCACGGGATAGTCGCGGGCGCCGATGGCTTCGATCAGCCACTTGCCGATGCCCGGCCAGGAAAAGATGGTTTCTGTCAGGACCGCCCCGGCCAGCAGGGTGCCGACTTGCAGGCCGACCACGGTCAGTACCGGAATCAAGGCGTTGCGCAGGCCGTGGACGAATACCACTCGCGCCGGCGACAGGCCCTTGGCCTTGGCGGTGCGGATGTAGTCCTCGCGCAGCACTTCGAGCATCGAGGAGCGGGTCATCCGCGCGATCACCGCCAGGGGAATGGTGCCCAGGACGATGGCCGGCAGGATCAGGTGCTGCAGGGCGTCGAAGAAGGCGTCGGTGTCTTTGGCCAGCAGGGTGTCGATGAGCATGAAGCCGGTTCTGGGCTCGATGTCGTAGAGCAGGTCGATACGCCCGGACACCGGGGTCCAGCCCAGGCTCACCGAGAAGAACATGATCAGGATCAGGCCCCACCAGAAGATCGGCATCGAATAGCCCGCCAGGGAGATGCCCATCACCCCGTGGTCGAACAGTGACCCTCGCTTGAGGGCGGCGATCACCCCGGCCAGCAGCCCGATGATGCCGGCGAACAGCAGGGCGGCCATGGACAGCTCCAGGGTCGCGGGGAACAGCGAGGTGAACTCGCTCCACACGCTGGTGCGGGTGCGCAGGGATTCACCCAGGTCACCGTGGGCCAGCTTGCCGATGTAGTCCAGGTACTGGGCGTACAGCGGCTTGTTCAATCCAAGGCGTTCCATTGCCTGGGCATGCATCTCGGGGTCGACCCGACGCTCGCCCATCATGACTTCCACGGGGTCGCCGGGAATCATGCGTATCAAGGCGAAGGTCAGCAAGGTGATGCCGAAGAATGTGGGGATCAACAACCCCACACGGCGGGCAATAAAACTAAACATCTTCTGAAGTACCTCAATCAGCCGGTTAGGCGTACCCGCCACCCTTGGGGTCAAGGGCGGCGGGCGTTTCTTATCACTTCACTTGGGTGGTCGCGAAGTTGTTGGTGGTCAGGGGGCTCTGGTGGTAACCCTCGACGTTCTTGCGCATGGCGGTGAACATTTTCGGATAGGCCATGGGAATCCAGGGTTGGTCCTGTTGGAAAACCAGCAGTGCTTTTTCATAGAGCGCGGCGCGCTTGGCAGGTTCAGCGTCGGCGCGGGCCTGGTCGATCAGCTGCTGGAACTCCTTATTGCACCAGCGGGCGTAGTTTTCGCCGTTTTTCGCTGCGTCACAACTCAGGTTCGGGGTCAGGAAGTTGTCCGGGTCACCGTTATCCCCAGCCCAGCCGGCCGACACCATATCGTGTTCGCCGTTTTTCGCACGCTTGAGCATCTCGCCCCATTCCATGACGCGGATATCGAGCTTGAGGCCGATCTTGGCCAGGTCGGCCTGCATCATCTGCGCGCCCAGCAGGGGATTGGGGTTGGTCGGGCCGCCGCCGTTGCGGGTGAACAGGGTGATCACCGTACCATCCGGCACCCCGGCTTCCTTGAGCAGGGCCCGGGCCTTGTCCAGATCCCGGGGCGGATTCTTCAGGCTGTTGTTGAAGCCCAGCAGGGTCGGCGGGTAAGGGCCGGTGCCGATCAGCGCGTTGCCTTTGCCGTAGAGGCTGTTGACGTAGGCTTCCTTGTCGAAGGCGATGTCGATGGCTTTGCGTACCCGCACGTCGCTCATGTATGGGCGGGTGGTGTTCATGGCGATGTAGCCGGTGGTCATGGCCGCCAGTTCGTCGACCTTGAGGTTGGGGTCGGCCTTGATGCTGGGAATGTCATCGGGCTTGGGGTACAGGGCAACCTGGCACTCGTTGGCCTTGAGCTTCTGCAGGCGCACGTTGTTGTCGGTGGTGATCGCCAGTACCAGCGGGTCGGCCGGTGGCTTGCCGCGGAAGTAGTCCGGGTTGGCCTTGAAGCGGACCTGGGCGTCCTTGGCGTAACGCGTGAAAATGAAGGGGCCGGTGCCGATGGGCTTGCTGTTGAGGTCGGCTGTCTTGCCTTCCTTGAGCAGCTTGTCGGCGTATTCCGCCGGGTAGATCGATGAGAAGGCCATGGCGATGTCGGCCAGGAACGGTGCCTCGCGGCGGGTCAGGGTGAAGACCACGGTGTGCTCGTCGGTCTTTTCGACGCTTTTGAGCAGTTCCTTGAAGCCCATGCTTTCGAAGTAGGGGAAGCCCACGCTGGACTTGTCATGCCAGGGGTGCTTCGGGTCCAGCTGGCGCTGGAAGCTCCAGAGCACGTCGTCGGCATTCATGTCGCGGGTCGGGGTGAAGTAGTCGGTGCTGTGGAACTTGACACCCTTGCGCAGGTGGAAGGTGTATTGCAGGCCGTCCGGGCTGATGTCCCAGGACTCGGCCAGGGCGGGCTCGATGTCAGTGGTGCCGGGCTTGAAGTCCACCAGCCGGTTGAAGATGGTTTCCGCCACTGCGTCGGCCGTGACTGCAGTCGTGTACTGGACCATATCGAAGCCTTCCGGGCTGGCTTCGGTACAGACCACCAAGGGTTTGGCTGTGGCGCCCAGGGCGGCGCTCAGCAGGGCGGCGCCAATGGCCGCTTTCAGGGGAAGCATGTTCATCAGGAACCCTCTGCAATCGATTGAACCAGATTAGCTTGAACGGCGGATTCGTCATGAACCCGCCCTTCAACTGGTGGCTTAGAGAATGTTGAACGGGATGGTGGTAACCAGGCGGAACTCGTTGATGTTGCCGTCGGCCTGGTTCTTGCTGGCGCGGTGCGTGGTGTAGGTGGCACGGATCGCGGTGGCTTTGAGTGGCCCGCTCTGCACGGCGTAGGAGGCGCCGATGCCGTATTCGTAGTGGGTTTCGCCATCCATGGTCCTCACGCCGTAGAGTTTGCCTTCGGAGTTGATGCCGCCGTAGGCGCTGCCGGTGTAGTGGGTGCCGTCGATGCCCCAGCCGCGAGCCTGGTAGACGTTGAACTTGAGGCCAGGCACGCCGTATTCGGCCATGTTCAGGCCGTAGGCGATCTGGAAGGATTTCTCGTTCGGGCCGTTGAAGTCCGAGAGCAGGGAGTTGGCCAGGTAGATGCCGTTGGTTTCGTGCAGGTAGTCGAAGTACTCGTTGCCGCTGACTTCCTGGTACGAGAAGGTCAGGCTGTGGGCCTGGTGGGTCAGCCCCATGGACAGGGAGTAGGTATCGTTGTCGATTTCGCCCATCTCTTTCTTGCCGGTGTCGACGGTCTTGTAGTAGTTCAGGCCGGTGGTCAGGCTCAGCACCGAGCTGTCGCCCAGCTCGTGGGTGGCGCCGAAGTAGTACTGGTTCCAGAAGTCTTCCACCTTGGAGGCGTAGAGGCTGGTCTTCAGGCTTTTCAGCGGCTGGTAGTTGAGGCCGACGATGCTCACGCGGTCAGTCTCGGCGGTGTTGCTGGTGTACTCGGAACGGAATTTCGACAGGCTCTGTTCGGTCCGTGGCGATACCCGGTCGAAGGTGCCGGCATCGAACGACAGGTTGTTGAACTCTTCGCTGTGGATGCTCACCCCTTCGAAGCTCGAAGGCAGCGCACGGTTGCCGATGACGTCGACGATCGGCGTGCTGAAGTTCTGCCGGCCGGCGGTCAGGGTGGTGTTGGATACGCGGAACTTGACGTTGGCCAGACCGAGCTTGCTCCACTGGCCCACGGCGTCGCCGTCGGAATGGGTCAGGGTGCGGTTGTTCTTGCCGGCGATGTCCTTGCGGTCGCGATCCAGGGCAATGGCGTTGTAGGCCGCGACTTCGGTGCTGACCCCCACGGTGCCTTCGGTGAAACCGGAGCTGTAGTTGAGGATGGTGCCCTGGACCCAGTTGATGCGACGCGGAGTCGAGGTATCGACGCCATTGTGGTTGTACGAAAAACGGTCATTGCGGCGTTTCAGCTCGTTGGCGTACCAGTTGCGCGTGGTGCCCGACAGGCTCTGCCCTTCGACGAAACCCTTGGCCTCAGCCTGGGCGTTGGTGCTGTTCTGTACAGTCGGGACGAAATCCTGGCTGACGTTCTCCGCATAGGCCGTGGCGGTGATGCTACTGATAGCTAAGGCTAACAATGCGCTGCTGCTCAGTTTCATGGGTGAAGCTCCTTTATTTTCTTTTTTAGATGCCGGTTTTTTTCGGCCGGCTGGTTTTTGGAACTCATTCACGGCATCGCAAACGTTTGCATGCGGCTTGATCGCCGAATTCAGGCAAAGCGCCTACGTGAGGACGAAAATCGTCCTCAAGGTTTTGACTCATCGGTTATGGGGCCAGGCTGACACCCGAGAAGGTGTTGCGGCCGAAAGGACTGACCTTGAAACCCTCGACTTTCGCGCTCAATGGCTGACTGATCGTCGAGTGGGCCACCGGCGTGATCGGCACCTGCTGCTTGAGCAGCTGTTGGGCTTGTTTATAAAGCTCGGTGCGTTGCTGGCGGTCGGTCACTAGCTTGGCTTGCTTGATCAGCTTGTCGTACTGCGGGTCGCACCACATGGAGTAGTTGTTGCCGCCGATGGCGTCACAGCTGTACAGGGTGCCCAGCCAGTTGTCCGGGTCGCCGTTGTCTCCGGTCCAGCCGATCAGGCTGATGTCGTGTTCGCCATTCTTGGTGCGCTTGATGTACTCGCCCCATTCGTAGCTGACGATCTTCACCTTGAGGCCGATCTTCGCCCAGTCGGACTGCAGCATTTCCGCCATCAGCTTGGCATTGGGGTTGTAGGGACGCTGCACGGGCATGGCCCAGAGGGTGATTTCCGTGCCTTCCTTGACCCCGGCGGCCTTGAGCAGTTCGCGGGCCTTTTCCGGGTTGTAGGCCGCGTCCTTGATGGTTTCGTCGTAGGACCACTGGGTCGGTGGCATGGCGTTGACCGCCAGCTGGCCGGCCCCCTGGTACACGGCGTTGAGGATGCTGGGCTTGTTCACCGCCATGTCCAGTGCCTGGCGCACTTCGAGGCGGTCGAAGGGTTTGTGTTGCACGTTGTAGGCGATGTAGCCGAGGTTGAAGCCGGGCTTCTCGATGACTTGCAGTTTTGGGTCGTTTTTCAGCGCATCGATATCCGCGGGGCGCGGGTGCAGGGTCACCTGGCATTCGCCGGCCCGCAGCTTCTGCACCCGTACCGAGGCGTCGGTGTTGATGGCGAAGATCAACCGGTCGAGCTTGACCCGGCTCGGGTCCCAATAGTGCGGGTTGGCGGCGTAGCGGATCTGCGAGTCTTTCTGATAGCGCTGGAACACGAACGGTCCGGTGCCGATGGGCTTCTGGTTGATCAGGCTCGGGGTGCCGGCCTTGAGCAGTTGCTCGGCGTATTCGGCGGAGAGGATCGCGGCAAAGCTCATGGCCAGGTTCTGGATGAACGCCGCGTCCACGCTATTGAGGGTCATGACCACGGTCAGCGGATCGGTTTTCTCGACCTTGGCGATGTTCTTGTTCAGGCTCATGCCGTTGAAGTAGGGAAACTCTGTCGGGTAGGCCTTACGGAATGGGTGATTGGCGTCGAGCATGCGGTTGAAGGTGAACAGCACGTCGTCGGCGTTGAGGTCGCGGGTGGGCTTGAAGTACGGGGTGCTGTGGAACTTCACCCCTTCACGCAGGTGAAAGCGGTAGGTGAGGCCGTCCTCGGAAATGTCCCAGCTTTTGGCCAGGGCGGGCAGCACGTTGGTCGCGCCCTTCTCGAATTCCACCAGGCGGTTGTACAGCGGCTCGGCGGCGTCGTTGTCGGTGGCGGTGGTGTATTGCGCCGTGTCAAAGCCCGCCGGGCTGCCTTCGGAACAGAACACCAGGCTGCGCTCGGCGGCGCCGCCGGTAGCGCTGGCGGCCAGCAGGCTGCTCCCTACCAGGGCCGAGAAAATCAGGGAATGACGCATAACGGTCCATCTCCATTTTTTGTTGTGATGATCAATCGACCCTGGCTCCTTCCTGGAGCCTGTACAGGTCATTGATGCCAAACCATGGCTGTAGCAAAGGTCCGCCGACAGACGCAGCCTTGCCTGGCCTCGACGTTAAGGGTCGAAGGCCGGGGCGTATATCCGCTGTGCCTGAAAGCCCTGTAAGAATCGGCTGTAAATTCGCGGGACCGCTCTTTGCCGAGGCGGTATGTCGAAGGTAGGCCGGGTGCTTACTGTGCGGGCCGGTAAAACAACGGCGACGTCAGGGACGCCGCCGTTGCCGGGCCTTATTTGCCGATGCTGACACCATAGAAGGAGTTCAAGCCGAAGGGGCTGATCTTGAAGTCCTGCACGTTGGCGCGCATGGGTTGGAACACCGTCGAGTGTGCGATAGGTGTCATCGGAACGGCGTCTTTGAGGATGTGTTGCGCCTGCTTGTACAGCTCGGTGCGTTTGGCCACATCCGACGTGGCCTTGGCTTGCTTGATCAGCGCGTCGTAAGGCTTGTCGCACCATTTCGAGAAGTTGTTGCCATTGAGCGCATCGCAGCCGAACAGGGTGCCGAGCCAGTTGTCGGGGTCACCGTTGTCACCGCTCCAGCCAATGATCATGGCCTGGTTCTCGCCGCCCTTGGAGCGCTTGATGTACTCGCCCCACTCGTAGCTGACGATGTTGACCTTGAGTCCGATCTTGGCCCAGTCGGACTGCAGCATTTCCGCCATCAGCTTGGCGTTGGGGTTGTAGGGGCGTTGTACCGGCATGGCCCACAGGGTGATCTGGGTGCCTTCCTTGATGCCGGCTTCCTTGAGCAACTGCTTGGCTTTCTCAGGGTCGTACTTGGCGTCCTTGATGGTGGTGTCGTAGGACCACTGGGTCGGTGGCATGGCGTTGACCGCCAGCTGGCCGGCGCCCTGGTAGACCGAGTCGATGATTTGCGGCTTGTTGACGGCCATGTCCAGTGCCTGGCGAACCTTGAGGTCGGCCAGCGGGTTGGCGTCGGTACGGCCCTTGAGCACCGGCATCACGTTGTAGGCGATGTAGCCGAGGTTGAAGCCGGCCTGTTCAGGCATCTTCAGGTCCTTGTCTTCCTTGAGCGCCTTGAGGTCGGCCGGACGCGGGAACAGGGTCACCTGGCATTCGTTCTTCTTCAGCTTTTGAATGCGCACCGATGGGTCGGTGGTGATGGCGAAGATCAGGTTGTCGATCTTCACGTCTTCAGGCTTCCAGTAGTCCTTGTTGCCGGTGTAGCGGATGTTGGAGTCTTTCTGGTAGCTCTTGAACACGAACGGGCCAGTGCCGATCGGCTTCTGGTTGATGTCGCTGGCCTTGCCTTCTTTGAGCAGCTTGTCGGCGTACTCGGCGGACTGGATCGAGGCGAAGCTCATGGCCAGGTTCTGGATGAACGCGGCGTCCACGGTCTTCAGGGTGAACTTGACGGTCTTGTCGTCGAGCTTCTCGACCTTGGTGATGTTGGTGTCCATCCCCATGTCGGTGAAGTACGGGAATTCGGTGGGGTAGGCCTTACGGAACGGCATGTCCTTGTCGAGCATGCGGTTGAAGGTGAACAGCACGTCATCGGCGTTGAAGGTACGGGTCGGGGTGAAGTAGGGCGTGGTGTGGAACTTGACGCCTTCACGCAGATGGAAGGTGTAGGTCAGGCCGTCGTCCGAGATGTCCCAGCTGGTGGCCAGGCCCGGGATGACGGCGGTGCCGCCACGTTCGAACTGGCTGAGGCGGTTGTACAGGGTTTCGGCTGAGGCGTCGAAGTCGGTTCCGGTGGTGTACTGGCCTGGGTCGAAACCGGCCGGGCTCCCTTCAGAGCAGAACACCAGGTTAGTCGCCGCCTGGGCGAAGGGGGCACTGGCAAGCAAGCCGGCGCTGACTAAAAACGGAAGGACTGCTTTCTTGAACATGGTGGCCTCATGATTTGTTGTCATTTTTGGAGTAGAGGGCGACCTTGTGAGTCGACCCGCCGATACTTATGCAGGCCCCGTACCCAATGCAAGATGCGGGGCGGACACAAGCCTCAAAGAGTGGAACGAACGTACAGGAATGACGCATTTGTATAAAACTTGACGCATTTGATCGTTTGCGCGGGTTGTTTCTGCTGCATACGTCGCCTTTTTCTTGGGCCGCCAGGGCGGGCCGCGCCTCCAATCGGTGCTTGGCTGGCGCAGGTGCCGACCGGCTTGTGTCGGAGCCGCCAGGCCGTGGCTGGCGCACACAGGGGCTCGACGCATTCGCTTGAGCGGATGACGGCGTTCGCTGGGTTAGGGGAGGCCGTGGGAGACGGATGCCCGGGACCTTGCAGGCGATGGCGGGTGAACAGCGCATCGTCGGCGGTGTGGGAGTCTTGGCTCGCAGTGAGGTTGTCACTGTGGAGGTTGCGGAAGGCGTTCGAGCGTCCGCTGGGCTGGGTCAGCCTCGTTGTTTGCCAAACCTGAAGCGCAAAGGTCTTACACATGCAAACCTCATTTTTTCTTCTTCTAGGGCAGATCTGAGGATTGGCCTTGTGGGCCGTGGCAATTCGCCTTGCTATGGGGCGTTGAGCCAGCCCCATGGACCCTGTGCGGCGACGGCGATCGCTTGTTATATGGTTGATTGTCGATTCGCCGATGCCGAAATTAAGTCATGCTGAAATCGTGGTCAACGAAAATTAAGCCTGACTAACATTTCTCTACGGCACAGTGCCGCGTGTGAGGCGCCATGGGCGGCTGTGGAGTCGGCTCAGGCCGCCGAATGATCGTCGAACAGGCCCATGGTGGTGACGGTCAGCACTTCCGCCGGGCCATGGCCTGCATTGGCCAGGAAATGGCTCTTGGTCGCGTCGAAGTGCACCGAGTCTCCGGCACTGAGCGGGTATTGCTGACCTTCGATGGTGTAGACGATCTGCCCGGAAAGCACGTAGGAAAACTCCGAGCCGTCATGGGAGATCAGCTCCGACTGATAACCCACCGGTATGTTCATCTTCACCGCGTTGATCAGGTTGCCGGGGAAGGAACTGGACAGCCGCTCGTAGGCCAGAGGCTGGCCCTCGATGGTGTAGCGCACCCGCTTGCCGTCGTGGGAGTCGGGCTGTGCCTGGATCGGCTGGTCGAACAGGGCGTTCAGGGGAACGTTCAGCGACTTGGCAATGTTCACCAGGGAGGAGATGGAGACCCCGGTGAGGTTGCGTTCTGCCTGGGAGAGGAAACTGGCGGTCAGTCCCGATTCACTGGCGATCTGACGCAAGGTTTTCTTGGCGGCGCGGCGATAGCGACGCAGGCGTTCGCCGATGCGATCTGCGGTCATTGTCGAGACTCTTATTGGATAGGCGCGGTTATACCCTGTGGACGTCAGTCACCTCTGACTGGCCCGGTACCGGGGTCGTAACTCTAACATCACCGAGCCGAGTTCCCCGGGTCCGGCTTGAAATAGTAGGTAATGAAAAACGGCGATAACCTTTCTGTAGAAGGTTATCGCCGCTGGAAGAGGCCGGGAAAAGATTACGGCATCAGCACTTCGATGGCGCCATCGGCGGTCATGCTGACCTGGCTGGTGCCGGCTTCCACTTCCGGGGTCACTGGTGCCGAGTCCATGCTGGCGGCCTTCATCATCATCGGTGCGCGCAGATAGGGCTGTGGATAACCGTTGCTGTTGAGGTTCAGGTTGACGATCTTGTAGCCCTTGCCGCCCAGGGCCTCGGTGGCCAGTTGCGCGCGGGCCTTGAACGCCTTGACCGCATCCTTGAGCAGGGCATCTTCGCTGGCCTTGCGGGTCGGATCGGCGATGGCGAAGTCCATGCCGGCCATTTTCAGGTCGCCCAGCAGCTCGCCGGTGAGCTTGGACAGGGCGGCGAAGTCGGCGCTTTCCAGGCGCAGCTCGGCGCGCTCACGCCAGCCGGTGATCTTCTGGCCCTTGCCGTCGTAGATCGGATAGCTGTTGCGGCTGCCCTGGCGCAGGGTCACGTCCTTGACCTGGCGGGCCTGCTCCAGGGCTTTGTTCATGGCGGTGGTGATTTCTGCTGCGAGCTTGGCCGGGTCGCTGTTCTGCGATTCGCTGTAGAGGGTCACGATCATCAGGTCGCGGGCCACTTCCTGGCTGACTTCGGCGCGTAGGGAAATCTGGTTGTAGTGCAGTTCATCGGCGGCCAGGGCGGGCAGGCTGGTGAGCGTGCCGGCGCTGAGGGCCAGAAGGGCGAGGCTGCGACTGAAATGCGGCATGGAAACTCCTTGAGTGCGGTCCACAGGGTTGATCCCGACCTGCGTGAAACCTTCAGACCGACAAGGCCGTGGCAAGTTTCAAGCCGCAAGCGGCAAGCCACTAGGCTTGTAGCTGAATGCTTGCAGCTTGCAACTGTTTTTCTGTGACGCTTTGCCGCAGTTTTGCCTGCGTCGGGGGCTGCTTGGTTATACTCCCGCCGATTGCCCTGGAGCGCTCATCAGGAGAGCTCATGCTCGCCCCCTTAAAATTGCTGTCCGCTACCCGTCAGAATCTCTGGCGGCTGACCTTCATCCGCACCCTGGTGCTGGCCGCCCAGGCCGGTTCGGTAGGGCTCGCCTATTGGCTGGATCTGTTGCCCCTGCCCTGGCTGCAGCTGGGTGTGACCCTGATGTTTTCCATGGTGCTCTGCGCCTTCACGGCCATCCGCCTGCGCACCTCATGGCCGGTAACGGAGCTGGAATATGCCCTGCAGCTGGCCTGTGACCTGTTTATCCACAGCGTGCTGCTGTATTTCTCCGGGGGCTCCACCAACCCCTTCGTCTCCTATTACTTGGTGCCCCTGACGATTGCCGCGGTGACCTTGCCCTGGCGCTATTCGGTGGTGCTGTCGGGCATCGCGCTGACGCTCTACACCTTGCTGCTGGCCCGCTTCTATCCCTTGCAGACCTTCCCCATCGCCCGGGAAAACCTGCAGGTGTACGGCATGTGGCTGAGTTTCGCCCTGGCGGCGGCGGTGATCACCTTCTTCGCCGCGCGCATGGCCGAAGAGCTGCGCCGCCAGGAAGAGCTGCGGGCGATCCGCCGCGAAGAGGGGCTGCGGGATCAGCAATTGCTGGCCGTGGCGACCCAGGCCGCCGGCGCCGCCCATGAGCTGGGTACGCCGCTGGCGACCATGAGCGTATTGCTCAAGGAGATGCGCCAGGACCATCCCGACCCGCTGTTGCAGGATGACCTCAGCGTGCTCCAGGACCAGGTCAAGTTGTGCAAGGAAACCCTGCAGCAACTGGTGCGCGCCGCCGAGGCCAATCGCCGTATGGCGGTAGAGATGCAGGAAGTCACCCAGTGGCTGGACGAAGCCTTGAATCGCTGGCACCTGATGCGCCCCGAGGCCAGCTACCGCTTTCATCTGCTGGGAGAGGGGCCGGTGCCGCGCCTGGCGCCGCCGCCGGACCTGACCCAGGCCTTGCTCAATCTGTTGAACAATGCAGCCGATGCCTGTGCCGAAGGCCTGGAAGTGCGCCTGGACTGGGATGCGGAAAACCTCACCATCAGTATTCGCGACCACGGCGCCGGAGTACCCTTGGCCATCGCCGAGCAGATCGGCAAGCCGTTTTTTACCACCAAGGGCAAAGGCTTCGGCCTGGGCCTGTTTTTGAGCAAGGCCAGCGTGACCCGTGCTGGCGGCTCAGTGAAACTCTACAGTCATGAGGAAGGCGGAACGCTCACTGAGCTGCGCCTGCCTCGTGCCGCCCGAGGAGACGACCATGAGTGAAGAGATCCAAGTCGAAGGCGAAGAACTGCCGCATTTGTTGCTGGTGGACGATGACGCCACCTTTACCCGGGTCATGGCCCGGGCCATGAGCCGGCGGGGTTTTCGCGTCAGTACCGCAGGTTCCGCGGAAGAGGGCCTGAGCATCGCCCAGCAGGATCTGCCGGACTACGCCGCGCTGGACTTGAAGATGGACGGCGACTCCGGGTTGGTGCTGTTGCCCAAGCTGCTGGAGCTGGATCCGGAAATGCGTGTGCTGATCCTCACCGGCTACTCGAGCATCGCGACAGCGGTGGAGGCCATCAAGCGCGGCGCCTGCAACTACCTGTGCAAGCCGGCGGACGCCGATGACGTGCTGGCCGCGCTGCTCTCCGAACACGCCGACCTGGACACCCTGGTGCCGGAAAACCCGATGTCCGTGGACCGTCTGCAATGGGAGCACATCCAGCGCGTGCTGACCGAGCACGAAGGCAATATCTCCGCCACTGCCCGTGCGCTGGGCATGCATCGCCGCACCTTGCAGCGCAAATTGCAGAAGCGCCCCGTCCGTCGCTGAACCGCGACTGAACGAATGTCCGCCGGGCATCGTGAAAAAGCGAGCCGATCTACTAAGATCGGCTCAATGCTTGTCCTCTTTCCAATCGAGCCTCAACGATGAATCAGAACGCTGAATACTCTGCGGTCAACGATGCTGTGCGCGGTCAATTCTTCCGACGGGTCTGGGCCATGATCACGCCTTACTGGCGCAGCGAGGAGAAGGGCAAGGCCTGGCTGCTGCTGATTGCCGTGATTGGCTTGTCGCTGTTCAGCGTGGCCATCTCGGTGTGGATCAACAGTTGGTACAAGGACTTCTACAACGCCTTGCAGAAAAAGGACGAAGCGGCGTTCTGGAGCCTGATCCTGTATTTCTGCGGGATCGCCGCGGTGGCCATTCTCGGGGCGGTCTATCGTCTCTACCTGACCCAGATGCTGACCATCCGCTGGCGGGCCTGGCTGACTGAGAGGCACTTTGCCCGCTGGCTCGGTAACAAGAACTACTATCGGCTGGAGCAGGGCGGCTACACCGACAACCCGGACCAGCGGATTTCCGAAGACCTCAACAGCTTCACCAGCAATACCTTGTCCCTGGGCCTGGGGCTGATTCGCAACATCGTGAGCCTGGTGTCGTTCTCGATCATCCTGTGGGGCGTGTCCGGCAGCATCGAGGTGTTCGGCTACACCATTCCCGGCTACATGTTCTGGTGTGCGCTGGTGTATGCGGCGGTCGGCAGCTGGCTGACCCACTTGATCGGGCGTCGCTTGATCGGCCTCAACAACCAGCAACAACGTTTTGAAGCCGATTTGCGTTTTTCCATGGTGCGGGTCCGGGAGAACGCCGAGAGCATTGCCCTGTATGACGGTGAGAAAAACGAGAATCAGCGCCTGAGCAGCCGCTTCGGCAAGGTCTGGCACAACTTCTGGGACATCATGAAGGTGTCCAAGCGCCTGACCTTTTTCACCGCCGGTTACGGTCAGATCGCGATCATCTTCCCGTTCATCGTCGCCGCGCCGCGCTACTTCGCCGGCAAGATCGAGCTGGGCGAGCTGATGCAGATCAACTCGGCCTTCGGCAACGTCCAGGAGAACTTCAGCTGGTTCATCAGCGCCTATTCGGACCTGGCCGCCTGGCGCGCCACCTGTGATCGTCTGCTGAGCTTTCGCCAGGCCATGAGCGAAAACGAAGAGTGCCCGCCGGCAATCGACGTGCAGCACCAGGGCGAGCAATTGCAAGTGCGTGACCTGAGCCTGGACCTGGCAGACGGCCGCCATCTGCTGGCCGGAGCCCAGATGACCGTGAATCCCGGCGAGCGGTTGATGCTCAGTGGCCGCTCCGGCAGTGGCAAGAGCACCCTGCTGCGCGCCATGGGCCGGTTATGGCCGACGGGGCACGGCAGCATTCTGCTACCCAATCAGCGCTACCTGTTCCTGCCGCAGAAACCTTACCTGCCCATTGGCAGCCTGCGTGAAGCCTTGAGTTATCCACAGCCGGGCGACAGCTACCCCCAGGAGCGTTATGCGCAGGTCCTGGAGACTTGCCGCCTGCCGCACCTGGTTGCACGCCTGGACGAAAGCAATCACTGGCAACGCATGTTGTCCCCGGGTGAACAGCAGCGTCTGGCCTTTGCCCGGGCGCTGCTCTATGCGCCGCAGTGGCTGTACATGGACGAGGCGACTTCGGCCATGGATGAGGAAGACGAGGCCTGCCTGTACCAGGCACTGATCGATCAGTTGCCGGGCTTGAGCATTGTCAGTGTCGGTCACCGCAGCAGTCTCAAGCGCTTCCACCCGCGGCATGTGCGCATCGAGCAGGGGCATCTGCGGGAGCAGGCTGTCACCGCTTGACGGCGTTGCCGTCAGGGCGGCAGTGGCTCCCTGACGCTCTAATCCTGTCGCAAGCCGCCTGCCAGGGCGGCGCTGGCCCCAGGCTCATGGGGTCGCCATGGGGCTGAGGCCGTTTCGCGGGCAAGCCCGTTCCAACAGAGGGCGATCAGGACGAGTGCAGGATCGAGCGGTCTACACGCACGGCCAGTTGGCCAGTTCCCGGCTTGGCGTTGAAGGCCACCTTGCCATGCTCATCCACGCGCGCTCGGGCAATAGGCGCGCCGTTGAGCAACAGCTCCAGCGGTGCGTCGTTCAGGGATTGGCCCGAGGCCAGTTGCAGGTTCAGTTTGATAGTCATGGTGATGTCCTTATCAGGCGTTGCGATCGATGAAGCGGCTGGTGTTCTTGTCGATGGAGCCGATCAGCTCCGGTGAGCCTGCGCGGAACTGACGGAAGACATTGCGTCCGGTGGCGCTGCTGTTGCTGGTGCCGGGCGGAATGTCCAGGGTGGGCTGGAAGCTGTCGCTCAGTTCCACATAGGCCGACCAGGGGCCGATGTAGGACTCGTTCAAGCCGTTGGTTTCGCTGAGGGCATAACGCACGGCCTGGCCTGGCAGCCAGTTGGGCGCGCTGGGAGTGTGGCTCTGCCAGCCATCGACCAGGATCGTCGGCACCGCGCTTGGGGTGTCCAGATAGCCTGCCGGTTTGTTCGGGCTGTAGTTCTTCAGCAGCAGGTAGGTGCTCCAGCCCCACCAGTTGTCGATGGTCTTGCTGTCGTTGAGGTTGTTGACGTCGCTTCTGCGCAGCACTTTGTCCCCGCTCATCACGAACAGCGGCGAGAAATTGCCGGTTTTCGCCGCGTTCAGATCCGGCAGCGCCTGAAGCGCCCCGTAGCTGCCGGCAGCCGGCAACTGGCCGCTCAGGTAGCAGGCGAAGATCTCGTCCGCCGAACGCTGGACTGCCTGTTTCACTTGCTGGCGATTGCGCTGATCGACACTGTCGAAGTAGCGCTTGTCGCCGTAGGCATGCCAGCGCTCGCCCAGGGCGTTGCTGACATTGAGGCCGAACTTGCTGTCCTCGTCGTGCATGAAGCGGGTGATCAACGAGCCCAGGTCGCTGGGGGTGACCACCGCGGCCAGTTGCTTGCGTGGCACGCGTACATGGCCGGCGGAAAACAGGTCGGTGAGGAAGTGGTCGGCGAAGGCGTTCATCGCGTAGGCCAGTTCCAGCTGCTTGTCGTCCGCGGTTTTGCCGGCCAGAGCGGCTTGCTGCAGGGCTGCGGTGTGCCCGGCGACATAGGCTGCCAGGGCCCATTCGCCAAAGTGGTCGGCGTTGTTGGCCGCCAGTTTCAGGTAGCGGCCCAGGGGAAACAGGGCGGACACCACGCTGCCGCCACCGGTTATCCGGTTCCACTCTTCGGACAAGGTATCGCCCAGGGCGTCGTAGGCTTCATGGGGCTGTTTGCCATCGCGGATCGCCTGATTGGCGGCGAGGACTTCCTTCTGCATCACGGCCAGGATCTGCCGGGCCTCGTCCCTGGACGCCGGCAGCACCGCGAGGGAATTGAAGGCGGCGTTGAAACGCTGCACCCGCTCGGCGGCGGTGGCGCCTTCGCAGATGGGTTGCTCGGGAATGCCGTAGAAGTCGCCCCCCAGGGCCACCACCTGGCCGTAGGTCAGGGCCAGGCCGTTGGGCAGGTGCAGTTCCACCTGCCAGGCCGGAATGGCCGGGCCATCCTTGACGAAGCGCAGCAAGGTGCTGTCACCGATGGCGGTGTGTTCGCCTCCCTCGAAGCGCAATTGAGGCAAGGCCTTGCGGGCGTTGGGCGTCGGCTGGGGAGGGTCTTGTGGGCGGTGGTACTTGACGGTGTGGTGGCCGTCGGCTGTCAGTACCAGGGTGTCGCCATCGCCGTTGATGGCGATGCCCTGTTCGCTGAACAGGCGATCCAGGTCGGCAATGATCTGGCCCGCCGGTTGTGATTGTTGCTGCATCTGTGCAGAGATTCCTGACATTTCTAGCTCCTTGATATGTCATGGTTATGCTTGGATTGACTGTATGTATATACAGTTGTTTTTCAGCATAATTGAAAATCATCGGGCGTCAAGAAGCCCATTGCGACGGCGTTGCTCGATTGGATTATCATTAGCGCCCTAACGACAGGCTCAAGGTCCCCCCGCGCATGCTGGCAATCTTCTTCGAAACCTTGAGCATCACTGCGCCGGTCTTTGCCATGTTGTTTCTTGGGCTGATGCTCAAGCGGGTCGGCTGGATCAACGACAACTTCATTCATACGGCGTCGGCCCTGGTCTTCAATGTCACCATGCCGGCGTTGCTGTTTCTCGGCATCGTTCACGCCGACCTGCATGCCTCGCTAAAACCCGGGGTGCTGATCTACTTTTGTGTGGCCACCCTGGTCTGTTTCGTCCTGGCCTGGTGCTGGGCCATCTGGCGCTGTCCCAAGGAGGATCGGGGGATCTATACCCAGGGGGCATTTCGCGGCAATAACGCGATCATCGGCCTGGCCCTGGCGGCCAGCATGTACGGGGATTACGGGATTTCCCTGGGGGCGTTGCTCGCGGCGCTGGTGATTCTGTTCTACAACACCCTGTCGACCGTTGTCCTGGCGGTCTACAGCCCGGTGATCAAGTCCGATCCCTGGAGCATCTGCAAGAGCGTGTTCAGCAATCCGTTGATTGTCAGCGTGCTGGTGGCCGCGCCGTTCGCCTATTGGCAGATCGGCCTGCCCGGCTGGCTGGAAACCTCGGGCCGCTATCTGGCGCAGATGTCACTGCCGCTGGCGTTGATCTGCATTGGCGGCACCCTGTCCCTGGCGGCCTTGCGCAACAGCGGGCGGATGGCCATGAGTTCGAGTTTGCTGAAGATGGTCAGCCTGCCGACGCTGGCCACCTTCGGTGCGTGGCTGTGCGGTTTTCGCGGCGCGGAGCTGGGGATTCTGTTTCTGTATTTTGGCAGCCCCACCGCGGCGGCGAGCTTTGTCATGGCCCGGGCGGCCAATGGCAATCATGAGCTGGCGGCGGCCATTATCGTGATCACCACAGTGATGGCGGCGGTGACCACCAACATCGGGATCTTTGTCTTGCAGTGGGGCGGTTGGATCTGAGGCTGTTCGCCGCCAAGCCGGCGCCTACTGGGCGGGGGTAGGAGCCGGCTTGGCGGCGAATAGCGGGTTCACTGCGCTTGCTGATAGGTGTCTATCACTTCCTGGGCCGCGCGAAACGCATCGATGGCCGCCGGCACTCCGGCGTACACCGCGCAATGCAGCAAGGCTTCACGGATCTCTTCCACGCTGCAACCATTGTTCAAGGCCCCGCGTACATGGCCTTTCAACTCCTGCGGACACTTCAAGGCGGTCAGGGTGGCCAGGGTGATCAGGCTGCGGGTTTTCAGCGGCAGTCCTTCACGATTCCACACCCCACCCCAGGCATGCTCGTTGACGAAGTCCTGCAGTGGTTGGGTGAACTCGGTGGCATTGCCCAGGGCGCGATCGACGAAGGCATCGCCCATCACCTGGCGACGCATTTGCAGTCCGCTTTTCTTGTTCTCGCTCATGGCGCTTCTCTCTTGTGTTGGCGGCGCCAGGCCCGTAGCGAACTGAACAGCAGAAACGCTACCAGCGCTGGCAGGACGAAAAACAGCATCAAGTGTTCCAGCTTGCCGGCCAGGGGCATGCCGGTGGTGAAGGACACCACGTGCAGCCCGTAGGCGAGGTACAGCCCGAGAAACAGCAGGCCTTCGGCGCGGGTGATGCGATACCCCGAATAGAACACCGGCAGGCACAGCACGGCCACGGCGAGCAGCACCGGCAGGTCGAAGTCCAGGGCATTGGGCGAAACCGAGAGCGGGCTCGGCGCGACCAGCGCCGTGAAGCCCAGTACGCCCAGCAGATTGAACAGGTTGCTGCCGATCACGTTGCCCACGGCAATGTCCCGCTGGCCCCGCAGGGCGGCGAGCAGCGAGGTGGCCAGTTGCGGCAGGGAGGTGCTGACCGCGATCACGGTCAGTCCCATGACCCGTTCCGACAAGCCAAGGTCGTCGGCTACGGTGACCGCAGCCCCCAGGAGCAAGTGACCGGCGAACACCAGCAGCCCCAGACCGAGCAGCACCAGCAGCATGCTGCTCAGGCGCGGGGCGCTACCGCGGCGGTTGGTGGCGCAAGGCAACGGCGGGCGAGCCGGGTGCCTGGATTGGCGCAGCAGCAGAACCAGGTAAAGCAGCAGGGCCGCCAGCAGGATCAGGCCGTCGGAGGGGGTGAGGCGTTCGTTATAGGCCAGGACGAACACCAGCACACTGGCACCGATCATCAGCGGGATATCCAGGCGCACCAGCTGTCGCGACACCCGCAGGGGAATGATCAAGGCCGAGAGGCCAAGGATCACCAGGATGTTGAAGATGCTGCTGCCGATCACGCTGCCGACGGCGATATCGGTGTTGTCGGCCAGGGTCGCCTGCAGGCTGATGGCCATTTGCGGCGCGCTGCTGCCGAAGGCGACGATGCTCAGGCCCATGATCAGCGGGCGCACCCGCAGGCGTGCCGACAAGCGCACGGCGGCGCGTACCAGCAGTTCGGCTCCGGCGATCAGCATCACCAGGCCGCTGATGAGCTGGATCAGGCTGAGCAGGGGCAATTCGGCAAAGGCGGTAATGGCTTGGGCTCCGTCGGTCAGTCGCTGAGGGCCTGGACCCGTACTTTGGCGGTACCGCTGCGCAGCATGTCCAGCTGTTGCGCGGCAGCGCGGGATAGGTCGATCAGGCGGCCGCGGGTGTGCGGGCCACGATCGTTGATACGGACCACGACGCTCTTGTCGTTGCTCAGGTTGGTGACTTGCACCCGGGTGCCGAAGGGCAGTTCGCGGTGGGCGGCGCTCAGGCCGTTCTGGTCGAAGGGTTCGCCGCTGGCGGTGCGATTGCCGTGGTGGCGAGCGCCGTAATAGGAGGCCGTGCCGGTTTCGTCATAGCCCCGAGGGTCGATGACGTGGCTGGTGGCGCAGCCGGTGAGCAGAGCGAGCAGGGCGCTAGTGGCAACCAGACGCTTCATTCGGGGGCTCCGATGGTTGATGTGGCGAGGGAGCGGGCTCGCGCCGGTCTGTTTGGCAGACCGCAAGCCGGCGGCGATGTTCCTTGGGGGAATGGCGCCGGCCGGTATGCCGTTGCTGCGCGACCGAGCGGGAGCCCGCTCCCTCGTCACACGCAAGCGGCCCGAGCCGCTTGCGGTTGAACCGCGATCAGCCTTCGAGCTTGCTTTTCAGCAGTTCGTTGACTTGTTGCGGGTTGGCCTTGCCTTTGGATGCCTTCATCGCCTGACCGACGAAGAAGCCGAACATCTTGCCGCGCTTGGCCTCATCGGCGGCGCGGTATTGTTCGACTTGCTCGGCGTTGGCCGCGAGCATTTCATCCAGCACCGCGGAGATCGCGCCGCTGTCGGTGACCTGCTTGAGGCCGCGCTGGTCGATGATCTCGTCCGCCGTGCCTTCGCCATTGGCCATGGCTTCGAACACGGTCTTGGCGATCTTGCCGGAGATGGTGTTGTCCTTGATCCGCAGCAGCATGCCGCCCAGCTGTTCGGCCGAGACCGGGGCTTCGTCGATTTCCAGGCCCTGCTTGTTCAGCAGGCTGCCCAGCTCGACCATGACCCAGTTGGCGGCGAGCTTGGCGTCACCGGCGATGCTGGCGACCTTCTCGAAGTAGTCCGCCTGCTCGCGGCTGGTGGCCAGGACGTTGGCGTCGTAGGCCGACAGGCCGAACTGCGCCTGGAAGCGCTCGCGTTTCTGCGGTGGCAGTTCTGGCAGGGTGGCGCGTACCTGGTCGAGGAAGGAATCCTCGATAACCACCGGCAGCAGGTCCGGGTCGGGGAAGTAACGGTAGTCGTTGGCTTCTTCCTTGCTGCGCATCGGACGAGTTTCGTCCTTGTTCGGGTCGTACAGGCGGGTCTGCTGGATCACCTTGCCGCCGTCTTCGATCAGCTCGATCTGGCGCTGGATCTCGGAGTTGATGGCCTTCTCGATGAAACGGAACGAGTTGACGTTCTTGATCTCGCAGCGGGTGCCGAACTCGACCTGGCCCTTGGGCCGGACCGAGACGTTGCAGTCGCAACGCAGCGAGCCTTCGGCCATGTTGCCGTCGCAGATGCCCAGGTAGCGCACCAGGGCGTGGATCGACTTGACGTAGGCCACGGCCTCCTTGGCGCTGCGCATGTCCGGCTCGGAGACGATTTCCAGCAGCGGCGTGCCGGCGCGGTTCAGGTCGATGCCGGTGGCACCGTTGAACTCTTCGTGCAGGCTCTTGCCGGCGTCTTCTTCCAGGTGCGCACGGGTGATGCCGACGCGTTTCACGGTGCCGTCTTCCAGAGGGATGTCCAGGTGGCCCTTGCCGACGATCGGCAGCTCCATCTGGCTGATCTGGTAGCCCTTGGGCAGGTCCGGGTAGAAGTAGTTCTTGCGGGCGAACACGTTGTGCTGGCCGATCTCGGCGTCTACCGCGAGGCCGAACATCACCGCCATGCGCACCGCTTCCTGGTTCAGCACTGGCAGCACGCCGGGCATGCCCAGGTCGATCAGGCTGGCCTGGGTGTTGGGCTCGGCACCGAAGGCGGTGGAGCTACCGGAGAAAATCTTCGATTGAGTGGTGAGCTGGGTATGAATCTCCAGCCCGATCACGACTTCCCATTGCATGTGTGTCTCCTCAGAAGCCGGTTGGGGTGCGGGTGTGCCAGTCAGTGTTCAACTGATACTGGTGCGCAACGTTGAGCAAGCGGCCTTCCTGGAAATACGGGGCGAGCAGTTGCACGCCGACCGGCAAGCCGTCGACGAAACCGGCCGGCATCGACAGGCCCGGCAGGCCGGCGAGGTTGGCGGTGATGGTGTAGACGTCTTCCAGGTACGCAGCGACCGGATCGCTGCTCTTGGCGCCGAGCTTCCAGGCCGGGTTGGGCGTGGTCGGGCCGAGGATGATGTCGACTTCGTTGAACGCGCTCATGAAGTCGTTCTTCACCAGGCGACGGATTTTCTGCGCCTTGAGGTAGTACGCATCGTAGTAGCCGGCGGACAGCGCGTAGGCACCGACCATAATCCGGCGCTGCACTTCGCTGCCGAAGCCTTCGCCACGGGAGCGCTTGTACAGGTCTTCAAGGTTGGCCGGGTTCTCGCAACGGTAGCCGAAGCGCACGCCGTCGAAACGCGACAGGTTGGAGGAGGCTTCCGCCGGGGCAATCACGTAGTACGCAGGGATGGCGTGCTGCATGTTCGGCAGGCTGATTTCCTTGATCACCGCGCCGAGCTTTTCCAGCTCCTTGATGCTGTTGTGGATCAGTTCGGCGATGCGTGGGTCGAGGCCGGCGCTGAAGTATTCCTTCGGCACGCCGATGCGCAGGCCCTGCAGCGAGCCGTTGAGGCCGGCGCTGTAGTCCGGCACCGGTTCATCGATGCTGGTGGAATCGTTCGGGTCGAAGCCGGCCATGCCTTGCAGCAGGATTGCGCAGTCTTCGGCGGTACGGGCCAACGGGCCACCCTGATCGAGGCTGGAGGCGTAGGCGATCATGCCCCAGCGGGAAACGCGACCGTAGGTCGGCTTCAGGCCGGTGAGGTTGGTGAAGGCGGCCGGTTGGCGGATCGAGCCGCCGGTGTCGGTGGCAGTGGCGGCTGGCAGCAGGCGCGCAGCGACCGCCGCGGCGGAACCACCGGACGAACCGCCGGGCACGTGTTCCAGGTTCCACGGGTTTTTCACCGCGCCGTACCAGCTCGACTCGTTGGCCGAGCCCATGGCGAATTCGTCCATGTTGGTCTTGCCCAGGGTCACGGCCCCGGCTGCGGCCAGCTTGGCGACCACGGTGGCGTCGTAGGGCGCCTTGAAATTGTCGAGCATCTTCGAGCCGCAGCTGGTGCGGATGCCCTGGGTGCAGAACAGATCCTTGTGGGCGATCGGCGCGCCCAGCAGGGCACCGCTCTCACCGTTGGCGCGACGCGCGTCGGCGGCCTGGGCCTGGCTCAGGGCCAGGTCCTGGGTGAGGCTGATGAAGCTGTTGATCTTGGGATCCAGCTGGGCGATGCGCGCCAGCAGGGTCTGGGTCAGTTCTACGGAAGAGAATTTCTTGTCGGCGAGTCCGCGGGCGATCTCGGCCAGAGTCATGTGATGCATTGCAGGCTCTTTCCCTTTAGTCGATGACTTTCGGAACCAGATACAGGCCGTTTTCGACCGCTGGTGCGATGGACTGATAAGCCTCGCGATGATTGGACTCGGTCACAACGTCTGCGCGCAGGCGCTGGCTGGCTTCCAGAGGGTGGGCCAGGGGCTCGATACCGTCGGTATCGACTGCCTGCATTTCATCCACCAGCCCGAGAATGCTGTTCAGGGCGGAGGTGATGTGTGGAAGATCGCCTTCATTGAGCTTGATGCTGGCCAAATGGGCGATTTTTTCCACGTCGGAGCGTTCAAGCGCCATGGGATTCTCCAGTGGAAAACAAAAACGGATTTCGTCCGCGTGTTAGATTGTCGGAACACTACCGCATTTCTACGGTCTTATGGCCGCGATTGTGGGGTTTGGTGCACAGAAAAGCGGCCAATTTAACATATTGGCGCCTTGCCCAAAATCCCTGTCGTTGTTAGAGTTTGCCGCACTTTTTTACCCACGCGTTGCCTAGGGTCCCTTTCCCATGTTCAAGAAACTGCGTGGCATGTTTTCCAGCGATCTTTCCATTGACCTGGGCACTGCCAACACCCTTATTTACGTGCGCGAGCGCGGTATTGTCCTGAATGAACCATCGGTTGTGGCCATTCGGACCCACGGTAATCAGAAAAGTGTTGTTGCGGTTGGTACCGAGGCCAAGCGCATGCTCGGTCGTACTCCGGGCAACATTGCCGCCATTCGTCCGATGAAGGACGGCGTGATCGCCGACTTCAGCGTCTGCGAAAAGATGCTGCAGTACTTCATCAACAAGGTTCATGAAAACAGCTTTCTGCAGCCCAGCCCTCGTGTGCTGATCTGCGTTCCATGCAAGTCCACCCAGGTTGAGCGTCGCGCCATCCGTGAATCGGCCCTTGGTGCCGGTGCCCGTGAAGTGTTCCTGATCGAAGAGCCCATGGCCGCTGCCATTGGCGCTGGCCTGCCGGTTGAAGAAGCCCGCGGTTCGATGGTCGTGGACATCGGTGGCGGTACCACTGAAATCGCCCTGATCTCCCTGAACGGCGTGGTCTATGCCGAATCCGTGCGGGTTGGCGGCGACCGCTTCGACGAAGCGATCATCACCTACGTGCGTCGCAACTACGGCAGCCTGATCGGCGAATCCACCGCCGAGCGCATCAAGCAGGAAATCGGCACCGCCTACCCGGGCGGCGAAGTGCGCGAAGTCGATGTGCGCGGCCGTAACCTGGCCGAAGGCGTGCCACGTGCCTTCACCCTGAACTCCAACGAAGTGCTGGAAGCTCTGCAAGAGTCCCTGGCGACCATCGTTCAGGCGGTGAAAAGCGCCCTGGAGCAATCGCCGCCGGAACTGGCTTCGGACATCGCCGAGCGTGGCCTGGTGCTGACCGGTGGTGGCGCCCTGCTGCGTGATCTGGACAAGCTGCTGGCCCAGGAAACCGGTCTGCCGGTGATCGTCGCCGAAGACCCGCTGACCTGTGTCGCTCGCGGCGGTGGCCGTGCATTGGAAATGATGGACAAACACACCATGGACCTGCTCTCCAGCGAATAACGTCGCGGCGGGCATCTATGCTGTTGCGCTCACAGGCAGCACTTTGCAGTGCTGCCTGTGGCGTTTATCTTCTGTCAATCTGCATCCAGGCCGGTTTGATGCCGTATGAATAAACACAACATTTGCCTGGGAGGAGCGGCTTATTAAACCGCTTTTCGCCAAAGGCCCCTCATTAGGCGTGCGCCTCCTGGTGCTGGTCGTGCTGTCGGTCGCACTGATGGTGGTCGATGCCCGCTTCACACTGCTCAAGCCAGTGCGTAGCCAGATGTCGCTGGTGCTGATGCAGTCCTACTGGATCACCGACCTGCCGCAGCGGCTATGGCAGGGCGTGGCCAGTCAGTTCGGCAGCCGTACCGAGCTGGTCGCTGAAAACGAAAAACTCAAGACCGAGAACCTGCTGCTGCAGGGGCGCCTGCAAAAGCTCGCGGCCCTGACCGAGCAGAACGTGCGCCTGCGCGAACTGCTCAACTCCTCGGCACTGGTCAACGAGAAGGTCGAAGTGGCCGAGTTGATCGGCATGGACCCGAACCCCTTCACCCACCGCATCATCATCAATAAAGGTGAGCGCGATGGCGTCTTTCTCGGTCAGCCGGTGCTCGATGCCCGTGGCCTGATGGGCCAGGTGGTGGAGTTGATGCCCTACACCTCCCGCGTCCTGCTGCTCACCGACACCACCCATAGCATTCCGGTACAGGTCAATCGCAACGGTCTGCGCGCCATTGCCAGCGGCACCGGCAATCCGGAGCGGCTGGAACTGCGCCATGTCGCCGACACCGCGGATATAAAGGAAGGCGACCTGCTGGTCAGCTCCGGCCTCGGCCAGCGTTTCCCGGCCGGCTACCCGGTGGCCACGGTCAAGGAAGTGATCCACGACTCCGGCCAGCCATTCGCCATTGTGCGGGCGGTGCCCACGGCCGCGTTGAACCGCAGCCGCTACCTGCTGCTGGTGTTCAGCGATCCGCGTACCGCCGAGGAGCGGGCCAACGATGCCGCCCAGGCCCAGGAAGCCCAGGATCAGCAAGGTGGCAACGCGGCGCCGGCGGTGCCGGCCACGGTGCCCAAGCCTGCGGCGAACGCTGCTGCTCCCGCCAGCGCTGCTCCTGCTGCGCCTGTGACTCCGGCCAAGCCTGCGGCCCATGCTCCGGCCAAGCCGGTCCATAAACCTGTGGTGAAGCCGGCGGCGACCAAGCCTGCGGCCACAGCACCGGCCACCACCGGAGGAAGAGAATAATGGCGGGCACTCCCTATTCACAAAACGGCTGGATCGTCTGGCTGACGTTCCTGATCGGCATGTTGCTCAGCGTGTCGCCACTGCCTCAGTTCATGGAAGTCCTGCGCCCGTTGTGGCTGGCCCTGTTGCTGGCTTTCTGGGCCCTGGCCCTGCCGCACAAGGTCGGTATGGTCACCGCTTGGTGCCTGGGGCTCGCGGAAGACGTGCTGTACGGCACGCTGCTGGGACAGAACGCGCTGATTCTGACCCTGATCACGTTCCTCGTGCTGTCCTTGCAGCAGCGCCTGCGGATGTTCCCGATGTGGCAGCAAAGCCTGGTGATCCTGGTGATCTTCGGCCTGGCGCAGCTGGTCCAGCTCTGGCTCAGCGCCCTGACCGGCAATCGCCAGCCAACCCTGGCGCTGGTGCTGCCGGCCCTGGTCAGCGCCTTGTTGTGGCCTTGGGTCAGCTTCGGCCTGCGTGGCTTGCGTCGACGTTTCAAAATCAATTAATTCGGTCAGGCATTGGCCCGCACCTCGACAGGGAGATGTCTTGATGAATCCGCTTTACCTCGCCTCCGGTTCGCCCCGCCGACGTGAGCTGCTCACCCAGATCGGTGTGCCGTTCACCGCCATCAGCGCTGACATCGATGAAACGCCGCTGGCCGACGAATCCCCGGCCGCCTATGTCGAGCGCCTGGCTCGGGGCAAGGCGGCTGCCGGCCGTGCCCTGATCACCAGCAGCGAATCCCAGGCTCCGGCCTGCGTGCTGGGTGCCGATACCGCCGTGGTGCTCGATGGACGGATCCTGGGCAAGCCCCGGGACCAGGCCGACGCCCAGGAAATGCTCATGGCGCTGTCCGACCGCGAGCATGAAGTGTTGACCGCCATAGCCCTGCTCGACGGCGAGCGCTGCGAATCGCGAGTGGTGCGCAGCCTGGTGCGTTTTCGCCCCATTTCGGCGGCGGAAGCGGCGCTCTACTGGGCCAGCGGCGAGCCTCGGGACAAAGCCGGCGGCTATGCTATCCAAGGGCTTGCGGCGGTATTTGTCGCCGGGCTCAATGGCAGTTATTCCGCCGTGGTCGGCTTGCCGGTATGCGAAACCGCAGAATTGCTCGGCCATTTCGGCATACCCTGTTGGCAAAACCTTCCAGTGCGCTAAAGCGCCGTGTAAGACAGCTGCGGCCTTCTATGAACACGCCTGAACGAGACACTGCCATGAGTGAAGAGATTCTGATCAACATCACGCCGATGGAATCGCGGGTGGCGGTGGTCGAAAACGGAGTGCTGCAAGAGGTTCACGTCGAGCGCACCCAGCGCCGTGGCATTGTCGGCAACATTTACAAAGGCAAGGTGGTACGGGTCCTGCCCGGCATGCAGGCGGCCTTCGTCGACATTGGCCTGGATCGCGCGGCCTTTATCCATGCGTCGGAAATCTCCACCCGTGAAGGCACGGCGGTGGAGAGCATCAGCGCCCTGGTCCATGAAGGGCAGAGCCTGGTGGTGCAGGTCACCAAGGATCCCATCGGCACCAAGGGCGCGCGCCTGACCACCCAGCTGTCGATTCCGTCGCGTTATCTGGTGTACATGCCGCGCACCGCCCATGTCGGCATTTCGCTGAAGATCGAGGACGAGGCCGAGCGCGAGCGCCTGAAACAGGTGGTCAGCGACTGCGTGGCCCAGGAAGGCATCAAGGAAGCCGGCGGTTTCATTCTGCGCACCGCCGCCGAGGGCGCCGGGGCCGACGAGATCCTCATGGACATCCGCTACCTGCGCCGGCTGTGGGATCAGATTGGCGCGCAGATCAAGACCATCGGCGCGCCCAATGTGATCTACGAAGACCTGGGCCTGGCCTTGCGCACCCTGCGCGACCTGGTGAACCCGAAGATCGAGAAGATCCGCATCGACTCCCGGGAAACCTTCCAGAAGACCACGCAATTCGTGGCTGAACTGATGCCGGAAATTGCCGATCGCCTGGAACACTATCCCGGCGAGCGGCCGATCTTTGACCTGTACGGGGTCGAGGATGAAGTGCAAAGGGCGCTCGAACGCAAGGTGCCGCTCAAGTCCGGCGGCTATCTGGTGGTGGACCCGGCAGAAGCCATGACCACCATCGACGTCAATACCGGTGCCTTCGTCGGTCATCGCAATCTTGAGGAAACCATCTTCAAGACCAACCTCGAAGCCGCCACCGCCATTGCCCGGCAACTGCGCCTGCGCAACCTGGGCGGGATCATCATCATCGACTTCATCGACATGGAAGACGAAGAACACCAGCGCCAGGTGCTGCGGACCCTGGAAAAACAGCTGGAGCGCGATCACGCCAAGACCAACATCATCGGCATCACCGAGCTGGGCCTGGTGCAGATGACCCGCAAGCGCACCCGGGAAAGCCTGGAACAAGTGCTTTGCGAGCCCTGCAGCAGTTGCCAGGGACGGGGCAAGCTGAAGACCCCGGAAACCATCTGTTACGAAATATTCCGCGAAATTCTCCGTGAGGCCCGGGCTTATCAGGCAGAAGGGTACCGAGTGCTGGCCAATCAGAAAGTGGTGGATCGCCTGCTGGACGAAGAGTCGGGCAACGTCGCGGAGTTGGAAGCTTTTATCGGCCGGACCATCAGGTTCCAGGTCGAAACCATGTATTCCCAGGAACAATACGACGTGGTGCTGCTCTGATTCCCCGTGTCTTACCTCAGTGGAAACGGCTGGCTTCAGCTTTCTGCATGACTTTTGCCGTGGGAGCCAACTGAAATGGAGCGGCTGATCCGTCTATTCGCCACGCTGACTCGCTGGGGCTTGGGCCTCTGCGCCTTGCTGCTGGTGGTGATTGCCTTGTACGTCAGTCTGGGCCGGGAGCTGACGCCACTGGTGGCCGAGTACCAGGCCGAGGTCGAGGCCAAGGTGCAGCAGGCCGTCGGCTTGCCGGTGCAGATCGGCAGCCTGGAGGGCCGCTGGAGCGGCTTGTCACCGATCCTGCTGGCCCACGATGTGACGGTGGGCGAGGGGGCCAATGCCCTGCGCCTGGATCAGGTCAGCGTGGCCCCGGACATGCTCGGCAGTCTGTTGGCCCGGGACCTGCGCATAGGACGCCTGGAACTCAGTGGCCTGAGCCTGAGCCTCAAGGAAGGCGCGGACGGCCAGTGGCAATTGCAAGGCCTGCCGATGCAGCAGGACCAGCCCATGGACCCGGAGCAACTGCTGACCCGCTTGCAGCAAGTCGCCGAATTCTCCCTGCTGGACAGCCAGGTCACCTTGCTGCCGCAGGATCACTCGCCGCTGGCCCTGACCTATGTCGGCCTCAACCTGCGCACCGGCCCCAGCCGCCAGCGCCTTGACCTGCGCCTGACCCTGCCGGACGGGCAGCCCCTGGCCGTCAACCTGCGCACGCGGATCCAGGCGCAGGCATGGCGCGACGCCCAGGCCGAGCTGTACCTGAGCCTGCCGCAGAGCGACTGGTCACGCTGGCTGCCGGCGCGTGTCACTCAGCAATGGAAACTCTCCGAACTCAAGGCCGGCGGCGAGCTGTGGCTGAATTGGGCCAAGGGCGACGTGCAAAGCGCGGCGTTGCGCCTGAATGCGCCCCAGCTCACGGGCGCCTATGCCGAGCGCACGCCGGTCACCCTGAAGAACCTGGCGTTGAACGCTTTCTTCCAGCGCAGCGATCAGGGCCTGCAGGTGCAACTCGACTCCCTGGCGCTGAGCCTTGGCGAAACCCGCTGGGAATCGCGCCTGCAACTGCAGCAAACCCAGGCCGGCGACAACCGCGAAGAACTCTGGCATCTGCAGGCCGATCGCCTGGACCTGACGCCGCTCACGCCGATCCTCAACGCCCTGGCCCCTTTGCCCGAAGGCCTGGCCACCACCATCGAACGCCTGAAGGTCACGGGTGGGCTGCGCAATGTGCTGCTCGACTACTGCCCGCAGAACAGCGGCGACCAGCGCCTGAGCTTTGCCGCCAACCTTGATCGGGTCGGCTTCGACGCCTATCACGGCGCTCCGGCGGCGCGCAATGTCAGCGGCAGCATCAGCGGCGACCTGGGCCAGGGCGAGCTGCGCATGGACAGCAAGGATTTCTCCCTGCACCTGTTCCCGATCTTCGCCAAGCCCTGGCAGTACATCCAGGCCAACGCCACCCTGACCTGGAAACTGGACAAGCAGGGTTTCACCCTGATCGCTCCGTATCTCAAGGTGCTGGGGGAAGAGGGCAAGATTGCCGGCGATTTCCTGATCCGGCTGCACTTCGACCACAGCCAGGAAGACTACATGGACCTGCGGGTCGGCCTGGTGGAGGGCGATGGCCGCTACACCGCCAAGTACCTGCCCCAGGTGCTCAGTCCGGCGCTGGATGAATGGCTGCGCACGGCGATTCTCAAGGGCGCGGTGGATGAGGGCTTCTTCCAGTACCAGGGCTCGCTGAACCATGACGCCATCGAAGCGGCCCGTAGCATCAGCCTGTTTTTCAAGGTGCATGACGCCGAACTGGCGTTCCAGCCGGGCTGGCCGCACCTGAGCAAGATCAGTGGCGATGTGTTCGTCGAAGACAGTGGCGTGCGCATCGTCGCCAGCAAGGGCCAGCTGCTGGACACCAAGGTGCGGGATGTTTTCGTCAACATTCCCCATGTGGCCAGCGGGCAAAGCAGCCACATGTTGATCGACGGCGGTTTTGCCGGCGGCCTGGGCGACGGGGTGAAGATTCTGCAGGAGGCGCCGATCGGCACCGCCTCGACCTTTGCCGGCTGGCAGGGCGAGGGCGATTTGCAAGGCAAGCTGAATCTGGACATCCCTCTGGTCAAGGGCGAAGAGCCGAAGATCGTGGTGGATTTCAAGACCGACAAGGCACGCCTCAAGCTCAGTGAGCCGTCACTGGAGCTGAGTCAGCTCAAGGGCGACTTCCGCTTTGACAGCAGCAAGGGGCTCAGTGGCGAAGGCATCAGTGCCCAGGCTTTTGACCGGCCGGTGACCGCGCAGATCTTTGCCGATGGCAAGCCCGGCAAGCCCAATACGCGGGTGGTGGCCAAGGGGCAGGTGGCGATCAAGAAACTCACCGACTGGCTGCAAGTCAGCCAGCCGCTGCCGGTATCCGGCGAGTTGCCTTATCAGTTGCAGCTGAACCTCGATGGCGCCGACAGCCAGTTGATGGTCAGTTCCAGTCTCAAGGGGGTGGCGGTGGACCTGCCGGCGCCGTTCGGCATGAGCGCCAGCACCGGCCGCAACAGTGTGTTCCGCATGACCCTGCAAGGGGCCGAGCGCCGCTACTGGTTCGATTACGGCGAGCTGGCCGACTTCACCTTCGCCGCCCCCAGCGGCAAGCTCGCCGAAGGCCGTGGCGAACTGTTTCTCGGTGACGGTGCGGCCTTGCTGCCCACCAGCAAAGGGCTGCGGGTGCGGGGGATCTTGTCCGAGCTGGATGTCGAGCCCTGGAAAAACCTGGTGGACCGCTATGCCGGGAAGGACCCGGGCGGCAGCGCCAAGCAGTTGCTCAGCAGCGCTGACTTCAAGGTCGGGACGCTCAGCGCCTTTGGCACCCGTCTGGATCAGGTCAACCTGCAGCTGACCCGGCAGTCCGCCGCCTGGGCATTGCAGATTGACAGTCAGCAGGCCAAGGGCAATGTCGCCATCCCCGATGCCAAGGCGGCGCCGATGGCGATCAATATGCAGTACGTGCGCTTGCCGGCCGCGGACCCTACGGCGCAAGCCGACGACAATGCTCCCGATCCGCTGGCTTCGGTGGACCCCAAGAATGTGCCGCCGCTGGACATCGCCATCGAGCAGCTGTTCCAGGGCCCGGACCTGATCGGCCGCTGGGCGCTCAAGGTGCGTCCTACCGCCAAGGGCATGAGCTTCAATAGCCTGGACCTGGGGCTCAAGGGCATGCAGCTGCAAGGCGAGGGCGGTTGGGAAGGCCAGGCCGGTGCCAGCAACAGCTGGTACCGCGGGCGCATTGGCGGCAAGAACCTGGCCGACGTGCTCAAGGGCTGGGGCTTTGCGCCCACGGTCACCAGTGAGGACTTTCACCTGGATGTCGACGGTCGCTGGCCGGGCTCGCCGGCCTGGGTCGGTCTCAAGCGCTACTCCGGCAGCCTGGACGCCACGTTGCGCAAGGGCCAGTTCGTGGAAGTCGAGGGCGGCGCCCAGGCGCTGCGGGTGTTCGGTCTGCTGAACTTCAACTCCATTGGCCGGCGCCTGCGCCTGGACTTCTCCGATCTGTTCGGCAAGGGGCTGAGCTACGACCGGGTGCGTGGCGTGCTGGTGGCGAGCAATGGTGTCTATGTCACCCGCGAACCCATCACGCTGACCGGGCCGTCGAGCAATCTGGAGCTCAATGGCACCCTGGACATGGTGGCCGACCAGGTGGACGCCAAGTTGCTGGTGACCTTGCCGGTGACCAACAACTTGCCGATCGCCGCGCTGATTGTCGGCGCACCGGCAGTGGGTGGGGCGCTGTTTTTGATCGACAAGCTGATCGGTGACCGCGTGGCGCGCTTCGCCAGCGTCAAGTACAACGTCAAGGGCCCGTGGAAAGAGCCGAAAATCACCTTCGACAAGCCGTTTTGAGAATCCTCGATTCGTGCCTTTGGAGTAGCATGGCGGCCTACCCAACACGGAGTACGCCATGTCTCTTGCGGTGATTCAAATGGTCAGCCAGAGCGACGTTCTGGCCAATCTGCAGCAGGCCCGCAGCCTGCTCGAGCGCGCCGCCGAGGGTGGCGCCAGGCTGGCGGTGCTGCCGGAAAACTTCGCCGCCATGGGCCGGCGCGACATGGCCGCCATCGGTCGCGCCGAGGCTTTGGGCGAGGGACCGATCCTGCCGTGGTTGAAACAGACCGCCCGCGACCTCAGGTTATGGATTGTCGCCGGCACCCTGCCGCTGCCACCCGAGCATGAGCCCGATGCCAAGTCCAACGCCTGTTCGTTGCTGGTGGATGACCAGGGACAGTGCGTGGCGCGCTACGACAAGTTGCATCTGTTCGACGTCGACGTGGCCGACAATCGCGGCCGCTATCGCGAATCCGATGACTATGCTCATGGAAACCGCGTGGTGGTGGCGGATACGCCGGTGGGTCGCCTGGGGCTGACGGTCTGTTATGACTTGCGCTTTCCCGAGCTGTACAGCGAGTTGCGCGCCGCCGGCGCTGAATTGATTACCGCGCCCTCGGCGTTTACCGCGGTGACCGGTGCCGCGCACTGGGAGGTGCTGATCCGGGCCCGGGCCATCGAGACTCAGTGCTATGTGCTGGCGGCGGCCCAGGGTGGCGTGCACCCGGGCCCGCGGGAAACCTACGGCCACGCCGCGATCGTCGACCCTTGGGGGCGAGTGCTGGCGCAGCAGGATCAAGGTGAGGGTGTGCTGCTGGCCGAGCGCGACAGCAGTGAACAGGCGTCCATCCGGGCGCGGATGCCGGTGTTCAGTCACCGGCGCATTTTCTCGCAAGGCGTTCAACGGCTTGCATAAGTACGACGAATTTAAGGCCAAAGCATATGAGCGGGTTGTTGTCCTCAGTCAGTGAACATCTTCTAGCCCCTGGCGGCGTGACCATCGAAAGCCTGCAGGGCGTGCTGGGGGATCTGGCCGGCCCGGGCATCGATGCCGCCGACCTGTATTTCCAGGGGCAGATTTCCGAGTCCTGGTCCCTGGAAGACGGGATCGTCAAGGAAGGCAGTTTCAACCTCGACCAAGGGGTCGGGGTGCGCGCGCAGTCGGGTGAGAAGACCGGCTTTGCCTACAGCAACGCCATCACCCTGGAAGCCCTGGGCCTTGCCGCCCGAGCGGCGCGTTCGATCTCCCGGGCCGGGCAGAACGGCACGGTGCAGGCGTTCTCGACTCAGGACGTGGCGCAACTGTATGCGCCGGACAACCCTCTGGAAGTCATCAGCCGCGCCGAGAAGGTCGAGCTGCTCAAGCGCGTTGACGCGGCGACTCGCGCCCTGGACCCGCGTATCCAGCAGGTCAGCGTGAGCATGGCCGGGGTCTGGGAGCGAATCCTGGTGGCCTCCACCGACGGTGGCCTGGCCGCCGATGTGCGGCCGTTGGTGCGCTTCAATGTCAGCGTCATCGTCGAGCAGAACGGGCGCCGCGAGCGCGGTGGCCACGGCGGTGGCGGGCGCACCGACTACCGGTATTTCCTCAGCGAGGACCGGGCCATGGGCTATGCCCGTGAAGCGCTGCGCCAGGCCCTGGTCAACCTGGAGGCGATTCCGGCACCGGCGGGCACTTTGCCTGTGGTGCTGGGTTCCGGCTGGTCCGGGGTGCTGCTGCACGAAGCCGTGGGCCATGGCCTGGAAGGCGACTTCAACCGCAAGGGCAGCTCGGCCTACAGCGGCCGCATGGGCGAGATGGTGGCTTCCAAGCTTTGCACCATCGTCGACGACGGCACCCTGGCTGGGCGTCGCGGTTCCCTGAGTGTGGACGACGAAGGCACGCCGACCGAATGCACCACCCTGATCGAGAACGGCGTGCTCAAGGGCTATATGCAGGACAAGCTCAATGCCCGCCTGATGGGCGTGGCCCGCACCGGCAACGGGCGTCGCGAGTCCTATGCGCACCTGCCGATGCCGCGCATGACCAACACCTACATGCTCGGTGGTGAAAGCGATCCGGCGGAAATCATCGCCTCGGTGAAGAAGGGCATCTACTGCGCCAACCTCGGCGGTGGCCAGGTGGATATCACCAGCGGCAAGTTCGTGTTCTCCACCAGCGAGGCCTACCTGATCGAAGACGGCAAGATCACCGCCCCGGTCAAGGGCGCGACCCTGATTGGCAACGGCCCCGAGGCCATGAGCCGGGTGTCGATGGTGGGCAATGACCTGTCCCTGGACAGCGGTGTTGGCACCTGTGGCAAGGATGGGCAATCGGTGCCGGTGGGCGTCGGCCAGCCGACCCTGAAGATCGATGCGATCACCGTGGGTGGCACTGGGGCATAAGGAAGGAGGGCGTCGGGTGAGCTGCCGGGCAGCTCACCCCGTGGAGGGCTCAGCGCAGGCCGCGTTGAGTCTCGTCCAGTTCGCGGATGTACTTGAAGATTTTACGGCTGGAGGCCGGCGCCTTGTTATGGGCCACCTCATGCTGGGCCTGACGGATCAGGGAGCGCAGCTGTTGGCGATCGGCATCCGGGTACTCGTTGACGAACTTTTCCAGCACGTCATCGCCGCCGCCGATCAGGCGGTCACGCCAACGCTCCAGGTTATGGAAGCGTTCGTTGTACTGCCGGGTGGAGGCATCGAGTTGATCAAGCAGTTGCAGAATCGCGTCGGTGTCCTGGTCCCGCATCAGCTTGCCGATGAATTGCAGGTGGCGTTTGCGGGCGATATGGGCGACGTGCTTGGGCGCATCCGCCAGGGCCCGGCGCAAGGCGTCGGTCAGAGGCAGTTTGTTCAGCAGGTCGGGCTTGAGGGTGGTAAGGCGCTCGCCGAGATCAACCAGAGCATGCAGCTCGCGTTTGACCTGGGATTTGCTTTTCTCCCCATCGAGGGAGTCGTCGTAAGAATCAACCATGGTGGCAGTCCGCAAAGAAACGCCGCCATGATAACCAGTCGAGGGCCGCTTGTCCGGCTCGGTCGCTCGCCGGCCTTAATCGAAAGCAGAATTTGAGTGGAGAACAGCATGAGTGCAGCACAAAGCGTCGGCCCACAGGCTTTGCCGGCCCTGCAGGAGCAAGTCGAGCAGATCGTCGCCGAGGCCAAGCGCCAGGGGGCCAGTGCCTGCGAAGTGGCGGTGTCCCTGGAGCAGGGGCTGTCGACCTCGGTGCGCCAGCGGGAAGTGGAAACCGTCGAGTTCAACCGCGACCAGGGCTTTGGCATCACCCTTTATGTGGGCCAGCGCAAGGGTTCGGCCAGCACTTCCGCCAGCGGCCCGGAGGCCATTCGTGAAACCGTGGCCGCGGCTCTGGCGATTGCCAAGCACACTTCAGAAGATGAAGCTTCGGGCCTGGCCGATGCCTCCCTGATGGCCAAGGACCTGCAGGATTTCGATCTGTTCCATGCCTGGGACATCACCCCCGAGCAAGCCATCGAGCAGGCCCTGGCCTGTGAAGCGGCAGCCTTTGCCGCCGACAGCAGAATCAAGAATGCCGACGGCACTACCCTGAGCACCCACCAGGGCTGCCGGGTGTATGGCAACAGCCACGGTTTCATCGGCGGTTACGCGTCCACCCGCCACAGCCTGAGTTGCGTGATGATCGCCGAGGCCAATGGCCAGATGCAGCGTGACTACTGGTACGACGTCAATCGCCAGGGCCAGTTGCTGGCGGATCCGGCGAGCATTGGTCAGCGTGCCGCCCAGCGCGCAGCCAGCCGGCTGGGTGCCCGTCCGGTGCCGACCTGCGAAGTGCCGGTGCTGTTTTCCGCGGAGCTGGCTGGTGGCCTGTTCGGCAGTTTTCTCGGCGCGATTTCCGGCGGCAATCTGTACCGCAAGTCATCCTTCCTTGAAGGTGCCTTGGGCCAGCAGTTGTTTCCCCAGTGGCTGACCATCGACGAGCGGCCGCACCTGATGCGCGCCATGGGCAGTTCGGCGTTCGATGGTGACGGCCTGGCCACTTACGCCAAGCCTTTCGTCAAGGACGGCGAGTTGGTGTCCTATGTGCTGGGCACCTATTCCGGGCGCAAGCTGGGCATGCCGAGCACCGCCAACGCCGGTGGCGTGCACAACCTGTTCGTCACCCATGGCGACGAAGACCAGGCCGCGCTGTTGCGGCGCATGGGGCGTGGCCTGCTGGTGACCGAGTTGATGGGCCATGGCCTGAACATGGTCACTGGTGACTACTCCCGTGGTGCGGCAGGCTTCTGGGTCGAGAACGGCGAGATCCAGTTCCCGGTGCAGGAAGTGACCATTGCCGGCAATTTGCGCGACATGTTCAAGCAGATCGTGGCCGTGGGTAATGACCTGGAACTGCGCAGCAACATCCGCACCGGCTCGGTGCTGATCGAGCGCATGACCGTCGCCGGCAGCTGACCGCCGTCCTGAGTCACCCCAACGCGCCACCTCCCCGGGTGGCGCGTTTTTTTATGCCTGGCGCTTTATAGGAGCTGGCTGGCCAGCGAAGGCGTCCGGACGCCCGGCATAAGGCTCAAGGGCTCATTCGCCGGCAAGGCGGCTCCTACGAGAGCTGGGCAAAAATCGTACAAGTCAGATTGATTTGATTCTCAATATCATTTAATAATGAAAATCATTATTCAATGAGCCCAGGTCATGAGTTCTGCCTTGCACGAGCAGCCCTACCTCGAAAGCTGGCGCTGGATGAGTCGCCAGATCCGTTGCGCACTGGAGCCGGATGAACCGCGTCTGATTGAGCACTACTTGGCCGAAGGGTGCTATCTGGCGTGCTGCACGTCCATGTCGGCCTGGACCGTTGCTGAAACTTCCTTCCGTTTATTGCTCGATACCGCTACCGATACCGCGTTGCCCTGGCACTGGCGCAGCCTGTGCCTGGATCAGGCCTGGCGCCCATTGCGCGACATGGAGCGGTTGTCGTTGTGCAAGTGTCGGCTCAAGCGCTGGCAAAGCCATGCCTGGCGGTTGGCGACCGTGTCGCTGCTGCCTTCCATTCCTCTGATTGAACTGGTGCAAGGATTTCCCGATGAGTAACTTCCGTATCGAACGCGACAGCATGGGCGAACTGCAGGTCCCGGAGCAGGCGTTGTATGGCGCGCAGACCCAGCGCGCGGTGGATAACTTTCCCATCAGCGGCCAGCGCATGCCGGCGGCCTTTATCCGTGCGCTGATCCTGGCCAAGGCCGCCGCGGCCAGGGCCAACGTCGAGCTGCAGCAGATCAGCGCCGCCCAGGGCAAGGCCATTGTCGATGCTGCTCAGGGCCTTCTTGAAGGCGATTTCATGCAGCACTTCCCGGTGGATATCTTCCAGACCGGTTCCGGCACCAGTTCCAACATGAACGCCAACGAAGTGCTGGCGACCCTGGCCAGTCGCTTGTTGGGCGAGCCGGTCAATCCCAACGACCACGTCAACTGTGGCCAGAGCAGCAACGACATCATTCCCACCACCATTCATGTCAGCGCCGCCCTGACCCTGCACGAGCGCTTGTTGCCGGCACTGGTGCATCTGGTGGAGGTCATCGAACGCAAGGCGGTAGAGGTGCATCCCTTCATCAAGACCGGGCGTACCCACCTGATGGATGCCATGCCGGTACGCATGAGCCAGGTGCTGGAGGGCTGGGCACAACAGCTCAAGGCCAACATCGCTCACTTGCAGGACCTGCTGCCGAGCCTGCAAGCCCTGGCCCAGGGCGGCACCGCGGTGGGCACCGGGATCAACGCCCACCCCGAGTTCGCCGCGCGCTTTTGCCAGCAGTTGAGCCACCTGACCCAGGTGCAGTTCACCCCGGGCAAGAACCTGTTCGCCCTGATCGGCTCCCAGGACACCGCGGTCACGGTATCCGGCCAACTCAAGGCCACCGCGGTGTCGTTGATGAAGATCGCCAACGACCTGCGCTGGATGAACTCCGGCCCGCTGGCGGGGCTTGGCGAGATCGAGCTGCAAGGGTTGCAGCCGGGTTCGTCGATCATGCCGGGCAAGGTCAATCCGGTGATTCCGGAGGCGGTGGCGATGGTTGCCGCCCAAGTCATTGGCAACGACAGCACCATCACCGTGGCCGGCCAGTCGGGCAACTTCGAGCTCAACGTGATGCTGCCGATCATCGCCCAGAACCTGCTGGGCAGTATCGAGCTGCTGGCCAACTCCAGCCGCTTGCTGGCTGACAAGGCCATTGCCAGCTTCAAGGTCAACGAAGCCAAGCTCAAGGAAGCGCTGTCACGCAACCCGATCCTGGTTACCGCCCTGAACCCGATCATCGGTTACCAGAAGGCCGCGGAAATTGCCAAGACCGCCTACCGGCAGGGACGGCCGGTGATCGATGTGGCGTTGGAACTCACCGATCTGCCGCGTAGCCAGCTGGAAACTCTGCTGGATCCGGAAAAACTCACCGCCGGCGGCGTGTAACCCTCGACACCGTTTTGGAGGCGCACCATGGAGCACTGGAAACGCACGATCGAAAGGGCCAATCGCCTCTTTATGCAGGGCGAACTGGTGGATGCTCGCGAGTTCTACCTACAGGCGCTGGCGCTGGCCCAGGTGTTGTTCGAGCGCTGGGCGGATGCCGACGAAGCGGTGGCGGCCTGCGTGATTTCCCATCACAACCTGGCGGACCTGCATCTACACCTGAACCAGCCTGAGGAGAGCGCGGAATACCTCTGCGCGATCCATCAGCGCCTGCTGCAGACCATGCAGGACGGTCGCCTGGCCCCGGCCTTGCGCGAGGCGGCCTGGCGCCAGAGCAGCAAGACCTACGTCGAGCTGCTGAATTTCATCGGCGAGCACGGTGAATATCCCCGCACTCATCGCTTGCTGGGCGGCAACGTCACGGGGCTGTCGAGCGATAGCCCGCGCGCCGACGGCGCCCTTTTCGGAGTTCATTGATATGTCCTTTAACTTGCCTGCACTGCCTTACGCCTACGACGCCCTGGAGCCGCACATCGATGCGCAGACCATGGAGATTCACTACAGCAAGCACCACCAGACCTACATCAACAACCTCAATGCCGCAGTGGAGGGCACCGAATGGGCCGGTTGGGAGATCGAGAAGCTGGTGGCCAGCGTCCAGCAACTGCCTGAGCAGCTTCGTGCTGCCGTGATCAACCAGGGCGGCGGTCATGCCAACCATTCCCTGTTCTGGGCCGTCATGACCCCGACAGGCGGCGGCAGGCCCGACGGTGCCCTGGGGCAGGCCATCGAGCAGCAACTGGGCGGTTTCGAACGCTTCAAGGAGGCCTTCACCAAGGCCGCGCTGAGCCGTTTCGGCAGCGGCTGGGCCTGGCTCAGCGTGACCCCGGAGAAAAGACTGGTGGTGGAAAGCAGCGCCAATCAGGACAGCCCGCTGATGAACGGCAATACGCCCATTCTTGGTCTGGACGTGTGGGAGCATGCCTATTACCTGCGTTATCAGAACCGGCGGCCGGAATACATCAACGCCTTCTACAACGTGATCAACTGGCCGGAAGTGGCTCAGCGCTACCGGGCGGCGATGGCTTGATCCCTTCTCCTGCAAACAAGATCTAAGGCCGACTATGGGCACGGAAACACTGGCGATCAGCAGCGGACGAATGTTTCGCTATGCCTTCGGTTCGTTGTTGCTGTTGGCGGGTACGGCTTTGCTGGTGGCTCAAGGGTTGAGCTGGCTGAACCTGGAGCCGCGCTTGCTGCGTGCCTTGCAGGGCGGTTCCATTTGCGCGCTTGGCACGGCATTGGGGGCGGTCCCGGTGCTGGTGATCCGGCAAATGCCGGTGGCCGTAAGCGACACCCTGCTGGGTTTTGGTGCCGGAGTGATGCTGGCGGCAACGGCGTTTTCACTGATTGTCCCCGGGATTGCCGCGGCCCAGGACCTGGGCTTGTCTGCCTGGGGCTCCAGCGGCCTGATCTGCGCCGGCATCATGCTGGGGGCCTGTGTTCTGTTTTTGGTGGATCGCAAGATTTCCGGGGGCAGCCCGGAGCTGCTGGTGGGTACGTCGGAGCATCCGGTGATTGCCCCGCGTATCTGGCTGTTCGTCTTCGCGATCATTGCCCACAACATTCCTGAAGGGATGGCGGTGGGGGTGTCGGCCGGAGGTGGCATGCCGGATGCGGACAGCCTGGCCATGGGCATTGCCCTGCAGGATGTACCGGAAGGACTGGTGATTGCCCTGGTGTTGGCAGGGGCGGGGATGTCGCGGGTCAAGGCGTTCCTGATCGGCGCCGCTTCAGGCCTGGTGGAGCCGGTCTTTGCCTTGCTCTGTGCCTGGCTGGTGAGCCTGGCGCAGGTGCTGCTGCCCTTGGGGCTGGCCCTGGCGGCGGGGGCGATGCTGTTGGTAGTCACTCATGAAGTGATTCCCGAGTCGCGTCGCAATGGCCATGACAAGCTTGCCAGCCTCGGGCTGTGTATCGGTTTTTGCCTGATGATGGTGATGGACACGGCACTCGCCTGATTGCCGTGTGGCTCGCTCGTGCTTACTCGCCTTCGTCGAAGTAGTTGTTGATCAGGGCAACCAGTGCATCCAGTGCTTCCTGTTCCTGCTCGCCTTCGGTCTTGAGGTGGATCTTGGTGCCCTTGCCGGCGGCGAGCATCATCATGGCCATGATGCTTTTGCCGTCGACCATGGAGTCCGGGGTCCTGCCGGCGCGGATCTGGCAGGGGAACTGGCCGGCCACGCCGACGAACTTGGCCGAGGCACGGGCGTGCAAGCCCAGTTTGTTGATGATCTCGATTTCCAGAGCTGGCATCGCGGGGTAGATCCTTTCAGCTAAGGTCGCGGTGGCGAACCTGGACGTTCTTCAGGGTTTTTTGCAACACCTTGCCCAGGCGCTCGGTCAGGTACACGGAGCGGTGGTGCCCGCCGGTGCAGCCAATGGCAATGGTTACGTAGGCGCGGTTGCTGGCGGCGAAGCGCGGCAGCCACTTGAGCAGATAGCTTTCGATGTCCTGAAACATCTCCTCGACATCGGGTTGCGCGGCCAGGTATTCCGCCACCGGGGCGTCCAGTCCGGATTGGGCGCGCAGTTCGGGCTTCCAATACGGGTTGGGCAGGCAGCGAACGTCAAACACCAGATCGGCGTCCACCGGCATGCCGCGCTTGAAACCAAAGGACTCCACCAGAAACGCGGTGCCGGGTTCCGGCTGGTTCAACAGGCGCAGCTTGATGGTGTCCCGCAGTTGGTAGAGGTTCAGATTGGTGGTGTTGACCTTGAGGTCGGCCAGATCGACGATCGGGCCCAGCAGTTGGGTTTCATCGTGGATGGCTTCGGCCAGCGAGCGATTGGCACTGCTCAGCGGGTGACGACGACGAGTTTCCGAGAAGCGCTTGAGCAGGGTTTCCTCGTCGGCATCCAGATACAGCACATCGCACTGGATATGCCGGCTGCGCACTTCTTCCAGCAGCTCGGGAAAGCGTGACAGATGGCTGGGCAGGTTGCGGGCGTCGATGGACACCGCCACCAGCGGTTGCGCCAGTTCAGTGTGAATCAATGCACGTTCGGCCAGCTCGGGCAGCAAGCCTGCGGGCAGGTTGTCGATGCAGTAGTAGCCGTGGTCCTCGAGAACATCGAGGGCGGTGCTTTTACCTGAGCCGGAACGGCCGCTGACGATGATCAAGCGCATGATTACTGACCGTTTTGCTCGTCCAGGACAACCTGATACAAGGCTTCGTTGCTGGAGGCACTGCGCAGGCGATCACGGACTTCCTTGCGATCGAGCATGCTGGCGATCTGCCGCAGCAGTTCCAGGTGAGCATCGGTGGCGGCTTCCGGGACCAGCAGGACAAACAGCAGGTCGACCGGGGCGCCGTCGATGGCGTCGAAATCGATGGGGGCGTCCAAGTGCATCAGTGCACTGATGGGCGACTCACAGCCTTTGAGGCGGCAGTGGGGAATAGCGATGCCGTTGCCAAAACCGGTGGAGCCGAGTTTCTCGCGGGCGATCAGGCTCTCGAAGACGTCCTGCATCTCCAGATCAGGCACTTCACGGCTGATCAGGTTGGCAATTTGTTCGAGGGCGCGTTTTTTACTGCCGCCCGGCACGTTCACCAGGGAACGGCCGGGGGTCAGGATGCTTTCAAGTCGGATCATGGGAGGGGAGTGTTAGCGACCCGTGCCTTGGAGAAGGTGGAGTTGCTTTTCCTTATGCTTTTTCAGTTGGCGGTCAAGCTTGTCCGTGAGCAGGTCGATTGCGGCATACATATCGTCATGTTCTGCATTGGCGACGACCTCCCCACCGTGGATGTGCAGCGTGGCTTCGATTTTCTGCTTCAGTTTTTCGACGGCCATGGTGACCTGCACATTGGTAATCTTGTCGAAATGCCGCTCCAGCCGGTCGAGTTTTTCGCCGATGTAAGCGCGCAGAGGTTCAGTCACTTCGAGTTGGTGTCCACTGATGTTGACTTGCATACAGCTTCTCCTTCGTTGCCAGTGCATAACGCGGCAGGCTGAGGTGCCTGCCACCTAGACCATGCCTGCAATCACTGGCTCAGCCAGCTTGCAGGCACGCTCTGAAACGCTGTGGCCGGCCCGGCGGTTACATCAACCGCTTCCGTTCGCTGGAAGGCGCGATCCCAAGGGATTCGCGGTATTTGGCGACGGTCCGACGGGCTACCTGAATGCCTTGTGCCTCCAGTAAACCAGCGATCTTGCTGTCACTCAACGGCTTTTTCTGATTTTCCGCGGCCACCAGTTTTTTGATGATCGCGCGGATTGCCGTGGACGAGCATTCGCCGCCTTCCGAGGTGCTGACGTGGCTGGAGAAAAAGTATTTCAGTTCATATATGCCCCGAGGGGTATGCATGAATTTTTGCGTGGTCACCCGGGAAATCGTTGATTCGTGCATGCCTACCGCTTCGGCAATGTCATGCAGAACCAGGGGTTTCATGGCTTCGTCGCCGTACTCTAGGAAGCCCCGTTGGTGCTCGACGATCTGGGTGGCGACTTTCATCAGGGTTTCGTTGCGGCTCTGCAGGCTCTTGATGAACCAGCGGGCTTCCTGCAACTGATTGCGCATGAAGGTGTTGTCGGCGCTGGTGTCGGCGCGGCGAACAAAGCCGGCGTACTGTGCGTTGACCCGCAGGCGTGGCACGGATTCCTGGTTCAACTCCACCAGCCAGCGCTCGTTGTCCTTGCGCACGATGACGTCCGGGACCACGTACTCGGCTTCGCTGGATTCGATCTGCGAGCCGGGACGCGGATTGAGACTTTGCACCAGTTCGATGACCTGGCGCAGTTCGTCTTCCTTGAGCTTCATGCGGCGCATCAATTGGCTGTAGTCGCGACTGCCCAGAAGGTCGATGTAATCGCTGACCAGGCGCTGGGCCTCGCTAAGCCAAGGGGTTTTCGCCGGCAGTTGGCGCAGTTGCAGGAGCAGGCATTCACCCAGGTTGCGTGCACCGATACCGGCAGGTTCGAATTGCTGGATGCGATGCAGGACGGCTTCGATCTCGTCCAGCTCGATGTCCAGCTCCGGATCGAAGGCCTCGAGGATTTCCTCAAGGGTTTCGTCCAGGTAGCCCTGATTGTTGATGCAATCGATCAGGGTCACGGCGATCAGGCGATCGGTGTCCGACATCGGGGCCAGGTTCAGTTGCCAGAGCAGGTGGCTCTGCAGGCTTTCACCGGCCGATGTGCGAGTGGTGAAGTCCCACTCGTCGTCATCGCTGCTGGGCAGGCTGCTGGCGCTGGTCTGGTAGACGTCTTCCCAGGCGGTGTCCACGGGCAGTTCGTTGGGGATGCGTTCGTTCCACTCGCCTTCCTCGAGGTTGTCCACCGTGGGGGCGGTTTCCTGATAGGAGGGTTCCTGGATTTCGGTATTGGGTTTGGACTCGGTGTTGTCGGCCAGGGGGTCACTGTTGTCGAAGTCGTCGCCGTCTTCCTGGCGTTCGAGCATCGGGTTGGACTCCAGGGCTTCCTGGATTTCCTGTTGCAGGTCCAGGGTCGACAATTGGAGCAGGCGGATGGCCTGTTGCAGCTGCGGTGTCATCGTCAGCTGCTGGCCCATTCTCAGGACTAGCGATGGTTTCATGGCAGGGGCTTAACACCTTATTTGCCGGCGCACATGCGCCATCCACTACAGGGCGCCGGAGCGCCAAACATAAGCAAATTATATGCCTGAAACTGAAGTGTTTGCCTAGAGCGCTGTAACAATAAAGTTTGTGGGGATTTATCGTTTCCGGCGCTCTGGCGTCTGGCCCGACACCTCAGCCGTTACAGGCGGAACTCATGGCCCAGATAGACTTCCTTGACCAGTTCATTGGCCAGGATAGTCTCGGAGTCGCCTTCGGCGATCAGTTGCCCGTCGTTGACGATATAGGCGGTCTCACAGATGTCCAGGGTTTCCCGGACGTTGTGGTCAGTGATCAGCACACCGATGCCTTTGGCCTTCAGGTGATGGATGATCTGCTTGATATCGCCGACCGAGATCGGGTCCACACCGGCGAAGGGTTCGTCCAGCAGGATGAACTTGGGGGCGGTAGCCAGCGCTCGGGCGATTTCCACGCGGCGGCGCTCACCACCGGACAGGCTCATGCCGAGGTTGTCGCGGATGTGGTTGATGTGGAATTCCTGCAGCAGGCTTTCCAGCTCCTGGCGACGGCCGGCCTTGTCGAGCTCCTTGCGGGTCTCGAGGATGGCCATGATGTTGTCGGCCACCGACAGCTTGCGAAAGATCGAGGCTTCCTGGGGCAGGTAGCCGATACCGGCGCGGGCGCGACCGTGCATCGGTTGGTGGCTGACGTCCAGATCATCGATCAGCACGCGGCCCTGATCGGCCTGGACCAGGCCGACGATCATGTAGAAGCAGGTGGTCTTGCCGGCGCCGTTGGGGCCGAGCAGGCCGACGATCTGACCGCTGTCGATGGACAGGCTGACATCACGCACGACCTGGCGGCTATTGTAGCTCTTGGCCAGGTGCTGAGCTTTCAGAGTTGCCATTACTGGGCCTTTTGCTCGTCGGTTTTCTTTTTCGGCTGGATGACCATGTCGATCCGCGGACGTGGCGCGGTGACCGAGCTGCCATTGGCGCGACCGGCGTTAGCCACTTGCTTGACGGTGTCGTAGACGATTTTCTCGCCTTCGGTGGTGTTGCCGTCGTTGATCACCTTGGCCTTGTCGATCAGCACGATGCGGTTCTGCTGGGCATGGTACTGGATGGTCACGGCGTAGGCCTGGACCGGTTTCGGGTCGGTCTGCTTCTGCAGCTGCTCGAAGTAGGCCAGGTTGCCCACCGAAGTCACGACATCGATTTCGCCAGTCTTGGATCGGGTGATGGTCACGGTGTTGCCGGTGATCTTCATCGAGCCCTGGGTGATGATCACATCGCCCTTGTAGGTGGCCACGCCGTTCTTGTCGTCCAACTGGGCGTCGTCGGCCTGAATGCGGATCGGCTGTTGGCTATCGTTCGGCAGAGCCCAGGCGCTCACGCTTCCCAGTGCTGCGCCCAGACTGAGCAAAATAGGGAGGGTTTTAACGAGCCTCATACTGTCCTCTTACGTTCGATAGCAGGTTCATCCTGCCGTCTTTCAAATACGCTTTCATTCCCTTGGCAGTGGTCACGCCGTCGGCGCCGTCGATTCTAACGGCTTGCTCGGTCTGCGCATATTGCTTCTGCGGGAATACTGTCATGCGGCTGGTGGTGATCAGCAGGTTGCGGTTGTGCTCATCGGTGCGGGAAACCCGGACCGAATCGATCAGCTCGACCTCGGTGCCGTCCGGATTGACTTCGCCGCGCTCGCTCTGGACGTGCCAGGGATAAGTGGTGCCGCGGTACATCTGCAGGTCGGGCTTGGTCAGCAGCGTCACTTCGCTGGCCTTGATGTGCTCGACCTTGTCCGAGGTCATTTCGTACTGCAGTTTGCCGTCGGGCAGGTACTGCACGCTGCGGGCGTTGATCGCGTAATAGTCGATGGCGCTCTCGTCGACCTGCACCACAGGCTTGTCGAGGAAGCGTTCCGGGCTGATGTTCCAGTAGCCGACCGCCGCGAACAGCAGGGCGATGGTCCCGAAGATCAGGATGGTGCGAATCTTTTTACTCAGCATGGGAGGGCTCTATAAATAAGCGGCATTGGCTGCTTCAAGGCGATCCTGGGCGCGCAGGATCAGCTCGCAGAACTCCCGTGCGGCGCCTTCGCCGCCACGGGCGAGGGTAATGCCGTGGGCGTGTTCGCGGACAAAGCCGGCGGCGTTGGCCACCGCCATGCCCAGGCCGACACGGCGGATCACCGGCAGGTCGGGCAGGTCGTCACCCAGGTAGGCGACCTGTTCATAGCTTAGGCCCAGTTGGCCAAGAAGTTCGTCCAGTACCACCAGCTTGTCTTCGCGGCCCTGGTACAGGTGGGGAATCCCCAGGTTCTTGGCCCGACGCTCCACCACCGGGGTCTTGCGCCCGCTGATGATCGCGGTCTGCACCCCGGCGGCCATGAGCATCTTGATGCCTTGGCCGTCGAGGGTGTTGAAGGTCTTGAACTCGCTGCCGTCTTCAAGGAAGTACAGGCGACCGTCGGTCAGGACTCCGTCGACGTCGAAGACCGCCAGCTTGATGTGTTTACCGCGTTGCAGCAGGTCGGCACTCATTTACATCACTCCCGCGCGCAGCAGGTCGTGCATGTTCAAGGCGCCGATCGGCCGGTCTTCCTTGTCCACCACCACCAGGGCGCTGATTTTATGGTCTTCCATGATCTTCAGGGCTTCGGCGGCCAGCATATCGGCACAGGCGGTCTTGCCATGAGGGGTCATGACCGAATCGATGGTGGCGTGGTGGATATCGATGGCGCGATCCAGGGTGCGGCGCAGGTCGCCGTCGGTGAAGATCCCGGCCAGGCGACCGTCGGCTTCCAGGATCACGGTCATGCCCAGGCCCTTGCGGGTCATTTCCATGAGCGCATCCTTGAGCAGGGTGCCCCGTTGCACCTGTGGCAGGTCGCTGCCTTCGTGCATCACGTTCTCGACCTTGAGCAGCAGGCGGCGGCCCAAGGCGCCTCCGGGATGGGAGAACGCGAAGTCTTCGGCGGTGAACCCGCGAGCTTCCAGCAGGGCCACGGCCAGGGCATCGCCCATGACCAGGGCGGCAGTGGTCGAGGAGGTCGGCGCCAGGTTCAGCGGGCAGGCCTCGTGTTCGACATGCACATTCAGGTTGACGTCGGCGGCCTTGGCCAGCGGCGACTCGGGGTTGCCGGTGAGGCTGATCAGCTGGATGCCCAGGCGCTTGATCAGCGGCAGCAGGGTGACGATTTCGTTGGTGGAGCCGGAGTTGGAGAGGGCCAGGATCACGTCGTCGCGGGTGATCATGCCCATGTCGCCATGACTGGCTTCGGCCGGATGGACAAAGAAAGCCGTGGTTCCGGTGCTGGCCAGAGTCGCCGCGATCTTGTTGCCGACGTGCCCGGACTTGCCCATGCCCACCACGACCACGCGGCCTTTGCTGGCCAGAATCATCTCGCAAGCGCGTACGAAATCTGCGTCGATATGGGGCAGCAAGCCTTCTACGGCCTGAAGTTCGAGGCGGATGGTGCGTTGTGCTGATTGAATCAGGTCGCTGGATTGGCTCATGTCTGAAATCGTATAGCCCGATGAAAAGGCGGCGATTATAGCGGTAATGAACAAATCCCTCACGCAAGTTCGTCAGCCTTTGTCCGTCCGGTATCAGGATTCCTCCGATTTCGCCTGTCCTGGACCTGAACGTTGACGGCTTCGGCCTTGGGGGCGCCGTATCAGCAGTGATATAGTTCGCCGCCAGTTCGGCCTGCCCAGGGGCACGTACTCCCGGCAGGGAGCCAAGCGTCCGAGTGATAGGCTGCATCGCAAGGAGTTTAGATGAGTGCCGATAACGCCTACGCGGTCGAGCTGAAGGGACTGTCCTTCAAGCGCGGTGCGCGCAGCATTTTCAATAACGTGGATATCCGTATTCCGCGGGGCAAGGTCACCGGCATCATGGGGCCTTCCGGCTGCGGAAAAACCACCCTGTTGCGCTTGATGGGCATGCAGTTGCGGCCCAGCAGCGGCGAAGTGTGGGTCAACGGCCAGAATCTGCCGACCCTCTCGCGCAGCGATCTGTTCGATGCACGCAAGCAGATGGGCGTGCTGTTTCAGAGTGGCGCGCTGTTCACCGATCTGGATGTGTTCGAGAACGTGGCCTTTCCGCTGCGGGTGCATACCGAGCTGCCGGACGAGATGATTCGCGACATTGTCCTGCTCAAGCTGCAGGCGGTGGGCCTGCGCGGTGCCGTCGACCTGATGCCCGACGAGCTGTCCGGCGGCATGAAGCGTCGGGTCGCCCTGGCCCGGGCCATCGCCCTGGACCCGCAGATTCTCATGTACGACGAGCCCTTCGTGGGGCAGGACCCGATTGCCATGGGCGTCCTGGTGCGCTTGATTCGCCTGCTCAACGATGCCCTGGGCATTACCAGCATCGTGGTGTCCCACGATCTTGCGGAAACCGCGAGCATTGCCGATTACCTCTATGTGGTTGGCGATGGCCAGGTATTGGGGCAGGGAACTCCTGACGAACTGATGGACTCCGACAATCCGCGTATCCGTCAATTCATGAAGGGCGATCCCGACGGCCCGGTGCCGTTTCACTTTCCAGCGACGGATTACCGCGCAGATCTTCTGGGGAAGCGCTGATGCGCAAAATATCGCTAATCGAGAGGGTTCGCCTCTTCGGTCGCTCAGGCATCGATGTCCTGGCGGTACTGGGGCGTTCCACCCTGTTCCTGTTTCACGCGCTGCTGGGACGCGGCGGCATCGGCGGCAGTTTCGGCCTGCTGATCAAGCAACTGCACTCCGTGGGCGTGATGTCCCTGGTGATCATCGTCGTGTCCGGGGTCTTTATCGGCATGGTGCTGGCGCTGCAGGGCTTCAACATTCTCTCCAGCTACGGTTCGGAGCAGGCGGTAGGGCAGATGGTCGCCCTGACCCTGTTGCGCGAGCTGGGGCCGGTGGTCACCGCGCTGCTGTTCGCCGGTCGCGCCGGTTCGGCGCTGACGGCCGAGATCGGCAACATGAAATCCACCGAGCAGCTCTCCAGCCTGGAGATGATCGGGGTCGACCCGCTCAAGTACATCATCGCGCCGCGCCTGTGGGCCGGCTTCATTTCCCTGCCGCTGCTGGCGATGATTTTCAGTGTGGTGGGGATTTGGGGCGGTTCCTGGGTTGCCGTGGACTGGCTGGGGGTCTATGAAGGTTCCTACTGGTCGAACATGCAGAACAGCGTGACCTTCAGCGGTGACGTACTCAACGGTGTGATCAAAAGTATCGTTTTTGCGTTTGTAGTGACCTGGATCGCCGTATTCCAAGGCTACGACTGTGAGCCCACTTCAGAGGGGATCAGCCGTGCCACTACCAAGACCGTGGTGTACGCCTCGTTGGCCGTACTGGGCTTGGACTTTATTCTGACCGCCTTGATGTTTGGAGATTTCTGATGCAAAACCGCACCCTGGAAATCGGTGTCGGCCTTTTCCTGCTGGCCGGCATTCTGGCTTTGCTGTTGCTTGCCCTGCGAGTCAGTGGCTTGTCTCCGAGCGCAAGCACCGATACCTACAAGCTTTACGCCTACTTCGACAATATCGCCGGTTTGACGGTCAGAGCTAAGGTGACCATGGCCGGGGTAACCATCGGCAAGGTCACGGCGATCGATCTGGACCGTGACAGCTTCACCGGTCGGGTGACGATGCAACTGGAAAAACGTGTGGATAATCTGCCGACCGACTCCACTGCATCTATTCTGACGGCTGGCCTGTTGGGTGAGAAATACATCGGTATCAGCGTGGGCGGGGAAGAAGCCTTGCTCAAGGATGGTGGAACCATCCACGACACCCAGTCGTCGCTGGTGCTGGAGGACCTGATCGGTAAATTCCTGCTCAATACCGTTAGCAAAGACGCCAAATGAGGAGTTTTTCGATGATCTCTATCTTGCGACGTGGCCTGTTGGTGCTGCTGGCGGCCCTGCCGTTGCTGGCTAACGCGGCCGCTGCACCTTCCGCCCACGATCTGGTGCAGGACACCACCACCCGCCTGCTGGCGGATCTGGCGGCCAACAAGGAAAAGTACAAGCAAAGCCCGAACGACTTCTACAACGCCCTGAACGGCATTGTCGGTCCGGTGGTGGACGCCGACGGCATCTCCCGCAGCATCATGACCGTGAAGTATTCGCGCAAGGCCACGCCGGAGCAGATGGCGCGCTTCCAGGAAAACTTCAAGCGCAGCCTGATGCAGTTCTATGGCAACGCCTTGCTCGAGTACAACAACCAGGGCATCACCGTTTCTCCGGCCAAGGATGAAAGCGGCACCCGTACCAGCGTGGACATGCAGGTCAAAGGCAACAACGGCGCGATCTATCCAGTGTCCTACACCCTGGAAAAGATCAACGACGAGTGGAAAGTACGCAACGTGATCATCAACGGCATCAACATCGGCAAGCTGTTCCGTGATCAGTTCGCCGACGCCATGCAGCGCAACGGCAACAACCTGGACAAGACCATCGACGGCTGGGCCGGCGAAGTGGCCAAGGCCAAGGAAGTCACCGAAGACGCTGCCCATAAGGCGGCACAATGAGCGAGTCGGCCGTGCGCCTGGGTGACGCCGGGGAGCTGCTGATCAGCGGCGTGCTGGACTACCGCAGCGGCCCGAGCCTGCGCAAGCAGGGCCTGGCGCTGATCAAGTCGAGTCCGGGCACGGCCCTGGTACTCGACTGCTCGGCGGTGGAAAAGTCCAGTAGCGTCGGTCTGGCCCTGTTGCTGGCCTTCATTCGCGACGGTCAGGGCCTTGGCAAGACCGTGAGCGTTCGTGCCCTGCCCGACGACATGCGAGAAATCGCCGAGGTATCCGGGGTCACCGAGATCCTCCTCCATCCGTAGTCACCCACATCCATAGAGAAGCCCCCCGTCAGAGTCCTGCTATGCGGGGTTCGCAGGCGCGGGGCTTTTTTGTATGATGTCCGACCCGCGCGCACAGGGCGCCGATTGAGGTTGAGCATGCAGGCCAACGAAGTGAAGAGCTTTCTTGAGGGAAAGCTGCCCGGAGCTCAGGTAGAAGTTGAGGGCGAAGGCTGCAACTTTCAGCTGAACGTGATTAGCGACGAACTGGTGGCCTTGAGCCCGGTCAAGCGTCAGCAGAGCATCTATGCCCATTTGAATCCATGGATTGCCGATGGCAGCATCCATGCGATCACCATGAAATTTTTCAGCCGCGCGGCCTGGGCCGAGCGCACCTGAGCCCAAGGGCGTCGAGACTGTTATGGATAAATTGATTATTACCGGCGGCGTTCGCCTTGATGGCGAGATCCGCATTTCCGGGGCCAAGAACTCCGCGCTGCCGATTCTGGCGGCAACCCTGCTGTGTGATGGCCCGGTCACCGTGGCCAACCTGCCGCACCTGCACGACATCACCACCATGATCGAGCTGTTCGGCCGCATGGGCATCGAACCGGTGATCGACGAGAAGCTCAGTGTCGAAATCGACCCGCGCACCATCAAGACCCTGGTAGCGCCCTACGAGCTGGTGAAAACCATGCGCGCCTCGATCCTGGTACTGGGCCCGATGGTTGCCCGCTTCGGTGAGGCCGAAGTGGCCCTGCCAGGCGGTTGCGCCATCGGCTCGCGTCCGGTCGACCTGCACATCCGCGGCCTGGAAGCCATGGGCGCGGTGATCGACGTCGAAGGCGGCTACATCAAGGCCAAGGCCCCTGAAGGCGGCCTGCGCGGCGCGAATTTCTTCTTCGATACCGTGAGCGTGACCGGTACCGAGAACATCATGATGGCCGCGGCCCTGGCCCGTGGCCGCAGCGTGCTGCAGAACGCCGCCCGCGAACCGGAAGTCGTCGACCTGGCGAACTTCCTGATCGCCATGGGCGCGAAGATTTCCGGCGCCGGCACCGACACCATCACCATCGATGGCGTCGAGCGCCTGCATTCGGCGACCTACAAGGTCATGCCCGACCGTATCGAAACCGGCACCTACCTGGTGGCGGCTGCCGTCACTGGCGGCCGGGTCAAGGTCAAGGACACCGATCCGACCATCCTTGAAGCCGTACTGGAAAAACTCAAGGAAGCCGGCGCTGAAGTCACCACCGGCAGCGACTGGATCGAGCTCAACATGCACGGCAAGCGCCCCAAGGCGGTCAACGTGCGTACCGCTCCGTACCCGGCTTTCCCGACCGACATGCAGGCGCAGTTCATTTCCCTGAACGCGATTGCCGAAGGCACGGGCGCGGTCATCGAGACCATCTTCGAAAACCGCTTCATGCACGTGTACGAGCTGCACCGCATGGGCGCCAAGATCCAGGTCGAAGGCAACACCGCGATCGTTACCGGCACCGAGATCCTCAAGGGCGCGCCGGTCATGGCCACCGACCTGCGGGCCTCGGCCAGCCTGGTGATCTCGGCCCTGATGGCCGAAGGCGACACCCTGATCGACCGCATCTACCACATCGACCGTGGTTACGAGTGCATCGAAGAGAAGCTGCAGATGCTCGGCGCCAAGATCCGCCGCGTACCGGGCTAGTTGCATGACGGGCACAGGGAGGTGCCCACTGCCGAATCTGTTCCACGTCGAGCCTGTCTTCAGGCTCGACGCATGTCTGGCGCCGTTTGCGTCCGGGCATCAGTCGCCGCATAAGGACTTACGTTACTCATGTTGACCATCGCACTGTCCAAGGGCCGTATCCTCGACGACACGCTGCCGCTTCTGGCTGAAGCGGGCATCGTGCCAACCGAGAATCCGGACAAGAGCCGCAAACTGATCATCCCCACGACCCAGGACGATGTTCGCCTGCTGATCGTGCGCGCCACCGATGTGCCGACCTATGTCGAACATGGCGCCGCCGACCTTGGGGTGGCTGGCAAGGACGTCCTCATGGAGTACTCCGGCCAGGGCCTGTACGAACCGCTGGACCTGCAGATTGCCCAGTGCAAGCTGATGACCGCCGGTGCGATTGGCGCCGTCGAACCCAAGGGCCGCCTGCGCGTGGCCACCAAGTTCGTCAACGTGGCCAAGCGTTACTACGCCGAGCAGGGCCGTCAGGTCGACATCATCAAGCTCTACGGCTCGATGGAACTGGCGCCGCTGATCGGTCTGGCGGACAAGATCATCGACGTGGTCGACACCGGCAACACCCTGCGGGCCAACGGTCTGGAGCCCCAGGAACTGATCGCCACCATCAGCTCCCGTCTGGTGGTCAACAAGGCATCGATGAAGATGCAGCACGCCCGTATCCAGGCGTTGATCGACACCCTGCGCAAGGCAGTGGAATCGCGACACCGCGGCTGATTCACATGCGTGGCCTTGAGCCGCGCCCATCTATCCGCGTCATAGCCAGAATGCTCAGGTGCCCACGCGGATGGCTTGGTAGTCTTGCGGCGCCTGAGCTTTGCAAATCCAAGCTTGCCCTTTTGTGCACTCGCCAATCATTGAGGCCTTCGCTATGACCGCTCCGACTGCAATTCGCCGACTCAACGCTGCCGACCCGGATTTCGCCCGTCATCTGGATCATCTGCTGAGCTGGGAAAGTGTCTCTGACGATTCGGTCAATCAGCGGGTGCTGGACATCATCAAGGCCGTGCGCGAGCGCGGTGATGCGGCGCTGGTGGAATTCACCCAGCGTTTCGACGGCCTGCAAGTGGCCTCCATGGCCGACCTGATCCTGCCGCGCGAGCGCCTGGAGCTGGCTCTGACCCGAATCACCGTGGCCCAGCGCGAAGCCCTGGAAAAGGCCGCGGCGCGGGTGCGCAGCTATCACGAGAAACAGAAGCAGGATTCCTGGAGCTACACCGAGGCCGACGGCACGGTGCTGGGCCAGAAGGTCACGCCGCTGGACCGCGCCGGCCTGTATGTTCCGGGGGGCAAGGCGTCTTACCCGTCGTCGGTGCTGATGAACGCGATCCCGGCCAAGGTGGCGGGCGTGACCGAGGTGGTGATGGTGGTGCCGACCCCACGTGGCGAGGTCAACGAACTGGTGCTGGCCGCCGCCTGCATTGCCGGGGTCGACCGGGTGTTCACCATCGGTGGCGCCCAGGCTGTCGCGGCGCTGGCCTACGGCACCGAAAGCGTGCCCCAGGTGGACAAGGTGGTCGGCCCGGGCAACATCTATGTGGCCACCGCCAAGCGCCACGTGTTCGGCCAGGTGGGGATCGACATGATCGCCGGCCCGTCGGAGATCCTGGTGGTCTGCGACGGCCAGACCGATCCGGACTGGATCGCCATGGACCTGTTCTCCCAGGCTGAGCACGACGAAGACGCCCAGGCGATCCTGGTCAGCCCGGACGCCGAGTTCCTCGACCAGGTGGCGGCAAGCATTGCCAAGCTGCTGCCAACCATGGAGCGCGCAGAGATCATCAACACCTCGATCAATGGCCGTGGCGCGCTGATCCAGGTTCGCGACATGCAGCAAGCCATGGACGTGGCCAACCGCATTGCCCCCGAGCACTTGGAGCTGTCGGTGGCCGACCCGCAAGCCTGGCTGCCGCAGATCCGCCACGCCGGGGCGATCTTCATGGGCCGTCACACCTCCGAGGCCCTGGGCGATTACTGCGCCGGGCCGAACCACGTGCTGCCGACGTCCGGCACCGCGCGTTTCTCTTCGCCGCTGGGGGTGTATGACTTCCAGAAACGCTCGTCGATCATCTTCTGTTCCGAGCAGGGCGCGTCCGAGCTGGGCCGCACCGCCTCGGTGCTGGCCCGTGGTGAGTCGCTGACCGCCCACGCCCGCAGCGCCGAATACCGCATCGTCGACGACCAAGATCAGGGGCAATGAACATGAGCAAATTCTGGAGTCCGTTCGTCAAGAACCTGGTGCCCTACGTGCCGGGCGAACAACCCAAGCTGACCAAGTTGGTCAAGCTCAACACCAATGAAAACCCCTATGGTCCGTCGCCCAAGGCCCTGGCGGCGATGCAGGCCGAACTCAACGACAACCTGCGCCTGTACCCGGACCCCAACAGCGACCTGCTCAAGCAGGCGGTGGCCGGTTACTACGGCGTGCAGGGCAACCAGGTGTTCCTCGGCAACGGTTCCGACGAAGTCCTGGCGCACATTTTCCACGGCCTGTTGCAGCAGGATAAGCCGCTGCTGTTCCCGGACATCAGCTACAGCTTCTACCCGGTGTACTGCGGCCTGTACGGCATCGATTACCAGGCGGTGCCCCTGGACGAGCAGTTCCAGATCCGTGTGGCCGACTACGCCCAACCCAACGGCGGGATCATCTTCCCCAACCCGAACGCGCCCACCGGCTGCCTGCTGGCCCTGGACGCGGTGGAGCAGATCCTCCAGGCCAGCCCGGATTCGGTGGTGGTCGTGGATGAAGCCTATATCGACTTTGGCGGCCAGACCGCCATCAGCCTGGTGGACCGCTACCCCAACCTGCTGGTGACCCAGACCCTGTCCAAGTCGCGCTCCCTGGCCGGCTTGCGGGTGGGCCTGGCGGTGGGCCATCCGGACCTGATCGAGGCCCTGGAGCGGATCAAGAACAGCTTCAACTCCTACCCGCTGGATCGCCTGGCGATCGTCGGCGCGGCGGCGGCCTTCGAGGACCGCGAGTACTTCGCCAAGACCTGCCAGTTGGTGATCGACAGTCGCGAGTGGGTGGTGGCGCAGTTGCAGGCCAAGGGTTTCGAAGTGCTGCCGTCGGCGGCCAACTTCATCTTTGCCCGCCACCCGCAGCACGATGCGGCGGGGCTGGCGGCCAAGCTGCGCGAGCAAGGGGTGATCGTGCGTCACTTCAAACAGCAGCGGATCGCCCAGTTCCTGCGGATCAGCATCGGCACCCCGGAGCAGAACCAGGCACTTATCGACGGGTTGGGGCCGCTCTAAGCCACGAGCGGCAAGCTGCAAGTCAGAAGCCCGGAGCAATGCTTGGCGCCTCTCGCTTGCAGCTACAAGCTTGCCGCTTGTAGCTGCAGCCCCCGGCTGCTCTTACTCGTGGTGCGGGTTGCCGAGGAAGGTCAGGGAGCTGAACAGGCCGCGTGAAGCCACATCCGGGTCGTTCTTGAGCGGCACTTCAAGCTCTGCGGCAATCACGTTCAAGCCTTCATTTCTCACCAACACTTGCGCGCGTCCCTGGGCATCGGTCTCGGTGCTCAGGGTGCTTGGTGCGTTGCGATAATCGCCGATCAACTTGACTCCAGCCACGGGCTGCCCATCCAGCAGTACCCGCACCGGCAGGCTGTTGCCCTGGCCCACGGTCAGCGGGTCGACTTCCGGCAGGATCAGCAGTTTGAGCTGTTCCAGCTTGGGCAGCTTCGCCCCTGCTTGATAGATCGCCAGGCTGTACTTGAAGGTGTGGGTCGAGGCGATGGCCCCCGGGACTTGGCTGCGCCCCTGGTTGACCCAGCCTTTGTCCGCCGTTTGCGACCACGGGCCGTTGTCCAGCGCCACGGCCAGCACCGCCGGTGGCTTGAGTGGTTGCAGGCGCGCATGGTCAGCCAGGCGTTGCACGGTCACTGGAATCATCCTGGCCGCGGCGTCGTAGGCCCAGGCACCGCTGACCTTCTTGGATTTGAAGGCATCGTCTTCGGCGCCGTGGCCGTAGATCACTTCGATATTTCCGCGGCGCTGCTCGGTCCATAGACCGTGGGCCGTGGCCTGGGTTGTGCCCAGCGTGATGAGCAGGCCCAGCAGCGTGATTGACTTGAGGTGGTGCATGGCGATTCTCGGCTACAGGTTGAGTGTCAGGCTGACGGTGAAGTTGCGCGGCTCGCCTGGAGTGACCCAGTAGTTGCTGTAGGAGCGCTCGTAGTACTTCTCGTCGAACAGGTTGTTCAGGTTCAGGCCCAGGGTCAGGTTGTCGCTGGCCTTGTAATGGGCCAGCAGATCCAGGGTGCGATAGGCGGGCAACTCGAAACTGCCGCCAGCCTCGCCGGAGCGATCGCCGACATAGGTCAGGGCGGCGCCGATGTCCGAGCCTTTGAGCCGGCCGTCCTGGAACTCATAGACGCCCAGCAGGCTGCCACTGTGCTTGGCCACGCCGAGGATGCGGCTGCCGGCGGGGATCGCCCGATCACCCTTGGTGACCTCGGCATCGATCAGCGCATAGGCACCGATCACCCGCACCGCGTCGGTCAACTGGCCGCTCACTTGCGCATCGAAGCCCTGACTGCGGGCCTTGCCCACGGCGCGGCTGGCGTCGCTGCCGGGGTCCAGGGCCAGGACGTTTTCCTTGTCGATATGGAAGGCGGCCAGGGTCGCGCTCAGGCGTTCGTCGAACAGCTCGCTCTTGATCCCCACTTCATAACCGACCCCTTCCTCGGGCTTGAAGGTCTTGCCGGCCGCATCCAGCCCGTTGTTGGGCTTGAACGAGGTGGAGGCGTTGGCGAACAGGCCCACTTGCGGAGTCAGTTGATAGAGTAGGCCGGCGCGCTGGGTCAGGGCGTCGTGAGTCTGGCGGCTGCGCTTGCCGGTGGTGTGGTCGTCGATCTTTTGCTCGAAGTGTTCAAAGCGGGCGCCGAGCATGCCGCGCAGGCGGTCAGTGAAGACGATCTGGTCCTGCAGGTTGAGGGCCCGGCTTTCGACATGCTCGAAAAAGTCCGTGCCGGAACGCTTGCCGTTGGGCTTGGCCTGGCCGTAGATCGGGTCGTAGATATCAATGGCGTAAGGGCCGCCGGCGAGGGTGGTGACCCGCTCGTTCTTGCGGTAGTTCTCGTATTCGCTGCCGATCAGCAGCTCGTGCTGCCAACTGCCGATGTCGAACAGGCCGCGCAGTTCCAGCTGGGTGATGCTGTCGTGCCAGTTGTTGTCCCGTTCGCGGTAGCGCCGATTAACCGTGTGCTGGTCGGCATTCAGCGGGCGGGTTTCCGATGCGAAGCCCCACAACTGGCCTTCCTTGTAGTGGCTGGCCAGGCGCAGCTTCCAGCTGTCGTTGAGGTGATGTTCCAGGGCGGCCTGGAGCATGTTGTTGTGGTTGTCGATGTTGCCGTCGTTGGGTTCACCGAGGAAGGTCGAGCGCGAGACGCCGCTCCAGCGGTTGTTGGGGGCGACGATGCCGCGGTCGAAGGTCGAGCTGTGGCGCACCAATTCGCCTTCCACCAGCAGGCTGGTGTCCGGGTTCAGTTGCCAGCTGAAGGAGGGGGCGACGAACACCCGGCGGCTGTCGACGTGGTCGCGAAAGCTGCGGTTGTCCTCCACCGCCAGATTGACCCGGGACAGCAGGTCGCCTTGAGCATCCAGCGGGGTGTTGATATCCAGGGCGGTGCGGTAGCGGTCCCAGCTGCCGGCGCTGGTCTGCAGGGTGGTGAAGGCTTCGGGCTGGGGCTTTTTGGTCACGATGTTCACCGTGCCGCCGGGGTCGCCGCGGCCATAGAGGCTGGCGGCCGGGCCCTTGAGCACCTCGATGCGCTCGATATTGGCCGCGTCCGGGGTGCTGGGGTAACCGCGATTGGCGCTGAAGCCGTCCTTGTAAAACTCCGAGGTGGTGAAGCCGCGCACGCTGTATTCATACAGGGTCAGGCCACCGAAATTGTTCTGCTTGGAGACGCCGCCGGCAAACTCCAGGGCGCGTTCGACATTGCTGCTGCCCAGGTCCTTGAGCACGCTGGCGGGGATCACGCTGATGGATTGCGGGATATCGCGGATCGCCGTGTCAGTCTTGGTGGCGCTGGCCGAGCGCGTGGCCCGGTAGCCTTTGACCGGACCGTTGGCGGACTCGTATTCGCTGGTGATGCGGGTGGCTTCGAGCTCCAGGGGCTGGGGTTCTTCGGCGAGCAGGGGATCGGCCAGCAGGCCCAGGGCCAGGCCGGCCAGGGGGAGGATTTTTCGGGACGTCATGGGGCTGTTCCAATAGCAATATTGAAACAATATAACATGACCGATGAGAATGTATGCTGTTAGCCCGGCATCGCCGGGCGCAGCGTTACTCTTCTTCCTTGACCGGCGCGGGTGGTGGGCGCAGGCCGATTTCCGCCGTCAGCTTGATTTCCTTGCCGTTGCGCATCACCAGGATTGCGACTTTCTCCATCGGCTTGATGCGCGCCACCTGGTTCATCGAGCGGCGGCCGTCACCGGCAGGTTCGCCGTCGATGCTGAGGATCACGTCACCCAGCTGCATGCCGGCTTTCTGTGCCGGGCCATCGCGGAAGATCCCCGCCACCACGATCCCGGGACGTCCGGCCAGGCCGAAGGACTCCGCCAGTTCCTGGGTCAGCGGTTGCACTTCGATCCCCAGCCAGCCACGGATGACCTGGCCGTGTTCGATGATCGACTTCATCACTTCCATGGCCAGCTTGATCGGAATGGCAAAGCCGATGCCCTGGGAGCCGCCGGACTTGGAGAAGATCGCGGTGTTGATCCCGGTCAGGTTGCCATTGGCGTCCACCAGGGCGCCGCCGGAGTTGCCCGGGTTGATCGCGGCGTCGGTCTGGATGAAGTCTTCGTAGTTGTTCAGGCCCAACTGGTTGCGCCCGGTGGCGCTGATGATGCCCATGGTCACGGTCTGGCCGACCCCGAACGGGTTGCCGATGGCCAGGGCGACGTCGCCGACGCGGACGTTTTCCGAGCGGCCGACAGTGATCGAAGGCAGGTTCTTCAGGTCGATCTTGAGCACCGCCAGATCGGTTTCCGGATCGCTGCCGATGACCCGGGCCAGGGTTTCCCGCCCATCCTTGAGCGCCACCACGATCTGTTCGGCGCCGGAGGTCACGTGGTTGTTGGTCAGCAGGTAGCCTTCGGGGCTCATGATCACCCCGGAACCCAGGCTCGACTCCATGCGTTGCTGCTTGGGCAGGTTGTCGCCGAAGAAGCGGCGGAACTGCGGGTCTTCAAACAGTGGGTGGGCCGGTTTGTTGATCACTTTGGTGGTGTACAGGTTGACCACCGCCGGCGCGGCGATCAGCACCGCATCGGCATAGGACACCGGTCCCTGCCGGGTGCTGGTGGTTTGTGGCGCTTGCTGCAGGTTGACGTCCAGGCTGGGCAGGCCGACCCACTGGGGGTAGCGCTGAATAATCAGCAACGCGATGAGCACGCCGGCCAGAAGCGGCCAGCCAAAAAAACGCAGAGCCTTGAGCATTGAGCAAGTCCTGGGTGGTTACGAAGGGCTGCGCACGGCCCATAATGTCGCGCATTATACGAGGCCGCGCGCGCCTCTGAACGGGATATTTAGGAGTCATTTATGGCCGTTGCTCTGAGCACATTGGTGGAAGAAGCGGACCGCTATCTGGGCAGTTCCCGCATCGCCGACTACTGCCCCAATGGCCTGCAGGTCGAAGGGCGCCCGCAGGTGATGCGTATCGTCAGTGGCGTGACCGCCAGCCAGGCTTTGCTGGACGCTGCGGTGGAGGCCAAGGCCGATCTGGTGCTGGTGCATCACGGCTATTTCTGGAAAGGCGAGAACCCCTGCATCACCGGCATGAAGCAGCGTAGGTTGAAAACCCTGCTCAAGCACGACATCAGCCTCTTGGCCTATCACCTGCCCCTGGACCTGCATCCTGAGGTGGGCAACAACGTGCAGTTGGCCCGGCAGTTGGATATCACCGTGGAAGGCCCATTGGACCCGGAGAACCCCAAGGTTGTCGGTCTGGTCGGTTCCCTCGGCGAACCCATGACGGCGCGGGACTTTGCCCGGCGGGTGCAGGAAGTGATGGGTCGCGAACCCTTGCTGATCGAAGGCAGCGAGATGATCCGCCGGGTCGGCTGGTGCACCGGCGGCGGCCAGGGCTACATCGACCAGGCGGTGCAGGCCGGTGTCGACCTGTACCTGAGTGGCGAGGCCTCGGAGCAGACCTTCCACAGTGCCCGGGAAAACGACATCAGCTTCATCGCCGCCGGCCATCACGCCACCGAGCGTTACGGCGTCCAGGCCCTGGGCGACTACCTGGCCCGGCGCTTTGCCCTGGAGCACCTGTTCATCGACTGCCCCAACCCGATCTGATCCCGTGCAGGAGCCGGCTTGTCGGCAAAAAGATCTTCAGCCCGAAGGTGCGCCTGAAAGCGCCTTCGCTGGCAAGCCAGCTCCTGCACAGGGGCGTTTGCGGGCTAACGGAGCGGTATATTCATATACCGTTTCGTTCTAGTTGGCTCCCTGATTAGAAGCAGGTCGCTGTGCTAGCATGCCCCGCTCGAACACGGCCCGATGGCCGTCCATAAGAAAGCTTTCGTGAGTAGCCATGGTCGACAAACTGACGCATCTGAAACAGCTGGAGGCGGAAAGCATCCACATCATCCGCGAGGTGGCCGCCGAGTTCGACAACCCGGTGATGCTGTACTCCATCGGTAAAGACTCCGCCGTGATGTTGCATCTGGCCCGCAAGGCGTTCTTCCCCGGCAAGTTGCCGTTCCCGGTGATGCACGTCGATACCCAGTGGAAATTCCAGGAAATGTACAAGTTCCGCGACCGCATGGTCGAAGAACTGGGTCTGGAGCTGATCACCCACGTCAACCCGGATGGCGTGGCCCAGGGCATCAACCCGTTCACCCACGGCAGTGCCAAGCACACCGACATCATGAAGACCGAGGGCCTCAAGCAGGCCCTGGACAAGCACGGTTTCGACGCCGCTTTCGGCGGTGCCCGTCGCGATGAAGAGAAGTCCCGCGCCAAGGAGCGCGTCTACTCGTTCCGTGACAGCAAGCACCGCTGGGACCCGAAGAACCAGCGCCCCGAGCTGTGGAACGTCTACAACGGCAAGGTCAACAAGGGCGAGTCGATCCGCGTGTTCCCGCTGTCCAACTGGACCGAGCTGGACATCTGGCAATACATCTACCTGGAAGGCATCCCGATCGTGCCGCTGTACTTCGCCGCCGAGCGTGAAGTGATCGAGAAGAACGGCACCCTGATCATGATCGATGACGAGCGCATCCTCGAGCATCTGTCCGATGAAGAGAAAGCCCGCATCGTCAAGAAGAAAGTGCGTTTCCGTACCCTTGGCTGCTACCCGTTGACGGGCGCGGTGGAGTCCGAGGCCGAGAGCCTGACGGACATCATCCAGGAAATGCTCCTGACGCGAACTTCCGAGCGCCAGGGCCGGGTCATCGACCACGATGGCGCCGGCTCAATGGAAGATAAAAAACGTCAGGGTTATTTCTAAGGGGCTGTCATGTCGCATCAATCTGATTTGATCAGCGAGGACATCCTCGCTTACCTGGGCCAGCACGAACGCAAAGAGCTGCTGCGCTTTCTCACCTGCGGCAACGTCGATGACGGCAAGAGCACCCTGATCGGGCGCCTGCTGCACGACTCGAAGATGATCTACGAAGACCATCTGGAAGCCATCACCCGGGATTCGAAGAAGGTCGGCACCACCGGTGACGATATCGACCTGGCGTTGCTGGTGGACGGTCTGCAGGCCGAGCGCGAGCAGGGCATCACCATCGATGTCGCCTATCGCTATTTCTCCACCGCCAAGCGCAAGTTCATCATCGCCGACACCCCCGGTCATGAGCAGTACACCCGCAACATGGCCACCGGTGCGTCCACCTGTGACCTGGCGATCATCCTGGTGGACGCCCGCTACGGCGTGCAGACCCAGACCCGTCGCCACAGCTTCATCGCCTCGCTGCTGGGCATCAAGCACATCGTCGTGGCCATCAACAAGATGGACCTCAAGGGCTTCGATGAAGGCGTGTTCGAGTCGATCAAGGCCGACTACCTGAAGTTCGCCCAGGGCCTGAAGCTGCAGCCCACCAGCCTGCACTTCGTGCCGATGTCGGCGCTCAAGGGCGACAACGTGGTGAACAAGAGCGAGCGTTCGCCCTGGTACACCGGGCAGTCGCTGATGGAGATCCTCGAAACCGTGGAAGTGGCCGGTGACCGCAACTTCACCGATCTGCGTTTCCCGGTGCAGTACGTCAACCGTCCGAACCTGAACTTCCGTGGTTTTGCCGGCACCCTGGCCAGCGGCATCGTGCACAAGGGTGACGAAGTCGTGGTGCTGCCGTCGGGCAAGAGCAGCCGGGTCAAGTCCATCGTCACCTTCGAGGGCGAGCTGGAGCAGGCCGGTCCAGGCCAGGCCGTAACCCTGACCATGGAAGACGAGATCGACATCTCCCGTGGCGACCTGCTGGTGCATGCCGACAACGTGCCGCCGGTCACCGACAGCTTCGAAGCCATGCTGGTGTGGATGGCCGAAGAGCCGATGCTGCCGGGCAAGAAATACGACATCAAGCGGGCTACCAGCTACGTGCCGGGCTCGATTGCCAGCATCATCCACAAGGTCGATGTGAACACCCTGGAAGAGGGCGCGGCCAGCGCGCTGCAACTGAACGAGATCGGCAAGGTCAAGATCAGCCTCGACGCGCCGATTGCCCTGGATGGCTATGAAAGCAACCGCACCACCGGGGCTTTCATCGTCATCGACCGCTTGACCAACGGCACCGTCGGCGCCGGCATGATCATCGCCCAGCCGGTGGCCCATGGCAGCGCCACCCACCATGGCAAGCTGGCCCATGTCGCCACCGAAGAGCGTGCCCAGCGCTTCGGCCAGCAACCGGCCACCGTGCTGTTCAGCGGCCTGTCGGGCGCGGGCAAGAGCACCCTGGCCTACGCCGTGGAGCGCAAGCTGTTCGACATGGGGCGTGCGGTGTATGTGCTCGATGGCCAGAACCTGCGTCATGACCTGAACAAGGGCCTGCCACAGGATCGTGCCGGACGTACCGAGAACTGGCGTCGTGCGGCTCACGTGGCCCGTCAGTTCAACGAAGCCGGCCTGCTGACCCTGGCCGCGTTCGTGGCGCCAAGTGCCGAAGGGCGCGAGCAGGCCAAGGACCTGATCGGCAGGGATCGTCTGCTGACGGTCTACGTCCAGGCATCGCCTGCGGTGTGCGCCGAGCGCGATCCGCAAGGCCTGTACGCGGCTGGCGGGGACAACATCCCGGGCGAATCCTTCCCCTATGACGTACCGCTGAATGCCGATCTGGTGATCGACACCCAGGCGCTGTCGGTGGAAGAAGGCGTCAAGCAGGTGCTGGATCTGTTGCGTAAACACGGCGCGATCTAAGCCGTAAGAAAAAGCCCGCAGTCGAGTGATCGGCTGCGGGCTTTTTTGTGCGCTTGAATTAGCCTTCCCCGGCCAGGACGGTACAGCTCCGTAGGAGCTGGCTTGCCAGCGAAGAGGCCCTCAGGGTTTTGCCGGATACTCTCGATGCAGCACTTCCAGCAGCGCATCCTTGGCCAGCCACTGCTGGTTGATCCAGCCCTGGAATTCCTGGCGATAGGCCGTGTCCTGTTCATAGTTCTTGCCAATGAACTGCGGCGGAATCCGTACCTCTTCAAAGCGCACCACCACATCCTTGACCCTGCCGCACAACAGGTCCCAGAAACCGGGCCGGCCAGCGGGGTAGTGCAGCGTCACATCGATGATCGATTGCAGTTGCTCGCCCATGGCGTCCAGGACAAAGGCGATACCACCGGCCTTGGGCTTGAGCAGGTAGCGGAACGGCGATTGCTGCTGGGAGTGCTTGGCTTCGGTAAAGCGCGTGCCTTCGACGAAGTTGAAGATGCCCACCGGGTTGTTGCGAAACTTCGCACAGGTCTTGCGCGTGGTTTCCAGGTCCTTGCCTTTCTTCTCCGGGTGCTTTTCCAGGTAGGCCTTGGAGTAGCGCTTCATGAACGGAAAGCCCAGTGCCCACCAGGCCAGGCCAATCACCGGCACCCAGATCAGTTCCTGCTTGAGGAAGAACTTCAGCGGCCGGATGCGCCGGTTGAACACGTACTGCAGGACCATGATGTCGACCCAGCTCTGGTGGTTGCTGGTGACCAGGTAGGAGTGCTGATAATCCAGGCCTTGAAGGTCCTGCACGTGCCAGCGGGTGCGGCACACCAGCTGCATCCAGGCCTTGTTGTTGCTGATCCAGGCTTCGTGGGTGTGGTTCATCAGCCAGTGAGTCAAGCGCTGGGTGAGGGCGAAGGGCAGGGCCTTGCAGATCGCCACGCAGAACAGGAACGAGCACAGCAGGATAGTGTTCAGCGCCAGCAGGATCGAGGCGATGATCCCGCGCACGGCGGCAGGTAGAAATTCCAGCATTTAGACATCCATGGGTCGGTTGGCGGCTTGAATCGCGGTCAGGGCGATGGTGTAGACGATGTCGTCCACCTGGGCGCCCCGAGGCAGGTCGTTCACGGGTTTGCGCAGGCCTTGCAGCATTGGGCCCAGGCTCACGCAATCGGCGCTGCGCTGCACGGCCTTGTGGGTGGTGTTGCCGGTGTTCAGGTCGGGGAACACGAACACCGTGGCCTTGCCCGCCACCTGGCTGTTGGGGGCCAGCTGCCGGGCGACGTTTTCGTTGGCCGCGGCGTCGTATTGCAGCGGGCCGTCGATCAGCAGCGAACGCTGGGCTTCGTGGGCCAGCAGGGTCGCCTCGCGGACTTTCTCCACTTCTTCGCCACTGGCCGAATCGCCGCTGGAGTAGCTGATCATGGCCACCCGCGGGGTGATGCCGAAGGCCGCCGCCGAGTCAGCGCTCTGCAAGGCGATTTCCGCCAGCTCGCTGGCGCTGGGGTGCGGGTTCATCACGCAGTCGCCGTAGACCAGCACCTGCTCGGGGAACAGCATGAAGAACACCGAAGACACCAGGGTGCAGCCCGGGGCGGTCTTGATCAGTTGCAGGGCCGGACGGATGGTGTTGGCGGTGGAGTGGATGACTCCGGACACCAGGCCGTCCACTTCATCCAGGGCCAGCATCACGGTGCCGATCACCACCGGGTCTTCCAGTTGCTGCTCGGCCATGGGCGCATTCAGGCTCTTGCTCTTGCGCAGGGCCACCATGGGCTCCACGTAGCGCTGGCGAATCAGGTCCGGGTCGAGAATCTCCAGGCCTTCGGGCAGCTCGATGCCCTGGGCCCGGGCCACCGCATGCACTTCCTCCGGCTTGGCCAGCAGCACGCAGCGGGCAATGCCGCGAGCCTGACAGATGGCGGCGGCCTGTACGGTCAGCGGCTCGCTGCCTTCGGGCAGGACGATGCGCTTGTTGGCCTGCTGCGCGCGCTGGATCAACTGGTAGCGGAATACCGCCGGCGACAGGCGCATTTCCCGCGGGGTGCCGCAGCGCTGGTGCAGCCAGTTGGCGTCCAGGTGGCTGGCGACGAAATCGGTGATGATCTCCGCGCGCTCGCGGTCATCGATGGGGATTTCCTTGTTCAGGCCATTGAGCTGGTTGGCGGTGTCGTAGGACCCGGTGCTGACCGACAGCACCGGCAGGCCGGCATTCAGGGCGCCACGGCACAGCTCCATGATCCGCGGGTCGGGCAGGGTGTCGCTGGTCAGCAGCAGGCCGGCCAGGGGCACGCCGTTGATCGCCGCCAGGCTCACGGCGAGGATGATGTCGTCGCGGTCCCCTGGCGTCACCACCAGCACGCCGGGCTTGAGCAGCTCCACGGTGTTGCGCATGGTGCGGGCGCAAATGATGATCTTGGTCATGCGCCGGCTTTCGTAGTCGCCGGCATTGAGCACCTGGGCGCCCATCAGCTCCGCCACGTCGCGGGTGCGTGGGGCGTTGAGTTCCGGCTGGAAGGGAATGCAGCCCAGCAGACGGAAGTCGCCGCTGCGCAGCAACGGCGAATGCTCCTTCAAGCGCGCGGAGAAGGCCTCCATGCTTTCATCGGTGCGCACCTTGTTGAGGATCACCCCCAGCACTTTCGGGTCCCGTGGGCCGCCGAACAGCTGGGCCTGCAGTTCGACCCGGCCGGACAGCTCGGTGAGCACTTCGTTTTCCGGGGCGGACACCAGGATCACCTCGGCATCCAGGCTTTTGGCCAGGTGCAGGTTGACCCGGGCGGCGTAGCTGGCGCTGCGGGTCGGCACCATGCCTTCGACGATCAGCACGTCCTTGCCGATGGCGGCCTGCTGGTAGAGGGTGATGATTTCTTCCAGCAGTTCATCGAGCTGGCCGTCGCCGAGCATCCGCTCGACATGGGCCAGGCCCAGGGGTTGCGGCGGTTTCAGGCCGTGGGTGCGGGCTACCAGCTCGGTGGAACGCTCGGGCCCGGTATCACCGGGGTGCGGCTGGGCAATGGGCTTGAAAAAGCCGACCTTGAGGCCGGCCCGTTCCAGGGTACGCACCAGCCCGAGGCTGATGGAGGTCAGACCCACACCAAAATCGGTGGGCGCGATAAAAAAAGTTTGCATGCGAATTCTCGGAAGGTGCATGGCAAGGGCGACGGTCTAAGGCCGTCTGCCGAATCGTCAGGCGCTAAGGTTATCGCTTCCCGGGGCTTGAGCACACCAGCCGCAGGCAAAGGGCTGGCCTATTTTTTCTGCCCGCTGCTGTGGGTCGAGGACCCAGGCCCGGGATTGCCAGGGCGGCTGGTGGCGCAGGTGCTGGGTATGGCCGCAGGACAGCTGCGCCACCCAATGGCCGTCTTCATCCTGATGAAATCCACGAATTGTCGACGGGGTTTTCCCGTTCCGTTGGTCCGGGTTCCGTTCGCTTTCGAGCGATTGCTTCGCTAAACTTCGACCCTCTTCATTCTTATGCAAAAGGTCCCACCCCATGCTGATCGCCGCCAATAAGGCTGTCTCCATCGACTATACCCTCACCAATGACGCTGGTGAGGTCATCGACAGCTCTGCCGGCGGCGCCCCGCTGGTTTACCTGCAAGGCGCAGGTAACATCATTCCTGGTCTGGAAAAGGCTCTGGAAGGCAAGCAAGTCGGTGACGAGCTGAACGTGTCCGTAGAACCTGAAGATGCCTACGGCGAATACGCTGCCGAACTGGTCAGCACCCTGAGCCGCAGCATGTTCGAAGGCGTCGACGAGCTGGAAGTGGGCATGCAGTTCCACGCTTCCGCTCCGGACGGCCAGATGCAGATCGTGACCATCCGTGACCTGGACGGCGACGACGTCACCGTCGACGGCAACCACCCGCTGGCCGGCCAGCGCCTGAACTTCCAGGTCAAGATCGTGGCCATCCGTGACGCCAGCCAGGAAGAAATCGCCCATGGCCACGTCCATGGCGAAGGTGGTCATCACCACTGATTTTCTGCGCTAAGCTCAAGTTTGCTGGAGAGGCGCCCGAGGGCGCCTTTTTAGTCCGCGGCTTTTGGCTGTACTGTCGAGAGGCTGTTTTCTGTAAGAACACAGGAATTTGGAGTTCGTCATGAGTGCTTTTCACGACCTTAAATTGAAAGCCCTGGATGGTCAGGAGCTACCGCTCGCGCCCTTCAAGGGGCAAGTCGTGCTGGTGGTCAACGTCGCCTCCAAATGTGGTCTGACACCACAATATGCGGCGTTGGAAAATCTCTACCAGCAATACAAGGGCCAAGGGTTCAGCGTACTGGGCCTGCCCTGCAATCAGTTCGCCGGGCAGGAGCCGGGCACCGAGCAGCAGATCCAGGAGTTTTGCAGCCTCAACTACGGGGTGACCTTTCCCCTGAGCAGCAAGCTCGAGGTCAACGGTCCCGAGCGTCATCAGCTGTACCGCCTGCTGGCGGGCGAGGGCGCCGAGTTTCCCGGGGATATCACTTGGAATTTCGAGAAATTCCTCCTCGGCAAGGACGGTCGGGTGCTGGCGCGTTTTTCGCCGCGCACCGCGCCGGATGATCCCACCGTGGTCCAGGCTATCGAGAAGGCCTTGAGCTGACGCGGCCAGCCGGGTCCATCCGCCCGGCCCATTGTTCCTGCCTGCCCCGCGCCGCTCTCATGCGGCGTTTTTGCATCTAAATCACTTAAATCAATAATGCTGTGCAGGGCTTGGGGTGATGAATATTATCCCCATCATAAGTGCGCTGGAGCGGGTAACCGGCGCAGTCTTGTGGGTCGACTATCGACTCAAGCCTTTTTGTCGGAGTGCAGCATGCCTGTTCAAGCCTTGTTCAAACCCTTCCAACTCGGCGCGCTGGAGCTGCCGACCCGCGTGGTGATGGCGCCCATGACCCGGTCGTTTTCCCCGGGTGGGGTGCCCAACTCCAAGGTCATCGAGTATTACCGGCGCCGCGCCGCCGCCGGCGTGGGCCTGATCATCACCGAAGGCACCACGGTCGGACACAAGGCCGCCAACGGTTATCCCAACGTGCCGCAGTTCTATGGCGAAGCGGCCCTGGCCGGCTGGAAGAAGGTGGTGGACGCGGTTCATGCCGAGGGCGGCAAGATCGTCCCGCAGCTGTGGCATGTGGGCAATGTGCGGCGCCTGGGCACCGAGCCGGATGCCAGCGTGCCCGGCTACGGCCCCAGCGAGAAGCTCAAGGATGGCAAGGTGGTGGTGCATGGCATGACCCACGAGGATATCCGGGAGGTGATCGCCGCTTTCGCCCAGGCCGCCAAGGATGCCCAGAGCATCGGCATGGATGGCGTGGAAATCCACGGCGCCCACGGTTACCTGGTGGACCAGTTCTTCTGGGAAGGCAGCAACCAGCGCAGCGACGAATACGGTGGCGACCTGGCCCAGCGTTCGCGTTTCGCCATCGAGCTGATCCAGGCCGTGCGTGCCGTCGTTGGCCCGGATTTCCCGATCATCCTGCGTTTCTCCCAATGGAAGCAGCAGGACTACAGCGCTCGCCTGGTGCAGACCCCGCAAGCCCTGGGCGCCTTCCTCAAGCCGCTGGCGGAGGCCGGTGTGGATATCTTCCATTGCTCGACCCGGCGCTTCTGGGAGCCGGAGTTCGAAGGTTCCGACCTCAACCTGGCGGGCTGGACCCGCAAGCTCACCGGCAAGCCGACCATCACCGTGGGCAGCGTCGGCCTGGACGGCGAGTTCCTGCAATTCATGGTCAACACCGACAAGGTGGCGCAGCCGGCCAGTCTGGAGAACCTGTTGCAGCGCCTGAACAATGACGAGTTCGATCTGGTGGCGGTGGGCCGGGCCCTGCTGGTGGATCCGGATTGGGCGCAGAAAGTCCGTGAAGGTCGTGAGCAGGACATTCTGCCGTTCAGCCGCGAAGCCCTGATGACCCTGGTCTAACGTCCGGCTCCAGGCGGTGAGGGGGGCAGCCCTCTCACCGCCTGGAGTGTCTTGACCGTACCTGGCGTTTTTTGCAGCGCCGCTTCGATCATTGCCTCGTAGTCCCCGGCCGGAGCCGGCTGGCAGGCGTTGCGCAACTGATCTTCAAACTGCTCGATCACCGCGGGCCATCCTTGGCGGCTGGCGTGTTGCCGGGCGTTGAGGCGCACCCGGCGCAGGGTTTCCGCCTCCTCCAGCAGCCAGCCGGCGGCCTCACAGAACGCGCCTTCATCCCCGGGCATGGCCAGCACGCCGTTGTAGCCATGGCGGATATGCTGGGCTGCAGCGGCCTGATCGTAAGCCACCACCGCCAACCCTGACGCCAGGGCTTCCAGCACCACATTGCCGAAGGTTTCGGTCAGGCTGGGAAACAGGAACACATCCCCCGAGGCGTAATGGGCCGCCAGTGCCTCGCCGCGTTGGCAGCCGCAGAACAGGGCCTCGGGCAGGCTTTTTTCCAGGGCGGCGCGTTGTGGGCCGTCACCCACCACGATCAACTTCATCCGACGCTGTGGATAAGTGGCCTGGAGCCGTTCGAAGCAGCGCTTGAGCAGCCCCAGATTCTTCTCCGGTGCCAGGCGTCCGACATGGATCACCGCCAGATCATCGTTGCCCAGGCCCCAACCGCTGCGCAGCTCATTGAGGCGCTTGGCCGGATGGAACAACTGGCTGTCGACGCCTCGGGACAGCAGGGCCAGACGTTCGAAGTGGCGGCGTTCCAGCTCCAGGCGCTGACTGACACTGGGCACCAGGGTCAGCTTCGAACGGTTGTGGAACCAGCGCAGGTAATGGGTCAGCAGGCGGGTCAGTAAACCCAGGCCGTATTGGCTGGAATACTGCTGGAAGTTGGTATGGAAGCCGCTGACCACCGAGATCCCCAGGCGCTTGGCAGCCCGCAGTGCAGACAGCCCCAGGGGGCCTTCGGTGGCGATGTAGAGCACGTCCGGGCGCTGGCGTTTCCAGCGCCGCAGCAGTTTGTGCATCGACGACTGGCCCCATTGCAGCCCCGGATAACCCGGCAGCGGCCAGCCGCGGCACAGCAGCAGGGCTTCATCGCTGGGCCGACTCTGATCGCAGCCCTGGCGCGGGCGCACCAGTTCCACCTGATGCCCGCGAGCACGCAGGCCATCGCACAGGCGGCCAAGGGTATTGGCCACGCCATTGATTTCCGGTGGGAAGGTTTCCGTGATGAGGGTGATATGCAGAGCGGTCGTCATGGCCTCAGTGTCGACTGAGGCCATGTCGCCATTGTGACGTGCGGATGATGGATTTATGACGCCGGGGTCCTATTGGCCCGGCAGCTTCTCCACCCCGCGTTCACGCACCCAGAACAGCGTGGCCCCGGCCACGGCGGCCGGCATCATCAGGATGTTGACGAAGGGGATCATCAGCGCCAGGTAGACGATGCCGCCAAAGCCCAGGCTCTGCCAGCGCTTCTGCCGCAGCCAGGCGAGCATGTCCTGCCAGCTCATCTTGTGGTTGTCCGCCGGGTAGTCGATGTACTGGATGGCCATCATCCAGATGCCGAACAGCAGCCACAGCGGCGCGGCCACCAGGTTGACCACCGGGATCAGCGAGAGGATGAACAGGCCGATGGCCCGGGGCAGGAAGTAGCCGAGCTTGCGCATTTCCCGGGACAGGGTGCGGGGGATCATGGCGATCAGTTCGCCCCAGCTGAAGGGCGGGAAATCGTCGGTGCCACGGACCACGGTTTCGACCTTTTCCGATAGAAAGCCGTTGAAGGGCGCGGCGATGATGTTGGCCAGCATGGTGAAGGTGAAAAACACCATCAGCGCCACCAGCACCATGAACAGTGGCCAGAGGATGTAACTGAGAAAACTCAGCCAGTCCGGCAGGGTTGGCATCAGGCTGTCGATCCACAGGCTGAACTGGTGGCCGGCGAAATAGATCAATCCGACGAACAGTATCAGGTTGATCGCCAGGGGCAGGAGCACGAACAGGCGCAGGCCAGGGCTGAGGACCAGCTTCAGGCCTTCGCGCAGGTATTGCGGTCCGGACAGTACGGGGGCGGGCATAGAACGCTCCGAGCAGATGGAAAACGCGCCGACCTTACCGGCTTTGCCCAAGGGGCGAAAGCAGCACCATCAGGTCGACATCAACGGTAACAAAGACCCTTTCAAATGAGTCCGCTGGGGATAGAGACCGCCTATGAGCTGGATTGTTAAACCGTATTTCCTTAATCTTCGCCCCCTCTATACGCTTCACCCATTATTTTTGGGACGGACGAGTCAAAGCCTTCCCCGAGGTTTCGCCGTCCTTTTTTATTCCAGCCGGCAATCCGGCGTTCCGTGCCAGGTCACCCGGGCCGGTCGATAGGAGTGAGTCATGTCTGAAGTACGTCATTCGCGTGTGATTATTCTCGGTTCCGGCCCTGCCGGTTACAGCGCCGCCGTCTATGCCGCCCGGGCCAACCTGAAGCCGCTGCTGATCACCGGCATGCAGGCCGGCGGCCAGCTGACCACCACCACTGAAGTCGACAACTGGCCTGGCGACGTGCACGGCCTGACCGGTCCGGCACTGATGGAGCGGATGCGCGAGCACGCCGAGCGTTTCGAAACCGAAATCGTCTTCGACCACATCAATGCCGTGGATTTTGCCGCCAAGCCTTACACCCTGACCGGCGACAGCGCGACCTACACCTGCGACGCCCTGATCATCGCCACCGGCGCCAGCGCCCGTTACCTGGGCCTGCCTTCGGAAGAAGCCTTCATGGGCAAGGGCGTTTCCGCCTGCGCCACTTGCGACGGTTTCTTCTATCGCAACAAGCCGGTGGCCGTGGTCGGCGGTGGCAACACTGCCGTTGAAGAGGCCCTGTACCTGGCCAACATCGCCAGCACCGTGACCCTGATCCACCGTCGCGAAACCTTCCGCGCCGAGAAGATCCTGATCGACAAGCTCAACGCCCGCGTGGCCGAAGGCAAGATCATCCTCAAGCTCAATGCCAACCTCGACGAAGTCCTGGGCGACAACATGGGCGTGACCGGTGCCCGCCTGAAGAACAACGACGGCAGCTTCGAAGAGCTGAAGGTCGACGGCGTGTTCATCGCCATCGGCCACACCCCGAACACCTCGCTGTTCGAAGGCCAACTGACCCTCAAGGACGGTTACCTGGTGGTGCAGGGCGGTCGTGACGGCAACGCGACCGCGACCAGCGTCGAAGGCATCTTTGCCGCCGGTGACGTGGCCGACCACGTGTACCGCCAGGCCATCACCTCGGCCGGCGCCGGCTGCATGGCGGCACTGGACACCGAACGTTACCTGGACGGTCTGCAGAACGCTGCACACTGATCCCCAGGCAATAAAAAAACCGGCGCAAGCCGGTTTTTTTATGGGTGTTGCACACCAGGAGCAGGCTTGCTGGCGAACAGGCCTTCGAGCCTTGCGCCGCCTGTGCTGACGCCTTCGCTGGCGAGCCAGCTCCTACAGAGTACGGGTCAGCGGCTGGGCGGCGAACTTGACCCCGGCCAGACCGTGGGCGATCAGCGCGCGGATGTTGCCGTGATCGCTGCCTTCGGGCGTGGCCAGTACCGAGCGGTAGTGTTCGCCAAAGGCCAGCAGCGCCTCTTGGTCGCTCAGGCCTTCCAGCAGGGCCAGGCCCAGGGTCTTGCACGAACCTTCGTTCTGCCCGGCAGCGTTTTCCACGCCGCCATTGTTGAACGCCTGGGGCTGGTAGTCGTAACCGGCGGCGACAAAGGCCAGGGTGTCGGCAAAAGCATGTTCACCGCTGTTCAGGCTGGCGCGCAGGGTGTTCAGGTCAGTCATGGGTTTTTCCTTTGGCAAACGCCGCTTGCTGCTCGGCGCTGGCTTCTTTCTGGTAGAGATTTTTCCATTCGGCGTAGGGCATGCCGTACACCACTTCACGGGCCTCATCGAGGCTGACCTCGATCTGGCGCTCGTCGGCCTCGGCCTTGTACCACTTGGACAGGCAGTTGCGGCAGAACCCGGCCAGGTTCATCAGGTCGATGTTCTGCACGTCCTTGCGGCTGTCCAGATGGGCCACCAGGCGGCGAAAGGCCGCGGCTTCCAGTTCCAGGCGTTGTTGAGGGGACATAAGACTCACTGCACATAAAAGGATGGGAACAGCGGCAAGCGACAAGCTGCCAGCGGCAAGTCAAAGCTCGATCGCCTCGACTTGCCGCCTGGCGCTAGCGACTTGCCGCCAACGTGATGGATACCGATTCGGCAAAGCGCAGGGCGTGGGGTTTGTCGACCTCGACCTCGGCGTAATGCACCGAGTCGTTGCTCATCACCAGATCCAGCAGTTCCTGGGTCAGGCGCTCCAGCAGGGCGAAGCGGTTTCCTTCGACGTGGGCAATGATCGCCTTGGTGATGGTGCGATAGTTCAGCGCATGATCGATATCGTTGTCACGCACCGCCTCCTGGGCGGGGTACAGGATGGTCAGGTTGATCAGCACATTCTGCTTGTTGAGGATTTCTTCCTCGTTGATTCCGATGTAGGTCCGCAGGAGCAGGTCCTTGACCCGGATGCGAGCCATTCCTGGCTGAAGTTGTGGCATTGCTACTTGCTCCGTCCAATCAATTGCAGGAATTCCTGGCGAGTGGTGCTCGAATCGCGAAAGGCGCCGAGCATCACCGAGGTGTGCATGGTGGAATTCTGTTTCTCGACGCCGCGCATCATCATGCACATGTGCTTGGCCTCGATCACTACCGCGACGCCGGCGGCCTGGGTCACGCTCTGCACCGCCTCGGCGATTTCCCGGGTGAGGTTTTCCTGGATCTGCAGGCGCCTGGCGAACATATCGACGATGCGGGCGATCTTCGACAGCCCCAGTACCTTGCCGGTGGGAATATAAGCCACATGGGCCTTGCCGATGAAGGGCAGCAGGTGATGTTCGCACAGGGAATACAGTTCGATGTCGGCGACGATCACCATTTCATCGCTGTTGGAGGCGAACAGTGCGCCATTGACGATGTCCTCCAGCGACTGACTGTAGCCGTGACACAGGTACTGCATGGCTTTGGCTGCGCGCTTGGGGGTGTCGAGCAAACCTTCGCGTTCGGGGTCTTCGCCCAGATCCTTGAGGATCTCGCGGTAGTGCTGGGGCAGGGAAAGAGTCATGCAAGGTCCTCACGGGGCCGGCTTACTTGATGTGTCGCCCGCCGTTTACGGTCAGGGTGGTGCCGGTGACATAGGGGTTGTCCAGCAGGTAGCGCAGGCTCTGGTAGATCACTTCGCTGCCGGGTTCGATGCCCAGCGCGGATTTGGCCAGGGTCTTGGCGCGGTACGCCGCGTCGTCGTCGGGATTGAACAATAGCAGGGCCGGAGCGATGCCGTTGACCTTGATTGTCGGGGCGTATTTCGCCGCGAAAGACAGGGTCAGGCTGTCCAGCCCGGCTTTGCTGGCGCAGTAGCCAATGTGCTTGCTGCTGCCCTTGCGGGTCACGTCGTCGCTGATGTGGATGATGTCCGCCGGGGTTGAACGCTGCAGCAATTCTGCGCAATGCAGGTTGATCAGGTAGGGCGCGAGCATGTGCACGCTGAACATCCGGGCAAAGGCGGCGCTTTCCTCGCCGGGGCTTTCTTCCAGCCATTCCGAGGCGTTGTGGACGATGGCCCGCAAGCGCTCGGTGTGGTTTTTCAGCTCGCTGATCAGGGCCAGGATTCCGGCTTCGCTGGACAGGTCGGCGAACAGCAGGGTGGCGCCTTTTTCACGCAGGGTTTCAAGGCCCGGGCGCTGGCTGCGATAAGTGACGATCACCGGCTGCCCGTCTTCCAGCAGGCGCAGGGCGCAATGCAGGCCGACACGCTGGCTGGCACCAGTGATCAGGATCGGGGCGGGGGAAGCGTTCATGGAGGGCTCGCGTCGCGGGTAGGGGGAAAACTATACCAGCGGGGGAGAACCTGTGCCTGCAGGCAACGGGCTGGCCAGCTCCTGCGGTCGGCGCGAAGCGCTGCAGGAGCCGGCTTGCCGGCGAATCACGGATTCTGCGTCGAGGGGGCGCTCGGCAATACGCGCGCCGGTGTGCTGTTGAGCCAGTTGGCCAGCAGGCGGGTGGACAGCGGAATGAAGAAATAGACCATCAGCGGGGTCAGCGCCAGGGTGCTGACAAACACCCGGGGCAGCAGGCTCAGATCACTGAGCAAGGGGCCGAGGACGAAGTTGAACAGCAGCGATACCGGGAAGAACGCCAGCCAGATGGCCACGGCCTGCTTCCAGCGTGGCGGTCGCTGTCCGGCCGCGCCGAACCAGCCATCGATACCGCTGACCCGGTGCTCAGACGGGTGGGCAAACAGATCGCTGCCCCGGGCCAGCCAGGCGGTACGCGAGGCGGAGTGCTCCCAGGTGTGCAGGGTGTGTTCGTCGGCAAAGCGGAAGATGATCTGGAATTCGTCATCGTCGGGCGGGGGTGCAAGGACACCGGAACCCAGGTAGCCGGGAAAGTCGGTGGCCAGTTGTTCGCCTTCGCGCAGCCAGGCGATCAGGTCCTGGTAACGGCCGTCGGCAACGCGCCGGGCAACCATCAGGGTGACGGGTGAGGTAGACATTATGTATCTCCGTAAAACCAATGCGCCGCCTGGATAAGGCAGGCGCTTGACGTGGCACCGGGGTAGTGGGCCGCGTCTGGAACAAGCAAGGATTATTCCCGATTGCCGGCGCTGGACCAACGACGCTGGTCGGTTTTTCTCGGGCTTGAGGCATTGGCGCTGAGGAAGAGTAGAATGAGCGCCACTTTGTTTATCGGTGTGTTCTCCCCCAGATGCCCGTCATGACTGAACTTGTCCCTGTCACGCCTGCCCCTGACTCCGTCCCTCAGGACGAGTTGTTTCCGATTCGTGAGGTGGCGCGCCTGACCGGCATCAATCCGGTGACCCTGCGGGCCTGGGAGCGACGCTACGGCCTGATTCAACCCACGCGCACCGAAAGCGGGCATCGCCTGTATTCGATGCACGATGTTGAGGCGGTGCGGGAGATTCTCGGCTGGATCGAGCGCGGCGTGGCGGTGAGCAAGGTGGGCAAGATCATGGCCAAGAACCGCGCGGCCCAGGTTCAGGTCAAGGCACCGCTGGACGATCCTCAGCAAGGCGAGTACGGCCAGTGGCGCGATCAGTTGAAGCTGGCGGTGAGCGCCTTCGATGAAGAGCTGCTGGAGCGTCTGTATGGGCAGATCTTTTCCAGTTATGCCCTGCCGGTGGTGTTCCAGGACATCTTCCTGCCGTTCTGGAAGCAACTGCTGCAGGTTCGGGACGATTTCGGCCAGACCAGCGAGTGGCTGTTTCTGGACGGTTTCTTGCGCGCGCGGATCACTCAGCGCCTGTTGCTGCAGCGGGCCGGCCAGAGTCGGCAATTGTTGCTGACGGCGTTCAACGAGCAGTGTCGCGAGCTGGAGCTGCTGGTGGCGGCGCTGATGCTCGGGCATGACCAGATCGGTGTCCGTCTGCTGGGGCCGGGGGCGCCCCTGGAGGAGCTGACCCTGGTCTGCGAGAAGCTCCAGCCCGTGGCCCTGGTGGTGTTTTCCAATCATGCGCCGACGGCGGAACTGCCCAAGCGTCTTCAGCGTCTGGCGCTGACCCTGGATTGTCCGCTGATGCTGGCCGGAGATGCGGCGGACCTGGCGCAGGACCGTCTCAGCGGTTCGCCGGTGGCCTGCCTGGGTAATGACGGACGCCTGATGCAGAAGCGCCTGCGGCAGTTCCTCAGTGGGCGCCTGGATACCTGAAAGCGTCGTCGGACCGGCTCAAGCGTGCAGGGCCGGATGGCTGTGGCGGTGCTGCTGGAGGATGAACTGGCGCAGGCGCTCGGTTTCTTCCGCATCACGCTGATCCAGGCGGTAGGCGTAGAAACCGGCTTCGGTCTGGCGCTCGAAGCGCCCATGCAGGGCAATCCGCTCATACCCCGAGGGGCTGAACCACTGGGCGAACTGCTTGGGTGGGCGGGTCCGGTTGCGGATCTCCAGCAACACGCCCTTGAACGACACTTCCCGCACCCACAGGCGTCCCGGCTGGCCTTTGGCGTTTTCCAGGGCAACCGGTTCTTCCAGCGTCAGGCGCCAGGGCCGGACCATGGGGCCGTCTTCGAAGATGCTCGGCACCCCCAGGCGCAGATGCAGGGCATGGAACTCGTCTTCCACCAGTTGCAGGGGAAAGGTCATCTGCTGATTGTCGAAGTGCGCCTGGAGAGTGACCTTTTCGTTGGCCGCCAGGCGGGTAAGCAAGTCACGGACCTGTGCGCCGCCATTGACCAGCAGGCTGGATGTGCTTTCGCGCACATTGAGCTGCGGGTTGTGCTGCATGGTCCGGATGAAGTCCAGTTCATCCTGGGTGAGGAGGGCGTCACGCTGCATGATGTTGCTCGAAGGGTGGATGGCTGATCGGCGGGGAATATCCCTACAGACCACCAAAGATGAATTTTATTAGTGCCCGTCGGTCGCCTTGAGCGCGGCCAGTTCGGCCTCGGCGGCGGCCAGCTGTTGTTCCAGCTGCTGCAGGCGCTGCTGACTCTTGATCTGGGCGCTGACATCCTTTTGCACGCCGATGAAGTAGGTCAGTTGGTCGCTGTCGTTGAACACCGGAGTGATCGACAGCTCGTTCCAGAAGTGGCTGCCGTCCTTGCGGTAGTTGCGCAGCACCTCGCGGCACGGCTGGCCCTTGCTCAGGGCCTGGCGAATCCGCTCCAGGCCCGGCTGGTCGCGGTCCCCGGATTGCAGGAAGCGACAGTCCTGGTAAAGCACCTCATCGGCGCTGTAGCCCGTCAATCGCTCGAAAGCCGGGTTCACGTAAATCACGATGTTGTCTTCGCCTTCCTGTTCCGCGACCACAATCCCGTCGTTGGAGGCGTCGATCATCCGTTGCAGAAGATGCGCGTTGATCATCCCGAAGTTCCGCTATCGATCAGTTGGTGCTGGATTCTAAGACATGCTGGCACGCTGTCCACTGGGGCTATCCAGAGGCGCGGCATGCCAGGAAAGGGATTTTACTCCGTAGCTGGTAATATCCCAGTCTTTTAGTCAGCTTCAGGAACAGATTGATGAAAGTCGCCATCCTTTCCGGCTCGGTCTACGGCACGGCTGAAGAAGTCGCCCGGCACGCCGCCAAACTCCTCAATGCCGCCGGTTTCGAGGCCTGGCACAACCCGCGCGCCAGCTTGGCCGAGGTCCAGGCCTTCGCGCCCCAGGCGTTGCTGGCGGTCACCTCGACCACCGGCATGGGTGAACTGCCGGACAACCTGCTGCCGCTGTATTCGAGCATTCGCGATCAGTTGCCCGCCGCCTGGCGCGGGCTGCCGGGGGCGGTGATCGGCCTCGGCGACTCCAGCTACGGCGATACCTTTTGCGGTGGCGGTGAGCAGATGCGCGAGTTGTTCGCCGAACTGGGCGTGCGCGAAGTGCTGCCGATGCTGCGTCTGGACGCCAGCGAGAGCGTGACCCCGAAAACCGACGCCGAGCCCTGGCTGGCCGAGCTGATCAGCGCCCTGCGGGGCTGACCGGCTGTTCCCGCAGCAGCGCCAGCCAGGCTTGCGCTGCCTTGGACAGATAAGCGCCCTGGCGCCAGATGAAGGCGATATCCCAACGCAGGTAGTCCGGCGCCTTGAGTGTCAGGCGCACCACCCCCGGCCGCACCAGGCCGCGGGCCACCACACTGGGCAGTAACACTACGCCTTGTCCCGCGGCCACCAGCGCCGCGAGAAAATCCGCCTGACCACTGCGCCCGCCCTCCTTGGGGGTGAAGCCCACTTGCTGGCAGGCCTGGAGCAGGCGGTCGTTGAGCACAAAGCTGCGCTGATAGAGGAGGAAGGGGGTATCCGCCAGTTCTTCCAGGCGCACCTGGGCGTTCATCGCCAGGGGATGATCGGCGGGCAGCAAGGCATCCAGAGGCTCATCGCAAAAAGGCTGATAGGCGAACGCCGGGTCCTTGGGGGTCAGGCTGCCGCCCAGTTCCAGCTCGCCATTGCGCACCGCCTGCTCGACATTCAGGCTGCCGCCTTCGAGCAGTGACACCTGGATGTTCGGATAGCGCCGGCGGTATTCGGCAAAGCGGCTGGCGAACAGTGCGTCGCTGCCCAGCAACGGCAGGCCCAGGCGCAGTTCGCCCCGGGCCAGTTGACTCAGGTCGTCCAGTTCGCTGAGCAGTTCCTGGCGCAGGCGCAGCATGCCCTCGGCCCGTTGCAGGACCACGCTGCCGGCGGCAGTCAGATGAATGTGCGAGCCCTGGCGCTCCAGCAGGGGCGTGCCCAGGCTCTGTTCCAGCTGGGCGATCTGCTTGCTGACGGCCGACTGGCTGATGTGCAGGGTCTTGGCCGCCTGGGTAAAACCGCCCTGGCGCATCACTTCGACGAAGCTGCGCAGTTGTTTGAAATCCATGGTGGTAATTCCAGATTGGAATGGTTTCGAGTCTAACAATTCGCTTCGGTGATGCGGGGGCTTTTCATAAAATGGGCCCCTGAGAGGACCTGACCCCATGAACATTTCCACCTGTAAACGCCTGAGCCGCCTGATTGGCGAACTGGCGGTGCTGCTGGCCATCTATTTTCTCGGTTGCCAACTGGCCACCTGGCTGCCCTGGCCGATTCCCGGCGGGGTCATCGGCCTTGGGCTGTTGCTGCTGGCCTTCGCCCTGGGCTGGGTCAAGCCGGCCACGCTGCAACTGGGGGCCGGCCTGCTGATGGCGGAGATGCTGCTGTTTTTCATTCCGGCGCTGATGAGCCTGCTGGATTACGGCAGCCTGCTGCGCGAGGAGGGCTGGCGGATCCTGCTGGTGATCGGCATCAGCACCTTGCTGGTGATGCTGGTGACCGCGCTGACCGTGGAATGGGTGTGCCGCTGGAGAATGCGCCATGAAGCTTGAGCTGATGCCGATGTTCTGGCTGGCCCTGACCCTGGGGGCCTATCTGTTCAGCCGCTGGATCTATCGGCGCACCGGGCGCTACCTGCTGTCGCCGCTGATCCTGGTGCCGGCCCTGTTGCTAGCGATTGCCGTGCCGCTGCACACCGCCTACGCCGAATATGCCGCCAACACCCACTGGCTGATGCTGGTGCTGGGGCCGGTGACCGTGGCCTTTGCGATTCCCATCTGGCAGCAGCGGCACCTGCTGATGCGCCACTGGTCGGCCCTGCTGCTGGGCATGCTGGCGGGCAGCGCCGCGTCCATCGGCAGTTCCTTCGGCCTGGCGAAGATGCTGGCCCTGGACAGCTCGGTGACGCTGTCCCTGGTGCCCCGTTCCATTACCACGCCGTTCGCCATGCCCCTGGCCCATGACCTGGGCGGCGTGCCCGAACTGACGGCGGTGTTCGTGATGTTCACCGGGGTGTTCGGCGCCATGCTTGGCGGTGTGCTGCTGCGCTGGCTGCCCCTGCGCAGTGCCCTGGCCCGGGGCGCCTTGTTTGGGGTGGGGGCCCACGGAGCTGGGGTCAGCCGGGCCCATGAAGTCGGCGGCGAGGAGGGCTCGGTGGCCGGTCTGGTCATGGTCCTGACCGGGCTGTTGAACCTGTTCGCCGCCCCTTTGCTGGCGTCGGTGCTTTGACGTGAAACCCTCGCGCCAGAGCCTTTTTTCCGGCTGACCCGCTCGGTCATCAAGCTGGCTGGCAATGCAACTCCGCCCGCGCTTCGGGCTGTCTAGACTCTGAGGGTCCTCTCCTCCAATAAGAACCGTCACCGAGGTCCTTGCCGTGAGCTCAGCCCCCGTTCAATCGACAGCGAGTGTGAAAAACCAGGTCAGCGCCATCGAGTGGCAAACCCGCCTGGACCTGGCCGCCTGCTACCGCCTGGTGGCGATGCATGGCTGGGACGACCTGATCTTCACTCACATCTCCGCCAAGGTGCCGGGCACCGAAGACTTTCTGATCAACCCGTTCGGCATGATGTTCCACGAGATCACCGCCTCCAGCCTGGTGAAGGTCGATCAGGCCGGCAACAAGCTGATGGACAGCCCCTACGAGATCAACCCGGCCGGCTACACCATCCACAGTGCCGTGCATGCGGTGCGCCACGATGTGCTCTGTGTGCTGCATACCCATACCGCCGCCGGGGTTGCCGTGTCGGCGCAGAAGCAGGGGGTGCTGCCCATCAGTCAGCAGTCGCTGTTTGTCCTGTCGAGCCTGGGCCATCACCCCTATGAAGGGGTGGCCCTGAACCCCGAGGAGAAGGTGCGGCTGCAGGCCGATCTGGGGGACAACAACTTTCTGCTGCTGCACAACCATGGCTTGCTGACCTGCGGGGCCAGCATCGCCGACACCTTTCTGATGATGTTCATCTTCCAGCGCGCCTGCGAGATCCAGGTGCTGGCGCAGGGCGGCGGCGCCGAGCTGATGGCCATTGCCCCATCCATCCTGAGCGGGGCCAAGGCGATGATCGCCGGGGTCACCCGCAGTGCCCAGGGCATGGGCGGGGTGCTGGCCTGGCCGGCCCTGCTGCGCAAACTCGATCAACTCGACCCGGGTTATAAACTCTGATGCCTATTGCCGAGATTCCTCTTTGTGTCTGGCGCAAGCGCGGCAAGGACTTCGAGTTCCGCGGCCGGCGCATTCGTTACTGGGTGGCGGGGCATGGCGAGCCGCTGCTGTTGATCCATGGTTTTCCCACGGCCAGCTGGGACTGGCATTACCTGTGGCAACCCCTGGCGCGGCGTTATCAGGTGATCGCCTGCGACATGCTCGGCTTCGGCGACTCGGACAAGCCCCTGGAGCACGAGTACAGCCTGCTGGAGCAGGCGGACTTGCAGCAGGCGCTGCTGGCTCAGGTGCAGGTCCGCCAGCCGGTGCACCTGCTGGCCCATGACTACGGCGACAGCGTCGCCCAGGAGCTGCTGGCCCGGCACTATGAACAGCGGATCGCGATTGCCAGCTGCGTGTTTCTCAATGGCGGCCTGTTTCCGGAAACCCATCGCCCGGTGCTGACCCAGAAGCTCCTGCTCAGTCCGCTGGGCTGGATGCTTGGGCGGGCCTTCAGCCGCCACGGCCTGGCGAACAGCTTCCGACAGATCTTCGGCCCCCAGACCCGGCCCAGCGAGTCGGTCCTGGACGATTTCTGGAGCCTGGTGCACAGCAACAACGGGCCGCGCATCCTGCACAAGTTGATCGCCTACATCCCCGAGCGGCGCGCCCAGCGCGAGCGTTGGGTCAGTGCCATGCAACGCGGCGAGGTGCCGCTGCGGGTGATCGACGGCGCCCAGGACCCGATCTCCGGGGCGCACATGGTGGAGCGCTACTGCCAGTTGATCCCCGAGCCGGACACCGTGCTGCTGCCGGGCATCGGCCATTACCCGCAGATCGAGGCGCCGCTGCCGGTGCTCAAGCATTACCTGGGCTTTCGCGACAGGCTGCCATCGCCATCGCGTCAGGCCGTGGGCTCCTGAACGCCGGGGCCACGCCGTGGCCCCCAGCAGGAGCCCGCCCTTGAGCGCTCGGGGCGATTATCCCGCTGTCTTATTGCGCACCATTCAGGTCCGGACGTTTTTATTGTGACCGCCGCCCGGCTGCCCGACACTCGACCCATTGTCCATTGGCCCTGCGGGAGTTCGGTATGAGTGAGTCTGTGCGCTTGGAAGACAAAGTAGTGATCATCACCGGAGCCGGCGGCGGCCTGGGCCGGGCCCATGCGCTGCTGTTCGCCAGGCACGGGGCCAAGGTGCTGGTCAACGACCTGGGGGGCTCGGCCCAGGGGGAAGGCGCCAGCGCCACGGCGGCCGATCGGGTGGTGGCACAGATCCGTGAGGCCGGAGGCATCGCCGAGGCCAACCACGACTCGGTCACCGACGGCGACAAGATCGTGCAGAACGCGCTGGATGTGTTCGGCCGGGTCGACGTGGTGGTCAACAACGCCGGCATCCTGCGGGACAAGACCTTCCACAAGATGGACGACAGCGATTGGGACCTGGTGTACCGGGTGCATGTCGAAGGGGCCTACAAGGTCACTCGCGCCGCCTGGCCGCACCTGCGGGACCAGGCCTACGGCCGGGTGATCTTCACCGCTTCGACATCCGGTATCTACGGCAACTTCGGCCAGTCCAACTACGGCATGGCCAAGCTCGGCCTGTACGGCCTGACCCGGACCCTGGCCATCGAAGGGCGCAAGAACAACATCCTGGTCAACGCCATTGCCCCCACCGGTGGCACGCGGATGACCGAGGGGCTGATCCCGCCGCAAGTGTTCGAGCAGCTCAAGCCGGAACTGGTGAGCCCGCTGGTGGTGTACCTGGGTAGCGAGCAATGCCAGGAAACCTCCGGCCTGTTCGAAGTGGGCGGCGGCTGGATCGGCAAGGTGCGTTGGGAGCGCAGCCTGGGCGCCGGTTTCGATCCACACCAGGGCTTTTCGCCTGACGATGTGGCAGCGCACTGGCAGCAGATCTGCGATTTCGAGGGGGCGGCCCATCCCAAGGACAACATCGAGGCGCTGAAGGAGATGATGCAGAATCTGCAAAAATACGCCCTCTGACGCTCCGTGGGGAAGCCTTGTCCGGCGCTGATCGGCAGGCACTTTTTCCAGGCTTGAAAGCCGCCAGGCAATGACCCGCCGCAGCCTGGGCCGCGGCGGTTTTACTCCTGTGGCGTTCGTCTCTATGCTCGACGGCTGGCGAACGCACAAGGAGCGCTTGAGATGTATGAATCAAAGGATCAGCCGGTACTGTCGCGACTGCTGTTTATCCGGCGTCTATGTGTTCACGGCCTGGTGGTTCTGGCCCTGATCAGCTTTTCGGTGTTGCTGGGTATCAGCGGTCTGCTGTACTTCGAGCAGGACATTTCCTTTCACGACGCCCTGTATGACGCGGCCATGATTCTCGGCGGCATCGGGCCCATCAACATGCCGCAAACCCCTGGCGGCAAACTGTTTTTTGCCACTTACGGGCTTTACACCAACCTGGTGTTCGCCGCCACGCTGGGCTTGATCCTGTCACCGGTGGCGCATCGTCTGTTGCACAAGTTTCATTACGACGAAGGCGATGACGACAAGTTGTAAGTTCAACGCGGCCGTGGTCTTGCGCGCATAAAAAAGGCCGCTGCAAGAGCAGCGGCCAAAGTAAGACGTTAGATCAAGGAGCTACAAAATCAACGTCGGTGAACCGGGTGTCGCGACCTGAACCCAAACCCTTCAAGCCGCCTGGAAACTGATTCGGGGAACCCGGGTACCGGGTACTTCCCTTGGCAGTGGCGTGGTGCTGTTTGCCGTGACTGCGGGGCAAGAATAAGCCCTGGCCCGCCTTGGAAAAATAGCGATTCAGGACAAGGACTGTTACAGCCTGAGCAACAGTTCGAGGTGGCCGCCCGAGAACCGCATCGACGCCCCTGATGGGGCCGTATCCAGCCCGTGGATAGGCCGCTGAAGCGCCCCTGAGGCAAGGGCATTCATCCTTTCGAGCGACAACGCGAATACCTCCTTGGTGCGCTTATCGACCGTGCTACCCCGGCAGTAGGGTGAGTTCTCCTGTCACTCACCGGGGAAGACGCATGACAAGAACAACAATGCGCGCCATCTTCACACCGCAGGCGCTGGCCGCCGCGGTAGCACTGGGCTGCTGCAGCCAGGTGCAAGCGGTTTCGTTCAACATCGGGGAAATCGAAGGGCAGTTCGACTCGTCGCTGTCGGTCGGCGCCAGCTGGGGCATGCGCGATGCCGACCGCAAGTTCGTCGGTACGGTCAACGGCGGCACCGCGCAGTCTTCCACCGGTGACGATGGCCGCCTGAACTTCAAGAAGGGCGAGACGTTCTCGAAGATCTTCAAGGGCCTGCATGACCTGGAGCTCAAGTACGGCGACACCGGGGTCTTCGTGCGCGGCAAGTACTGGTACGACTTCGAACTCAAGGACGAAGACCGCGAGTTCAAGCCCATCAGCGATCACAACCGCAAGGAAGGCGCCAAGTCCTCAGGCGCGCAGATTCTCGACGCCTTCGTCTACCACAACTACTCCATCGCCGACCTGCCGGGCACCGTGCGCGCCGGCAAGCAGGTGGTCAGCTGGGGCGAGAGCACCTTCATCGGCAACTCCATCAACAGCATCAACCCGGTGGACGTCTCGGCCTTTCGCCGCCCGGGCGCCGAGATCAAGGAAGGCCTGGTGCCGGTGAACATGCTGTTCGCCTCCCAGGGCCTGACCAACCAGCTGACCGTGGAAGGCTTCTATCAACTGGAATGGGACCAGACCGTGGTGGACAACTGCGGCACCTTCTTCGGCAACGATGTGGTGGCCGATGGTTGCACCACCGGCTACACCGTCGGCAGCCCGGCGATCGCGCCCCTGCAACCGGTCGCCGCGGCGTTCGGCCAGGGCTTTCAGGTGTCCCGTGAAGGGGTGATCCTGCCCCGCGGCGGCGACCGCGATGCCCGTGATTCCGGGCAGTGGGGCGCCGCCTTGCGCTGGCTCGGCGACGACACCGAGTACGGCCTGTATTTCATGAACTACCACGCCCGCAGCCCGGTGGTCAGTACCACCACCGCCAATGTGAGTCCGGCGACCCTGGGGGCGATTGCCGGGGCTGCCAACGGCATCGTTCCCGGTTCCGGCAGTGGCCTGGTGCAAAGCGTGATGCTCGGCCGTGGCCAGTACTACCTCGAATACCCCGAAGACATCCGCCTGTACGGCGCCAGCTTCTCCACCACGCTGCCCACCGGCACCGCCTGGACCGGCGAGATCAGCTACCGCCCCAACGCCCCGGTGCAGGTCAACACCAACGACCTGACCCTGGCCCTGCTCAATCCGATTGCCGGCGGCGCGGCGTCGCCGATCAAGACCGCCCTGGGCGCCGACAACACCGGCTACCGGCGCAAGGAAATCACCCAGATCCAGAGCTCCATGACCCAGTTCTTCGATCAGGTGCTGGGGGCCGATCGCCTGACCCTGGTGGGCGAGGCGGCGATCGTCCGGGTCGGCGGCCTGGAGGACAAGAGCAAGCTGCGCTACGGCCGTGACTCGGTCTATGGCCAGTACGGCTATGGCGGCGATACCGGCGGTTTCGTCACCGCCACCTCCTGGGGCTATCGCGCCCGGGCGATCCTCGACTACAGCAACGTGATCGCCGGGATCAACTTCAAGCCCAACCTGTCCTGGTCCCATGACGTCAACGGCTACGGTCCCAACGGCCTGTTCAACCAGGGGGCCAAGGCCCTGAGCGTCGGGGTCGATGCCGACTACCGCAACACCTACACCGCCAGTCTCAGCTACACCGACTTTTTTGGCGGGCGCTACAACACCCTCACCGACCGGGATTTCCTCGCGTTGAGCTTTGGCGTGAACTTCTGAACCGGCACAAGAAGGAGCACTTGAATGCGCAACATGATTCTGCAATGCAGCGCCCTGGCACTGGGTCTGTGGGCGGCCAACCTGATGGCCGCGGTGAGCCCGGAAGAGGCCGCCAAGCTGGGCACCAGCCTGACTCCCGTGGGCGCGGAGAAGGCCGGCAACGCCGATGGCTCGATTCCGGCCTGGACCGGCGGCATCCCGAAGAACGCCGGCGCGGTGGACAGCAAGGGCTTTCTCGCCGACCCGTTCGCCAATGAAAAGCCGCTGTTCATCATCACCGCGGCCACCGCGGACAAGTACAAGGACAAGCTGTCCGCAGGGCAGTTGGCGATGTTCAAGCGTTACCCGGACAGCTACCGGATTCCGGTCTACCCGACCCATCGCAGCTTCGGCCTGCCACCGGAGATCTACGAGTCGGCCAAGCGTAGCGCGCTGAACGTGACCACCACCAACGACGGCAACGGCCTGGCCAACTTCACCGGCAACCGCTACTACGCCTTCCCGATTCCGAAGAACGGCATCGAGGTGCTGTGGAACCACCTGACCCGCTATCACGGTGGCAACCAGAAACGCATCATCACTCAGGTCACCCCGCAGACCAACGGCAGCTATACCTCGATCCGTTTCGAGGAAGAGATCGCGGCGCCGCCGATGATCCCTGATCTGGAGCCGGCCAAAGCGGCCAACGTGCTGAACTTCTTCAAGCAGTCGGTGACCGCCCCGGCGCGGCTGGCGGGCAACGTGCTGCTGGTTCATGAAACCCTGGACCAGGTCAAGGAGCCGCGTTCGGCGTGGATCTACAACGCCGGCCAGCGCCGCGTGCGCCGGGCCCCGCAAGTGGCCTACGACGGTCCGGGCACCGCCGCCGACGGCCTGCGCACCTCGGACAACTTCGACATGTTCTCCGGCGCTCCCGATCGTTACGACTGGAAGCTGGTGGGCAAGAAGGAGATGTACATCCCCTACAACAGCTACAAGCTGGACTCGCCGAGCCTCAAGTACGACGACATCGTCAAGGCCGGGCATATCAACCAGGACCTGACCCGCTACGAGCTGCACCGGGTCTGGGAGGTGGTGGGCACGGTCAAGCCGAACCAGCGGCATATCTACGCCACCCGGCACATGTACATCGACGAGGACAGCTGGCAGGTGGCCCTGGTGGATCACTACGACGGTCGTGGCCAGCTGTGGCGGGTCGCCGAAGGTCACGCGCAGTACTACTACGACCATCAGGTCCCGGCCTACACCCTGGAAGCCCTGTATGACCTCAACGCTGGTCGCTACCTGGCCCTGGGCATGAAGAACGAGGAAAAGCACAGCCTGGAGTTCGGCTTTGCCGCCAAGGCCGCCGACTACACCCCGGCCGCCTTGCGCGCCGGCGGGGTGCGCTAGGCGCGAGTGACGCACGAGGTTGAAAGGCGACCGTCCGGTCGCCTTTTTTATGGCGGGGGATCAGCCCGCTGAATACTTCTTCAACAGGTCGAGAGGTCGGGGCTAGGGTGGGGGCACGCTGGCTAAAACTATAAAAAAGGCTTGCCGCAATGACTGCCATGACTCGTTGTCCAGAGCGTCCCGGGTTCATGCCCCGTTTGTCCTCCCATCATGCTCCACGCCGCCACCTGAGTGAGCCCCTGCTGCTCTCCAGCGCGCGGGTCAAGTTGTTGTGCGCCCCCGCCGGCAGCGGCAAGACCGCGCTGCTCAGCGAATGCCTGCAGCAGGCCCCCGAGGGCTGCCGGGTCATCTGGTTGCCCCTGGGCGGCGCGCGGCAGACCCCCGAGGAGCTGTGTCGCGCCCTGGCCTCGGCCTTGGGCCTGGCCATGGCCGAACCGGCAGCGCTGCTGGCCCATCTGGCGCAGCTGTCGGGCCCGGCCTGGCTGTGTATCGATGACTATTGCCGGCTGCCGGCGGCCGATCTGGACCTGCTGCTGGACCGCTTGCTGAGCGTCGACAACCCCGTACTCACCTGGTGGATCGGCAGCCGCCGCCGACCTCAATGCAACTGGCCACGACTGTTGCTGGACGACCAGCTCTACGAACTGGACGGCAGCGCCCTGGCGTTCAGCCAGAACGATATCGAGGGTTTGCTGCAACGCCTGCCGCAACCCTTGTGTACGCAAACCGCCAGCCGCGTCCTGCAACGCAGCGGCGGCTGGTGCGCGGGGGTGCGTATCGCCTTGCTCGACGGCAGCGAGCGGGTCACCCAGCCCTGCAAGCCCGGGCGCCCCAACACCTTGCTCGAATACCTGGAGCACGAGCTGTTCAGCGTGTTGCCCGCGGAACTGGCGGAAGTCTGGCAAGTGCTGGCCCATATGCCGCGGTTCAATGCCGAGCTGTGCGAGCACCTGTTTGGCGCCGGAGAAGGGGCCCAGTACCTGCGCACCCTGCAGGACCTGGGCTGCTTTATCGAACCCTGGGAAGGCGGTGCCGACTGGCTGCAGGTGTTTGCGCCCCTGGCCCGGCTGATGCGCGATGAAGCCTGGCCCACGGCGCGCTCCTGGCATCGCCGGGCCTGTCAGTGGTTTACCGCTCAGGAGGATTGGCAGTCGGCTTTTGAGCAGGCGCTGCTGGCCGAGGAATATGAAGTGGCGGTCAGCCTGCTGGAGCATTTCAATATCGAGTTCCTGTTCCAGCGCCTCAATGGCTTGCTGTTGTTGCAACTGCACGAGCGCCAGGGCGCCGAGCTGTTGCTGGGCAGTCCGCAGTTACTGGGGCTCTTGGCGGCGGCCATGCTGTTTGCCGGACGCTTCGAACAGGCCGAGCAGTGCATGGCCCAGATGGCCCGTTTCACGCCGCAACCGTCGGCCGCCGAACAGCGTCAGCTACTGGCCCGCTGGCAGGCGCAGCAGGGCTGGCTGTTGCACCTGGGCGGGCGCATGGAGGCCGCGCGGCAGCATTTTCGCGAAGCCTTGAACGCCTTGGACGACAGCGCCTGGACCACCCGCCTGCTGTGCCTGTCCGGGCTGACTCAGCAAGCCTTGCTGTGTGGCGAGCTGGACGTGGCCCAGTCCCTCAATCGGCAAGCCCTGTGCCTGGCCCGGGCCCAGGATGCGCTGCTGTTCGAAGGCCTGCTGGAGCTCGACCATGCCCAACTGCTGGAACAGCGCGGCGCGCCGCATCGGGCGCAGAGCCTGCTGGAACAGGTGATCGAGCGCTTGTCCGGGCAAGCACTGCGGGCCACGCCCTTGCTGGGGCGCCTGGCCTTGCGCCTGGGGCGTCTGGCCCTGCGTCAGGGACAGGATCAGCAAGCAGCCGGGTATTTTCGCCGTGGCCTTGAGGATTGCCTGATCAGTCATGACAAGCGCGCCTTGTACGGCTTTCTCGGTGAGGCCCAGTTGGCGGCCAACCAGGGCGACTACGCCCAGGCCTTCGTCCGCCTGCGAGACGCCGAGCGACTGATGCAGCAACGGCAGATTCCGGACAGCGTCTACCGTGGCGTGCTGTTGCAGGTCAGCAGCCAACTCTGGCTGCAGCAGGGGCGGGCGGATCTGGCTCACGAAGCCCTGAGCCGGGTACTCCGGCATTATCGCGGGCCCCAGGCACTGCAGGCGCCTCCGGCCAGTCTGGAACTGATCCCGAGTATCGAATGCCTGCTGGTGCTGGCCGAGGTGCATCTGGGACGGGCCCAGGCGCCGGTGGCCACCTTGCAGGGGCTGCTGGCCCGGGCTCGGCGCCACGGCATGCTGGGGCTGGAGGTCCAGGTGCAACTGGTCCTGGCCGAGGTGGCCTTCAGGCTCGACGATCAGGCTCTGGCGGCCCAGGCCCTGGAGGCCGGGCAGGCCCTGGCGGCGCGGTGCAATCTGCCCCACGCCCTGCACGAGTTGCGCCTGCGGCAACCGGGCTTGCTGCCGCCAGCCGACAGCTCGCCCGCCCTGGCGGCCCAGGCGCCGCCAGAGCATCACGAGAGCCTGCTCAGCCTGCGGGAGTTGCAGGTGCTGCAATTGATAGCCCAGGGCTGCTCCAACCAGCAGATTGCCGAGCAGTTGTTCATCTCTCTGCACACGGTGAAGACCCACGGTCGCAGGATCCACAGCAAGCTGGGGGTGGAGCGGCGCACCCAGGCCGTGGCCAAGGCCCAGGCCCTGGGGCTGATGAGCTGAGGGGCGCTGGTTACTCGGGCTGCGCCTGATAGCCCATGCGCCAGCTCACGGCGGCGCTGGCCGCCAGCAGGCGCTGGGCCGCCGGCCCATGTTCATCGGCGTGAAACAGCGAAGTCGGCCCCACCACGGTCAGCACGGCGGCAATCTTGCCGGTGGCATCGAACACCGGCGCCGACAGCGCATCGACCCCGGGCATGAGCAGGCCGTGGACATGGTGCAGGCCGCGCTGGCGAATCTGCTCCGCCAGTGCATCGTGGACCTGCGGGTCGGCCAGGGCATGGGGCGCGCCGCTGGCCAGTTCCTGCTGGCGCAGATCGAGGGTTTCCCGGTGTGGCAGGTAGGCGTTGAACACCAGCCCGGTGGATGAACTGAGCAGCGGCAGCACCGAGCCCAGTTGGGTGACCACGGTCACCGCGCGCACCGCCGGCTCGATGTGCACCACGGTCGCGCCCTGGTTGCCCCATACCGCGAGGAAACAGGTTTCGTTCAATTCATCGCGCAGCTCCGCCAGGGGCAGGGCGCCGACTTTCAACACATCCATGCTGCCCAGGGCCGCCAGGCCCACGCGCAGGGCTTCGCGGCCCAGGCCGTAATGATTGGTGGCGCTGTTCTGCTCGGCAAAGCCGCTGGCGATCAGCGCCTGCAGGTAGCGGTGCACTTTGCTTGCGGGCATTTGCACATGTTCGGCCAGGCGCGAAAGCGACGTGGCCGGTGACAGTTCGGCCAGGGCCTTGAGGATGTCGGTGCCGACTTCGGCCGAGCGGACTTTCTGTTTACCGGTGCTGTCGCTGGTGCTGCGCGGCTTTTCCATGGAGGTGTCGGGGTCCCGTGACAAGTGGCGGTCTTTATAGCTTGACGCTCCTAGGCAATCAAATTACGTTATGCGTAATTGGATTACGATAAAAACAACCCAGGCGTGCCGATAACTCTTGCGAAGGAGTGGTGGGCCCCTGCCTATTCCAACTTCCAGGAGGCTCCATGAACCTCGATTCTTCGGCGTCGGCCCTCAGCTACCAATCGGGCTTCGGCAATGAATTCGCCAGCGAAGCCCTGCCGGGCGCACTGCCCATCGGTCAGAACTCCCCGCAAAAAGCCCCCTACGGCCTTTACGCCGAACTGTTTTCCGGCACCGCCTTCACCATGACCCGCAGCGAAGCCCGGCGCACCTGGATGTACCGCATCCAGCCTTCGGCCAAGCACCCGGCCTTCGCCAAGCTGGCGCGGCAACTGGCGGGCGGCCCGTTGGGTGAGGTGACCCCCAACCGCCTGCGCTGGAACCCGTTGCCGATTCCAAGCGAGCCCACCGACTTCATCGATGGCCTGGTGGCCATGGTGGCCAACTCCGCGGCGCAGCATCCGGCGGGTATCAGCGTCTATCACTACCGCGCCAACCGTTCCATGGAGCGGGTGTTCTTCAACGCCGATGGCGAACTGCTGCTGGTGCCGGAACTGGGCCGCTTGCGCATCGTCACCGAGTTGGGCGTGCTGGCGCTGGAGCCGCTGGAAATCGCCGTGCTGCCGCGCGGCCTGAAATTCCGCATCGAGCTGCTGGACCCGCAAGCCCGTGGCTACGTCGCCGAGAACCACGGTGCGCCACTGCGCCTGCCGGACCTCGGGCCGATTGGCAGCAACGGCCTGGCCAACCCCCGTGACTTCCTGGCGCCGGTGGCTCATTACGAAGACCTGCGCCAGCCCACCACGCTGGTCCAGAAGTACCTTGGCGAACTCTGGGGCTGCGAGCTCGACCACTCGCCGCTGAACGTCGTCGCCTGGCACGGCAACAACGTGCCGTACAAATACGACCTGCGCCGTTTCAACACCATCGGCACGGTCAGCTTCGACCACCCGGACCCGTCGATCTTCACCGTATTGACCTCGCCCACCAGCGTGCCGGGCCTGGCCAACCTGGATTTCGTGATCTTCCCGCCACGCTGGATGGTGGCCGAGAACACCTTCCGTCCACCGTGGTTCCACCGCAACCTGATGAACGAGTTCATGGGCCTGATCCAGGGCGCCTACGATGCCAAGGCCGAAGGCTTCCTGCCCGGCGGGGCGTCGCTGCACAGCTGCATGAGCGCCCACGGCCCGGACGGCGAAACCTGCACCAAGGCGATCAACGTCGAGCTGCAACCGGCCAAGATCGACAACACCATGGCCTTCATGTTCGAAACCAGCCAGGTGCTGCGCCCGAGCCAGTTCGCCCTGGAGTGCCCGCAGCTGCAGAACGACTACGATGCTTGCTGGGCCTCGCTGCCCGTCACCTTCAACCCGAATCGGAGATAACCCATGACCTTGCCCACCATCACCCGTAGCTGGGTCGAGTCCGCCAACGGTCACCCCGACTTCCCGTTGCAGAACCTGCCCCTGGGCGTTTTCAGCACCCAGGGTTCGGCACCCCGCAGCGGGGTCGCCATCGGCGAACAGATTTTCGACCTGGAAGCGGCGCTGGACGCCGGCCTGTTCGAAGGCCAGGCCAAGGCCGCGGTGCAAGCCGCCCGTGGTGGTCAGTTGAACGCGTTCTTCCAGCTTGGCCGCCCGGCCCGGGTCGCCCTGCGTGAGCGCCTGCTGGAACTGCTCGGCGAAGGCAGCAGCCTGTGCAGCAAGATCGAGGCACTGGGCGCGAAACTGCTGCCCCTGGCGGCCGATTGCCAGATGCACCTGCCGGCCAAGATCAATGACTACACCGACTTCTATGTCGGCATCGAACACGCGCAGAACGTCGGCAAGCTGTTCCGCCCCGACAACCCCCTGTTGCCCAACTACAAGTACGTGCCCATCGGCTACCACGGCCGGGCCTCGACCATCCGGGTTTCCGGTGCCGACGTGCGCCGGCCCAAGGGCCAGACCCTGCCGGCCGGGCAGAGCGAGCCGACCTTCGGCCCCTGCGCGCGCCTGGACTATGAACTGGAGCTGGGCATCTGGATCGGCCAGGGCAACGAGATGGGCGAGCCGATCGCGATTGGCGACGCCGCCGAGCACATCGCCGGTTTCTGCCTGCTCAACGACTGGTCGGCGCGGGATATCCAGGCCTGGGAATACCAGCCGCTGGGCCCGTTCCTGTCGAAAAGCTTCATCACCAGCATTTCGCCCTGGGTGGTGACCGCCGAAGCCCTGGAGCCGTTCCGCCAGGCCCAGGCGCCGCGCCCGGAAGGCGATCCGCAACCCTTGCCTTATCTGCTGGACAAGCGCGACCAGGCCGCTGGCGGCTTCGACATCGAGCTGGAAGTGCTGCTGATCACCCAGGCCATGCGCGAGCAGGGCTTGCCGGCCCACCGCCTGACCCTGAGCAACACCCAGTACATGTACTGGACCGTGGCGCAGATGGTCGCGCATCACAGCGTCAACGGCTGCCAGTTGCAGGCCGGTGACCTGTTTGGTTCAGGCACCTTGTCCGGTCCGCAAAGCGGCCAGTTCGGCAGCCTGCTGGAGATCACCGAAGGCGGCAAGAAACCCATCGAGCTGGCCTCCGGCGAGGTGCGCAAGTTCCTCGAAGACGGCGATGAAATCATCCTGCGCGGGCGTTGCCGCCGCGAAGGTTTCGCCTCCATCGGCTTCGGCGAATGCCGTGGCACGGTCCAACCGGCACGTTAAGGGAGAGCCCCATGCAGCTCTATACCTACTACCGTTCCACCGCCTCCTATCGGGTGCGGATTGCCCTGGCCCTCAAGGGCCTGGAGTTCCAGGCGATTCCGGTCAACCTGCTGGTGCCCAAGGGCGGCGCCAACCGCCAGCCGGAATACCTGGGCATCAACCCCCAGGGCCGGGTGCCGGCGCTGCGCACCGACGACGGCGACCTGCTGATCCAGTCGCTGGCGATCATCGAGTACCTGGAGGAGCGTTATCCACAGGTGCCGCTGCTGTCCGAGGACCTGGCCAGCCGTGCTCGGGAACGGGCCGTGGCGGCGATCATCGGTTGCGACGTCCATCCGCTGCACAACTCCAGCACCCTCAACCTGCTGCGCGAGTGGGGCCATGAAGAAGAGCAGTTGCAGGTGTGGATCGCTCACTGGATCAGCCAGGGTCTGGCGGCCCTGGAGCAACTGATCGGCGATCAGGGCTTCTGCTTTGGCGAGCAGCCGGGGCTGGCCGATGTGTTCTTGATTCCCCAGCTGTACGCGGCCGAGCGTTTCAAGGTGCCGCTGGACGCCTATCCGCGGATTCTTCGGGTCGCGGCCCTGGCCGCTGCGCATCCGGCGTTCCAGGCCGCGCACCCGGCCAATCAGCCCGACACCCCGGCCTGACCTGCGCGCGGCCCCGGCATCCGGGGCCGCGCGGCATCTGCATCACCCGGGCCCCGCAATGGGGCCTGAGCGGTCACTACCGGTGATCGGCGCAACAGCGTTGCCCATAACCATAAAAACCGAACAGGTACCTTGCGATGCAAAATCAGATTGCCAGCTTTCGCGCGGCGCTCGACGCCCGCCCGGTGTCCCGCTACCAGTGGTTGCTCCTGTTGCTTCTTGCCTTGCTGTTGGTCACCGATGGCTACGATGCCCAGGTCCTGGGGTATGTGGTGCCGGCCCTGGCTCAGGACTGGGGCCTGGAAAAGGCCGCCTTCGGCCCGGTGTTCAGCGCCAACCTGCTGGGCCTGACCCTGGGCTCCCTGGCGGTGACGCCCCTGGCGGACCGTTTTGGCGTGCGCCGGATCCTGCTCTGTTGCGTGCTGATCTACGCCAGCCTGACGGTGCTGATGGTGTTCACCCGTTCCCTGGAAAGCCTGATGGCGGCGCGCTTTATCTGCGGCATCGGCATGGGTGGGGCGATGCCCAGCGCCATGGCGCTGATGTCCGAATATTCGCCGCCGCGCTTGCGCACCCTGATGGTCACCCTGGCCGCCTGCGGTTTCTCCTTTGGCGGCGCGGCGGGTGGTTTTGTCGCCGCCGGGTTTATCGAGCGCTTTGGTTGGCAGGTGGTGTTCCTCGCCGGTGGCATCACGCCGTTGCTGCTGTTTCCGTTTTTGCTCTGGCGCCTGCCCGAGTCCCTGCCGCGCCTGCTGCGGGACGCGCCGCCCTATGCGCGACTGCGCAAGCTCAGCGCGCAGATGCTCCCGGGTTGGCAGCCGCCGGTTGCCGTGAGCGGCGATGAGGCGCAGGCGGACAGCAAGCTCACGGTGCTGGAGCTGTTTCGCCACGGCTATGCGCGGCCGACCCTGCTGCTCTGGTCGACCTTTTTCGTCAGCCTGATCCTGCTGTATTTCATGATCAGCTGGCTGCCGACGTTGCTGCTGGAGAGCGGCCTGGCGTTGAAGCAGGCCAACCTGGTGACCTCGATGTTTCTTTTTGCCGGCACCCTGGGCGCGATTTGCATGGCCTGGTTCGCCGACCGCTTGAAACGCAAGGTGCGCTTGCTGGCGGCGGTACTCGCGGCGGCTGCGCTGTGCACCGTGTTGCTGGGGCTGAACCATGACAACCCGCGCTACCTGGTGCTGTTCGTGTTCGCCGCGGGCTTTTGCATCATCGGCGGCCAGCTGACCCTGAACGCCTTTGCCAGCAACTTCTACCCGGCCCAGGTGCGCGCTACCGGCACCGGCTGGGCCTTGGGTGTCGGGCGTTTCGGTTCGATCCTCGGTCCGCTGTTCGGCAGCCTGCTGCTGGCGATGCACATTCCGGTGCAGCAGATTTTCTTCTTCTGTGGGATTCCGGCTCTGCTCGCGGCGTTGCTGATCATTCAGGTGCGTTCGCCGCTGGCGGCCGCCTCCGGCGAGGCGGGGCCTGCCGCGCAAGGGGCTGCGCCCCTGAAGTCCTGAAGCCGCTCAGCGGGCCAGGTGCTTGAGCATCGGCACGCACGCCAGGGTCAGGCCCCGGGGCGACTGGTACTGGGCGATGCGCTCACCGACGAAACCGCAGCGGCGATAGAAGTCGGCGGCGTTCAGGGTCGAGTCCAGGATCAGGTGGGGCAACCCGGCCTGCAGCGCCTGTTCTTCGAGGTAGTCCATCATCCGGCGGCCAATGCCGCGCCCCATGTAGGCCGGGTCGACGAACACCGCGTCGACCTGGCCGGTCTCCAGGTCGAGCAGGCCGCTGGCGGTCACCTGGTTGTCGACGACGGCGACATGGCCGGTGTTCGCCACCAGCTCGATGAAATAGTCCGACAGTTCGCCATCGGTCCAGATCTTCAGGTCGGCCTCGGGATAGTGACCGGCGCACTGGTGGTTGATGGCCCGGTTGCGAATGTCGAAGACCCGCTGCGCGTCGCCGCTGTGAGCTTTTCTGATGAGCATGCTGAATCCGTTCCTTGGCGTGAGCCGCCCATCCTGCCAGAGCGCCGGCGTGGCTGTCATGCGGCCCTGGCCTGGATCCGCAACAGGCCCCAGCCGCTTGGCCATGTGCCGTTCAGGCGTTGCAGGTGTCGGGTGGTGTCCTGCAGTTGGTGTTTCATCCGGTCGCGGCGGGCGCGGGTGCAGCCGGGGTTCAGTGCACGATGGTGTTGGGCGGCAGGTGCCCCAGGCGCTCGGTCAGGCGCAGGCGCTGGATCGGATCGTCGCTGAGCAGCAGGGCGTGTTCCAGGTCAAAGCGCTCGGCGTTCGGGCATTCCAGGCGCTGGTAGAGGCTGGCCCGGGCCAGGTAGTCGGCGGCGCTGCCATTGCCCAGCTCCAGCACGCGTTCGGCGTTGATCAGGGCGCCCAGGTGGTCGTCGTAGGACAGGTGCAACTGGCGCAGGTTGCGCGACAGGCGCTGGAACATCTGCGTGGGCTCGGCGCTGACCAGGTGTTCGGCACTGAGCTTGATATGGGCGCCGTATTGGCGCTGCAGCAGTTCCCGGCAGTCGGCGGGGTACAGCCGGCGTCCGCCGCAAGGATCGAGCAAATGGTCGGCGCCGGGCACCCGCAGCAGGAAGTGCCCGGGGAAGTTCACGCCCACCAGGGGAATCTGCAAGCGATGCGCCAGCTCCAGGGCGATCAGCGCCAGGGCCAGGGGCTGCCCGCGGCGCGACTCCAGGACCTTGTCCATCAGCGCCGCCTGGGGCCGCAGGGGCAGGTGTTCGTCTTGTTGAAAGCCCAGGTCGTTCATCCGCCGCAACAGCGGCTGGCCCAACTCGTTCGCCGGCAACGGGGGCAGGCTGTTGCCGATCTGCAGCTGGATATCCTTGAAGGCTTCCAGCTGGCGTTCGGGGACCAGTTGCGGTGCATGTTCGGCGGCGATCCACAGCGCCGCCTCCAGCAGAGCGGGTGGCGAGCGGTGCAGGCAGGCGAAAAAGGCTTGGCGCGGGTTCATCTCAACCTCCGACGGATGCCTCGTTTTAGCCTCGTGGCGCCGCTTCGTCCAGTGCTGACACAGGTGGTTGCAGGTTATTTCCCAATGCCAGGAAAGGCTCCCGGCTTATTCCTGCGCGGCGCAGCAAATTCCAGGCGCAAGCCTATACTGGCGACTACCAGACGTGATTCGGGAGCCCGTCGATGTTCGCTCTCATGCACAGTACCCGCCTTGAATCGCTGCACCTCAGCGTCGACCCCGGCACCGGGTTGAAGGCAGTGATCGCCATCCACAACAACCGCCTGGGCCCCGCCCTGGGCGGTTGCCGTTATCTGGCCTATCCCGATGCCACCAGCGCCGTGGAAGACGCCGCGCGCCTGGCCCGGGGCATGAGCTACAAGGCCGCCCTGGCCGGGCTGCCGCAAGGTGGCGGCACGGCGGTGATCATCCGTCCGGCCCATGTGGAGAATCGCGCCGCGCTGTTCGAGGCCTTCGGCCGTTGCGTCGAGCAACTGGACGGCCGCTACATCACCGCCATCGACAGCGGCACCTCGGTGGCCGACATGGACTGCATCGCCCAGCAGACTCGCTACGTCACCAGCACCAGCGCTGCCGGCGATCCTTCGCCCCACGCCGCCATGGGGGTGTTCGCCGGCATCCGCAGCACCGCCATGGCGCGCCTGGGCAGCGACAACCTGGAAGGCCTGCGAGTGGCGATCCAAGGTCTGGGCAACGTCGGCTTTGCCCTGGCCGAACAGCTGCATGCAGTCGGGGCCGAGCTGCTGGTCAGTGACATCGATGCGGGCAAGGTGCAGCTGGCCATGGAGCAACTGGGCGCCCATCCGATTGCCAACGATGCGCTGCTCAGTACCCCCTGCGACATCCTTGCGCCTTGCGGCCTGGGGGCCGTGCTCAACAGTCATAGCGTGGCGCAATTGCGTTGCGCGGCGGTGGCGGGATCGGCCAACAACCAACTGACCAACCTGGAAGTGGCCGACCAGCTTGAACGCCGCGGCATCCTTTATGCGCCGGATTACGTGATCAATGCCGGCGGGCTAATTTATGTCTCGCTCAAGCACCGTGGCGAGGAGCTGTCGACCATCACCGCCCACCTTTCGAAGATCAGTTCACGGCTGACCGAAGTCTTCGCTCATGCCCAGGCCGAAAAGCGCTCCCCGGCGCGGGTGGCCGATGAACTGGCGGAGCGGGTGCTGTATCGCTAGGCGTCCCTGTCTTAACTCTGGGTCCTGCCCTCTGTAGTATCTGGGCCCGGGAAAGGTTGCAGTGCCGAGCCCTGTCCCTCTTGGCCCAATTGACAAGGAATGCATTCGACGATGCCGCAAGTGCTCGATAGTGACCTGGATGAGCAGTTGTCTTCGCTGTTGCGCTCAGGTGCGGATATTCAATCGATACGCCAGCTTCTTGTGCGGTACCGCGATAGGGGCTTTGGCGCGCAGGCTGTGTACAACTATCTGGCCTCGCTCAGGCATGACGCACCTGAAGAATTTGAAGACCGAGTCCTGGACGCCATGGATATAGCCTGCGGGTACTGCTCGCCAGGCTGCAGGGTATGGGAGGTCGCGCCATGACAGCGGCTAACACGGACAAGCAATTGATCGGGTGTTCCGTCAGCGACCTGCAGTTGTACGCTGCGGCGTGTCTGGAGGCTTACTGCCTGAAACAAGGTATTGCTCATCCTGCTGTAGATGACTTGATAAAACACCTTGAGGGCTACCCGGAAAAAGATCGTTTACTGGCCTGGGAGAGGGCCGGAGCGCAACTGGCATTGAATGGGCGAGGGGATGATTTGCCTGCGAGCCTTGTCGCCTTGATAGCGCCTGAGGATATCGAGACGTTCTCCAGCATCGTTGACAGCGCGGTTGAGGTTGGAATGGTCGACCTGTATGGAGGCGCAACCGATTTGCCGGTGATCTTCATGGACAAGATCATTGCGATATTGCGTCGCAACCTTATCGATTTGCCCGAGCTGAAGGGCGCGGCAATCGTTTGACCGGCGGCTGCATAACGGGCGCTTCTTGATCGGCAAGCATGAAAAAAGCCCTGTGCCATCGACACAGGGCTTATTCAATTCGCGTGCTGCCTATTTTGCCGCCTTGGCGGCTTTCGCCGGTTTGTTCGGCGCCTCGACTTCAGCAGGTTGCTGCGCTTCAACCACCTCCACCGCGGGAGCGGGGGCGCTGAGCAACTCGGACAACGCATCCGGCTGGCTCTTGAAGGCCTTGGCAAATACATCGCGATTTTTCGCCATGTAGATCCCGGCTTCTTCCACTTGCTGCTCGCTCAACGATGGCACAGCTTTGTGCAACACTTGCGCCAGCAATTCAGCCAGTTCGAGCATTTTGTCATGACGGTCAGCTTCGGCTTTATCCATGAACAAGCGCTCCAGATCTCGGCTGCTGCGGTATACCACTTCGACGGCCATTCACCACCTCACATGCCTTCACGATAATGGGTCTGTATAAACACTGTATCTATATACAGGTCGAGAGAATAGGCGAATCCTTTTCCCTTGGATAGTGGCTTTTTAATGTAGACGGAATTTTTTTCCCGGGCCGATTGCTACGGGGCCGTGCCTCGTTGCGGGCGGCCACCATCTCACTGACGGCTCCTGGCCTTTTTTCTGCATGCAGAACAACCGTCACGTCCAATCCGCATCATCCGGTCGAACCGACCTAAGGAAGAACCATCGTGAAAATCAATTGGGCCGAGAACCTGCGGCAGAACGTGCACCAGCTGGCCGAGTCCCTGGGCAACCTGTTCGTCGAGACATTCCACTACCTGGCGCTGTTCGCCATTGGCGCGGTGACTGCCTGGGCGGCAGTGATGGAATTTCTGCAGATGATCGAGGCGGGCCACATCAAGATCGATGACATCCTGCTGCTGTTCATCTACCTGGAGTTGGGGGCGATGGTCGGCATCTACTTCAAGACCAACCACATGCCGGTGCGTTTCCTGATCTACGTGGCGATCACCGCGCTGACCCGGCTGCTGATCTCCAACGTCTCGCACCACAACCCGCCGGACCTGGGGATCATCTACCTGTGCGGCGGCATCCTGCTGCTGGCCTTCGCCATCCTGGTGGTGCGCTACGCCTCGTCGCAGTTTCCCTCGGTGAAGATCGAGCATCCGCAGCGCAAGCTCGGCGCCGGTTCCGGCGAACACCCGGAAGTGGAGAAGGGCGAGCTCTAGAACCGCAGGGCCGGAGGCGCGAGCGTCTGGCCCTTGGGCGGCGGCAGGCCCAGGCTGTCGCCGTTGGTCATGGCTTCGAGAATGGCCACGGCACTGTGGCCCTGCTCGATGGCGATACCGAACTGAATGCTTTGCACCAGGCGCTTGATGCGCTGCGGGTCATTGCGCTGGGCCGCGCTGATCATGCGCTTGGCCACCACCCGGCCACCTTCGGACAGGGTCAGCATGATGCTGCCGTCCAGGCCCTGGATGCTCAGGTTGACCTGGTATTGCGGGGTGAAGGTGTCGGTAATCAGTTGCAAAGGGTTGTCCATGATGCGTCACCGCCTGATTGGATCGTGCAGTCATTGACCGGCAGGGCGCGGAATTAGTTCGCGATTCCAGACCACTGGCCAGCCGTTCGCCGAGGGTAGTCAACGTCCGTATTGCTCCCCCGGGACAAAGCAAGGGACATGCCGGGAAACGCGCGGGGCAATGAATACGGGGACAAAAAAAGCGGACCATCAGGTCCGCTTTTTTATCCCGGCCCGTTTCAGGGCAGGAACGAGTAAATGATCGCAGACAGTGCGATCAGGCCGATCAGCACCACGAACAGGTTCGACAGCTGGCCCGAATACTGGCGCAGTGAAGGCACCCGCTGGATCGCGTACATCGGCATCAGGAACAGCAGGCAGGCGATCACCGGGCCGCCGAGGGTCTCGATCATGCCGAGGATGCTCGGGTTGAAGGTGGCCACGGCCCAGCAGGTGAGGACCATGAACAGCGCGGTGATCTTTTCCAGCTTGCCGGCCGACAGCACGCGACCACGGCTGCGCAGGCTTTTCACGATCAGCCCCTGGAAGCCTTCGCTGGCGCCGATGTAGTGGCCCAGGAACGACTTGGTAATAGCCACCAGGGCGATCAGCGGCGCGGCGTAGGCGATTACCGGGGTCTGGAAGTGGTTGGCCAGGTACGACAGGATCGAAATGTTCTGCTCCTTGGCCGCCACCAGGTCCGCCGGCGACAGGGCCAGCACACAGCTGAAGCAGAAGAACATCACCGTCAGCACCATCATGCCGTGGGCCGTGGCCAGGATGCCGTTGCTCTTGCGCTCGGCCTGGGCTCCGTACTGGCGCTTCTGGTCCACCGCGAAGGCCGAGATGATCGGCGAGTGGTTGAAGGAAAACACCATCACCGGAATTGCCAGCCACAGGGTCTTGAACAACAGCTGCAGGGGCATGCCCTCGCTGGCCGAAGCGAAGAACGCGCCGTTCCAGTTGGGGATCAGGCTCAGGGCCAGGAGCAGCAAGGCGGCGACGAACGGATAGACCAGCAGGCTCATGGCCCGCACGATCACGCCCTGGCCGCAGCGCACGATGGCCATCAGGCCGAGGATCAGCAGCAGCGACAGCAGCGCCCGGGGCGGTGGCGTCATGTGCAACTGGTGTTCCATGAAGCTGCCCAGGGTGTTGGTCAGGGCCACGCTGTACACCAGCAGGATCGGGAAGATGGCAAAGAAGTACAGCAGGGTGATCAGCTTGCCGGCGCCGATCCCGAAATGCTCCTCGACCACTTCGGTGATGTCCCCGGAGCGTCCGGAAAGGACGAAACGGGTCAGGCCGCGGTGGGCGAAGAAGGTCATGGGGAAGGCCAGCAGCGCCAGCACGATCAGCGGCCAGAAGCCCCCGACCCCGGCGTTGATCGGCAGGAACAGGGTGCCGGCGCCGATGGCGGTGCCATACAGGCCGAGCATCCAGGTGGTGTCGTGCTTGCTCCAGCCCGAGTGGGCTGTCGCGGTGTCGCGGGGTGTGGCTACAGCAGGGTGTTCGGCAGCAGGTGTGGGTACATCGGTCATCGGTATCGCCTCGTTATTATTTTTGCTCGGGCTCACGTTTTACGGACGGTCAGGCAAGGCTCCTCAGCATTCCACCCAGCTCACTGCCAGGCCGCCCCGTGAAGTTTCTTTGTATTTGTCGTGCATGTCGGCGCCGGTATCGCGCATGGTGCGGATCACCCGGTCCAGGGAAATGAAGTGCTTGCCGTCGCCGCGCAGGGCCATCTGGGTGGCGTTGATCGCCTTCACCGCGGCAATCGCGTTGCGTTCGATGCACGGCACCTGCACCAGCCCGCCCACCGGGTCGCAGGTCAGGCCGAGGTTGTGTTCCAGGCCGATTTCGGCGGCGTTCTCCAGTTGCTCGGGCGTGGCGCCGAGAACTTCCGCCAGACCGGCGGCGGCCATGGCGCAGGCCGAGCCCACTTCGCCCTGGCAGCCGACTTCGGCGCCGGAGATCGAGGCGTTCTTCTTGCACAGGATGCCCACGGCCGCGGCACCGAGGAAAAAGTTCACGACGTCGTCGTCACAGGCCTGGGGATTGAACTTCATGTAGTAGTGCAGCACCGCCGGGATGATCCCCGCCGCACCGTTGGTGGGGGCGGTGACCATGCGTCCGCCGGCGGCGTTTTCCTCGTTCACCGCCAGGGCGTAGAGGTTGACCCACTCCATGGCCGACAGGGTCGAGGTGATGACATTCGGCTTGCCGATCTCCAGCAGGCTGCGGTGCAGCTTGGCCGCGCGGCGTGGGACGTCGAGGCCGCCGGGCAGGGTGCCTTCGTGGCGCAGGCCCTGTTCGACGCACTCGCGCATCACCGACCAGATATGCAGCAGGCCGCTGCGGATTTCGGCGTCGCTGCGCCAGGCCCGTTCGTTGGCCAGCATCAGCTCGCCGACCCGCAGCTTGTGGGTTTTGCACAGGGCCAGCAGTTCGGCGGCGCTGTTGAAGTCGTAAGGCAATTCGACACTGGCGCCGGCTTCAGCTCCGGCCTCGACCTGGGCGGCTTCGATGATGAAGCCGCCGCCCACCGAGTAGTAGGTCTGCTCCAGCACGATGCCCTGCTCGCCGTGGGCGGTCAGGGACATGGCGTTGGGGTGGTAGGGCAGGCTTTGGTCCAGCAGCAGCAAATCCTGCTGCCAGTCGAAGGCGATGGGCTTGCGTCCGCCCAGCAGCAGCTGGCCGCTGTCGCGCAGTTGCTGGATGCGAGGGTTGATGCTGCCCGGATCGATGCTGTCGGGCCATTCGCCCATCAGGCCCATGACACTGGCGCGGTCGGTGGCATGGCCGACGCCGGTGGCCGACAGCGAACCGTACAGGCGGATCTGCACCCGCTGCACCTGCTGCTCCAGGCCTTGCTCGAACAGCGCCTGGGCGAAGGTCGCGGCGGCGCGCATCGGGCCCACGGTGTGGGAACTGGAGGGGCCGATACCGACTTTGAAAAGATCGAAAACACTGATAGCCATGCTAAAGCCTTACAAGCAATGGAAGGTGGATCGCTGCCATTTTTTGTAGGCCAAGCGCAATGTCGGCGATACTGCCCGGGTCGGTCGCGGCTGACCAACGAAAATTCCTAAGAGATTCTTTAGCAGGACTAAACGATGAGTCGTCAGTTTCATGCCCAGACCTATGTCTGGCTGCATGTGTTTTCCTGTGCCGCGCGGCACCTGTCCTTTACCCGCTGTGCCGAAGAACTGCACATCACTCCCGGTGCGGTCAGCCAGCAGATCCGCCAGTTGGAGGAGCGCCTGGGCCTGCGCCTGTTTCACCGCCGGCCCCGGGGCGTCGAGCTGAGTGCCGAGGGCCAGCGCCTGGCGCTGACGGTGAGCGAGGCCTACGGCAGCATCGATGCGGAATTGCGGCGCCTGGACGCGGGAATGATCAGCGGCACCTTGCGTCTGCGGTCGATCCCTTCATTTCTCGGCAAATGGCTGACCCCGCGTCTGCCGCGCCTGCAACAGCGTTATCCGGAGATCCAGCTGCGGCTGGTGGCCGAAGACAGCAGCGTGGCCCTGCACGAAGGTGACTTCGACCTGGCCATCGACCTGAACGACGGCAGTTATCCGGGCTTGCAGTCCACCGCGCTATTGGACGAGCAGATTTTCCCCGTGTGCGCGCCGAGCCTGCTGCGGGGCCGGCCGCCGCTGCATGGTCCGGCGGATCTGGCGCACTTTGCGCTGCTGCACGACATCACCGCCTGGCGTGGCAGCTACGAATACGCCGAGTGGGAGTTCTACCTCAATGCCATCGGCTTCGAAGGCGCGGATGTGCGTCGTGGTCATACCTTCAACCGCAACCACCTGACCATCGAGGCGGCGATCGCCGGCATGGGCGTGGCGATTGCCCGGCGCACCCTGCTCAACGACGAGCTGGAGCGCGGCACCCTGATCGTGCCTTTCGGCCTGGCGGTGCCCAATCACAAGCGCTATGTGCTGCTTTATGCGCCGGGCGCGCTGAGTCATCCGGGCGTGCGCGCGGTGCATGACTGGCTGGTGGAAGAGGCGGAGATTTTTCGCGGTCTGCACCCCCTGGGAGAGGGGCAGTTGTGAGGGTTTGAGCGAGGAAGCCGAATCGAGCTAACTCCCGACAGTAACAGCGCTTTTGCAGTTTGTCCGGGTTTATTTGCGTATGAATATTTATCTTTTTTTAGGGGTTGAAATGTTCCTCGCCGTGCCTAATTGTGTAATCAAGAGGTCACGAAAAGCAGGTCCAAACGCCCTGCCTTGACCCTCTTACGAGCAAGCTGAAATAAGGGAAGAACTATGCAAATCCAAGTCCATAGCGATAACCATATTCAAAGCAGCCTTCGGATGGAGGAGTGGGTGCGCAGCACCGTTGAAAGCACGCTCGAACGCTACGAAGAAGATTTGACCCGGGTCGTGGTCCACCTGCGCGACGAGAACGGCGGCAAGTCCGGTCCAGACGATATGCGCTGCCAGCTGGAAGCCCGTCCGAAAGGTCACCAACCGATTTCCGTGACCCACAAGGCCGATACTTTGGAACAGGCCATCGATGGCGCCACCGTCAAGCTGGAAAGCGCCCTGGAGCACATGTTCGGCAAACTGCGCGGCAAACGTGCGGCCGCCGTGCCCAGCAGCGATGGCAGCGAGGCCGATGCCCTGCTTGAAGAAGAATTCCTGGAAAACCAACAGGCCGCGCTCAATAGCTGACGGCCAAGCGTCCCCCCCAAAGAAGGGCCTGCATTGCAGGCCCTTTTTTTTCACTGCCAGGTGCGTTTGTGTGGCGCGGGGCGGGGTTTAGAAGGCGACGGATGTCTGCACATACAGGGTGCGCGGTTCGCCCACGTATTTGCCCTTGTTGTTGTCGTCGAAAGAGCGCGTGAAGTACTGGTGATTGAAGATGTTCTTCACCCCCACCGCGACATTCAGGTCTGACAGCTGCGGGCCGAAGTCATAGCCGGCGCGGGTGCTGAACAGCATGTAGCCGGGAATTCGACCGTTGCTGCCATCGGCGCTTTCGCGCGAGGTGTTGGCATTGTCGGCGAACTGGCTGCTCTGGTAGCTGCTGTCGAGATTGAGCTTCCACGGGCCTTCGGTGTAGCTCACGCCCAGGGTGCCCTTGTGCTTGGAGGAGAAGGGCACACGGTTGCCCTTGTTCGGACCGTCCTCACGAATCGTGGCATCGACGTAGGCGTAGGTGGCGTAAACATTGAAACCGGCCAACGCCGGATCCAGGCCATCCAGGGCGTAGTTGAGGCTGCCCTCGATCCCCTGATGGCGGGTCTCGCCACGAGCGATCACGCTGTCGTTGGTCTGGTTGCTGTCGTACTGGTTGTCGAAGTTGATCAGGAACGCACCGAGCTCCGCCCGCAGGGTGCCGTCGTCATAGCGGGTGCCCAGTTCCCAGGTGCGGGCCTTTTCCGGTTTGACCTCGCCGCTGGCCACACGGTTGGGCATCTGGCTGTACTGCACGCTGCCGAAGGAGCCTTCGGTATTGGCGTAGAGGTTCCAGTTCTCGTTGAGGTGATACATCACGTTCAGCGCCGGCAGCGCGGTGTTGTAGTCGCCCTGGTATTTGACGTGGGTGAGGTTGTTGCTTTGCTGGGACTCGATCATCTCGTAGCGGATGCCCGGGGTCAGGGTCCACTTGCCGATATCGATCCGGTCGTCGACGAAGAACGCATGGGCCTCGGTGCCGCCGCGGGTGTCGCGGTCGTTGCGGCTGTTGCTGGTGGGCAGTTGCTGATTGGCGGTCAGCGGTGTGCGATAGCGCAGTTCATGCCCGGCCTCGTTGATGTAGCGATAACCGACCCCCACCTCGTGGCTGCTGGCGCCCAGGTCGAAGCCCTGGGCGAAGCGGGTTTCCAGGCCGCGCACCCAATATTCCCGGGGTGACAGAGAAAGGAAGCTGCCCTGGTCCAGGTAACCGCTGCGCAGGGTCTTGGTGAAGAAGCTGTTGACGGTGAATTCACGACGGTCTTCCTGGTAGCGGTAGCCGACGTTGAACATCGTGCGCCGGCCCCAGAACTTGTCGTAAGGGCGGGTCGACTGGTACGGGTTGGCCTTGTAGTCCGCTACGTTCAGGCCCCCCGGCATGTCCGCCTGACCTTCGTAGTACTGGGCCATGGCGTTGAAGCTGTTGGCCTCATCGAGCTGGTACTTGCCCTTGAGGATCAGGTCGTCGATCTGCGTGTCGCTGTGTTCGCGCCAGTCGCCGCCGCGGGTGCCGGAGTACAGCAGGGCGCCACCCAGGCCGTTGTCGGCGGTACCGCCGGCCAGCAGGTTGCCGGTGGTCTTGAAGCCGTCATGGCTGGAGGAGGGGCTGGTCTCGGTCTGAAAACCGCCCTTGACCGTTGGCGTATCGGGAATCGCCCGGGTCACGAAGTTGACGATGCCGCCGACGTTCTGCGGGCCATAGCGCACCGCACCGCCGCCGCGTACCACGTCCACCGCGTCCATGTTGCCCATGCTGATGGGGGCAAACGACAGTTGCGGCTGACCGTAGGGGGCGAAAGGCACCGGAATGCCATCCATCAATACCGTGGAACGCGAGGCCAGGCGCGGATTGAGGCCACGGATAGCGAAGTTCAGCGCCATGTCGTGGCTGCCGGTGCCGTTGTTGTCCGGTGCATTGACCCCGGGAATCCGATTGAGCACGTCCCGCGCCTGGGTTGCACCTTGGCGTTCGAATTCTTCCCGGCGGATCACGTCGCGGGCGCCGGCGTGCTCGAACACATCGTTCTGCTGGGCATCACCGAGCCAGTCGCCCACCACGTTGGAGGCCTCCAGGTGCAGCGTTTGTGGGGCTTTGTCCGGGCTGGCCGGTTGCAGGCTGAAGGCATTGTTGCCTTCGGCGCGGGCTTGCAGGCCGGTGCCTTGCAGCAGGGCATCAAGGCCTTCCTGCGCAGCGTATTGCCCTTCCAGGCCACGGCTTTGCACGCCACGGGTGAGCTGTGAACCGAAGGAAATCAGCACCCCGGACTCCCGGCCGAACTGGTTCAGCGCGTCCTCCAGGGTGGTGGGGGCAATGTGATAACTCTTGGCTGCCTCGGCGGCCTGAGCCAGGGGCAGACCGCCGAGAGTCAGGCTGGCGCCCAGCAGCAAGTGGCGCAACGCGCGGGCCAAGGGAGTGAGACGGGTGGGTTGCTCGGTCATGAACGGAGGTCCTGAGAAGGGGGAATCAAGGTGGCTTTCCTTCTCTGTCACCCGAGCCTTTGCAAACGGCTCACCTGATCGGACATTTTTTTCGGCGGCAAAGACCCCTGTGCGAATGAACGGGCCGCTTCTACGCCCGTGCTTCAACAGTGACCCAATACCGGGTAAAGCACCGCACCTTGACCGGCAGGCTGATTTCCAGAAGATCCAGAATCCGTTCGCTGTCATCCAGCGGATAGCTGCCGGAAATCAGCAAGTCGGCCACTTGCCCATCGCAGTTCAATTGGCCAGGGCGGTAGCGTCCCAGTTCATCGAGAAAGTCCGCCAGGCGCATGTGCGCCGCCACCAGCATGCCTTCGCTCCAGGCGCCGCTGCCGGCATCCAGGGCGCGGGGCGTTGCCCCGTGGTGACGGTCGAAACTCACCTGTTGCCCGGCCGCCACCTCAAGGGGCGCGGCCGAGTCGCTCAGCGGCTTTACGCTCACGCTTCCCGAGAACACCGCCAGGTGAGCACGCGTGTTGAACTGGCGCAGGTTCAGCCGTGCGCCTTGCAGGTTTAGCCAGCCCTGGGCGGTCTGCACCTGCAAGGGGCGGGCGTCCTGGGCGCTGCTGAGCATGATCTCGCCCTCCAGCAGGCGGATCAGCCGCTGCTGCCCGTCAAAGCGCACGTCCACGGCGCTGCGGGTATTGAGTTGCAGCTGGCTGCCGTCGCTCAGTCGCAGTTGGCGGCGCTGGCCCACCTTGCTTCGATAGTCCGCCAGCAGCGGCGGCAGCGGGTTGTGCTCGCGCAGGCCCCAGGCCGCGACCGAGCCGGCGCCAAGCAGCAGCAACAGCTTCAGCGCCTGGCGTCGACTGGAGGACCTGGGGCCGTTCAGAGCGGCGTGGGCCAGGGGCGACGACACACCGCGCAAGCGCTGGTTGACCCGCTGGATATGCTCCCAGGCCCGTTGATGTTCGCTGTGGGCGTCGTGCCAGTGCTGCCAGGCCTGTTGCTGGCGCGGGCTCAACGGCCCGCCGTGCATTTCCAGTAGCCAGTGCACGGCCTGCTCGGCCACCTGCTGGCTGAAGTCGGGCTGGCCGTTGAGGTGTGGATTCATCAAGGCACTCACAGGGCGAAGTAGCAGCGCATGGCGGCTTTGTTCAGGTGGCGTTTGACCGTGGCGATGGAGATGTTCAATTCCCGGGCGATTTCGCCGTAGCTCATGCCGTCCAGCTGGCACAGCAGGAAGGCCCGCTTGACCGGGCGCGGCAGGCCATCGAGCAAGCTGTCCAGTTCCATCAGGGTCTGCAGGATGATGGCCCGCTCCTCTTCGGAGGGCGCGAACTGTTCCGGGATCTGCGCCAGGGTTTCCTGATAGGCCCGTTCCAGGTCCTGGCGCCGGTAGTGGTTGAACAGCACACGCTTGGCGATGGTGGTGAGAAACGCCCGGGGTTCGATCAGGGCCGGTGTTTCCCGGGCGCCGAGCACTCGGACAAAGGTGTCCTGAGCCAGGTCGGCGGCGCTGTGCGGGCAGCCGAGCCGGCGTCGCAACCAGTTGTTCAGCCAGCTGTGATGGGCGTGGTAGAGGCCTTCGACGGTAGCGGAGTGGGACAAACCGGACGCTCCTGCGCGAACAAGACTTATTAGATAACAAGAATTGTTCGCATTTTAGGGGGTTGATACGGCATTCGGCAATCAGGGGGCGGCCGCGAAGCCAGGAGAAATTCGTCGCGGGCTTTTTGCATATGAGAATATTTATTATTAAAATGCCCGCCTGTTTTCCGGTCCCTGTGCGCGGTGCCGGCTTTCCTCTCGCTTCAAGGTCGAAACATGAAAAGCCAGGTCGGCGCTATCGCCACTTCCTATTGTCTGGCGTTGGCTTCGCGGGTTCTCGCCGTGTTGCTGGCGCACGCCTCCTGCTTCAAGCAGGGGCTCGCTCACCGGGTGCGGCCGCCAGTGCTCGCCCCGGCCTGTTGCTGAGCGAGCCGACGATGATGAGCACCTTGCCACCCAAGCCTTCTGAGTTGGAACACGCCGATCCTCAGGGCAGCCGCGCGCATTTTCTGCAGGTGTTCCTGTCCCAGCGTTCGCAGATGGAGGCCCTGGTCAGCCGCCGGGTCGGTTGCCGGGCCACCGCCGCCGATCTGGTGCAGGACCTGTTCCTGCGCTTCTGGCGCCGGCCGCTGGTGCAGGTCGAAGAACTCAGCACTTACCTGCTGCGCTGCGCCGGCAACATCGCCATCGATCATCTGCGCAGCGAGGGCGCGCGGGTGCGGGTCAGCGAAGGCTGGCTGCCGGAACAGCAGGACCACCAGGGCTGCGAACCCCAGGCCGCCCTGGAAGCCGGCAACGACCTGCGCCACGTCGAGGCCGCCCTGCGCAGCCTGCCGCAGCGTACCCGGCAGATCTTCCTGCTCAACCGCATCCACGGGCGCAAGTACGCCGAGATCGCCCAGGCCATGGGCCTGTCCCAAAGCGCCGTGGAAAAACACATGATGCGCGCCCTCGAAGCCTGCAAGGCCAGCCTGCGGGAACCCTCGACCCCGCGCACGCCAAGGAATGCACCGTGAACCACCGCCCCCGTGTCAGCCCCACGCCCGCCCAGGAACAGGCGGCCCTGGCCTGGCTGAGCCTGCTCCACGACCAGCCCAGCAGCGGCGATCAGGCGACCTTCAGCCAGTGGCTGCAGGCCGACCCCGCCCATGGCGAGGCCTACGCCCAGGCCCAGGTGCTGTGGGAGCTGAGCGAACAGCCAGCGCGGACCCTGGCCGCTGAAGACGCTTTTGCCCTGCAAGGCCTGCTGCGCTCCATGGATGCGGCCAAGGGCCGAGCGCGGCGCCGCGGGTCTGCGGGCCTGGCCCTGGCCGCCAGCGTGCTGCTGGCGGTGGCCCTGGGCGCCGGTTGGCAGCCTGGGCGCTGGGTCGATGACCTGGGGGCCGACTACGTTTCCGCGCCGGGCCAGGTGCGCACCGTGACCCTGGCCGACCAGAGCCAGGTGACCCTGGATGCCGACAGCGCGATTGCCGTGGATTTCAGCGGCGGCGAGCGGCATGTGCAACTGCGCCGCGGCGCCGGGTTCTTCAGTGTCAGCCACACCGGCGCGCCCTTCGTGGTGGCGGCCGGGGAGGGCGAGACGCGGGTCCTGGGCACCCAGTTCGAAGTGCGCCTGCAACCGGCGGGCGCGCAGGTCACGGTGCTGTCCGGACGGGTCGCGGTCACGGCGGCCCAGGGCGCGGCGCAGCAGGTCCTCGGTGCCGGCCAGCAAGTGGCCTACGAGCACGCTGCCGCGACCCCGTTGCACAGCGTCGACAGCGAGGCACAGCTGGCCTGGCGCCAGGGTTGGCTGAACTATTACCACGCGCCCCTGGGCGAGGTGGTGGCCGACCTGCGGCGCTATTTCCCCGGGCGCATTGTGCTGCTCAACGACCAGTTGGCGGCGCGCCGGGTCAGCGGCAGTTTCTCCAGCCAGGACCCGCAAGCGGTCCTCGATTCGTTGCAGGCGGTGCTCGGTTTCCAGCAGCACAAGGTGCTGGGAAGGTTCATCGTCTTGCGCTGAAAGGCCCGTCCCAGAGCTCCCGAACATTCACTGATATCACACCGTTCTGTCACCAAATCGTTACATGGGGCGCGGATGATCTGCGCATTCCTGAGCACATGGTCAGGATCGGCGAGGGTTGTGATTCAGCTCTCACAAGGGAGGGAAGGCTGAAGCGGGAGCAAGACGATGCGCAGCTGGGATGTCGCAAAAAAGAAGAAGGCCCACATCGAAATCATTCCGATGATCGACGTGATGATGTTTCTCCTGGTGTTCTTCGTACTCATCAGTCTCAACGTGATTCCCGCCGTGGGAATCAAGACGCAGTTGCCGGTGGCCAGCACCGCGCAACAGTTGAAGCCGCAAAACAAGGCGGTGATCACCCTGGGCCTGGAGGAACGTCTGCAACTGGACGGTCAGGACCTGGATGAAGGGGCGCTGCTGGCCCAACTCAAAGCGCTGAATAACGGCAGCGAAAAGTTGGTGATCATCATCAACAGCGATCAGGGCGTGGAAGTTAAGCGCCTGGTGTCGGTGATGGACTTGCTCAAGGGCAATGGCTTCTCTTCCGTCTCCATCGCTACACGCAAGTCCTGACGCCATGTTCAGTCTCTATAGAACTCGCAAGTGGCTGGCGTGCCTGCTGCCGGCTGGCCTGTTGTTGCTGGTGATCTATACCAGCCAGTTGCAACAGTTGCAGATCAAGCCGGTGTATGACGAAAGCACCGTGGAAATTGCCCTGGTCGATGCCGCCGAACTGCTGGCGGTCGCCGAGCCAGCGCCGCCGGAACCCGAGCCGCTGCCGGTCGAGCCCGAACCGCCGCAGGTGGTCCCGGAGGAAGAACCGCTGGTGATCGAGCCGCCCAAGCCCAAGCCGGTGGTCAAGCCCAAACCGCCGGTGCCCAAGCCACTGGTGGCCAAGCCGCAGCCGCCTAAGCCGGCCCCGGCCCCGACCGCCGTGGCCCAGAGTGCTCCGGTGGCGCCGCAGCCCGCGGTGGCCGCCGCCAAACCGGTGGCACCCGCGGCCGCCGTACCTGCTCCGGCTCCCGCACCCGCGGCGCCCAGCAGTGCCATCAAGGAAAGCCTGTACACCGCCGCTTTGCGCAAGGAACTGGAAAAGCACAAGCAATACCCCAGCGGCCGTGAGGCCTCGTTGCAACGTCCCCAGGGCGATGTGGTGATCTGGCTGGAAGTCGATCGGGCCGGCAACGTGCTCGACAGTGGCATCGAAAACAAGGCGCCGAACATGTTGCTCAATCGCGCCGCGCAAACCAGTTTGCGCCGCGTGGAGAAAGTTTCACCGTTTCCCTCGGACGCCTTCTCCGGCAAGTCCAAGCAACGTTTTACCGCGACCTTTAGTTACAACGTGGAATAAACCCATCACCTATTAACGAAAGTTGTAAGCAAGGGATTGACCCGTGAAGATCAATAAACTTTATGCCCTGCTACTGGCATCGGGCCTGGGCAGTTTTGCGCCATTGGTTTTGGCCGACGACAGCGTCGACGTCGGAGCGGTGAACGTTGCCGGTAAACAGACCCTGGGTAACGGCCACATGATCAAGGAAGAAAGCGCCAAGGGGCGCTCCACCGTGACCAAGGAAGCCATGGACCAGATGGCCCCCACCGCCAACGCCGTGGACAAGCTCAAGTACACCCCGGGGATCAACGTCTCCAGCACCGACGCCACGGGCCTGAGCGGCACCAACTTCACCATGCGCGGGATGAACTCCGATCAGGTCGGGCTGTCCGCCGATGGCTTCCCGATCAACGATTCCGGGGACTACAGCATCTACCCCAACCTGATGGGCGATCCGGAGAACTTCAGCGAAGTCTTCGTCACCCAGGGTTCATCCGAAGCCGACGGCCCGCACATCGGCTCCAGCGGCGGCAACATCGGCCTGGTGACCATCCGCCCGACCAAGGATTTTGGCGTGTTCGCCAAGCAGTCCATCGGTTCGAACAACGTGCGCAAGAGCTTTGCCCGTCTCAATACCGGTGACCTGGGCGGCTTCAAGACCTGGGTTTCGGCGTCCCACACCGAGGGTGACAAGTGGCGTGGCAAGGGCACCCTGCGCGCCGACAAGGTCGAGTGGAACACCCTGTTCGAAGACGGCAACGGCAACTCCACCAACGCCATCGTCAAGTACAACCTGCAGGAAAACTACAACTACAACAGCCTGAGCAAGGCCCAGTTCCAGACCCAGGGCCGGCGCCTGGACTACTCGGAAAGCACCGTGTTCAAGAACGGCAGCGTGTCCCAGTCCTACAAGCTCAACCGCAACCCCTTCGAGAGCGTGACCGCCTCGCTGACCCAGCGCTTTCAGTTGCGCGACGACCTGAGCCTGACCTTCAACCCGTACTACGTGTGGTCCAACGGCGGCAGCTTCAGCGGCCAGACCGCCACCAGCTTGTCCGCCAGCTCGAACAAGGCCGGCAACTACGACCTGAGCGGCTTGCCCGCCGGCACCTACTACCGGCCGTCGTGGACCGAAACCTGGCGCCCCGGGATGACCACCAAGCTCAAGTGGGACCTCAACGAAGAGCACAGCCTGGACGTCGGCTACTGGTACGAGCGCGCCCGCCAGCGTCAGACCCAGCCCTTCATCGGGATCAAGGGCAACGGCGCACCGGAAAATGTCTGGGGCGACTACAACGGTTCCGACCAACTGGTGGACCGCAACGGCGTCACGGTCCAGGGCCGTCACCAGTACACCGTGACCCCGGCGCAGAAACTCTGGGTGCAGGACACCTGGCAGGCCACCTCGGACCTGACCCTCACCGGGGCCCTGGCCTACCAGTACGTGGAACGCGACGGCAACAACCTCGGCAGCCTCACCGACAAGCCGGAAAAACGCGACGCCAAGTACCACCAGTTCCTGCCCAGCTTCAACGCCAAGTACCAGATCGACCCGAACAACCAGGCCTTCTACAACGTCACCCGCAACATGCGCACGCCGCCCAACTACGTGCTCTACAACAAGGGTGACTCCATCAGCCTGAAACCCGAGCTGAGCTGGAACCAGGAACTGGGCTGGCGCTACAGCGAAGAGAACATGGCCCTGAGCGCGACCCTGTTCTACATCAGCTTCAAGGACCGGCAGATCTCCACCACCGACCTCAACGGCGACTACGTGGTGGCCAACGTCGGCGAAGTGAAGAACCGCGGCCTGGAGCTGGAGTGGAGCGGCAAGCTGCCCCACGACTTCAACTACTACGCCTCCTACACCTACACCAAGTCCGAGCAGATGGACGACCTGACCAACAAGAACGTGCTGCTGCCGACCTCCGGCAAGCAACTGGCCAACGTGCCGGAAAACATGTTCAACCTGAGCCTGGGCTACGACGACTCGCGCTACTACGGCAACGTGGTCGGCAAGTACGTCGGCGCCTTCTACGGCGACCTGACCAACGACGAGAAGATCGCCGGCCGCACCGTGGTCGACCTCAACGCCGGTATCCACCTGCCGGTGGACAAGAAGGTGCTGAAGTCCGCGACCCTGCGCTTCTCCATGCTCAACGTGTTCGACAAGGAATACCTGGCCTCGACCCGCACCGTGTCGTTCAACACCCAGCGCACCAACGGTCTGGCGCCTAGCACGGCCTATTACAACGTCGGTGAGGAACGCACCGCGATGGTCTCCCTGGAAGCCGGGTTCTGATGCCCTTCGGGCCCAAGAGGAAATGACGATGGACATGAATCTGCTGCACGACATCACCTTCTACACCATGTACGGCGCCGCCGCGATTGCCGCCTTTATCGCCGTGGAGCGGGGCATCTACTTCAGCTTCAGCCTGCGTCAGGCGAAGAAACTGGAGAACGTGCTCAACCCGAAGATGCACAGCGTCGACGACTTGCCCGCCGAGCTGCGCCAGCGCAACAGCCTGCCCCTGGAGATGGTCGCCGAGCTGTTCGCCCACAAGCAGGGGCTGGCCAGCCACAAGGACCTGGAAGACCTCAGCGAGTCGATCTACATTGCCACCCGCAGCAAGCTGATGCATGGCCTGTGGCTGCTGGAAACCGTGGTCACCGCCGCGCCCCTGCTGGGCCTCTTGGGCACCATCCTGGGGATCATCGACACCTTCAAGGCCCTGGCCGAGACCGGCGTCAGCGACCCGGGCGAAGTGTCCAAGGGCATCGGCACCGCGCTCTACGCCACCGCCCTGGGGATCGCCATCGCCCTGGGCAGCATGATCTTTCACAACCACTTCCAGGACCGGGTCGAGCGCATCACCGACCACCTGAAGATCCTGCTGCTGCGCGCCGGCATGGGCACCGCGCTGAAGGCCCCCGCGCCCGCAGCCACGATCCAGGGCAACCTGCAACCGGCCTGATGACCTGAAGTGACCTGTGGCCGCTGCCCCAGGCTGCGATCGACGACGAAGCCGGCGCTGTTCCCCAGCGCTCTTCTGCGCCTGATCCAGGCCTGTGCCAGCGGCTTTTTTTTCGCTGATCTGCCAAGGATGTCTTTCATGTCCCGTCTTCGTCCCATGCCCCGGCTGCTGGGTGCACTGACCCTGGCCCTGGTCGCCCTGGCCGGTTGCAGCTCACTGCCGCGCGAACCGCAACCGGTGGCGGTGAACATCGTCGCCATCAACGATTTGCACGGCTACCTGCAAGCCAACCCCTTCAGCTACAAGGACCCGCAGGCCCCGGGCGGGGTGCGCAAGCTTGCGGCCGGCGGCATCGCCACCCTCGGCGGCATGCTCACCCAGCTGCGCCAGCAAGACCCGCAGTTGCTGTTCATCGGCGCCGGCGATCTGGTGGGCGGCAGCCCGCCGCTGTCGGCCATGTGGGCCGACGAGCCGACCCTGGAAGCCCTGCGCCACATGCACATGAAGCTCAGCGCCATCGGCAACCACGAACTGGACAACGGCAAGGCCGAGTTCCTGCGCCAGCTCAATGGCGGCTGCCAGTCGCCCCGACCGGACAAGGCCTGCCAGTTCCGCCCGAACTACCCCGGCAGCGGCTTCCCCTACCTGGCGGCCAACCTGCTGGACAGCGACACCGGCCGGCCGCTGTTGCCGGCCTACCGCATCGAAGAGGTGCGCGGGGTCAAGGTGGCCTTCGTCGGCGCGGTACTGCGGGACGTGGCCTCGGTGGTCAGCGCCAAGGGCATGCGCGGTTTGCAGGTGGCCGATGAAGCCGACTCCATCAACCGGCTGATTCCCGAGCTCAATGCCCAGGGCGTCAACGCCATCGTTGCCGTGGTGCACCAGGGCGGCGCGACCCCGGAGCCGTTCGACAAGCCGGACTGCTCGCAACTGGGCGGCGACATCGTCGACGTGGCCAAGCGCCTGGACCCGGCGGTGGACGTGCTGATCAGCGCCCACTCGCACCAGGGCTACCTGTGCAAGGTCGGGCCACTGCTGGTGACCCAGGGCAATGCCTACGGCCACCTGTTGACCCACCTGACCCTGCAAGTGACCCCGGGCCAGCACCGGGTGGCGAGTATCCAGGCGGTCAACCTGCTGGCCGATCCGGCCCGTTATCCACAGGACCCGGCCCTGGCGCGGCTGCAACAGGAGGTCGAGGCCCGCAGCAATCAGGTGCTGCTCAAACCGGTGGGCGCGATTGCCGCCTCGCCGATTGCCCGGCGCGCCGATGCCGCCGGGGAAATGCCCATCGGCGACCTGATCGCCGACGCCCATCTGGCCGGTGGCCGGGCCAATGGCGCACAGATCGCCTTCATGAACACCGGCGGCATTCGCAGCGACCTGGCCCTGGAGCCCGGGCAGACTCAGGTCAACTACGGGCAATTGGCGACCCTGCAGCCGTTCAACAACAACCTGATCGCCTTCGACCTCACGGGGCGGCAGATCGAACAGGTGCTCAACCAGCAATGGAAGGGCGCTGAGGATGCCAACATCCTGCAAGTGTCCCGGGGCTTCAGCTACCGCTGGGACGCCAAGCGTCCGCTGGACAGCCGCGTGGTGCCCGGCAGCCTGCGCCTCAACGGCCAACCGCTACGGGCCGACGGCAACTACCGGCTGGTGATGAACGGTTTTCTGGCCGATGGCGGCGACCGCTTCAGCCTGTTCAAGAGTGGCCGCAACCGTAGCGACCTCGGGGTCAGCGATCTGGACGCGATGCTGCAGTACCTCAAGGCCATGGACCAGCGGGGCCAGCCGGTGGGCTCCAGCACCAGCGCCGGACGCATCCAGCGCCTCAACTGACGACAGAAGCTTGGCGACCCTTGTAGCCGCTGCCGAGCCTGCGAGGCTGCGAAAAGGTCCGCAGGACCTTGCTTGACGGCCTCCCGCCCAACCTCCAGCGACCTCAAGGCCGCCGCGAGCAGCCCGCGGCAGCGGCTACAGGGAAGGCATCGGCCGGGGAGCGTTGTTGCCGTCGTGAAAATATTTTCAAAAAACCGGTGAGGTCTTTGCGTTCGAGCTACGTGTAGTGCTTGAAAGTGCGACTAATTCGCATTCACGGCTTTTTTACACGCGAGTCTCAAGCATGAAGTCCAGGGCACAATCGGCGGCAAACGCTTCGGTCAAACGGTGGTTCGGCGCTTCGGCGCTGGTGGTTTCAGGGTTGGCGCTGCTGCCGCTGAGCGTGGCCTTGGCGGCCCAGGCCGGCGCTGAACAGCACAGCGCGCTGTTCAACTTTTCCATCGCGGCCAAGCCGCTGCCCCAGGCCCTCAGCGACTTCACCCGGATCACCGGGATCAGCGTGATCTACACCGATGAAGCGCCTTATGCGCTGACGGCGCCGGCCCTCAGCGGCCAGTTCAGCGCCGAACAGGCCTTGCAGCGCCTGCTGGGCAACTCCGGCTTCGGCTACCGTCGCAGCGACGCCCGCACCCTGGTCCTGGAACCCTTGCCGAGCAACGCCGGGCTGAACCTGGAGGCGACCCAAGTCACCACCCAAGGGCCTGACGACAGCACCAGCTACCAGCCGCCGGCCAGTACCTCGGTGGCCCGTTCCCAGGCGCTGAACCAGGAGATCCCGCAGATCATCAACGTGGTCCCGGCCCAGGTACTGCGCGACCAGACCCCGCGCAACCTGGATGACGCCCTGGCCAATGTCAGCGGCATTACCCAGACCAACACCCTGGGTGGCACCCAGGACGCGGTGCTGCTGCGCGGCTTCGGCGACAACCGCAACGGCTCGATCATGCGCGACAGCATGCCGGTGGTGCAGGGCCGGGCCCTGAACGCCACGGCGGAGCGGGTGGAAGTGCTCAAGGGCCCCTCGTCGCTGCTGTATGGCATCCAGGACCCGGGCGGCGTGGTCAACGTGGTCAGCAAGAAGCCCGAACTGCAGTCGTCCACGGCCCTGACCGTGCGTGGCTCGAGCTACGGCTCGGGCAAGAACGGCAGCGGCGGCAGCCTCGACACCACCGGGCCGATTGGTGATTCCGGGCTGGCCTACCGCTTGATCGTCGACCATGAAGACGAGGACTACTGGCGCAACTTCGGCACCCACCGCGAATCCCTGGTGGCGCCGTCCCTGGCCTGGTACGGCGAGCGCACCAAGGTGCTGCTGGCCTATGAGCACCGCGAATTCCTCACCCCCTTCGACCGCGGCACGGCCATCGATCCCAAGACCAACCACCCGCTGAACATTCCGGCCACCCGGCGCCTGGACGAGCCGTTCAACAACATGGAAGGGCGCTCGGACCTGTATCGCTTCGAGGTCGATCATGACCTCAGCGACGACTGGAAAGCCCACTTCGGCTACAGCTGGAACCGCGAAACCTACGACGCCAGCCAGGTGCGCCTGACCGCGGTGAATGCCAACGGCACCCTGACCCGAAGCATGGACGGCACCCAGGGCGCCCTGACCACCGACCGCTACGCCACCGTGAGCCTGGAAGGCAAGGTGCAGCTGGGCGGCATGCAGCACGACCTGGTGTTCGGCCTGGACGACGAATACCGCAAGATCTACCGCGCCGACCTGATCCGGCAGAAAAGCCGGACCACGTTCAACTACCTGAACCCGGTCTATGGCCGCGAAGTGGCCGGCACCACGGTCAGCGCCCCGGACAGCGATCAGACCGACCTGCTGCGCAGCGACTCGCTGTTCTTCCAGGACGCCATCCACCTCACCGACCAGTGGATCCTGGTGGGCGGCGGGCGCTTCCAGGAATACGACCAGTACGCCGGCAAGGGCCGGCCGTTCCACGCCAACACCGACAGCAACGGGCAGAAGTTCGTGCCCCGCGCCGGGCTGGTGTACCGCTACACCGACCAGCTGTCGTTCTACGGCAGCTACACCGAGTCGTTCAAACCCAACTCTAGCATCGCCCAACTGGCCGGTGGCACCGCGGTACTCGACGGCTCCATCGCCCCGGAGGAAGCCAAGTCCTGGGAGCTGGGCGCCAAGCTCGACATCCCCGGGCGCATCACCGCCAGCGCGGCGCTGTTCGACATCACCAAGCGCAATGTGCTGGTGTCCACGGCCACCGCCACCGAGACGGTCACCAGCGTCGCCGGTGAAGTGCATTCCCAGGGCCTGGAACTGGACCTGACCGGGCAGCTCAGCGATCAGTGGAGCCTGATCGGCAGCTACGCCTACACCGACACCGAGGTGACCAAGGACACCCAGTACAAGGGCAAGCAACTGCAGAACGTGGCCAAGAACAGCGGCTCGCTGTCGGCGGTCTACGACTTCGGCAGTCTGCTCGGCGGCGACCGCCTGCGGGTCGGCGCCGGGGCTCGCTATGTTGGCCAGCGCGCCGGGGATGCGCCCAACAGCTTCGACCTGCCGGGCTACACCGTGGCCGATGCCTTCGCCACCTACGACACCCGGATCGAAGGGCAGAAGGTCAAGTTCCAGCTCAACGTGAAGAACCTGTTCGACAAGACCTACTACACCTCGTCGGCCAGCAAGTACTTCGTGTCCATGGGGGATGCCCGTCAGGTGTCCTTGTCCAGCACCCTGGAGTTCTGATGAGAGCCCTGATCCTGAGTGCGTTGCTGGCGTTTTGCGGCGTGGCCCAGGCCGCCGCGCCGGCCGATGAACGCCTGTACCACCGCGAGCAGCACGTGCAGTTGCCGGGGACCGGCAGCAGCTGGGGCTTTATCGCCCTGGACCCGACCCGGCCCTACCTGTTCCTGGCCCGGCGGGAAAACGGCCTGAGCGTGTTCGATGTCGACAAGCAGCGTCTGCTGCGCACCGTCGAGCAATCGCAGGGGGCCAACGGCGTGGTGGCGGTGCCCGAACTCAACCGCCTGCTGGTGCTCAATACCGACGGCAGCCTGGGGCTGGTGGAGTTATCCACACTCAAGCCGCTCAAACGCATCGCCGTGGCTCAGAGCAACCTCAATAGCGCGGTGTACGAGCCGCACACCGGGCAGGTGATCATCGTCAGCGGGCGCCGGGCCGATCGTTCGACCCTGTTCGTGTTCGATCCCAAGGAAGAACGGATCACCGCGGCCCACGAGCTGGCGGTGAAGAAGATCGACCCCTTGCTGCTCAAGGGCGATGGCAGTTTCTTTCTGCCAATGCGCGATGAGGGCATCGTTGCGCGGTTGTCCTCCAGCAGCTTCAAGGTCCTGGATCGCTGGCAGTATCCCGACTGTCAGCGGCCCAGCGCCCTGGCCCAGGATGAACAGCGCGGGCGGCTGTTCGTCGCCTGCCGCGGTGAGCGGCCGCTGCTGCTGGTGCTCGACCGCGACAGCGGTGCGCTGAAGGCCCGCCTGCCGATCACCCGCGACGTCAACGCCCTGGCCTACGACCCGCAGGCCCAGCGCTTGCTGATCGCCAGCGGGGTGGACGCCAACCTCAGCGTCATCGCCCAGCTCGATGCCGACCGCTACCAGCTCCTGGGCAGCGTCAGTACCCAGCCCATGGCCTATAACATGGCGTTCGACCCGCGCAGTCGGCGGGTCTATCTGGCGGCCATGGACTTCACCCAGCCAGCCGCGAGCCCGGCCGAACCCAAGCCGGATCCGCTGTTTCACGCCAATACCTTCAGGGTCATCACCCTGGCGCCCTAGTCGACGCCCAGTGCCAGGGCTTGCGCTTGCGCCGCACAGTCGCCGCTGGCGGTCAGGCCCTTGGCGCGAACGGCCAGCAGCTCTTGCCGGGCGACGGCGAAGTCGGCCTGGAAGGTCGGGTCGGTGTGCAAGCGTGCCACGGTGGCCGCGCCCATTTCGCGGCCCTCACGCACGTCGCTGTACCAATGCACGTTGCACACCATGCGGCTTTCCGAATAGGCCCGGCCACGGGCCCAGAGCGCGTTGCCGTGCTCGGGGGCCAGTTCGCTCAACAGCAGCGCCCAGGCCCAGCCGATGGCGCTGTGGCCCGATGGGTAGGAACCATCCGCGGCCAGCTTGGCCTCATCTTCCGGGGTGCAGCTGGGCTGCTGGTTGTAGACGAAGGGCCGGGTGCGCTGGTAGCGCTGCTTTGCGCCATAGGTGGCCAGCCCGGCATCGGTCAGGGTCCGGCGCAAGAGTCTGTACAGCGCAGGTGTTTGCTGTTCGCTGATGGGCGCATCCAGGGCGCAGGAAAACGTCTCCGCGGCGGCGGGGAACTTCAGGTTGGCGTCGCTGATGGCCAAGACCCAGCGTTTGCCGCCACGCAAGGCCTGGCTTTTTTCAGCCATGTGCTGGTCCAGCGCGAAGGCTGGCGTGCCCACCGCAGGCGGTGGCGGTAACAGCGCCAGGCTATTGGGCAGATCCTGCTGTTTCAGATAGCCGATCAAGTAGCCCGGTCGGAACTCCGGGACGGTTTCCGTCGGCGTGGTTTGTTTGGCTTCGCTGGGGTTGATCAGGCTTAAAAACAACAGGCTGGCCAAACTTTTCGACAATAGACGTTGCATGTGGAAAGCACCTCTGGGCGGTTGAACCGTTATATCGGCTCTTGTTGTTGTGTTACTTGATATTCCAGGAGTAGCTGAGCATCAGCCGCGTATCATCAGTGTCGCGAATGAAGTTCTTGGTGTAGTTGGAGCGATATACGGCACTGCGCAGGCGCACGTTTAAATCTTTCAAAGGTCCTTGTTGCACGACATATCGAAGTTCATTATCCAGTTCCCAAGACTTGCCAACTTTCCGGGTGCCGGTAATTTCGGCATGGCTGCCGGATATATAGCGGCTGTTGATACTCAGGCCCGGCAAACCCAAGCTGGCGAAGTCATAGCCATAACGAAGTGCCCAGGAACGTTCCTTGGCATTGGCGAAGTCACCCAGTACCGACAAGTTGATCAAGTTGGCATCGGCGCCCAGGATGTTGGCATAACCGGTGTCTCCCAACATTCGCTGATAAGCCAGGCCAAGGTTGTGGCCCTGATAGGCATAGCCAATGAGTCCCTGCAGGGCGCGGTTGTCGATCTTGCCGCCCTTGGCATTGCCGTAGTCGTTCATCAGGCTCAAGCGCAGATCGCTGCTGAACGTCCCCGCGCCCCAGGGACTCTTGTTGACCAGGGTGAAGACCTGCTGGCGGTAGATGTCCTCCAGTTGCGCGACATGCACCCGCGCCAGCCATTGCTTGTGGAACCGATAGTCGACGCCCGCCATGTCGAAGTGATCCGCCGTTGCCCCCTGGCCCTGAAAGCGCCGGTTCAAGGGGCTCAAGGTCAGTGGCGTGTACTGCGTGGCGTTGCGCTGCATGACCCGGCTCAGGCGCCCGGCGGTCAACTCCAGGTTGTCGATTTCATTCGAGGTCAGCAGCCCGCCTTCGAAAACCTGCGGAAACAGGCGGCCGTCGTTGGGTTTCAAGGTTGGCAGCACCGGTGGCACCAGTGCGCCGAACTTGAACAGGGTCTTGCTGGCCTTGAGCTTCCCGGCCAGGGCCAGCTTCCAATAGTCATCCTCTGCCCGGCCATCGCGCGCCACCTTCAGCAGCCCGGTGCCGGTCCGGCCAGGCGCGGAGTCCAGCTTGATGCCGAGCATGCCGATGGCGTCGGCACCGACACCCAGGGCGCCCTCGGTAAACCCCGAGTCCAGGCGCAAGAGCAGACCTTGTGCCCATTCTTCACGGGGGGGCGCGGAGCCTTCGCGATAGTCCCGGTTGAAGTAATAGTTGCGCAGATCCAGGCGCGCGCTGCTGTCGTCCAGCAGTTCGGCCTTTACCGGAATGGCCAGCATCAAGGCACACAATAGGCTGGAGCGGTTGATCCATTGTCGTTGCAAGTGTCTTGAAGGCATTTCATCGTCCTCTGTTTTTGTTGTTTTAGGAACAAGGCGATTGGGGGCTGATATGTTGAGTCTTTGCCGCTTTTTTTAAATCTGCTGAGTGGTGGTTGGACGTGGTGGATGTGTTTGGCGGCGTGTTGGAACTTTGTGTCATGCCTGGGCTTTCAGGTCTAAAGACTAAGTTAGGCTGAACGTTAAGCAAGAACCATCAGCTCTGTGAATGAGGCAGTAACTGAAGTTTTAAAATAATTACCCGTTTATGTTTTGGGTTGTCATATAAGAACTTATTGGAAGTGCTCTTTTGTGGGTGTTTATGTAGGGTTTATTTAATTGATTTGTAAGAATCGTCCTGTTTGATTCAGGAACTTGAGTCGTATTACTGATAGAGGCGTGCCAGTGTGGGTTTTGGCATCGGGAGGGGCGTACAGAGTCGGGTTGGGGCTGGTCCGGACCTCAGCGCAGGAACGCCAGGCGGTAGTCCCCCGGTGTTCCACCCAGGGCCTGGCGAAAGCGGTTGGTGAAGTGGCTGGCGCTGGAGAAGCCGCAGGCCAGGGCGATTTCCCCCAGGGGCAGGGCGCTGTGGCGCAACAGATAGCGGGCCCGGACCAGGCGCCGGGCCAGGACGTACTGATGGGGCGGCAGGCCGAAGCTTGCGCGGAACATGCGGGCGAAGTGGTATTCGGAAAGGCTGCACAACCCCGCCAGTTGGCCCAGGCTCAGGGGCGCGTCCAGCTGGCTGTCGATGTAGTCCACCAGCAGGCGGCGCTGGTGCGCGGCCAGGCCGCCCTTGAGCCGGGCACCCTGGCGCAGGCCCACTTGATTGAGCAGGGCGTGGCTGAGCATCTCGTGGGCCAGGCTGCTGGTGAGCAGGCGCTCGCCGGGCTCGTTCCAGTTCAGGCGGACCAGTTGCGCAAAGCGCCGGGTCTGCTCGGGGTCGTCGACAAAGGTGCTTTCGCGCAGTTGCATGGCCCGCGGCTCGCGGTCCAGCAGGGTGACGCAACCCAGGGCGAACTGCTCAGGGCTGAAATACACATGGGCCAGGCGGATATCGCCGTTGATCACCCAGGCCGACTGGTGCTCGGCGGGCAGGATGCACAGCTTGCCCGGGCCGCCCTTGCTGCCCGGCTGGTCGCGGCGAAAGGTGCCGGTGCCACCCGCCAGGTAGCAGGACAGGGTGTGGTGGCCGGGCGCCTCATATTCCTGGGCGTCGTGATGGTTGCTCCACAAGGCTGCGGACAAGCCGTCACCGAGCTCGGCGCTGTGCTCCAGGCGAGCATGGGGCGAGCGGTTGAGGGCTTGGAAGACTTGCAGGGTATCCAGTGCGGGCATGCTGTTCGAATCGGCAAGGGGTCCGGTTTCCGGTGGTTTGCATGCTACTCCCTCGCCGCTTCGCCGCCAGCCCCGGGCCGATAAAAAGCGCAAGTTTATGCAAGCGCCCAAGGTCGGGCGGGCGGGACACTGCACGCCTTATAAAGGAGTCGTGCCATGAACCTATCGCTGTACCTGTTGACCGTGCTGATCTGGGGCACCACCTGGATCGCCCTGAAACTGCAACTGGGGGTGGTGGCGATTCCGGTGTCCATCGTCTATCGCTTCGCCCTGGCGGCCCTGGTGCTGTTCGTCCTGCTGCTGCTCAGCCGCAAGCTGCAGCCGATGAACCGTCGTGGCCACCTGATCTGCCTGGCCCAGGGCCTGTGCCTGTTCTGCATCAACTTCATGTGCTTTCTGCACGCCAGCCAGTGGATCCCCAGTGGTCTGGTGGCGGTGGTGTTTTCCACCGCGACCCTGTGGAACGCCCTCAATGCGCGGGTGTTCTTCGGCCAGAAGATCGCCCGCAATGTATTGCTCGGCGGCGGCCTGGGGCTGTTGGGGTTGGGGCTGCTGTTCTGGCCGGAGCTGGCAGGCCATAGCGCCAGCCCGCAAACCCTGCTGGGCCTGGGCTTGGCTCTGCTCGGCACCCTGTGTTTCTCGGCGGGCAACATGCTCTCCAGCCTGCAGCAGAAAGCCGGGCTCAAGCCTCTGACCACCAATGCCTGGGGCATGGCCTACGGCGCGACCATGCTGGCGGTGTACTGCCTGGCCCAGGGCATCGCCTTCGACGTGGAATGGAGCACCCGCTACATCGGCTCGCTGCTGTACCTGGTGATACCGGGTTCGGTGATCGGCTTCACCGCCTACCTGACCCTGGTGGGGCGCATGGGCCCGGAGCGCGCGGCCTATTGCACGGTGCTGTTCCCGGTGGTGGCGCTGAACGTCTCGGCGTTTGCCGAAGGCTACCAGTGGACCGCCCCAGCGCTGGCCGGGCTGGTGCTGGTGATGCTGGGCAACGTCCTGGTGTTTCGCAAACCCAAACCTGCCTCTGTAGCCGCTGCCGAGCTCGCGAGGCTGCGAACGGCGGCGCAGCCGTCGCAAAACCAGGCGACCTGATTCTGCCGGGCTATCGCTGAAGGTCCTGCGGACCTTGTCGCAGCCTCGCAGGCTCGGCAGCGGCTACAGGGGGTGATAGGCAGTGGGGGTCAGCCCTTCCACACTTGCGGGTTGACCAGGTCCTGCGGGCGTTCGCCCAGCAGGGCGCTGCGCAGGTTGGCCATGGCGCGGTTGGCCATGGCGTCGCGGGTTTCATGGGTGGCCGAGCCAATGTGCGGCAGGGTCACCGCGTTCTTCAGTTGGAACAGCGGCGACTCCGCCAGCGGCTCTTTTTCGTACACATCCAGGCCGGCGCCGCGAATCTGGCCCTTCTGCAAGGCTTCGATCAGCGCCGGTTCATCCACCACCGGGCCCCGGGAAATGTTCACCAGGATCGCGCTGGGCTTCATCAGCGCCAGTTCGCGGTGGCTGATCAGGTGTCGGGTCTGTTCACTCAACGGCACTACCAGACAGACGAAATCCGCCTCCGCCAGCAGCTGCTCCAGGCTGCGAAACTGCGCCCCCAGTTCCTGCTCCAGGGCCGCCTTGCGGCTGTTGCCGCTGTAGAGGATCGGCATGCCGAAGCCCAGGCGCCCACGACGGGCGATGGCCGCGCCGATGTTGCCCATGCCGACGATGCCCAGGGTCTTGCCATGCACATCGCAGCCGAACAGCGCCGGGCCGACGCTGGCCTGCCATTGCCCGGCCTTGGTCCAGGCATCCAGCTCGGTCACTCGGCGAGCGCTGCTCATGAGCAGGGCGAAGGCCAGGTCGGCGGTGCTTTCGGTGAGCACGTCGGGGGTGTTGGTGAGCATCAGCCCGCGTTCGTTGAAATAGGCCAGGTCATAGTTGTCGTAACCCACCGAGATGCTCGATACCACTTCCAGCTGCGCGGCGTTTTCCAGTTGTGCGCGCCCCAGCTTGCGGCCGACGCCGATCAGGCCGTGGGCCCGGGGCAGGGCTTCATTGAACTGCGCGGCGATGTCTCCCAGCTTGGGGTTGGGGACGATGACCTCGAAGTCCTGTTGCAGGCGTTCGGTCATCTCGGGGGTGATGCGGCTGAAGGCAAGTACCGTCTTTTTCATTGCGGGAAGACTCGTCAGGCGGGAGAGAATGCCAAGCAAGCTAACATTCCCCACCGGCTTTTTGTAGCCGCTGCCGCAGGCTGCGATGGCTTGCAACGGGGGCGGCCTGGTGGCCGCTCTGCAGGGTTCGGCGAGAGTTGCTCAGGCTGAGCCCGCGCAGCCTCGCCTTGGCTCGACAGCGGCTACAGGCCCCCGGTTCAAGGGGGCGGTGCTCAGGTGGCCAGGCGTGCGCCGCTCAGGCTGCCGCTCAGTTCATAGGCCGCCAGTTCCGCCTGGTGCGCGGCGAGGATCTCCGGCAGGGAGCCGCGCAGGTATTCGACCCAGGTCTTGATCTTGGCATCCAGGTACTGGCGCGACGGGTAGATGGCGTACAGGTTCAGTTCCTGGGAGCGGTACTGGGGCATCACGCGTACCAGGGTGCCGTTGCGCAGGCCTTCGATGGCGGCGTACACCGGCAGCACGCCAATGCCCATGCCGCTGATGATCGCGGTCTTCATGGCATCGGCGGAGTTCACCAGGAACGGCGAGCTGTTGATGGTGACCATCTCCTGGCCTTCCGGGCCGTCGAAGGCCCACTTCTCAAGCGGTATCACCGGGCTCACCAGGCGCAGGCAGGCGTGGTTCAGCAGGTCGCTGGGTTTTTGCGGGCAGCCGTTGGCTTTCACATAGGCCGGGGAGGCGCAGACGATGCTGTAGGTGATCCCCAGGCGCTGGGAGACGAACCCCGAATCCGGCAGCTCGCTGGCCAGGACGATGGACACGTCGTAGCCCTCGTCCAGAAGGTCCGGCACGCGGTTGGCCAGGGTCAGATCGAAGGTCACGTCCGGGTGCGACTTGCGGTAGCGGGCGATGGCGTCGATCACGAAGTGCTGGCCGATGCCGGTCATGGTGTGCACTTTCAATTGCCCGGCGGGGCGGGCATGGGCGTCGCTGGCCTCGGCCTCGGCTTCTTCGACGTAGGCCAGGATCTGCTCGCAGCGCAGCAGGTAGCGTTTGCCGGCTTCGGTCAGGGCGATGCGGCGGGTGGTGCGGTTGAGCAGGCGGGTTTGCAGGTGAGCCTCAAGATTGGAGACTGCGCGCGAGACGTTGGCCGTGGTGGTGTCCAGTTGCACCGCCGCGGCGGTGAAACTGCCGGCTTCGGCCACACAACTGAAGGCGCGCATGTTTTGCAAAGTGTCCATGGGGTGCTCTCTGGGGAGATGGCAAATTGTGACACGAAGTTACGGGGGCTTGGATAGGCGACCAAGGGATTATCGCGTTTACGGTAACAAAGATTCACAGGAATCCCTGCTTATCGCCGCCCCGGCCGCCCCCTAGAATTGCCCCGATCCGTAGGAGTCGGCGTGCCGGCGATCCGCGCAACGCGGTGTAGCAGGCGTATCGCTGCGCCGGCCGGCCGACTTCCACGAGAGAAATACTCCCCCCCGATCTTCAGGAATTCGCAGCAGTGCCGCGTCGCATCAGCAGAGGGTTCAAGACCCTCAGTGTTTGGGCTTTATCGTTAGCAATCAGCGGCTGCATCGGAACCGGAGGCATTGCCCCACAAGGCAAGACACTTCCCGCTAATACATTGGCCACCGACGAGGCGATAAAGAGCGCCGCGCGCGACGCCCATTGGCCCAGCGCCCAGTGGTGGCAGGCCTACGGCGACCCGCAGCTGAACCGCTGGATCGAGCTGGCCTTGCAAGGCAGCCCGAGCCTGGCCATGGCCGCCGCCCGGGTGCGTCAGGCCAAGGCCCTGGCCGGTATCGCCGAGTCGGCCGAGTCGTTGCAGATCAAGGGCGACGCCACCCTCAAGCGCCACAACTGGCCCACCGATCAGTTCTACGGCCCCGGCGCCCTGGCCAACACCACCACCTGGGACAACAACGCCGCCCTGGGCTTCAGTTATGCCCTGGACCTCTGGGGCCGGGAGAGCAACAACACCGAGCGCGCCGTCGACCTGGCCCACATGAGTGTGGCCGAGGCCCGTCAGGCCCAGCTGGAACTGGTGAACAACGTGGTGCGCAGCTATATCCAGCTGTCCTTGCACTTCGCCCAGCGCGATATCGTGGCCGCCACCCTGAAGCAGCAGCAACAGATTCTCGAACTGGCGCAACGGCGCCTGGACAGCGGCCTGGGTACCCATTTCGAAGTCAGTCAGGCCGAGGCGCCGCTGCCGGAAACCCATCGCCAGCTGGACGCCCTGGACGAAGAAATCGCCCTGACTCGCAACCAACTAGCGGCCCTGGCCGGCAAGGGCCCGGGAGAGGGCGCGCAACTGCAGCGGCCAAGCCTGTCCCTGGGCGCCGCGCTGAAACTGCCCTCGGCCCTGCCCGCCGAACTGCTGGGCCAGCGCCCGGACGTGGTCGCCAGCCGCTGGCAAGTGGCGGCCCAGGCTCGCGGCATCGATGTGGCTCACGCTGGCTTCTACCCCAACGTCGACCTGGTGGGCAGCATCGGCTTCATGGCCACCGGCGGCGGGGCCCTGGAGTTCCTCACCGGCAAGAAGCTCAACTACAACGTCGGCCCGGCCATCAGCCTGCCAATCTTCGACGGCGGGCGCCTGCGCTCGGAACTGGGTGACGCCGCGGCCGGCTACGACCTGGCCGTGGCCAGGTACAACCAGACCCTGGTGGACGCGCTGAAAAGCATCTCCGACCAGTTGATCCGCCGCGAGTCCATGGACAAGCAGCAAGCCTTCGCCGCCGAGTCGGTGGCCGCGGCGCAGAAGACCTACGACATCGCCACCGTGGCCTTCCAGCGCGGCCTGACCGACTACCTGAACGTGCTCAATGCCCAGAGCCTGCTGTTTCACCAGCAGCAGATCCAGCAGCAGGTGCAGGCCGCGCGCCTGACGGTCCAGGCGGACCTGGTGACGGCCCTGGGCGGCGGGCTGGAAGCCGGCCGCGACGTCCCCGCGCAGGATCGCCTTGAGGCACCCAAGACTCCCGCGGCCCTGGCCGTGTTCGACCACTGAAGCAGGCCCCCATGACTTCCTTGCCCGCCCCTTTGCGCTGGCTGTACTCCCTTGAATGGCGCCGGGGTTTCTTCGACTGGGCGCGCAGCGACGGCGTGACCTGGGTCTATATCTTCAAGGTCCTGGCCGCCGCGTTCCTTACCCTGTGGCTGGCCATGCGCCTGGAGTTGCCGCAACCGCGCACGGCGATGATCACCGTGTTCATCGTCATGCAGCCGCAGAGCGGCCAGGTGTTCGCCAAGAGCTTCTACCGCTTTCTCGGCACCCTGACCGGCTCGGCGGTGATGGTGGCGCTGATCGCCCTGTTCGCCCAGAACACCGAGCTGTTCCTCGGTTCCCTGGCGATCTGGGTTGGTATCTGCTCGGCCGGTGCCGCGCGCTACCGCAACTTCCGCGCCTATGGTTTCGTGCTGGCCGGCTACACCGCGGCCATGGTCGGCCTGCCGGCCCTGGCTCACCCGGAAGGCGCCTTCATGGCGGCGGTGTGGCGGGTGCTGGAGATCTCCCTGGGGATTCTCTGCTCGACCCTGGTCAGCGCCGCGATCCTGCCGCAAACCGCCAGCGCCGCCATGCGCAATGCCCTGTACCAGCGCTTCGGGGTGTTCGCCCTGTTCGTCACCGACGGCCTGCGCGGGCGCAGCCAGCGCGACAGTTTTGAAAGCAGCAACGTGCGCTTCATCGCCGAGGCCGTGGGCCTGGAAGGGTTGCGCAGCGTCACCGTGTTCGAAGACCCGCACATGCGTCGGCGCAACGGTCGCCTGAGCCGCCTGAACAGCGAATTCATGGGCATCACCACGCGCTTCAACGCCCTGCACCAGTTGCTCGAACGCCTGCGCAGCAGCGGCGCCGACCAGGTGGTGGCGGCGATCAAGCCAGGGCTCTATGACCTGGCGGAACTGCTGGACGGTTTCTCCGGCCGTGCCCTGACCAGCCCCGACGCGGCGCGCCTGGCCACGGCCCTGGCGGCCTACAAGGCCGAGCTGCCGGCGCGGGTGCGCAGCCTGCGGGCGGCCTTTCAGGAGAGCGGCCCGAGCGACGCCGAGCAGCTGGATTTCCATACCGCCTACGAGCTGCTCTACCGCTTTGTCGACGAGATGCACAGCTACGCCCAGACCCACGCGTCCCTGGCCGACCACCGCCACGAACGCGAGCGTTGGGACGAGCCCTACACCCCGCAGACCAACTGGCTGGCCTGCGCCGCCTCGGGCATCCGCGCGGCCTTTGTGCTGGTGGTGCTGGGCAGCTACTGGGTGGCCACCGCCTGGCCCAGCGGCGCCACCATGACCCTGATCGCCGCCGCCACCATCGGCCTTTCGGCGGCCACGCCGAACCCCAAGCGCATGGCCTTCCAGATGGCCTGCGGGACCTTTATCGGCGCGCTGGTGGGCTTCGTCGAAATGTTCTTCGTGTTCCCCTGGATCGACGGTTTCCCGCTGCTGTGCCTGATGCTCGCGCCGGTGATCGTGCTCGGTTCGTTCCTCGCGTCCAGGCCCAAGTACGCCGGGGTCGGCCTGGGCTTGCTGATCTTCTTCAGCACCGGTTCGGTGCCGGACAACCTGACCGTCTACAACCCCTACGCCTTCATCAACGACTACATCGCCATGGTCATGGGCATGCTGGTCTGCGCCGCGGCGGGGGCGATCATCCTGCCGCCCAACAGCCGCTGGCTGTGGCGCCGCCTGGAGCAGGACCTGCGCGGCCAGGTGGTGTACGCCATCAGCGGCAAGCTCAAGGGCCTGGCATCGAGCTTCGAAAGCCGCACCCGCGACCTGCTGCACCAGGCCTATGGCCTGGCGGTGGGCCAGCCCAAGGTGCAGAGCGAGCTGCTGCGCTGGATGTTCGTGGTGCTGGAAGTCGGCCACGCCATCATCGAGTTGCGCAAGGAACAGGCGATCCTCCCGGTGCACCCGGCCTATGCCGAGTCCCAGCCCTGGCGCCAGGCGATCCGGGTCATGGGCCGCTCTTTGGTGCGGCTGTTCCTGCAACCGAGCCAGAGCAACCTGGAGCGCGGCCTGATCGCCGTGGACCACGCCATCAGCCGGGTCCAGGCCACCGACGAACCCTTTGCCCCGCACTTCGACACCTCGGCCCTGCGCCGGGTCAAGAGCTACCTGCACTTCATCCGCACTTCATTGCTCGACCCGCAATCGCCGCTGGCGGCCTATGCCCTGGCCAAGCCTACGGCGCCTGCACCCCAAGGACTTGACCATGCCTCGTGAAATCGCCTTCCACGGCGTTTACATGCCCACCATGACCCTGATGTTCTTCATCGCCGCGGCCCTGGCCTGGGCCCTGGACCGGTTCATCTCCGGCTATGACCTGTATCGCTTCTTCTGGCACCCGGCGCTGCTGCGCCTGAGCCTGTTCTGCTGTCTGTTCGGCGCCATGGCGCTCACTGTCTACCGTTGAGACCCCCGCAATGAAAAAGTTTTTCAGCCTGCTCGCCACCCTGCTCGTGCTGGCCCTGGCCCTGTGGATCGGCCGCACCCTGTGGGAACACTACATGTACACCCCCTGGACCCGTGACGGCCGGGTGCGCGCGGACATCATCAACGTCGCCGCCGATGTGACCGGCGAAGTGGTGGACGTGCCGGTCAAGGACAACCAGCTGGTGCGCAAGGGCGACCTGCTGATGCAGATCGACCCCGAGCACTACCAGATCGCGGTCAAGCAGGCGCAAGCGCTGGTGGCGTCGAAGAAGGCCACCTGGGAGATGCGCAAGGTCAACGCCCGGCGCCGCGCCGACCTGGACAACCTGGTGATCTCCAAGGAAAACCGCGACGACGCCGGCAACATCGCCGACTCGGCCCTGGCCGACTACCAGCACGCCCAGGCCCAGCTGGAGGCGGCGGAACTCAACCTCAAACGCACCCAGGTGCGGGCGGCGGTGGACGGCTACGTCACCAACCTCAACGTGCACCGTGGCGACTACGCGCGCATCGGCGAGGCGAAGATGGCGGTGGTCGACATGAACTCGTTCTGGGTCTACGGCTTCTTCGAAGAAACCAAGCTGCCCCATGTGCGCGTGGGGGATAAGGCCGACATGCAACTGATGAGCGGCGAAGTGCTCAAGGGCCATGTGGAAAGCATTTCCCGCGGCATCTACGACCGCGACAACCCGGAAAGCCGCGAACTGATCGCCGACGTCAACCCGACCTTCAACTGGGTGCGCCTGGCCCAGCGCGTACCGGTGCGCATCCACATCGATGAAGTGCCGGAAGGCGTGCTGCTGGCGGCGGGCATCACCTGCACCGTCATCGTCAACCCCGAGCCTCTGTAGGAGCTGGCTTGCCAGCGAAAGCGCCGGCAGGGGCGATTAAAGGCGTAGCGCCCGCCGCACAGGTTATGGCGTGCGCTTGGCCAGGAGGGTTTTGGCCTTGGCCACGCTGTCTTCCACGCTCAGGTCATCGTCCTCCAGCACGGCCTGCAGCGCCGGGTCTTGCCACAGGTCCACGGCCGGCCCGGTGCTTTGCACCAGGCGGGAAATCAAGGCATAGGCCACCAGTTGGCCGCGGGTGTGGAACTTCGGGTAGCGGTCCTGCATGTCCACCAACTGGGCGACGAACGCATGCTGTTGCTCAGGCGACATGCCCGCGAACACCTCCGGGTAGTCGTAGTAGATATCCCCTGTGCCCAGGAGGATGACGTTCTGGCGCAGTTCCTGCTCAAGATCCTGTTTGGAGGGGAGCTGGCTGAGCAGCCGGGTGTAGTGCTGTTCGCCTTCGGCCATCTGCTGAGGGCTCATCTTGCGTTTCAGCGCTTCGAGCGCTTGGGCGTCATCCAGGGTTCGGGCCCAGGCGTAGGCCAGCGGGAAATTGTCCTGTTCGTTGCTGCGCAGCATCTCTTGTTGCGAGTCCTGGTCGCCGTGCCGGGCGGCGCGTTCCAGCCAGGCCATGGCCAATGCCTTGTTCGCGGGCTGGTCCAGCTTGCCAAGGTTGTAGATGTCGTACAGGCCCGCTTCCGCGCAGGATTCGTTGTGCTGGGCGGCGTAGGCGATGTAGTTGAAGGCTTCGCTTTTGTCATAGTCCTTCTGCCTGGAGCCGACAATCCCGCCCAGGAGGCACAGGCTCATGGTGTCGCGGGGGGCGGCCATGATCAGGCAGGCGCGGGCCATTTGTATGGCCTTGCTCGCCAGCAAGGTGCGGCTTGCGCCATGCAGTACCTTGTCCTCATTCATCAGTCGGATGCCGAGGCCGACCAGCCGTTCGCTGTCCATCTCCGGCGAGCAGTACGGGTTGGCTTCGACCTTGGGCAGGATCTGTTCCAGGCTCAGGTCCGGCAGGGTGGCATTGAGTTTTTCGTCCGGTGACGAGGCATTGCAGCCCAGCAGCAAGGCGAACAGGGCCAACGGTAGTGCTCTACGACATTTCAATGGGGCAGATCCCTGATCGGCGAATGAACAAAGGCGCACCGCAGTAGGAGCTGGCTTGCCAGCGAAGGCGGTCGCAAGGTTTGCACTCGGCTCGCGGTACACCCTGGATGGCTTGCGTGCGTGGGGCTCAGAGCTTGGCGCTCAGGCCAAACCGCTTCATCAGTCCCTTCTCCAGCAACCCCTTGGGCAGCAGGTTGGCCAGCAGCGGCAGGGCGCGACTGCCATTGCCCAGGCGCAGCAGGCGTGGCGGCTTGTCCTGTTGCACGGCCTTGAGCAAGCCGGCGGCAAATTCGCTGGCCGGGGTCGGCTTGTCCTGGGAGGCCTTGGCCCGGGAGCGGATGCCCTCGCGCAGTGGCCACCAGGGCGATTGTTCGTTGAGCAGCTGTTCGGCTTCGTGCCCGGCATTCTTGGCAAAACTTGAAGCAATGGCCCCGGGCTGCACTTCCATGACCCGGATGCCGAACGGCGCCAGTTCCATGCGCAGGGCATCGCTCAAGGCATGCACCGCGGCTTTCGAGGCGCAATAGGCACCGGCAAACGGCGTCACCAGCACCCCGGACACACTGCCGATATTCACCACCAGGCCGCGACTGCGGCGCAGCACCGGGAACATCGCCCGGGTCACCCCGACCACCGAAAATACGTTGGTTTCGAACTGGCGCTGCATGGCTTGCACGCCGCCATCCAGCAGCGGGCCCATGGCGCCGTAGCCGGCATTGTTGATCAGCACATCCAGGCCGCCGTACTGCTGGTTGATCTCCTCGCTCAAGGTGCTCAGGGCCGGGCCATCATTCACATCCAGTTGCACGGCCTTGAAACCGGCGGCTTGCAGAGCGCTGACGTCCTCGGCCTTGCGGGCGGTGGCCAGTACCGTGAAACCGGCGCCCTTGAAGGTGTCCGCCAGGGCGCGGCCGATGCCGCTGGAACAACCGGTGATCAACGCGACGGGCATGGCGCGGTCCTTGTGCTGGGAGAGGGGAGGGGCGAATCAGTCGGAGAAACTACCCTGTAAACGCTCGGCGCGAAACTCCAGGGTTTGCGGACGATAGCCGGGGCGCAGCGGCGGCAGGGGCAAGCAGTCCTGCCAGTTGGCGCCGGCCTGCAACTCGCCGGGGCCACGGTAGCGCGGGGCGCTGTACTGGTTGTCGGCGAGGTTGACCGTATCCCCCGGCGCGTAGGCCGCGACCCGCCAGCGCAGCTCGATCAGCGGCACCTTGTTGCCGTTGTTCAGCTTGACCTGCAATGGACGGTCGGCGGGGCAGTGCTCCGGCGCGTAGGTCAGGCGCAGCTCCAGGCGCGCCAGTTGCTGGGCTTCGCGGTTGTCCAGCCAGACCACCCAGCACGCCACCAGGGCCAGGCCGAACGCGGCGGCCAGGGACACGGGCAGGGCTTTGGCGGGGTAGCGCAGAAGCAGGATCAGCCAGGTAATGACCAGCAGAACGCCGATGAACATGACGCGAGCCTCGGGGAAAAGGAGGGGACATCCTACCTAAGCGTAGGTGGGGTTGGCGATGGAGGAGGGCTGTTGTGGCGTTATCCACAGGCCAGGTTTTGATGGGGGCGTTAGGGACAGCAGAAGGTCTGTCAAAGCGGATTTATGCCGATAGTGGACATCATGTGGTCCACTCTGGTGCCCGCCCGAGCAGGTAGCTGGCATGCTCCGGGGGGCATCTATCCATTCTTGGAACACCTTTACCGGGACTGGAAAATGTTCAGGTTCTCAGGGCTGCAAACATCGAACGAGGCGAATGCTAGCTGAAGGGGTGGGCTCCACTTTCGACGGTGAAGAGTGCTGGTGCCAAGGACGAGACCTGCCCGTGGTGGCGATCTATGAGGTGTATAATCTCCGGGCTTTGGCATCAATCATGGGGCGATGATGGACCTATCACTGCAGCAGATTTTGCAAACTGCACAGGTCAGCGATCTGAAGAAGCTGGGGACGTTTCTTGAGGTCAAACGCTTTGTCGAAACTCAGCTTCATTTGAAGTTAGGGGCAAATGGCTGGAGCTCTTTATCTTTGAAGTTAAAGCGCCTGAGTGCCCTTGCAGAAGAGGGGCGAGAGTGCGAACGCGTGCTTATTGATGCGTTGCCCTATCCGGTTGTGCGCAATGAAGTTTCAAAAAGAATCGGCTTCAGGATGTGCGCCAGGAATGTTGCAGAACTTAGAGGCGCTTTGTCCCTGTTGTCAAAATGCGCTGCTCGTCCTGGGTTTGATCCTTATGAGCGTTTCGAAAAGAACAAGCTTAAAAACTTTGTCAGCAGTTCAAGACTGGAAGGCATAGATATACCGGTCTTCGACGAAAAAGCCTCGTTGGAAAAAATCTTGGCCAAGCATGGAAGACCGTTGAATGGATAAATACGACTGTAGTGGTCAACAATTCCCGGACACATAATTACGTCTTTCTTCCGCAACCGCTGGCGGTACGAAACCGTTGTGCTGATGCGGCCTTGTCCAGTTATACCGCTGCATGAGATAGCGGCCGATGTCCCGCTCGGCCAACGCTGTAGTCATGTAACCCACCGTCGGCACCCACTCTGTTTTCAGGCTACGAAACAGCCGCTCCATGGGCGCGTTGTCGTAGCAATTTCCCCGTCGGCTCATGCTTTGGGTCATCCGATAGCGCCATAGTCGCTGGCGGAAGCCACGACTGCTGTATTGGCTACCCTGGTCGCTGTGGAACAGGACGCCATGCGGCTTGCCTCGTATCTGGTAAGCCCTGTCGAGCGCCTTGATGACCAGATCAGCATCGGGCTTGGCGGACATCGCCCAGCCCACCACTCTGCGGCTGCACAAGTCCAAGACGACGGCCAGGTAATGCCATCGGCCCTGCGTCCAGATATAGGTGATGTCACCGCACCAAACTGTGTTCGGCGTTGCCACGGTGAACTGCCGATTAAGGACATTGGGAATGTCGGGGCGCTCAACCGTGGCCTTCTTGTACGCATGAGAACCAGGCTGCTTGCTGATCAAACTCTGTTCCTTCATCAAACCTCTGACCTTGACGCGTCCGATCTCGATACCTTCATTGCGAAGCATGGCAACGAGACTGCGACTACCGGCTGAGCTACGGCTTTGGTTGAACAGCTCGTTGATGCGGCTGCGCAGGCTCACTCGATACACATCGACACGACGCCGCCGAGCCAGATGGGCGTAGTAACAAGATCGGGGCAGTTCGAAGAGCGAACACAACAGCTGAACAGGGTAGTGCTTGGCCAATTGCCGAATCGACTTCAACGTCTGCGCCCGTGCTCCTCGGCCATCAAGAGCGCAGTGGCCTCCTTTAAGATTTTCTTCTCAAGCTCCAGCCTGTTGATGCGGGCCTGAAGCTCTTGGATCGTCTGCTGCTCTGGCGTGAGCGCCTTGGCGGTGGGCGTGACGCCCCCACGCTCCAGTTGCAACTGGGCGACCCAGCGGCGTAATGCGGTCTCGCCCACGTCGAGGGACTTGGCAGCCTCAGGGCAGCTGTAGCCTTGGTCAAGCACCAAGCTGGCAGCCTCACGCTTGAAGGCGGGGGGGAAGGTACGTCGTTGTCTGCTCATCGAACACCTCTGTATGGCGATCATTCTCGCCTAAAAAGGTGTCCGGTTTCATTAGACCACTACATATCGAGATCAGTAGTCGGCCGCGTCCAGCAGCTTCGATTGAGTTTGTTTTCTCCAAAGATTAAGACCGTTTCGGGATCTATCGTAGATGAGTAGATTTTTTCGCATTAAACTCCCTACCTATCTATCACTCCGAGACCAGACATATGCTGAAGTCCTTGCACCTGAAGGGAGTTGGTCCGGCCAACGAGCTAGGTCCCATCCAATTTTCTGAACGACTAAATTTTATTACTGGCGATAACGGCCTAGGAAAAAGCTTCATCTTGGACACCGCTTGGTGGGTGTTAACTCGAACCTGGGCGAGAGACTCTGTTGCAACCCCTCGCGAGTCATTTAAAACACCAAGCATTAGTTTTGAATACAGCAAGGTCACGGCTGGAAATAAACATGGCGAGATCTTCTTTAAGAACGGTCTCTGGCCACAACCAAAAGCGAGACCTGCAATCCCTGGCGTAGTTATTTATGCCGGTGTCGATGGGAGCTTTTCCGCATGGGACCCTGCCAGGAACTACTGGAGCAACGCAGAGGAAGAACAAGAAGAGAAGATTCGGGCATTCAATTTTACACCAAATGAAGTTTGGTACGGCGCAACGTCGGAGAAGGGCACAAACATCTGCAACGGGCTAATTGCTGATTGGGTGCGCTGGCAACAAATAGCGCCAGATACTACCTTCAAAGAATTGACTAAAGCGCTTGATGCCCTATCACCTTCAGGGTTAGAGAAACTTGAACCAGGACCTCCTAGATACCTAGGGGCAATTGATGAGACTTTATACCCGACCCTTAGAATGCCGTATGGCGAAGATGTTCCTTTAACGCATGCTTCAGCTGGTATGCGCCGCATTGCTGCTCTGGCCTATCTAATTGTATGGACCTGGAGCGGACATCAGCGGGCGTGCAAAATTAGAGGTATAAAGCCTGCAAAAGAAATCATTTTTCTTATTGATGAAATTGAATGCCACCTTCATCCGCAATGGCAAAGGCGAATTGTCCCAGCCCTTTTAGACGTCATGAAAGTCATGACCCGAGAAAAGGTTTCGGTTCAATTAATCGTTGCAACACACTCTCCCTTGGTGCTTGCGTCGGTAGAACCCGCATTTGACGAATCAAAAGACTCTGTATTCCACATTCGTTTGAGCGATGGACAGGCAGTGATTGAACCAGAGGTTTGGGCAAAGCAAGGTGACGTTGTCAACTGGCTAGTATCTGATACTTTTGGGATGCAACAAGCACGATCCGTAGAGGCTGAACGCGCGATTGAAGCTGCCGAGGCATGGATGCGCGGAGAACTCACAGATCTACCTGATAAATTAAATACAGAACGTAAAATTCACAACGAACTTATTCGCGTTCTACCTGGCGGGGACCACTTCTGGCCGCGCTGGATTGTGTGGACAGAGAAAAATAAAACTAAAGGATCGGTAAAGTGATTCCTATCCCTAACCCTATCGAGGAGCCGTCAAAATTTGACGAGCGATGCAGAAAAGCTGGAGCGGCTTGGCTAAAGGATAACCCTAACTGCGAACGCCCGACGGATAAGTGGACACCTTTTCGCCATGCATTAGCCGACGGTTTTTCGAATCGTTGTGCCTTTGGAGCAATGTATATCCCTAGCGGCACTGTTGATCATTTCGTCAGTTGGAAAGAAGATAATTCTCTAGCGTATGAGTGGGCAAACTTTCGATATGTCGAAGGGTGGGTAAATTCCTCGAAAAACAAAAAGGAAGCCTCCCTAGTCCTAGACCCCTTCGTAGTGGGTGAAGGATGGTTCGAAATTTTACTTCCATCAATGCAGCTTGTGGCTACTGATCTTATTCCCGATGAATTTAAAGAACTGGCAAAAAGCACTTTGGAAAAGCTTCCAATCCGAGACGACGAGCGAATACTCCGAGTCCGCCGAGAGTGGTACAGAATGTATGAGGAGGAGGAGCTTACCCTCGAAGGATTGAGAAAAAAGGCCCCTCTTATCGCAGCAGCGGTTGAGAAAAAGAATGCGCAAGATGGTGGCTAATCCTCGCAAATCCAAAGTTGGCCGCAATGGCCTGCTTGTTCTGGCGTGCTACGGCGTGCCGCCATCCTGAACATTCCCAACACCCGTGGCTTGGACATAAACTGCGACGCCTTTGTCGTTGCTCCGTATCGAACCCGGGACTAGCCTTTGAGCGTCGCTGCGAAAGCAGTGATCGGGTTTGGTCGCCCGACTTGATACAGGCGCAACAGCGCCCCTTGACGATTGCAGGCGCTTTTTTTGCGCCCGCATTTCCGTGCAATGGCGGCTGTGCGTGGAAGGGCTTCGGCCCTGCCGGGTTCCTGTATCTCCGGTCGACCAATCCACGCACGGCTGCCACCCATTCGTTTGGTCGCGAACGTGGCAGTCCTCACTTTGATACGGGAGGTTCAACCATGTGCGCTATCAAGACCTCGGGCTTCGTCACCTTCGGTTCCTGTGGTGACGCCGATCAGTCCCTGTTCCGCGTCAATGCCGATGTGCCTTTGCAGCAGGCGCTGGAGCACGCGTCGACCCTGCTGTACTACGCCAAGAAACTCGCCCTGGATGCGGCCATGGAAGACCAGGGCGAGCGCTACGCCTGGGCCGCGCATTTTCTGGCGGAAATGGGCAAGGCGGTGATCGATGACGTGGGATTGGGAATGAAGGAAGAGGTGTTGCAGGCCTGATCGATGTTTCTTGATGGAGGGAGTCGAAAGGGCGCTGCGTCTTCGTGGGAGGGACGCAGCGCTTTTTTGCTTCTTGTAGCCGCTGCCGCAGGCTGCGAACGACCGCGCAGCGGGCGCAGGGGGCTTGAGATCGCTGAAGGTCCTTCGGCCCTTTTCGCAGCCTGCGGCAGCGGCTACAAAAATCCCCCTGTCCAAGTGCCTGCGGATAGGGGACGCAGGCACCTGGAAAGGGGGAGCACAAAGGTCTTGCTAGCACGACTCCCTGCTTTTACTTGCAGCTTGCCGCTTGAAACTTGCCGCTGCGCTTACTGCGCGATGGTTTTCACCGAGACGCCACGTTCCACCGGGGTGGAGCGGCCGTAGATATCTTCAAAGCGCTCGATATCGTCCTCACCCAAATAGCTACCCGATTGCACTTCGATGATCTCCAGCGGGATCTTGCCCGGGTTGCGCAGGCGATGCACCGAGGCAATCGGGATGTAGGTGGACTGGTTCTCGGTGAGCAGGAACACGTTCTCGTCACAGGTGACTTCGGCGGTGCCGCTGACCACGATCCAGTGTTCGGCGCGGTGGTGGTGCATCTGCAGCGACAGGCAGGCCCCCGGCTTGACCGAGATGTGCTTGACCTGGAAGCGCCCGCCCATGTCCACCGAGTCGTAGGAACCCCACGGGCGGTAGACCTCGCAGTGGTTCTGGGTTTCGCTGCGGCCCTGTTCGTTGAGGGTGTTGACCATCTGTTTCACCCCTTGGACCTTGTCCTTGTGGGCAATCATCATGGCGTCCTTGGTTTCCACCACCACGATGTTTTCCAGGCCGATCACCGACACCAGTTTGCCGTTGCCGTGGATCATGCAGTTCTTGCTGTCCTGGATCACCACATCGCCCTTGCTGACGTTGCCGTTGGCGTCCTTTTCATGCACGTCCCACAGCGACGACCAGCAGCCCACATCGCTCCAGCCGGCGCTCAGGGGCACCACGCAGGCGCGCTGGGTCTTTTCCATCACCGCGTAGTCGATGGAGTTGTCCGGGCAGCAGGCGAAGGTGGCTTCGTCGATGGTCACGGTGTCCGGGTCTTGCTGGCTGCGTTCCAGGGTCAAGAGGCAGGTGTCGTAGATGTCCGGGTCGTGTTTCTTCAGTTCTTCGAGGAAGCGGCTGGCGCGGAACAGGAACATGCCGCTGTTCCAGAAGTAGCCGCCGGCCTGGACGAATTCGTTAGCGCGTTTTTCGTCGGGCTTCTCGACGAACTGCGCGACCCGGCTGATGCCTTCCGGCAGCAGGGCGTCGTTGGCGGACTTGATGTAGCCATAGCCGGTTTCCGGCTTGGTCGCCGGGACGCCGAACAGCACCATTTCACCACGCTCGGCGGCCACGGTGGCCAGGGCCAGGGCTCGTTGCAGGGCTTTCTGGTCGTCGAGGACGTGGTCGGCGGGCAGCACCAGCATCAGCTCGTCGCGGCCTTCGTTGACCAGCATCATCGCGGTCAGGGCCACGGCCGGGGCCGTATTGCGGCCGAAGGGTTCCATGAGGATGCGCTGGGATTCGAGTTTACGCGCCGCCAGTTGCTCGTTGACGATGAAGCGGTGGTCCTTGTTGCAGACCACGATCGGGGTATCCATGCCTTCGAATACCAGGCGCTCCAGGGTTTGCTGGAACAGGGTGTGTTCGCCGGTCAGGGCGAGGAATTGCTTGGGGAATTGCTTGCGCGAAAGCGGCCAAAGACGTGAGCCGCTACCACCTGACAAGATCACCGGAATCATGTTGTTACTCCTTCAAACATCGTATGGGTTAGAGCTACTGCGTTCTGTCGTTTCACTCTTGTTTTTGTCTCGGTGTAGCCGCTGCCCAGGTACGAGGCTGCGATGGGCTGCGAAGCGGCCCCTGAGGGCGGTCCTGCGGACCGCGTCGCAGCCTCGGGCCTCGGCAGCGGCTACAGGTCTTAGCGGGTGGAGACGGGGCGTTTCACCCAGACCGGCGACAGGCTGCTGCCGTTGCCGGTGACGTAGAGCACCGCCGCTTCGCCGCGCTCCAGGGCCACGGGCTTGAGGTCGCTGACTTTTTTCTCACCGTCGTACAGGGCGAAGCTGACCTTCACCGGGTTGATTTCGCGCTCGCCGCGGCCTTTGGCGGCCACGGCCTTGACCACGTCGGTCTTGCCGTCGGCGGTCTTCAGGGTCAGGGCCTGGTCACTGAGGTTCTGCACCCGCACCAGGGATTTCTGCTTGTTCTTGAACGGCGGTTCTTCGATCAACTGCGGCTGGCCGCTGGCGTTGTTGACCAGGGTGTAATAGTGATCGGCGGCCAGTTTCACCGGCACGCTCTGGCTGCCCACCTTGGCGGTGTAGTCACCGCCGGGCATGAAGCTGAAGTCGCTGCTGGCCAGGGGCGCGACGTCATTGACGTTGGTGCTGCCCACCGTGGCGCTGACTTCGCTGTTGCTGGCGTTGTACAGGCGCACGAAGGTCGAGCCCTTGGGCGCGGTGGGGCCGTACAGGGCGGCGTCGCCACCGGCGAAGGCCGACAGGGACAGGACGCTCATGCCGGCAGCCAGGGTGATTGCTTGGGCGAGACGACGAGGAGTAGTGATGAAAGTCATGAGTGTTACCTCTTTTTCAGTTTTGCGCCCGGTCGGGCGTCTCGGATTTGGTGTTAACAGCTAGGTTCTGTTGGCGAGCACCGGCTTGCTTGAGTTCTGCGACCCACTGCGGGTCGGCGTCGCCGATTTCGTTGTTCACAGGCAGATAACGTTCAGGGAATTCCCAGATCAGTACCTGGGGCGGGTGGTTCTTGAAGTCGTCGCTTTTCAGGTAGCTGAGCATCGGCAGGATCGGCCCGTGGCCGTCTTCGGCGTAGCTCAGCACGTCGCTGTGCAGGGCCTGTTTCAGGGCGCCGACGAAGTTCCAGTTGGGGTTGGCGCTGTAGCTGGTGCCCACCAGGGTCACTGGCACTTCGTGGTCGGCGAACAGCGCATCGTCGGCGGCCGGCTGTTCCCCGCTGGCGCGGGTCACGCGCTTTTGCAGCGGCTCTGCGGCCGGCATCAGGTTGTCGAACAGCGGGTCCAGGGGCAGGAAGCGCCGCAGGTCGCCCTGGTGCTTCACCGTCTCTTGGGTCTCGGTGACGAAACGTTGTGGCGGGCCGCTGAGCGGGGCCTTGGTGGCAATGGCCTGGGCCAACTGGCGGGCGACGACTTCGGCGCCGGCCGGGGTCCAGTGGGTGTCGGTGCGCAGGAACACTGGCTGGCCCTGTTGCTTGGCCTGTTGCAGGGGCCCCAGCAGGTCGGGGGCGAGAATCTTGTCGGCGGCGACCCGGGCGTGGAAGTCCTGGTAGAGGTTGGCGTGGATCCGTGCCGGGCGCACTTCGTCCAGGTGTTCCGGATACAGCCGGGCCTTGGCCGGGACGATGGCCATCACCAGTTTCACCCCGTGCGCCTTCAAGGTCTGGCGCACGCCTTCCACCAGGGCGTAATTGCCCTGCAGATTGAGCTCCTCGTTGACCACCGGGTTGAACTCTTCATCGCTGTACAGCCACTGGTCGCGGCCCAGCACCACCCCGGGGCGGCCTTCGTTGAACAGCTTGAAGTCCAGGGCGGCCCACAGGTTGGTGCCCAGACGCTTGATCGGGAACTGGTCGTCGTAGTGGGTTTCCACCGCCTTGGCCCAGCGCCCGTTGAGCACGGTGGCGTCGTTGTTGGTGCGCAAATCGAAGAAGCTGCGCACCGACCACAGCCCCAGCACCAGCAGGGTCAGCAGGAACAGGGCGATGTAGAACACACGTAATGAGCGGGTCATGGGTAGATCCCTCAGAACTGGAAGTAAAGGAACGGCGAGAAGCTTTGCGCCGAGAGTTTGAGAATCGAGGCAATGAACAGCAGCAGCACCAGGGCGCGCATGGCGTAGCGCGACCAGTCGGCGCTCCAGTAGGCCGGCTGCACCTGGGCCTCGGTGCCGACGATGTAGCCCGGCTGGTGAATGCTGCCGGGCTTGTCCCCGGGCACCGCCTTGATCAGGCCGGGCTGGGCGCTGGCCGGGCCGTCGGCGGGGCTGTCGACTTCAGGCTTGGCCTTGACCGGCGCCGGGTTGCGGTACAGGTCACGCAGGCCGAAGAACGCCAGGGTGGCGTAGGCCAGGATCAGGGTCGCCACTTGCAGGCCGGTGAGGCTGGCGCGGTTGAGTTCCGACAGCGACCAGTCGCCGAAGCTGAACATCGCGCCATACATGCGCCCGGCCACGTGCAGGTTCTCGGCGCGGAAGATCACCCAGCCCATCACCACCAGCAGGAAGGTCAGGGCCCAGCGGATCGGGTTCAGGCTGCGTGGGGTGGTGTTGATGCCCAGGGCCTTTTCGATGGCCAGCCACATGCCGTGCCAGGCGCCCCAGACGATGTAGGTGAAGTTGGCGCCGTGCCACAGGCCGCCCAGGAGCATGGTCAAAAACAGGTTGCGGTAGGTGATCAGGGTGCCTTTGCGGTTGCCGCCCAGGGTGATGTACAGGTAGTCCCGCAGCCAGGTAGAGAGGCTGATGTGCCAGCGCCGCCAGAACTCGGTGATCGACTGGCTGATGTAGGGCTGCTTGAAGTTTTCCATGAAGCGAAAGCCCATCATCAAGCCCAGGCCGATGGCCATGTCGCTGTAGCCGGAGAAGTCGAAATACAGCTGCGCGGTGTAGGCCAGGGCGCCGAGCCAGGCATCGCCCGTGGTGGGGTTGTGCAGGGCGAAGCAATGGTCGGCGACCACCGCCAGGGTGTCGGCGATGAACACCTTCTTGATGAAACCCTGCATGAACCGCGTGCAGCCTTCGGAGAACTTGTCCAGGGTGTGGGTACGGTGGTTGAACTGCTCCGCCAGGTCGCGAAAGCGCAGCACGGGGCCGGCGATCAGGTGCGGGAAGATCGCCACGAACGCCGCGAAGTCGATCAGGTTGCGGGTGGCCGGGGTGTCGCCGCGGTAGACGTCGATGATGTAGCTGATGGACTCGAAGATGTAGAACGAGATGCCGATCGGCAGCAGCACGTGGGTCAGGATGAACGGCTCAAGCCCCATGGAGGCCATGATGGCGTTGATGCTGTCGACGCCGAAGTTGGCGTACTTGAAGTAGCCGAGGATGCACAGGTCCACCGCCACCCCCAGCAGCAGCCAGCGCTGGGCGGGTCGGGTGCGCACACCGGCGGCGCCGACTTTCAGGCCGATCCAGTAGTTCCACAGGGTGACCCCGGCGAACAGCGCCAGGAAGTCCACGCGCCACCAGGCATAGAACACATAGCTGGCGATCAGCAGCAGCAAGTTGCGATAGCGTTGCCCGCTCAAGTAGTACAAGCCGAGAAAGATCGGCAGGAACAGGAACAGGAACACATTGGATGAGAAAACCATCCCGATCTCTCCATGTTTAACCAATAGTCAGAGGCCGGAGCCCCCCCAAACCCCCCACTGAAAAAACCGTGGGAGGCGTACTGCATTGATGACGCTCTCTGTAGCCGCTGCCGAGGTACGAGGCTGCGATGGGCTGCGAAGCGGCCCCTGGGGGCGGTCCTGCGGACCGCGTCGCAGCCTCGTGCCTCGGCAGCGGCTACAGGTTCAGGTGCTACGGGTTTGTGCTGCCTTTTTCGTGGGCCGGGTCGTAGACCTTGGTCAGGTCGCCACCCAGGCGGAAAGTCTTGAACGGCTGCATCTTGTGCTTGCGCTCCAATGTCTCTGGAGCGCAGGTGTAGAGGCTGCAGTAGGGTTCCAGCCAGGCGAATTTCGAGTCGACCTTGAGGTCGGTCATGTCCTGGGCCTTGCCGTTTTTCTGCTCGAAAAGCTCCGGGTCCTTGACCCCGGCCAGCACCCGTTCGCCCAGGCGCTTGAGCGCGCTGTTGTTCTCCTGGCGCAGGTCGACGCCGTTGACCTGGGCGAAGCTGGCGATCATCGCCAAAGGCGGCAGGGCGTAGTTGTGGTAGGCCAGGGCCCGCTGCTGGCGCTTGAGTTCGTTGGGCAAGAAGCCGTCGGCATCGACCTGGTTGGCGCCGACCTTGTATTCCTTGACCGTCCAGTCGAACAGGTCGCGGCGGTTGGTGGCCACGGCGGTGGCCATCACCGACCAGGCGGCCCAGTAGGAGTGGTTGTTGGTCTTGTCCAGGGGCAGGTTGTCCCAGTCGCTGACCACCTGGTCGGCCATCTTGCTGAACCAGGCTTCGATCTTCTGTGCCTGTTCCTGGTGGGTGGCCAGGGGGTGGGAGTCGGAGAACTTCAGCCGCAGGTAGGCCGAGGCCATGCTGCCCAGGGCCCATTTGCGCATCGACTTGCCGGTGTGGTTGAAGTCCTTGGACATCAGCGCGTCGGCCTGGGCCCAGGCGCTGAGCCAGGCAAGGGTGCAGTCCAGCTGTTCCGGGCGGCCGTCGCGCATGAACTGCATGACCCGTTTGCTGGTGCCGCGCTCGATCTTGGTGATGTCGGCGGTGGTGTCGCGAAAGGCCTGTTCGGACTGCACGTTGAGGGTGGCCCGGGCCTTGTCCGAGCCTTCGTACTTGCTGCGAAACTGCAGGGCGCCGGTGTAGGGCGTGGGCATGGCGTCGCAGCCTTCGCTGTGGTCACCGCTCTTGAACTTGTCCACCGGGGCGTAATAGCCCTGGGGCGGGCGCAGCGGCGCGGCGGCCTGGGCGCTGCCGGTGACCATGGCCAGCCCCAGCAGGCTGGGTATCAACAAGCGTTTCAAGTCTGTGCTTTGCATAGGTAACCTCATTGCCCGATCTGCGCGGTGCGTTGCTCGGCGCTCGGGAATACGTTGCGTTTGCAAATTTTCGCTTCGACCTTCTGCCCCGCAGTGCCCGCTTCCGGGCCCTGGATCTCGACCGCCAGCAGGTTCTGCGTGGCCCAGTCTTCATCGGTGCGCAGTTCGAAGGCGAAGCGCCCGTCGGTGTCGGACGTTTCCGGTTTTTCGATCTTTATGTCCTCGTGGCGGCCGTTCATGTACCAGAGGGTGGCTTGCAGGGTTTTCACCGAGGTGTCGGCGAAGCGGATGTCGACCTGATGGCCGCTGTTGCGCAGGTCCAGGTTCTTGCTGTTGACCAGCAGTTCGTTCTTGCCCGGCTTGAGGGTGGTGCTGGCGCTCATCTGCGCGTCCTTGCCTTCGCAGCCGTTGTCCAGCAGGGCCATCATCTGCCGGTAGATGGTTTCCTGGTCCAGGCGGTACAGCGGCGAGAATTCCCAGATCAGGATCTTCGGCGGGCTCTTCTGGAATTCGTCGCTGCCCAGGTATTGCAGCATCGAGCCTTCCAGGCCACCGCCGGGGAAGGCGACGTTGAGAATGTCGGCGCCGATGGCCTCTTCGAGGAAGCCGGCGAAGTTGTAGTTCTTGCCGCTGTGGCTGGTGCCCACCAGGGTGATCTGCGGGTTGCCGGAATCACCGAACAGGTCGCCGTCGCCGGCCTCGCCCTTGGGCTCGGTGGTGAACTGGTCCATGTACTGGATGGCGTAGCTGGTGCCGCACAGCTGGCCGGCCATGTTGTGCAGGGTGCCGGTCTTGCCCATGCGCCCGGACTTGTGGGTTTCGAATTCACGCCGCGGAATGTCGGCGAACGCTGGCAGTTGCTTGACCTTGTCGGCGACGATCTTCGCCGTGCGCTGGGCGCCATAAGGGGTCCAGTGCTGGTCGCCGCGGAAGTAGAAGTCGTGGGCCGGCAGGGTTTCTGGCAGTTGTTCGTTGGTCAGCGGCGACAGGTCCGGCACCACGTAGCCCATCTGCGCGAAGCGCCCGAGCATGGCCTTGTAGTTGCTCAGCGCCTTGTCGTAGTCGAAGCGGGCTTTCTCCGCCGGGTTGAGCTTGTTGCGGTTCACCAGGCCGCGAGTCGGCTGATAGACCAGCACCAGTTCCACGCCCTTGCTCTTGAAGGCTTGGTGCAACTGCTTGAGGCGGCGGTAGCCCTCGGGCGTGGTGTCAAATTCGGTGCGCAAATCTTCCTGGGTGCGGAACAGCCAGTCGCCCTGGGCTTGTACCAGGGTGGTGAAGTTCTGCTGGTAGCGGGTCACGTAGTTCTTCGCATCGTGGGCGGCCGGGCACAGGTTGCAGCACGGCTCGGCCTTGAAGCTGGGGGCGGCGCTCGGCGCGCTGGCCCCGTCGGCGCGGGCGCCAGCGCTGGCGGCGAGAAGCCCCGCGGTCAGGGCCGACAGGCCCAGGAGTTTGATCCAGTGTGGGTGCATGCAAGTCATCCTCAATCGCGCAATTCGGTCTGGCGTTCGACGGGGTCGATCAGCACGGCCTTCTGCTGGCGCACCAGCAGGTCGAGAATTTCATCCTGGCGCTCGCCCAGGACCCCGGAGAAGCTGATGCCGCTGCTTTTGGTCGGCGCCAGCATCGACACCCGGTACAGCTCCACGCTCAGCGGCGAGTCGATGGACATCGGCCCGCTGCCGTTGGCCGCCAGCTCGCCACCGACCACGATCAGCGAAACCTGGGCGTCGAACGGGTCGAGCTTGATGTCGCGGTCGGTGTCGGAGAGGTCCTTGATGTGGCCGAAGACCCCGGTCAGGCCGTTGGCCATGGCGATGTTTTCGTAGAGGCGGATGTTCACGCTGTTGCGAATGCGGATGCCGTGGCGGCGGTTGCTGATCACCTTGTTGGCGTAGATCAGGTTGTCGGCACTCTCGTAGAGGGTGATGCCGTCGCTGTGGTTGCGGTAGATCTCGTTGTAGGCGATCAGGTTGTTGACGCTGTTACGGTCGATCACCAGCCCCGAGAGGTGGTTGTCGTAACTGCGGTTGTTGAAGATGAAGCTGTCGTTCACCTCCCGGGAAATGATGATGCCGTGCTTCTTCTTGGTGCCGTGGACGGTGTTGTCGGCAATGATCAGGCCGTGGGAGCGGTCGTGGGGGTCGATGCCGTAGACGATGTTGTCCTTGTAGGTGTTGCCCTTGAGCACAAAATCCCGGGTTTCGTAGCAGTAGAAGCCGTACCACATGTCCGAGAAGGTCGAGCCGATGATCCAGCCGGTGGGCTCGGGGCGCTTGAGCACCTTGGCCATGTTCGGCGTGTACTGGGAAATGCTCACCCCGTAGGACTTGGAGTTGGCGTAGCCGAAGCTGGCCATCTGGCTGTTGACGATGTAAGTCTCGGTGCCGCCCCAGGCCAGCAGGAACGGGCGGAATTCCTTGGGCGAACGGAAGGTCGCCGGGCCGTTGTCCTGTTCGCGCCAGCCGGTGACCTGGGTGTCACGCACGAACAGCTGGCCGTCGTTGACCAGGAACGAGCCGCCTTCCTGGGACAGGCGCAGCTCCCGGGTCTGTTTGTCGATTTCGAGAATGCCGTGGCGGCCGACGACGATCGGCACGCGGGCCAGGTAGACCCCGGGCGCAGTCTCGCTGATGTACTGCTTGGGCAGTTTCTTGGCCAGGTCCTTGAGGTTGATGTAACCGTCGTCGATAAAGATCGCCTGGGGGATGCCGTGCTGGCGCACCACCCATTCGGCCATCTTGTTGTCGCCGCCGATAAAGTCCTTCAGGGCGTCTTCCTGCATCATCCGGCGCACGCTGATCTTGCCCGGCTGGCTGCGCACGATCTTTGCCGCGACGGCTTCGGCGGTGTAGCCGGATAGGTCCGGCAGGGTCGGCTTGGCCAGGGCCAGGGGTTCGGTGGGCGCGCTGCTGACGGTGTAGGTCTTGGCCTGCTGCAGGCCCTTGGCGACGATCGGCGCCTTGGCCGTTTCGACGCTGGCGAAGGCGGCGCTGCTGGCCAGCAGCAGGGCGCCGGCCAGCAGGCTCAGGCGGCGGTGGTGAGGGTAGTAGTTCATCGTGGGGACTCCCTTCGCGGCGTGCATCAGAAGCGCCAGATCACGTCGATAAAGGCGCGGTGCATGTAGGAGTCGACCTCTTTGCCGTAGGCGTCGCCGGGCTTGAATACGCCACCGCGAAACCGCACCAGGGCCGAGGGTTCGTCGATCGACTGGCTCAGGGCCGCGGGCAACAGGCCTTGCTTGAAGTACTTGGTGACCACCAGGTCCAGCTCCTGGCCGAGGTCCTTCTTGCCGTCCTGCAGCGGCAGCGCGGTGCTGGAGAGCAGGTTGCCGTTGCCGTCATAGTCGTTGTCCACGGCGTTGATGCCGTTGCTGCCCACCGGCTTATTGCCGTCCACGCGCCAGAACTTGTGGTAGATCAGGCTGGCGTCGTATTCATCGTTGAGCATCCAGGAGCCGAACAGGGTGGCGGTCTGCATGTTGTTCATTTCGCCGCGAAAGGCTTCGCCGAAACGGTGCACCCGGGAGCGGGTGCCGGTGTAGTTGGAGCGGTTGCTTTCCAGGCCGTTCTGCTCGTACTCGGCGCTGGCCCGGGCGTAGGCCGCGCCCACTTGCCAGTTCGGGTCCAGGCGCAGGCGCACGCCCAGGTCGGTGGCCCAGCCGTCGAGGTTGTCGCCGCGCTTGGCCTGGGCTGGGCGGCTGCCGTCGGCGTTCAGCGGGTTGACCGTGTCGCGGTCGCCGCGCATGCCGGTGAGGCTGGCCCAGTAGTTGACGGTATTGGTGTTGCGAAAGTTGTAGGCGTCGCTGTTGGCTTGCAGGCCGAGCCAGGTCAGGTCGCCGTTCTGCTTCTTGTCCAGCGGGTCGCTGGCCACGCCGGGCTGGGCATAGTCGAGCTTGCCGTCGTCGTGGGTGTGGTGGGCGCGGATGCCCACCCACTGGCCGGGCGTCCACTGGTAGGCGGCGTCGGCGTACAGGTGCAGGCGGTCCTTGTCCTTGGGCGCCAGTTCCTTGAGGTCGGTGCGGTATTCGCTGAAGCGCTCGGCGGCGCCGACGTTGGCCCGCAGCAGGGTGGTATCGAAGGTCCAGTTCAGCGCCTCGATATTGGTGTCGCGCCACTGGCCGTCGTCGTTGCGCAGGCGCTGGCGGCCGAACTTCAACTGCTCGCCGGGGTAGGCGGTGAAGCCGCTGTAGCCGACCCAGAACTCGCGCATGGCCAGGTAGCTCTTCTGGGTCTTGCGGTCATCGTTGCTGGACTGCTGGCTGGCGTCGTCGCCGGACTGTTGCAGGGTGTCGGTTTCGATCACGTCGCTGGCGGTCACAGCCTGGCCCATGGCGTAGGCGCTCCAGTTGCCGCTTTCGCCATAGACCCAGGGCCGCAGGTCGAGGCCGATGCCGTTGACGTCGCCGCCGCGCTGGGTGCCCAGGTCGCGATCATCTTCGGACTGGCCGGTGATCTTCACTTCCAGGCCGAAGTTCCGGGTGTCGGTGAGGGCGGCCAGGGTCGGGTTGGACCAGAGCATGGCAAAACCCAGGGCCATGCCCAGTTTCGACAGGCACAAGCGCTTGCCTGTGATTGTGGCGGCGGGGTGTGCCCGGTCGCGCAGCGGCCGCGATTTGCGAGGGCTGGCGTGGCGAGCGCTTCGCGCTCGGTCGCAGCCTGCGGCAGCGGCTACAGGGTTTGTGTTGTATGGGCTGAGCTTCATAGGGATTCCTCGCCGTCTTCTTCCTGCAGGGCGTGCAGTTGCAGCGTGTTCTGGGTCAGGGCGCCACGCACCGCCTGTTCCTGTTGCAGCAGGCGCTGGGCTTCGGCGCGCTGGCCGGGGGGCAGTTGTTGTTCCAGCTGCTGGGCCAGTTCGTTGGCCTGGGGCGTGTCCTGGACCTTGGCCAGCTGGCTGAAGACGTAGGCGTTGACTGGGTTGGGCTGGGTGCCGCGGCCCTGGGAGAACAACTGGGCAATGGCGAAGTCGGCGCTGTTCTGGCCGTTGCGCGCGGCGCTCAGCAGGTGGTCCAGGGCTTTTTGCGGGTAGACCTGGCCCAGGTAGCCACGGCGGTAGATCTGCCCCAGGTAGTAGTCGGCGGCGACTTCCCGGCCCACGGCTTGCTGGAAATGCGCCTCGGCCACTTTCGCGTCCGCCGGCACCCACTTGCCTTCGTAGTAGAGCTTGCCCAGCAGCAGTTCGGCCCGGGGCTGGTCGGCGGCGCGGCCGTTGTCCAGGTATTCCATCATCTGCTCGACGTCGCCCAGCTCGGGGAAGTCGTAGAGCAGTTGCGCCAGGCTGACCCAGGATGCCGGGTAGCCGGGGGCGACCTGTTCCAGCAGGGCCTGGGCGGTCTTTTCGTCGGGCTTGCCGAGGCTGGCATCGCCCAGCACCCGGGCCACGCTGTCGACCCGTTGGGCGCTGACGCTGCCACGGCTGTAGCCGGCCTGTAGTTGCTTGATCAGCTCGGCCTGCTGCTCTGGCTGGCCGCGCTTTTGATAAACGGTGGCCAGTTCGACGTAGCAGATGTCGCTGCTGTTGAGGGCGGCCTTGCAGATGCTTTCCACCTCGGCCAGGTGCTGGTCGTAGCTGCCCTGGGTGCGGTACAGCAGGACCTGGGCCAGACCGGCTTCCGGGTAGCCGGCGGCGCGCCATTGGCTGATCTGCTGCTGGGCGTTGATGTTGGGGAAGCTGTGGGGGTATTGCAGGTACAGCATCGCCAGGGGAATCAGGGTGTTGCCTTCACCGTTGGCAAAGGCTTTTTTCAACAGGCCTTCGGCTTCGTGCTGCTCGGCCTCGGTGGAACCGGGCTTGGCCACCAGCAGGCGGCCCAGGCGCGCCTGGGCCCGGGGCGAAGTATCGGCCGCAGCGCGGTAGGTGGCCTCGGCCTGCTGGATCTGCGCCGGGTCGCGGCTTTCCACCTGGATGTCGGCCAGGCCCACTTGCGCTTCGCTGTAGCCCAGGTCCGCCAGTTGGCGGTAGTTCTGCTGGGCCAGGGCGGTGTCGCCGCGCTTCAGGGCTTCGTTGGCCAGGCGCTGGTCCGGCAGGCCGGCGCAACCGGCCAGGCTCAGGGCCAGCGCCAGGGAGCACAGGGCCAGATGGCGGCGGCCTTGCGAGCTTTCGCGAGCAAGCTCGCTCCTACAGGGGGCGGCGGTGTTCTGGCAGGCGCGAGCTTGCTCGCGATCGAGTGCGCAGCATTCGCCAATGAAAAGGCTAGTCACAGGCATGTCCTCCGCTCAGAGACCCGCGGCCATGGCTTTGTCGATCAGCCAGTTCATCGACGGGCCGCGGTCGCTGCTGACTTCCACCGGGCGCCCGACGAAGGCGCTGCTCAGCGGCGCGTCGGGCTTGATCTGCACGCGGATGTCGGAGGACAGGTCGCTGCTGTTGAGGCTGGTGCTGCTGACGATGGTGCCGGTGCGCACGTCATCCTCGCCGGCGATCTGGAAGTTGACCTTGGTGCCCGGGCGCACGTCGCCGAACTGGCGGTAGGAGAAGCGCGCCTCGACAGTGGCCTGACTGCCCTTTGGCACCAGTTGGAAGATCACGTCGCCCTTGCTCGCGTACTGCCCGTCGGCCACCAGCTGCTGGGCCACGGTGCAGTCGCAGGGGGAGGTCAGGGTGCCGGTCATCTGCTTGCCGAACAGCTCCTCGACCTTGGCCGGTTGCAGCTGGTTTTCGTCCAGGTGGCCCTTGAGCACGTCCAGCATGCTGGTGCTGAAGCTGGCCAGGGGCGCGCCCTTGGCCACGCTGCCGTCGGTCTGCACCAGGCTTTGCACGGTGCCGTCGCGGGGCATGGTGACGTTCATGCCGGGGACGTTGACCAGCCCGGCCTGGGCGTGGCTGACGAAGTACATGCCGTACACCGACTTGAGCACAAAGCCGAAGGCGGCCAGGCCGACGATGAAGATCCCGGCGCTGAAGGTCACGGCCCGCAGGCGGCCCATGGTGGTCATGCCGCTGCCGCTGTCCTTGGTCTTGCGCGCCTTGGTGAAGTTGTCGCGCTGCAGGGTGGCGAGCACGTCGCCCATGCTGACGATGTCGCCGGCCAGGTGCGAGGTGATCAGGTGGCGCAGGGTGGAGATGTCCTGGGGTTCGAGGTTCTGGAACTGGCAGCCGACGCGGCCGCTCTGGCGATCGAAGGAGCGGATCTGCAATTCCACGTCCATGGCCAGGCCGAGGTTGTCGATGACAAATTGCAGGCGGCCCTTGTGCACGGCCCCCACGGTCAGCATCTGCTGCCCGGCTTTGAAGCTCAGGCCGCCGGCGGAGAGGTCGTGGACCCGCACTTCCAGGGGCTTGGCCTCGTTGCCGAAGAAGCGCAGCTTGGCCGGGATCTTGACCCGGGCGTGCTGGCGTTGGGCTTCGGATTCATGCACTACGTTGACGTTCACGGCGGTGTTCATAGAGTCGATTTCCTAGTTCATTCAGGCAAGTCGGGTCAGACCATCAGCAGCAGCACGGCGACGAACACGCTGCCGGCGGAGAAGGTCATGGTTCGAGACGACCAGGTGTTGAACCAACGTTGAAAGCTGGCGAGATCACGGGTCAGTTTGGTGTCCTGGCGGGTCCAGGATTGCTGGTCGAGGCGGAAGAACACGTAGATCTTCACCAGGGCGCCGACGATCTGGTTGTAATAGAGGATCAAGGGGTAGGCCGGGCCGATGCGATGCCCCGAGCAGGACAGCAGCAGGGTCAGGATCAGGCGGGTGATGCCGATCCACAGCAGGTAGGCCAGGAGGAAGGCGGTGCCGTACTTGACGCTGGCGATGATGGCCACGGTCAGGCCCAGCAGCGAGGTCCACATCGACACGCGCTGGTCGAACAGCACCACGCTGGTGAACAGTCCCAGGCGCTTGATCCCCAGGCCCAGTGCCCGGGCGTTCTGCCGCAGGTTGTTGCCGTACCAGCGGAACATCAGCTTGCGGCTGGCCTTGATGAAGCTCTTTTCCGGCGGGTGTTCCACGGTGTTGATCGCCGCGTCGGGCACGTAGAAGGTGTCGTAGCCCAGGCGCATCAGGCTGAACCAGCTGGACTTGTCGTCGCCGGTGAGGAACTTGAAGCGGCCCAGGCGCCAGTGCTGCAGGGAGTCGCTTTCCACGTCGGCGATGAAGTCCGGGTCGGTGACCACGGTGGCGCGGAATACCGACATGCGCCCGGTCATGGTCAGCACGCGCTTGGACAGGGCCATGGAGCACATGTTGATGTGGCGCTGGGCGAAGCGCAGCTTGTGCCATTCGCTCATCACGTAGCCACCGCGCACTTCGCAGAATTCGTTGGTGGTCAGGCCGCCGACGTTGTCGAACAGCTGGAACCAGGGCACGGTCTTGCGCACCACGCCTTCGCCGAGCACGGTGTCGCCGTCGATCACCGCCACCACCGCGCGGTTGTCCGGCAGGTGCCGGGAGATGGCGCGGAAACCGAAGGCCAGGCCGTCACGCTTGCCGGTGCCGGGGATGCGCACGAAGTCCAGCTTGACCCGCTCCGGCGGGTTCATCCGCGCCCACAGGCTTTTCACCAGCAGCTCGTCGGACATTTCCACGATGGAGCAGACCACGGTGGTGGGGAAGCCGCAGTCGATGGCTTCGCGGATCACCGAGCCGTAGACCTGGGCGGTGGTCAGCGCATCGATGCGAAAGCTGGTGACCATCAGGAACACGTGGGACGGGTCCGCCGCGCGGCCGAGCTTGCGCACCTTGCGCCGCAGGTGCGGGTAGACCACGTAGAGAAACAGCATGCCGCGCACGAAGTGCGTGGCGCCCATCGAGTAGCGCCAGATGCCCACGGCGCCAATCAGGAAAATGAAGTCCTTGGACTGCGAGTCGAAGGTCGATGCGGGCAGCAGCAAGGCCATGCCCATCAGCAAACTCAAGTAGAACAGCCAACCGGCGGCCTGAAGCAGGCCGTGCTTTAGCCTGTGCATAATCTGCATCCTAAAATCAGTTGCAAGCTCCAAGCCGCAAGCTTCAAGCGTGGTGCTCTCACTTGCGGCTGGAGGTTCGAAGCTTGCCGCTGCCTTACCAGCAGATGCCTTCGGTACGGCCCTGGGCGCTGGTGGCCTTGGACATGAAGCCCACCAGGTCGATGACCTGCTTGCCGTGGGGGACGTCTTCGGCCAGGGCGCGGAACTTCTCGTCGCGGTTGCCGAGGATGATCACGTCGGAATTGCCGATCACCGCGTCGAAGTCCGAGTTGAGCAGGGACGAGACGTGGGGGATCTTCGACTCGATGTAGTCCTTGTTGGCACCGTGGACCCGGGCGTATTCGACGTTGCTGTCGTAGATGCTCAGGTCGAAACCCTTGCCGATGAGCATTTCCGCCAGTTCCACCAGCGGGCTCTCGCGCAGGTCGTCGGTGCCGGCCTTGAAGCTCAGGCCGAGCAGGGCGACCTTGCGCTTGTCATGGCTGGAGACGATGTCGAAGGCGTTCTGTACCTGGGATTCGTTGCTGCGCATCAGCGAGTTGAGCAGCGGCGCCTCGATGTCCAGGGAGCCGGCGCGGTAGGTCAGGGCGCGCACGTCCTTGGGCAGGCAGGAGCCGCCGAAGGCGAAGCCCGGGCGCAGGTAGTACTGGGACAGGTTGAGGGTCTTGTCCTGGCAGACCACGTCCATCACTTCACGGCCGTCCACACCCACGGCCTTGGCGATGTTGCCGATCTCGTTGGCGAAGGTGACCTTGGTCGCGTGCCAGACGTTGCAGGTGTACTTGATCATCTCGGCGACTTCGATGTCCTTGCGGATGATCGGCGCGTCGAGCTCTTCGTACAGCGCTTGCAGCACATCGCCGGAGGCCTGGTCGAACTGGCCGATCACGGTCATGGGCGGGAAGTCGTAGTCCTTGATCGCGGTGCTTTCGCGCAGGAACTCGGGGTTCACCGCGACGCCGAAGTCCACCCCGGCCTTCTTGCCCGAGCAGTCTTCGAGAATCGGGATCACCACGTTCTTCACCGTGCCCGGCAGGACGGTACTGCGCACCACGATGGTGTGGCGGGTGGCCTTGTCGCGCAGGACGAAACCGATCTCGCGGCACACCGATTCGATGTAGTCCAGTTCCAGGTCGCCGTTCTTCTTGCTCGGGGTGCCGACGCAGATCATCGACAGGTCGGTATCGCGGATGGCTTCGGCGAAGTTGGTGGTGCCGCGCAGACGAGCGGTCTGAATCCCTTGTGCCAGAAGTTCACCCAGACCCGGTTCAACGATCGGCGATTTACCGGCGTTGATCAGGTCGATCTTGTCTTTCGAGATATCCACGCCAACCACTTCATGGCCCCGTGCGGACAGGCAACCGGCACAGACTGCACCGACGTAACCCAAACCAAATATGCTGATGCGCATCGCATTTACCTCTGTGTTATTCACGCCATTAGATGGCCGGAGTTAATGTTTGCCAGCTGTTGTTGCGCACTCGTAAGTACAGCGAAGTACGCTGTAGTGTCGGGTGCAGGCAGACTAAGTTCAGAGTGACTAAATAAATGCACTCAAGTTGTGTACAACCGATCCTTGTTGTTCTGGTTTGCCCTTGAATGTTGCCGGCGGCTCCTGCTGCAGGTTTCTCGAAAAAACCATCCGTAATCCTGTGGATGGCCTGGATGCCACGTAATGCGGGCTTTCCAGTTGATTTTCGTGGTCCTTGAAGGCCAGCTGTTCCTTGGCTCGTTAGGGGATAGTGGTGGCGCCTTATCTCCTGTTGTTTACCCTTTAGTTCAAGTTGGTGACCCGCTGGTCAAACCGTGGTCGCAACTTGATTAGTTTCTGCTGAGTCCGTGTAAGTCATCTCTTACAAGCTCGTTGAGAATCGTTACCGGTGGTATGAGCGGTGTCCGCAGGCATAGTTCCGGCCCGCTCATCCTGTTTTGCGAAATTTCTTGAAATAGTGAGAAAGATGGCACTGCTTTCAAACTGATAGCACTTAAGGTTTGGGCCTTTAGTTGTGGGGAGTTGAAGCGCGGGGATAGTTTTGTGCCACTACCGAATAAAAAAAGTGGTGCCACTACTGAAAAAAATCACTGTTGTCGAGTGAAAGAAAAGTTAGGGAAAACGCGAAAAGTTCTATAGCGCCAAAAAAATGGCTGATCAGAGGCGGGGAATGTGCGGGTGATCACATTCTGGCGCGCTCGCCGGATGGCAACGAGCGCGGCAGGGGAACGCTTTACTCCGGTGCGTGGTCGCGCAGGAATACCAGATTGTCGGCTTTGGATTGCTCCGCGCTGAAGCGGTAGCCCTGGACGTCGAATTGCTTGAGCTGGGCGGGGTCGTTGATGCGTTCCTGGATGACGAAACGGCTCATCAGGCCCCGGGCCTTCTTGGCATAGAAGCTGATGATCTTGTACTGGCCGTTCTTCAGGTCCTTGAACTCGGTGTTGATGATCCGTGCGTTCAGGGCCGTGCGCTTGACCGCCGAGAAGTACTCGTTGGAGGCCAGGTTGAGCAGCAGGTCGTCGCCTTGTTCGGCCAGCGCCTCGTTCAGCCATTCACTGATGCGGGTGCCCCAGAAGGCGTACAGGTCCTTGCCCCGGGCGTTGGCCAGCTTGGTGCCCATTTCCAGGCGGTAGGGCTGCATCAGGTCCAGGGGGCGCAGCAGGCCGTAGAGGCCGGAGAGCATGCGCAGGTGCTGCTGGGCGTAGTCGAAGTCCGCTTCGCTCAAGGTTTCGGCGTTGAGTCCGGTGTAGACGTCGCCCTTGAACGCCAGCAGCGCCTGCTTGGCGTTGTCCGGGGTGAAGGCCGGGGTCCAGCTGCCGAAGCGCGCGGCATTCAGGCCGCCGATCTTGTCGGATACGTGCATCAGCTCGCTGATCTGCGCCGGGCTCAGTTCCCGCAGTTGCTGGATCAGTTCCTGGGAGTGGTCGAGGTATTGCGGCTGGGTAAAGCGCTGGGTGACCGGCGGTGTTTCGTAATCGAGGGTCTTGGCGGGTGAAATCACCATCAGCATGGGGTCGTCTCCTTTAAGCGTCGGGGGATTCTAGGGGCTCGGGCGCCGGGACTCCACCTATCAAGGCGATAGCTGACGCGTGGTGGATGCCGGTTGTGGCTAGGGATGCCTTTGTTGCCCGGCGGATCGGCTATAGTGCCGCGCGGGTTTTGTTCTGGAGGCATCCCTTTTGCGTATCGCGTTTCTCTTCTCGGCCTGGCTTCTGAGTGTCAGCGTGCTGGCGGCGCCCAATGACGTGGCGACCCTGGATCGCAGCACCTGGCCGGAAAAGCTCGACAGCCCGACCCTGTTCGACGTGGCCTCGCGGGCCGAGATCCTGACCTTTGCCCGTGCCTTGCTGGTCAGCGAGGCCTGGGACGAGGCCTCGCTCAAGCAGCGTCTGGGCCTGCGCATGATCAACATGGCGGCGATCAACGAGCTGCGTGAGCATCTGTGGACGCGTCTGCTGGAGAACTACGACTTCGCCCAGCAGAGCTGCGATCAGGACGCTTCGTTCTGTTTCCTGGTGGAAAACATGCAGCAGCTGCGCAAGCAGGCCGGCAAGTTCCAGCTCAGCGAGGATTCCTATTACGCCCGTTGGGGCGAGCCCAGCCGCAGCTTCCACGAGCAGTACCTGGACGAGTTGCTGCGCAAGGCGGCGCTGTCCCCGCAGAGTAGCAGCGAGGTGCTGCGTTTCGGTGACTACGAGCGCAATGGCGACGAGCTCAATGACCGGCTGTTTCTGCTGACCTTCGACAGCGCTGCCAACCTGACGCCGGACAACACGCCCTGGCTCACCAACTACCTGCGCAAGGCCAATCTCAGCGGGACCTTCTTCGTCCTCGGCAACGATATCCAGAACCGCCTCGACAAGGCCTCGGTGGCCAGCCTGCAGTCGCTGTATTCCCGGCAGTGCGTCGGGGTCCAGGGCTGGGAATTCCGCTCCCACAGCCACTGGCAGGACTGGCAGTACTCGATCCAGCGCAGCGCCGATCTGGTGAAGAGCAAGCTGCCGGAAAACTATGTGCCGCTGTTCCGCCCACCCTATGGCCAGCGTCGCGCCGACGCCGAGGGCTTCTTCAATGCCCAGGGCATGCAGGTGGCGTTGTGGGACATCGACGCCCAGGACGGCGCCGGCAGACTCAAGGCCGAGGACAGTGGCCAACGGGTGCTGACCCTGATGCTGCTGTGGCGGCGCGGGGTGATTGCCTTCAATGCCAAACAGGACGGGGTCAAGACCAGCCTGCCCTGGTTGCTGGCGCAGACCGCGCAGAGCGGCATCGGCTGGGAAGATTGTCAGGACGCGTTTCGCTGAACGCGCCAAACGCCCGGAAACACGGGGCGTGGGCGGAAAAAGGGGTGGATTTCGACGGGATTTCGAGGAAGGCGGACTTCCGACTTTAACGGTGAGCAGGCGGTGCGCCAAGGGCTTTTCGTCACTCTGAAAAATAAACATCAAAAAAGCGTCAAAGTGCGTTTTCCTGTCACGGTTTTTGGAGTATTACGAACTCAGACCGCCGAAACCTGCGACACAGGTGGCGTCTTCCAAGACTCCTTGTGTGCAGCTCACCTGACCCCCCTGCGGGTGAATTCGGTGGTCATTCGAGGCGCGATACCCCATGGTATTGCGTCGACTGGCTCCCACATAAGGTGACCGAGTATGGATGACCACGGACGTAGCGCTTCTTCCAACCAGCCAATCCTTTATGTACTCGATACCAATGTATTGATTCACGATCCCAACGCCTTACTGAATTTCGAAGAACACCACGTCGCCATTCCCATGACCGTTCTCGAAGAGCTGGACAAGCTCAAGAGCGGGCATCACAGCGTGGCCGCAGAATGCCGCCAGGCGATCCGCCTGATCGACAAGACCCTGGGCGAGGCCTCGCCCGAGGATGTCGAGCTGGGGGTGCCGATCCAGCGCGGCAAGAGCGGGCCCAAGGGCTTGCTGTCGATCCTGATGAGCAAGCGCAACGAGCCCAACAGCCTGTTGCCGGAGAACCTCAACGACAACATCATCATCAACCAGCTGATCGACCTGCACGCGCGCAACAAGGACCTGCCCGTGGTGCTGGTGACCAAAGACATCAACATGCGCCTCAAGGCGCGGGCCTGCGGGATCGCCGCCGAGGACTACAGCACCGACCAGCTGGTGGACGACGTGTCCCTGCTGCCCAATGGTTTCCACAACATGAGCGGCTCGTTCTGGGACCGCGTAAGCAAGGTGGAAACCCGCCAGGACCACGGCCGTACCTGGCACCAGGTGCAGTTGATCGACAACCTGCCGGCGGTGCACATCAATGAATTCATCATCGACGAACAGGGCTTTGTCGGTTGGATCAAGGAAATCCGCGCCGACGTGCTGCTGATCCTCGACCTGCATCAGGAACCCCTGTTGCACCAGGAAGCTTGGGGCCTGAAACCGCGAGACATCTATCAGGGCCTGGCGCTGTACGCGCTGCTCGACCCGGACATCCACCTGGTCAACCTGTCCGGCGCCGCCGGCTCCGGCAAGACCATCCTGGCCCTGGCCGCCGCCATCGAGCAGACCATGGTTAGCAAGCGCTACCGGCGCATCATCGCCACCCGCAGCGTGCAGGGGCTGGACCAGGAGATCGGCTTCCTGCCGGGCACCGAGGCGGAGAAGATGGAACCCTGGCTGGGCGCTATCACCGACAACCTCGAAGCCCTGCATATGGATGACGAGAACACCCACGGCAGCGTCGACTACATCCTCAGCAAGGTGCCGTTGCAGTTCAAATCCCTGAACTACATTCGCGGTCGCAGCTTCCAGCAGAGCCTGATCCTGATCGACGAATGCCAGAACCTCACCCCGCACCAGATGAAAACCATCATCACCCGTGCCGGCGCCGGTTCAAAAGTGGTGTGCCTGGGCAACCTGGCACAGATCGACACCCCTTACCTGTCGGCCACCAGCTCGGGCCTGACCTACCTCACCGAACGCTTCAAGGACTTCCCCAACGGCGTGCACATCACCCTGCAAGGGGTGCCGCGCTCGATCCTGGCGGAGTACGCAGAAAGCCATCTGTAACTGCAATTCCTTCCAGCACGGGCGGCCTTCGGGTCGCCCGTTTTGCATTCGGCCTGGGGCACTGGGTTATTCTGCGGCTCCCCGCCGCCGAGCGCTTCCCAGTTGGAAAACACCGGATGACCCGCGTTTCCCTGCGCAATATCGATCTGAATCTGTTGGTGGTACTCGATGCCTTGCTGACGGAAAAACACGTGACCCGCACCGGCGAGCGCCTGCACCTGAGCCAGCCGGCCATCAGCCATTCCCTGGGCAAGCTGCGGGTGCTGCTGGATGATCCGTTGCTGATCCGCCAGGGCAACGACGTGCTGCTCAGCCCCCTGGCCCGCAGCCTGCAGGCGCCCCTCAAGGAGATTCTCAGCCAGATCGAAACCTTGCTCGGCAAATCCCTGGACTTCGACCCGGCCAGCTCCCAGCGGATCTTTCACCTGGCGATGTCGGATTACGCGGCGGCCATCGTCCTGCCCCGGTTGCTGGTGCGCCTGCGCGGCGAGGCGCCACTGATGCGCCTGGTGGTGACCCAGGGTAGCCGGCACCAGATGTCCGAGCAGATTGCCCAGGGCCAGATCGACCTGGCCCTGGGGGTGTTTCCCAGCCTCGGGGGAGAGATCGTCAAGGAGGTGCTGTTTGCAGAAACCTTCTCTTGCCTGGTGGATGGCAGCACCTTGGGCGCGGAGCAAAGCCTGGACTTGAGCACCTATCTGGCGCGTCCGCATTTGCAGGTATCGATGGATGGTTGCTTCAACGGTGAGGTCGATCAGCGCCTGGCAGACGAAGGCCTGCAGCGGCAGATTGCGTTCAGCGTGCCTCATTGGGGCGCGGCGCCGAACCTGATCCGTGGCACCGACCTGATCCTCACCGTGGCCAGCCGCACCCTGGACGAGATCCCGCTGCAGCCCGGACTGCTGCGCCTGACCCCGCCGCTGAACATTGCGCCCTTCAAGTTCGTGCAGATCTGGCATTCGCGTTTCAGCGATGACCTGGCCCATCGCTGGTTGCGTGAGCAGGTCCGGCTGGCCAGCGTGTCCCAGGACTGAGGCGGCCTCTCAGCCCCGGGTGGTGATGACGAAACCGCCGATCACCACCAGCACGCCGATCAGTTTCTGCAGGCTGATGTCCTTGCGTGGCAGGCCCACCAGGCCGAAGTAGTCGATGATCAGCGAGATCAACAACTGGCCGATGATCACCACCATGATGAAATTCAGCGCCCCCAGGCGCGGTGCCATCAACAGCGCCACGGTGATGTAGAGCACCCCGGCCAGGCCGCCCATCCAGATCCACCAGGGGCCTTGCAGCGCGGCCATCAGATTGGGCTTGGGCAACTTGATGAACAGCAGCAGGCCCCCCAGCACCAGCAGGCTGACCAGCAGCGAAACACCGGTGGCCCACAGTGGATGCCCCAGCAGGGTGCCCAGGCGGGCGTTGGTCCCGGCCTGGAGGGGCACGGCAAAACCGGCGAGCAGGCTGAGCAGGATCGAAACGAACAAGGCCATGGCGCGACTTCCTTTTTTGGACGTAGGCGCTGTTGTACGTTTATCCGCCGCCGGGCTCCAATTCGTTGTTCTGATGCGGGATATTCGTCGGGCTGATTGCCGGTTGGAGCGGGCAGATGCCCCGTGCGAAAAACTGACCCGCAGGTTTACAATCGGCCCACCTGATCAGGAGTAACGCCGTGCTGACTCATCTCGATTCCCAAGGGCGCGCCAATATGGTCGACGTCACCGACAAGGCCGTGACCTTTCGCGAGGCGGCGGCCGAAGCGCGGGTGCGCATGCTCCCGCAAACCCTGCAGATGATCGTCAGTGGCGGTCATCCCAAGGGCGATGTCTTTGCCGTGGCGCGCATCGCCGGGATCCAGGCGGCGAAGAAGACCAGTGACCTGATTCCCCTGTGCCATCCCCTGATGCTGACCAGTGTCAAGGTCGAACTCAGTGCCCAGGGCGAGGACAGCGTGCACATCGTGGCGCGTTGCAAGCTGTCGGGGCAGACCGGGGTGGAAATGGAGGCGCTGACCGCCGCCAGCGTCGCCGCGCTGACCATCTACGACATGTGCAAGGCCGTGGACCGCGGCATGACCATCGAAGGCGTGCGGGTGCTGGAGAAATCCGGTGGCAAGAGCGGCGATTACCGGGTGGCTGACGCATGAGGATCTCGGTGAAGTTCTTTGCCCGTTACCGTGAGGCCCTGGGGCTCGATGGCCTGCTTGTCGAGGGTGACTTTGCCTGTGTCGACGATGTGCGCCAGGCGTTGCTGTCCCGCGAGGGCGCCAGCGTATTGGCCGAACAGAACCTGATGTGCGCCCGCAACGAAGAGCTGTGCCAGCTGGACGAACCCCTGGCGGACGGCGATGAAGTGGCGTTCTTTCCCACCGTGACCGGAGGCTGAGATGGCGATCCGTGTGCAATCCGCGGCCTTCGATCCCGGCGCCGAAGTCAACGCCATGCACGCCGCCAATACCGGGGTTGGCGCGGTGGTCAGCTTTGTCGGCTACGTGCGCGACTTCAATGACGGCCAGGACGTGCACGGCATGTTCCTGGAGCACTACCCGGGTATGACCGAAAAGGCCCTGGGCAAGATTGCGGCCGAAGCCGAGCAACGCTGGCCGCTGTTGCAACTGGAGGTGCTGCACCGCATCGGCGCCCTGGAGCCGGGCGAGCCGATTGTCTTCGTCGGCGCGGCCAGTGCCCATCGCCAGGCGGCGTTCGATGCCTGCGCCTTTGTCATGGATTATCTGAAGACCCGGGCGCCGTTCTGGAAAAAGGAAAACACTGCCGACGGCCCCCGTTGGGTGGAAGGCCGCGACAGTGACCACGCGGCGGCCGCGCGCTGGAAAGACTGATCCCCTGATGCTGGCCGGCGGCGCCCGAGTCCGCCGCAATCCAACCTGTAATCGACTGCGATTGTTCCCGCCGACCGCTGGGGATAAGTCGCTGCGCGCGCCGTTGACGATATGTACGTAAAAGTCCAGTATGGAATTACAAGTACAAATACAGCGTCCTCCGTTTCATCCTTTCCTTCTGTCTTGCCAAACCAACAACAACCCGCGAGAGATCGAACATGAAAAAATGCCCCCTCATCAGTGGCCTGGCCTTGAGCCTGTTGGCGTGCAGCAGCCTGATGGCTGCCGAGAAAACCCTGCGCCTGGGTATCGAGGCGGCGTATCCGCCGTTCGCCTTCAAGACCGCCGACGGCAAGATCGGCGGTTTCGACTACGACATCGGCAATGCCCTGTGCGCGCAGATGCAGGTCAAGTGCGAGTGGGTCGAGGGCGAGTTCGACGGTCTGATTCCCTCGTTGAAAGTGAAGAAGATCGACGCCGCGCTGTCCTCCATGACCATCACCGCGGAACGCCGCAAATCGGTGGACTTCACCCACAAGTACTACTTCACCTCGTCGCGCCTGGTGATGAAAAAGGGCGCGGTGGTGGATGAACAGTACGCCAGCCTCAAGGGCAAGACCGTGGGCGTGCAGCGTTCCACCACCACCGACCGTTTCGCCACCGAGGTCTTCGAACCCAAGGGCATCAAGGTGGTGCGCTACAGCAACAACGAAGAGATCTACATGGACCTGGCTGCCGGGCGCCTGGACGCGATCTTCGCCGACACCATTCCCTTGGAGGATTTCCTGTCGATGCCTCGGGGCGCCGACTACGCCTTTGTCGGGCCCGAGTTGAAGGATCCCAAGTACGTCGGCGAGGGCGCGGGGATCGCGGTGCGCAAGGGCAACAGTGAGCTGGTGGGCGAGTTGAACAAGGCCATCGATGAGATTCGCGCCAAGGGCGAATATCAGAAGATCCAGGCCAAGTACTTCAAGTCGGATATTTATGGGGATTGAGACGTTGCGGCGTTCTTGAGGACGCCTTCGCGAGCGAGCTCGCTCCTACAGGTGTTGTGCAATTGCGTGTAGGAGCGAGCTTGCTCGCGAACCTCTATTGGCCCTTCAATTCCTTCAGGTGCTTGTACACCGTCGCCCGGCCCATGTTCAGCACGTTGGCCACGTAGTTGGAGGCGCTCTTGCCCTTGAAGGCGCCCTCGGCGTGCAGGGCCAGTACCAGTTCGCGCTTGTGATCGCGGGTCAGCAGGTTCAGCCCCAGCTGGCGCTCGCGCAGCCAGTTGTGCAGGAAGGTGTTGATGCGCTCTTGCCAGTCATCACGAAACAGCGAGTCGGGCTGGGGAATCAGCTTGCTCGGTGAGAGAAACAGGTCCAGCGCCGCCTTGGCGTTTTCCAGCAGCGAGATGTTCAGGTTGATGCACAGCACGGCCATTGGCTGGCCGTGGCTGTCGCGCAGCACGCTGCTGAGGCTGCGGATCTTCTGTCCGTCCCAGTTGAGCTTTTCATAGGGGCCGATATTGCGTTCGTCGCTGTCGCCGCTGAGCAGGTCTTCCAGGGCCGCATCGTCGCCCACTTCGCGCTTGGACAGGTTGTTGGCGATGTAGTCGATCTTCTGCGTGCGCAGGTCGTGGAGCACCACCTCGGCGTGAGGGAAAAACAACGTGGCAATGGCATCGGCAATCGCCCGGAAATTGTCCAGGGCAGGGTCCTTTGCGGGTGAGGTCATGGGTCTTACTCCAGGCGGCATCGGCGCCCGCCGTTAGCGGGCGCAGGGAGTGTGCCGCAATCGTTCGGGCGCGTCATCCCGAGGGCGGTTTCAGCCCAGGCGGGCAGGGGACAGCAGGGCGGGCGTGAGGCCGAAGCGGGTCAGCGGTTCCGGCAGTGGCTGGCCCCGTACCAGGGCGGCGCTGGCCTGGCCCATGGCCGGGGAGGTCTGGATGCCGTAGCCGCCTTGCCCGGCGACCCAGAACAGCCCGGGCACCTGGGGATCGAAGCCGGCCAGCAGATCGCCGTCGCTGACAAAACTGCGCAGGCCGGCCCAGGTCCGGGTCGGACGACGGATGCTCAGGGTGGTGGCTTCTTCGATCTGGTAAATGCCCAGGGCGATGTCCAGCTCTTCGGGCTGCACATCGTGGGGCTCGACCGGGTCGGCGTTGGCCGGCGAGCCGAGGAACATGCCGGCGTCGGGCTTCATGTAGAAGGATTCGTCCAGGCTCACCAGCATCGGCCAGTGGTGAGTATCGAGCCCTTCGGGGCCGGCGAAGATAAACGCCGCGCGGCGCTTGGGTTGCAGGCCCAGGCGGCGGGCGCCGGCCATGGCGCCGATCTGGTCGGCCCAGGCGCCGGCGGCGTTGATCAGCAGCGGCGCGCTAAAGGTCTGGCCATTGGTTTGGACCTGCCACAGCCCTTGTTCGTCGCGCTGCAACCCCAGCACTTCATGGTTGGTATGGACCTGCCCCTGATGGCGGCGAATGCCCCGCAGGTAGCCCTGGTGCAGGGCGTCGGTGTCGATGTCGCTGGCACTGGGGTCGTAGAGGGCGCCATGGACCTTTTCGCGGCGCAGGATCGGCAGGCGTGCACAGGCTTCGTCTGCACTGAGCAGTTGCATCTCCGGCACCGAGGCCTTGGCGCTCAGGTATTGGTTGTTCAGTTCGGCCGGGTCACCGTTGAAGTCCACGGTCATTTCGCCCCGTGGGGTCAGCAGTGGGTGTTCGCAGAAACCTTCTGGCGGGTGGTCGAAAAAGTCCCGGCTGGCCAGGGTCAGGGCCCGCACCTGGGCGGTGCCATAGGCGGCGGTGTAGAGCGCGGCGGAACGGCCGGTGGAGTGGTAGGCCGGGTGCGATTCGCGTTCCAGCACGATGACCCGGCCGTGGCGCGACAGCCAGTAGCCGGTGGAGGCCCCGGCGATACCGCCGCCGATGATGATGAAGTCTGCCTGGGTCATGGATAACTCCGGAAAAAATGCAGGTGACGGGGGCTCATGGCTGGCGCTGCAAGTGGTACAGGGCGTTGGCCAGGGCGATGTCTTCCAGGCCCAGGCCGATGGAGCGGAAGAACACATGGCGCTCGGCGCTGGGGCGCCGGGCCTGGCCGCTGAGCAGCTCCGGCAGGTCGCCGAGGATCGCCGCGCTGTCCCAGCCGTGCTGTTCGCCGGCAATCAGCATCTCGCCGGCCGAGCCCGGGGTGGTGCGCCGGTAGTCGCAGTAGACCTGCAGCTCCGGCAGGGCCGCGGGCGGTACTTCATGGGCCCGTGGCGCGTTGGTGCTGATGGAGGTGATCAGCGCCGGCTTGTCGAGGGTGCGGGGATCGATGACCGGTCCGGCGGACGAGGTGCAGAGCATGATCACGTCGGTGTCTTCGACAGCTGCTTCCAGCTCGGGAACCAGTTGCAGGCGTGGATCGAGGGCCTGGAGCTGTGCAAGCTCCTCGGCGGGCTTGCTCGCCAGGCTTGGGGAATAGAGGCGGATGCTCTGCCAGGGGCGCAGGTCTTTCACATAGTGCAGGTGAGCCTGGGCCACCGCGCCGCTGCCGATGATCGCCAGGTGCCGGGCCTCGGGCGTGGCCAGTGCCTCGACGGCGACCGCCGTGGTGGCGGCGGTGCGCGCGGTGGTCAGTTCGGCGGCGTCGCACAGCAGCAGCGGCTGGCCGCTGTCCATGGACATCAGCAGGGTCCAGGCGGTCACCAGCGGGCCTTCGGCGCGAACGATGTAGGGCGAAGTCTTGACCCCGTACACCCGATCCTCAGCCAGCACCCCGAGGTAATTGATGAAGTCGCCGGCGCCCCGGGGAAACTCCACCAGCTGCTGCGCCGGTTGCACGGCTAGCCCGGCGGCCAGGTCGCGGAACAGTTTGCGCAGGATCTGCGGGACGTCGATTTGCCCGAGCAACTGGCGGGCTTCGGGCCGGGCAATCAGGTAGGGCGTGCTGGACATGCAAGGGCTCCCATCAAATTAAACTAATTTGTCCATTATGGACTTTTGGTGTTGGTGGGCAATATCCAGGCGAAAAAAAAACGCAGCCGGTGATGGCTGCGTTTTTTCGCGGCGACCGTGATCAGGCTTGCGGGCGTTTGCGCTCCACTGGGCGCAACAGCTCGGCGGGTGGCATCTCGCAGCTGATCTTGCGTCCCAGCAGGGCTTCGATCGATGGCAGCTGGTAGGAGTCGTCCTCGCCGGCAAAGCTGATGGACACGCCCTCGGCCCCGGCGCGACCGGTACGGCCGATACGGTGCACGTAGTCGTCCGGCACTTCCGGCAGGGTGAAGTTGATCACATGGCTGATGCCGTCGATATGGATGCCGCGGCCGGCCACGTCGGTGGCCACCAGGACCCGGATCTTGCCTTCGCGGAAGCCTTCCAGGGTCTTGATCCGCTTGTGCTGCGGCACGTCGCCGGACAGCTGGGCGGCGTTGACGCCGTCGCGCACCAGGCGTTCCTCGATGCGCCGCACTTCGTCCTTGCGGTTGGCGAAGACCATGACCCGTTCCCAGCCATTGTCGGTGACCAGGTTGTACAGCAGCTTGTACTTGTCGGCCCCGGCCACGGCATAGATGTGCTGTTCGACGTTTTCGCTGGCGACGTTCTCGGCCTCGATCTCGACGATCGCCGGGTCGGTGGTCCATTGCTTGGCCAGGTTCATCACGTCATCGGTGAAGGTGGCGGAGAACAGCAGGGTCTGGCGTTCGCTCTTGGGCGGAGTCTGGCGAATGATCTGCCGCACCTGCGGGATGAAGCCCATGTCGAGCATGCGGTCGGCTTCGTCGAGCACCATCACTTCGACCATGTCCAGGTGCACGTCGCCGCGCTGGTTGAAATCCAGCAGGCGGCCCGGGGTGGCCACCAGGATGTCGCAGTGGCGGGCTTCCAGGTGCTTGAGCTGCTTGTCGAAATCCATGCCACCGACGAAGGTCATGACGTTGAGGCCGGTGTACTTGGTCAGCGCCGCTGCGTCCTTGGCGATCTGCACCACCAGCTCCCGGGTCGGGGCAATGATCAGCGCCCGAGGCTCGCCCATGTAGCGCTCTTTGGGCGGCGGGGTCTGCAGCAACTGGGTGATGATCGAGATCAGGAACGCGGCGGTCTTGCCGGTGCCGGTCTGGGCCCGGCCGATGGCGTCCTTGCCCGCCAGGGTATAGCCCAGCACCTGGGCCTGGATCGGCGTGCAATAAGGAAAGCCCAGGTCCTGGATGGCGTGCATCAGTTCCGGAGCCAGCTTGAAGTCGTGGAAGCGGGTCTTGCCCTCCTGGGGTTCGACCACGAAGTCTTCAAGTTTCCAGGGATTGGCCGGCGGCTTGGGCGCGCGCGGACGGCGCGGCTGCTCAGGCTTGGGTTGTTCGGCCTTGGGCTTCTCTTGGCGCGGCGCTTTGGGAGCGCAAGGGGCGGCCGATGTGTTCACCGGTTCTTTTTTAGCTGCGGTAGTGGGGGCGCTCCGTTCCGGCTGACGGCCGTCGTTGCGGCTGCTGGAATTGGGGGAGGGGGCGCTGGGGCTTGGCGCGAGCGGCTCAGCCTCGCTTTTACCGAAGATTTTCTTGAGTGCTTTGAGCACGATCATCTCATCAATTGGTTAAGGAATGTACGCCGGCCAGTGTAATGCAAGAAACGGGCGCGGCGTAGTCTGTTGCTCTGGGCCCTGGCTTGAGGCGGTTTTTCTAGCGCAAACGCTCGTTCAGCCAGGTGCCGATGTCGCGGATTTCTTCTGGTAACACCTCGTGCCCCATTGGGTATTCCTGCCATGTCACGGTGACACCATGCTGTTTCAGGTACTCGTAGGCGGTGCGGCCCATGGCGTTTTGCACCACTTCGTCGTACTGGCCGTGCAGCGACAGCACCGGAATCCGCTGTTGACTGGCGGAAAGTTGCAGTTCGTCGCCAAAGGTCGGGGCATAGGTGGAGAGGGCAAGTACGCCACCCAATGGACCCTGCCATTTGAGGAAGGCGGTGTGCAGCACCACGGCGCCGCCCTGGGAGAAACCGGCCAGGAAGATTCGCGAGGCGTCTATTCCGCTGGCGCGTTGTTCCTCGATAAGTCTGATGACCTCATCGGACGATTCATCGAGCTGTTCGCGACTGATCGCACGAGCCGGGTTCATGGCCAAAATGTCGTACCAGCTGGGCATGGCATATCCGCCATTGATGGTCACGGCACGGGTCGGCGCCTGGGGCAGAACGAAGCGGGTGCTCAAGAGTTTTTCCTGCAGCATCTCGGCCACCGGCAGGAAGTCGTAACGGTCCGCTCCCAGGCCATGAAGCCAGATCACACAGGCATCTGCGGGCTTGCTGGGCTGAAGAATCAAGGGCTCGGTCATGGCTGCTCCATTTTTGTGCGTGCGCGCTGATTGAGTGCGAGGTTAAGGGGCGCGCCCGGTTGATCGGTAAAGAAGATGTCGCACGGTTGAACGTTTTGCTATTGACCACTGGCTGAAACGCTTTAGCCGGAACTGTGGTACGGGCTTTGCTATGGCTCAGAAAGAGGAGTGGAAGTGATAGCACGCTCTGCCGGCGGTAACACTAACAGGCTACCGCGGGCGATGGCATAGCCAACCTCCTCTGATACCGGTTCGCCAATGGCCGCTACGGGCTTTGCGAACGGCAAAGGGCTACAGCCCGTTCGGCCGATTGGTGAGATGTAGGCCCCCCATTACGTGGATTTCTCCTACTAGACTCATAGCGAAGGTCTTACGCCGCTTGACCCCATAAAAAAGCCGACACGGGTCAACAGCGCCTCATGAGGGTGCGGCAGGACTCAAGCTCCGACACAACAAGAGCAAAACTGGAGGTTTGAATGAAGATGTTGAAATCCACCCTGGCCGCTGTCACGGCGGCCACGGTACTGGCTACAAGCGGTTTCGCACAGGCGGGTGCGACTCTGGATGCAGTACAGAAGAAAGGTTTCGTACAGTGCGGCGTCAGTGATGGTTTGCCGGGCTTCTCGGTTCCGGATGCGACCGGCAAGATCCTCGGGATCGACGCCGACGTCTGCCGCGCAGTGGCTGCTGCGGTATTCGGTGATGCGACCAAGGTCAAGTTCAGCCAGTTGAACGCCAAGGAGCGCTTCACCGCGCTGCAATCCGGCGAAATCGACGTGCTGTCGCGCAACACCACCTGGACCAGCTCCCGCGATGCGGGCATGGGCCTGATGTTCGCCGGTGTCACTTATTACGACGGCATCGGCTTCCTGGTGAACAACAAACTGGGTGTGAAAAGTGCCAAGGAGCTGGACGGCGCGACCATCTGTATTCAAGCCGGTACTACTACCGAGCTGAACGTGTCGGACTACTTCCGTGGCAATGGTCTGAAATACACCCCGATCACCTTTGATACCTCCGATGAAAGCGCCAAGTCCCTGGAATCCGGGCGTTGCGACGTGCTGACCTCCGACAAGTCCCAGCTCTACGCACAGCGCAGCAAGCTGGCCACCCCGACCGATTATGTCGTGCTGCCGGAAACCATCTCCAAGGAGCCGCTGGGCCCGGTGGTGCGTAAGGGCGACGAAGAGTGGTTCAGCATCGTCAAGTGGACCCTGTTCGCCATGCTCAACGCCGAAGAGGCGGGCATCACTTCGAAAAACGTCGAAGCTGAAGCCAAGTCGACCAAGAACCCTGATGTAGCACGTCTGCTGGGCGCGGACGGTGAATACGGCAAAGACCTGAAACTGCCGAAGGATTGGGTAGTACAGATCGTCAAGCAAGTAGGTAACTACGGTGAAGTGTTCGAGAAAAACCTCGGCAAGAGCACGCCACTGGCCATCGACCGCGGCCTGAACGCGCTGTGGAACAACGGCGGCATCCAATACGCACCACCTGTGCGCTGATGGTTCTATCACCCGGCGGGCCAACCGCCGGGTGATGTTCTGTTCCATTATTCCTGGGGCACTTCATGCAAAATTCAATCGGCGCACCCAAGCAGAGGCTTAGCCTCAGCGATCCGCGTGTGCGCGCCTGGCTGTTCCAGATCATCACCCTCGTGGCGGTGGTTTCGCTGGGCTGGTTTCTGTTCGACAACACGCAAACCAACCTGCAGCACCGGGGTATCACCTCGGGTTTCGACTTTCTTGAGCGCAGCGCCGGTTTCGGCATCGCTCAACACCTGATTGCCTACACCGAAGCGGACAGTTATGCCCGGGTCTTCGTCATCGGCCTGCTCAATACGCTGCTGGTGACCTTTATCGGGGTGATCCTGGCGACTCTGCTGGGGTTCATCATCGGCGTGGCGCGGCTGTCGCAGAACTGGATCATCAGCAAGCTGGCGACGGTGTATGTGGAAGTGTTCCGCAACATTCCGCCGCTGCTGCAGATCCTGTTCTGGTACTTCGCGGTGTTCCTGACCATGCCGGGGCCGCGCAACAGCCACAACTTCGGCGACACCTTCTTTGTCAGCAGCCGGGGCCTGAACATGCCGGCGGCGCAGATGGCCCCGGGGTTCTGGGCGTTCGTGGCGAGTGTGGTGCTGGCCATCGTCGCCATCGTGCTGATGTGCCGCTGGGCCAACAAACGCTTTGAAGACACCGGGGTGCCGTTCCACAAGTTCTGGACCGGCCTGGCGCTGCTGCTGGCGATTCCGGCGCTGTGCATGCTGGTTTTCGGCTCGCCGGTGCATTGGGAGTTGCCGAAGCTGCAAGGCTTCAACTTCGTTGGCGGTTGGGTGCTGATCCCCGAGCTGCTGGCCCTGACCCTGGCCCTGACCGTCTACACCGCGGCCTTCATCGCCGAGATCGTGCGTTCCGGGATCAAGTCGGTGAGCCACGGCCAGACCGAGGCGGCTCGCTCCCTGGGGCTGCGCAACGGTCCGACCCTGCGCAAGGTGATCATTCCCCAGGCCCTGCGGGTGATCATTCCGCCGCTGACCAGCCAATACCTGAACCTGGCGAAGAACTCGTCCCTGGCCGCCGGTATCGGCTACCCGGAAATGGTTTCGCTGTTCGCCGGCACGGTGCTCAACCAGACCGGCCAGGCCATCGAGGTCATTGCCATCACCATGAGCGTGTACCTGGCGATCAGTATCAGCATTTCCCTGCTGATGAACTGGTACAACAAGCGCATTGCGCTGATCGAGCGGTGAGGAAGCGCCCATGACGACTCATATTTTCAAGCCCGACATGCCGCCGCCCAGCCGCAGTATCGGGGTGCTGGCGTGGATGCGCGCCAACATGTTTTCCAGCTGGCTCAACACCCTGTTGACCCTGTTTGCCTTCTACCTGATCTACCTGGTGGTGCCGCCGCTCCTGCACTGGGCGATCCTCGACGCCAACTGGGTCGGCACCACCCGTGCCGACTGCACCAAGGACGGCGCCTGCTGGGTGTTCATCCAGCAGCGTTTCGGCCAGTTCATGTATGGCTACTACCCGGTGGAACTGCGCTGGCGGGTGGACCTGACCGTGTGGCTGGCGGTGATCGGCGTGGCGCCGTTGTTCATCTCGCGCTTCCCGCGCAAGGCGATCTACGGCCTGGGTTTCCTGGTGTGGTACCCGGTGCTGGCCTACACCCTGCTGCATGGCGGTTACCTGGGCTTGAGCAACGTCGCCACCAGCCAATGGGGCGGTCTGATGCTGACCCTGGTGATTGCCACGGTGGGGATTGCCGGAGCCTTGCCGCTGGGGATCCTGCTGGCCTTGGGACGACGTTCCAACCTGCCGGCGATCCGCGTGGTCTGCGTGACCTTCATCGAGTTCTGGCGCGGCGTGCCGCTGATCACCGTGCTGTTCATGTCCTCGGTGATGCTGCCGCTGTTCCTGCCTGAGGGCATGAACTTCGACAAGCTGCTGCGGGCGCTGATCGGGGTGATCCTGTTCCAGTCGGCCTATGTGGCCGAGGTGGTGCGTGGTGGCCTGCAAGCCATTCCCAAGGGCCAGTACGAAGCGGCTGCGGCCATGGGCCTGGGTTACTGGCGGGCCATGGGCCTGGTGATTCTGCCCCAGGCCCTGAAGCTGGTGATTCCCGGCATCGTCAACACCTTCATCGCCCTGTTCAAGGACACCAGCCTGGTGATCATCATTGGCCTGTTCGACCTGCTCAACAGCGTCAAGCAAGCCGCCGCCGACCCCAAATGGCTGGGCATGGCCACCGAAGGCTATGTCTTCGCGGCCCTGGTGTTCTGGATTTTCTGTTTCGGTATGTCCCGCTACTCCATGCATCTGGAGCGTAAGTTGGACACAGGCCACAAGCGTTAGGAGTACCTCCATGAGTGAAGCGAACAAAAAGCCTGTGGGCCCTGAAGGCATTATTCAGATGCAGGGTGTGAACAAGTGGTACGGCCAGTTCCACGTGTTGAAGGACATCAACCTCAACGTCCGCCAAGGTGAGCGCATCGTGCTGTGCGGGCCTTCGGGTTCGGGCAAATCCACCACCATCCGTTGCCTCAATCGCCTGGAAGAGCACCAGCAGGGGCGCATCGTGGTGGACGGCGTGGAGCTGACCAACGACCTCAAGCAGATCGAGGCCATCCGCCGGGAAGTGGGCATGGTGTTCCAGCACTTCAACCTGTTTCCGCACCTGACCATTTTGCAGAACTGCACCCTGGCGCCGATGTGGGTGCGCAAGATGCCCAAGCGCAAGGCCGAGGAAATCGCCATGCATTACCTGGAGCGGGTGCGCATTCCGGAGCAGGCCAACAAGTACCCGGGCCAGCTGTCCGGTGGCCAGCAGCAACGGGTGGCGATTGCCCGGGCGCTGTGCATGAAGCCCAAGATCATGCTGTTCGACGAACCCACCTCGGCCCTGGACCCGGAAATGGTCAAGGAGGTGCTGGACACCATGATCGGCCTGGCCGAAGACGGCATGACCATGCTCTGCGTGACCCACGAAATGGGCTTTGCCCGCACCGTGGCCAACCGGGTGATCTTCATGGACAAGGGCGAGATCGTCGAACAGGCGGCACCGAACGACTTCTTCGACAACCCGCAGAACGATCGCACCAAGCTGTTCCTGAGCCAGATCCTGCATTGATCCTGATCCAGGGCCCGCGCTGACGATAAACCCGGACTGGCTCCGGGTTTATTTTTGCCCGGCGTTCAACCGCCGGCAGCGCCGAGCTGTGGTTCGGCGGGGGCGCCCAAGGTCGAGGGCGCCGGCCGTGACTCGCCCAGCTCCAGTACGTCCTTCATCAACCGTGGGTGGCGATCCAGCAGGCGCATCAGCACATACAGCGGTTGGGGCACGCCGACTTCGCCGCGCTCGTAGCGGGAAAAGGCATTGTGCCCGCCGCCGGACAGCAGTTTGACCGCTTCCTTCTGCGAGAGGTGCAGCTTGCGGCGGATGCGCTTGATGTCGGTGGCGACGCTTTGCCGGTACTCCTCCAGCAATTGGTCGCCCGCGGCGGCGTAGCGTTCTGCACTGGCGGCGTCGAATTCGACTTCACCGCATTCCTGGCATTCCCAGCCCGCCAGGCCATGGAGGTGACGCTGCAGGTGCCGGTAGTCGATGAGCTCGCTGCGCTGCTCGAAGGCCAGCATGCCGGTCGGGGCGCCGCAGCTGTAGCATTGTTGCCGTTTCATGTTTCTGCCTCCTTGAAGGAGATCACCGGAGGCCCTGCACCGGGGCGGTAGGTGACCTTGATGTAGAGCGTCCAGTTATCGATGCGGGTGTAATACACGTCCTGCCACAGCCGATGATCGCCATAGGTGGTCATCGATTTGTAGAACAGGCTGCCCTGGAGTCCGGCTATCGCTCGTTGCATGTCGGCCAGGGACAATCCGAGTTCCTTGCCGCAGCGCAGTGCGCTTCGAGTGAAGGCTTGTGCTCCTTGCCGAGCGACCTGCGCCTTGATCAGCGACAGGTCATGGTGAGGTGTTTTCTTTTCCATGAGACACCCTTGAGGCTTGATCGAAACTACCCTTATAGGGTTTTTTGTCAAGCCCTGTTTGCCTTGGCGAAAGTGCCTCCTCCAGCCTAAAACGTTGAACTCTCGGAAAAGCCTGAATACCATGTCGGACAATTCATCCGATGATTGGATGATTGAGCGAGTCCCATGAGCGAAACATCCCCCCTGATCAAAAAATCCCTGGTCGACCAGGCCCTGGAGCAACTGCGCAAACGCATCAACAGCGGTGTCTGGCGGGTCGGCCAGCGCTTGCCCACCGAGCCGGAACTGGCCCATGAACTGGGCATCAGCCGCAATACCGTGCGCGAAGCCATGCGGGTGCTGGCGTTCTCCGGACTGATCGAGATCCGCCAGGGCGACGGCAGTTATCTGCGAGCGGTGGCCGATCCACTGGACATGCTCCAGGCCCTGTCCCAGTGTTCCCTGGAACAGGCCCGGGAAACCCGGCAGATCCTTGAGGTGGAGGCGGTCGGCCTGGCGGCCCTGCGCCGCACCGACGAGGACCTGCAGGCCCTGAAGCGAGCCTTGCAGGCCAGCAGCGGGCATTTTCATGGCGATCTGGAAAGCTACATCGGCTGCGACCTGGTGTTTCACCAGCGCCTGGTGGATGCCGCCCACAACCCGACCCTCAGCCAGCTGTACCGTTATTTTTCCAGCGTGGTCGGCGCGCAGTTGCGCCAGACCCTGACCCTGACTCCGCGTCGCCAGGACGTCTTCGATCTCCATCAGCACCTGCTGGATGCCATCGAGCAAGGCGACCCCGAGCGGGCCAAGAACCTTTCCCGCCAGTTGATCAACGAATCCTGAATCCGAGACCTTTATGCCTAACCACCAGGCCCCTCCGAACACCCCGTCGCCCCCAGAATTGCTGATCGACGCCGAGGCCGATGACGAACCCGTCCAGCAGGCCCCTGCACCCTTGCGCCGGCCCTGGCTGTTGCTGCTGGGGCTGATTCTGGTGGCGCTGAACCTGCGTCCGGCACTGTCGAGCATGGCGCCGTTGCTCAGTGACGTCTCCCAGAGCCTGGGCCTGTCGGCGGCCAAGGCGGGGTTGCTGACCACCTTGCCGGTGTTGTGCCTGGGGCTGTTCGCGCCTCTGGCGCCGCTGCTGGCCCGGCGCTTCGGTGCCGAGCGGGTGGTGCTGGGGATTCTCCTGACCCTGGCCCTGGGCATTGTCCTGCGCAGCTCGCTCGGTGAGTTCGGCGTCTTTGCCGGGAGCGTCCTGGCCGGGGCCAGCATCGGCGTGATCGGGGTGCTGCTGCCGGGCATCGTCAAGCGCGATTTTGCCCGGCATGCCGGCACCATGACCGGGGTCTACACCATGGCCCTGTGCCTGGGGGCGGCGATGGCGGCCGGCGCGACGGTGCCCCTGAGCCAGCATTTCGGAGACAGCTGGGCCATGGGCCTGGGGTTCTGGGTGGTGCCGGCGCTGGCGGCGGCGCTGTTCTGGTTGCCGCAGGTGGGGCACAAACACGGCGCCCATCATGTGGCCTTCCGTGTGCGCGGGTTGCTGCGTGATCCCCTGGCGTGGCAGGTGACCCTGTACATGGGCCTGCAATCGTCCCTGGCGTACATCGTGTTTGGCTGGTTGCCGTCGATCCTGATCGGCCGCGGGCTGAGTCCGACCCAGGCCGGACTGGTGCTCTCGGGATCGGTGATCGTGCAGCTGGCCAGTTCCCTGGCGGCGCCCTGGCTGGCGACCCGGGGCAAGGACCAGCGCCTGGCCATCGTGTTGGTCATGCTGATGACCCTGGGCGGCCTGTTCGGTTGCCTGTATGCGCCGCTGGACGGCTTGTGGGGCTGGGCGATCCTGCTGGGCCTGGGGCAGGGCGGCACCTTCAGCCTGGCCCTGACCCTGATCGTGCTGCGCTCGCGGGACACCCATGTGGCGGCCAACCTGTCGAGCATGGCCCAGGGCGTCGGCTACACCCTGGCGTCCATGGGGCCGTTTGCGGTGGGGCTGGTGCATGACTGGACCGGTGGCTGGAACGCCGTGGGCTGGATTTTCGCGGTGTTGGGCAGCGGGGCAATCATCGCCGGGTTGGGCGCCGGCCGTTCGCTGTATGTGCAGGTGCAGAGCGAGAGAATCTGACGGGCTTCGCTGTCGGTATTTGCCTGGCAAATGCCGATAGTGTTCGCCGGGGTTGCGGATTATTGTGCTGCATCCCCCTTACCCTTTCGGAGTCCGTTCATGAGTGATGCCCATCGCGCCCTGATTACCGAGTTCTACCAGGCCTTCCAGCGGCTCGATGCCGAGGCCATGAGCGCCTGCTACACCGAGGACATCGTATTCAGTGATCCGGCCTTCGGCGAATTGCGCGGACGTGACGCCGGTGACATGTGGCGCATGCTCACGTCCCGGGCCAAGGACTTTTCCCTGACCTTCGATCAGGTGCGTGTCGACGAGCGCTCGGGTGGTGCGCACTGGGTCGCCACCTACCTGTTCAGCCAGACCGGCAACACCGTGGTCAATGACATTCAGGCGCGCTTCGTGTTTCGCGACGGCAAGATCTGCGAGCACCACGATCATTTCGACCTGTGGCGCTGGGCGCGTCAGGCCCTGGGGGCCAAGGGCCTGTTGCTGGGCTGGACGCCGCTGCTGAGGAATGCCGTTCGCGCCCAGGCCCGCAAAGGCCTCAAGGCCTTCCAGAGCGGTCGCTGAACGCCATCCTCTGCTAAGATCGCGGCTTGTTATCCACAGGCCCCGATGGTTTTTGTGAGCAGCCCCGATCCATCCCCCGTGATTGCCGCCGACCTGGCCGCGCCGGCCAGCAAACCCTGGTTTGTGTACCTGGTGCGTGCGGCCAACGGCGCTCTGTACTGCGGCATCAGCGATGACCCGGTAAAGCGCTTCGCCAAGCACCAGAGCGGCAAGGGCGCGCGTTTCTTTCTCTCCAGCCCGGCGGTGGCCCTGGTCTACACCGAAGCCTGCCGAGACAAGAGCGAGGCCCTGCGCCAGGAGCGGCTGATCAAGAAACTCAGGAAGAGCGCCAAGGAATGCCTGGTGGCTTCGGCCAGCGCCGCGGCATCAATCTGACTGATAGGTTCTCATCAGTTGCATCTGTAGGCCGTCCACGGATTGCGCGCTAAGCTTCAGCGCTCTCCCTCTTGTGGCGGACCCCAGCATGTCAGAGTTGATCCTGCACCATTACCCGACTTCTCCCTTCGCGGAAAAAGCCCGCTTGCTCCTGGGTTTCAAGGGCCTGTCCTGGCGCTCCGTGAAGATCTCCCCGGTCATGCCCAAACCTGATCTCACGGCCCTGACCGGTGGCTATCGCAAGACCCCGGTGTTGCAGGTCGGCGCGGATATCTATTGCGACACGGCCTTGATCGCCCGGCGCCTGGAGCAGGAAAAAACCTCGCCGGCGCTGTTCCCCGAAGGCCAGGAAATGATCAGCGCGACTTTCGCCGCCTGGGTCGACTCGGTGGTGTTCCAGCATGCGGTGACCCTGGTGTTCCAGCCCGAATCGGCGGCCGTGCGCTTTGGCAAGCTGCCGCCGGAAGCGGTCAAGGCCTTCATGGCCGACCGCGCCGGGCTGTTCAGTGGCGGCAGCGCCAGCCGTCTGCCCCTGGACGTGGCCAAGCATCAGTGGCCGACCCTCATGGCGCGTCTGGAGCAGCAGCTGCAGCGCGAGCGGGGGGACTTCCTGTTTGGCGAGCCGTCGATTGCCGATATCGCCCTGGCTCACCCGCTGTGGTTCCTCAAGGGCACGCCGGTGACCGCACCGCTGGTGGACGAGTATCCGGCGGTATCCGCCTGGTTGGCGCGGGTGCTGGGCTTTGGTCACGGCTCCTTCACCGAGATGAGCGCCGAAGAGGCCCTAGAGGTCTCGCGCAGCGCTACCCCGGCGCCACTGCCGGATGAGCGGTTTGTCGATCCCAACGGCTTCAAGGCGGGCCAGCAGGTGGTGATTGCCGCCACTGACTATGGTGTTGATCCGGTGGCGGGCGAGTTGCTGTTTGCCGGCACTGAAGAATTGATCCTGCGTCGCGAAGATTCGCGTGCCGGCGTGGTGCACGTGCACTTCCCGCGGTTGGGTTTCCGTATCCAGGCGCAGTGATCCACACCTGTAGGCGCTGGCTTGCCGGTGCCTACGGTTGCAGCGCCGCCATGATGGCATTGGGATCATAGGTGCGGAGCAGGGTTCCATTCACATCCAGAATCGGAATCCCGGCACCACCCAGAGCGGTGTAGGCCTTGCGCGCCTCGGCATCTTTCTCGATGTCGAACTCGCGGTAGGGAATGCCCTTCTGATCGAGAAAGCGCCGGGTGGCCTTGCAGTAGCCGCACCAGTCGGTGGCGTACAGCACCACCCGGGCCTGGCTGCGGATCTCTTCGCTGACCACCGCCGAAGGGTTGAACAGGCGCTCGATCTTGCCCCAGTGCTGATAGATCACCACCACCAGCAGGATCAGCAAGAACTTCTTCAATACCCCCTGGAGCATCAGTTGCGGCGCTTGAGCTGGTCGGTCAGCTGGGTCGGCAGGCCCTTGATGATCAGGGTCCCGGCTTCTTCGTCGTACTCGATCTTCGAGCCCAGCAGGTGGGCTTCGAAGCTGATGGACAGGCCCTCGGCGCGACCGGTGAAGCGGCGGAACTGGTTGAGGGTGCGTTTATCCGCAGGAATTTCCGGTGACAGGCCGTAATCCTTGTTGCGGATGTGATCGTAGAAGGCCTTGGGACGGTCTTCGTCGATCAGTTCCGAGAGCTCCTCCAGGCCCATGGGCTCGCCGAGCTTGGCCTGGCTGCTGGCGTAGTCCACCAGGGTCTTGGTCTTTTCCCGGGCCGACTCTTCCGGCAGATCCTCGCTTTCGACGAAGTCGCTGAAGGCCTTGAGCAGGGTGCGGGTTTCGCCCGGGCCGTCGACGCCTTCCTGGCAGCCGATGAAGTCGCGGAAATACTCCGAGACCTTCTTGCCGTTCTTGCCCTTGATAAAGGAGATGTACTGCTTGGACTGCTTGTTGTTCTGCCACTCGGAGATGTTGATCCGCGCCGCCAGGTGCAACTGGCCCAGGTCCAGGTGGCGCGACGGCGTCACGTCCAGCTCGTCGGTCACGGCCACGCCTTCGCTGTGGTGCAGCAGGGCGATGGCCAGGTAGTCGGTCATGCCCTGTTGGTAATGAGCAAACAGCACGTGGCCACCCACTGACAGGTTGGATTCCTCCATCAGCTTCTGCAGGTGTTCCACCGCCACCCGGCTGAACGCGGTGAAGTCCTGGCCGCCGTCCAGGTACTCCTTCAGCCAGCCGCTGAAGGGGAAAGCGCCGGACTCGGGATGGAACAGGCCCCAGGCTTTGCCCTGTTTGGCGTTATAGCTTTCATTGAGGTCGGCGAGCATGTTCTCGATGGCCGCGGACTCTGCCAGTTCGGAGTCTCGGGCATGCAGAACTGCGGGGCTGCCGTCGGGTTTTTTGTCGATCAGGTGGACGATGCAATGACGGATCGGCATGGGCTTCTCGGCTGATTGAAGGGGGAGGGCGGGCTCCCCGAAAAAGTGCCCAGTGTACCGCAGCCGAGGGTTCGGGCGCGGTTTGCCGGGCGATGAACGGCTGGTCGGTAACGCTTATGCATTTTTTTACCGATTTAGAGCAATAAAGCTGACCAAATGGCTAGGTAGAGGCGGATATTTCCCCGTCTGTGTGCTAGTTTTGCCCCGTCTTACGCGATGTCTCAGCGTTAAGCGTGCATTCAGCATTTGTCGGGTCGAACCAAACCCTGATTTCGGTATCTATAACCCCGATCTGTCGTGGTTGTAACCGGGGTGCCAGATTCACAAGATCTGGCTCGATGGCTGACACTGCACTCTGCAATCCAAATGAATTTGATAGGGAAGGAACACCACAATGGCTATTACTAAAGACCAACTGATCGCTGATATCGCTGAAGCTATCGACGCGCCGAAAACCACCGCGCGTAACGCTCTGGACCAACTGGCCCAGATCGTTGCTGATCAGTTGGAAAATGGCGGCGAAATCACTCTGCCAGGTATCGGCAAGCTGAAAGTGACCGAGCGTCCTGCCCGTACTGGCCGTAACCCATCGACTGGCGCTGCCATCGAAATCGCTGCCAAGAAAGTTATCAAGCTGGTTGTGGCTAAAGGCCTGACCGACGCTGTTAACAAGTAAGACTTGCAGTGAAACCGTGCTCAGAAGTTCTCCGGGCACGGTTTGTGTGACACCGATTCACGCAAGGTGAATCGTCTTTGAATCCCCCGCCTCTCTAGCTCTTCCTAACCCAACGTTCCTGACTCCAGGCCTGTTGCTGTGCCTTGTCCTTGAAGGTCCAGGCGACGAAGCGGCTCTGTTTCTGTCCCTGGGACATCTCCACCACCTGGCTTTCCAGGGCGCCGGCCTTTTTCAGTGCGCTTTCAATCGCCGGCAGGTTCGAGGCCTTTGACACCAGGGTGCTGAACCACAGCACTTGCTGGCCGACGCCGGCGCTCTCGCTGATCAACTGGCTGACAAAGCGAATTTCCCCACCTTCGCACCACAGTTCCCGGGCCTGGCCGCCAAAGTTCAGCACCGGCAGCTTGCGCTTGGGATCGGCCTTGCCCAGGGCTCGCCATTTGCGCTGGCTGCCGCGGGTGGCCTCATCCAGGGAGGCGTGAAAGGGTGGATTGCACATGGTCAGGTCGAAACGCTCGGTGCTTTCCAGCAGGCCGCTGAGGATCTGCTTGGGGTTGCCCTGCTGGCGCAGGCTGATGGCCTTGTTCAAGCCGTTGGCCTGGACAATGGCCTTGGCCGCGGCCAGGGCGGTGCTGTCGATGTCCGAACCGAGGAACTGCCAGCGGTAGTCGCTGTAGCCGATCAGCGGGTAGATGCAGTTGGCGCCGACCCCGACGTCCAGCACCCGTACCGCCGCGCCCCGAGGGATTTCACCCTGGTTGTGGCTGGCCAGCAGGTCGGCGAGGAAATGCACGTAGTCGGCGCGACCGGGTACCGGCGGGCACAGGAAGTCCGCCGGAATGTCCCAGTGGGCAATGCCATAGAAGGCCTTGAGCAGGGCACGGTTGAACACTCGCACGGCTGCCGGGTCGGCGAAGTCGATGCTTTCCTTGCCGTAGGGATTGAGGATCACGAACTGCCCCAGTTCCGGGGTGCTCTTGATCAGTTGCGGGAAGTCGTAACGCCCCTGGTGACGATTGCGCGGATGCAGGCTGGCCTTTTCCCGGGGCGCGGTGATTTTTGGGGCGGCGGGCTTGGGCTTTTTGCGCGCAGGCTTGGGGGTGTTGGGGGCGGTCATTGGGGATCGATTCGGGGCTGGTTCAAAGTGGCGGGCATTGTCACACAGGAGCAGCGGTAAGTTTCAAGCGGTGAGCGACAAGTGATGGGCGCGTATCTCCTTGGCGCATGAGACAACGCGCATAAAAAAGGGAGGCCGTTGCCGGCCTCCCTCTTTCACATCGCGCGAATCGCCGTTACAGGCTGGAAATCCGTGCGTGCTGTTCCGCCAGCTTGCCCAGGGCCTGTTCGGCCTCGGCCAGTTTGGCGCGTTCCTTCTCGATCACTTCGGCCGGTGCCTTGTCGACGAAGGCGGCGTTGGACAGCTTGCCGCCCACGCGCTGCACTTCGCCTTGCAGGCGCTGGATTTCCTTGTCCAGACGAGCCAGTTCCGCACCCTTGTCGATCAGGCCGGCCATGGGCACCAGCACTTCCATCTCGCCCACCAGGGCGGTGGCGGACAGCGGAGCTTCGTCGCCGGCGCCCAGTACGGTGATGGATTCGAGCTTGGCCAGCTTCTTCAGCAAGGCTTCGTTCTCGGTCAGGCGCCGCAGGTCTTCGGCACCGGCGTTCTTCAGGAACAGGGCCAGGGGCTTGCCCGGGCCGATGTTCATTTCCGCGCGAATGTTGCGGGTGCCGAGCATCAGGCCCTTGAGCCACTCGATGTCGTCTTCGGCGGCCTGGTCGATGCGGGCTTCGTTAGCCACAGGCCAGGGTTGCAGCATGATTGTCTTGCCTTCCGCGCCCGCCAGCGGCGCCAGGCGCTGCCAGATTTCTTCGGTGATGAACGGCATGAACGGATGGGCCAGGCGCAGGGCTACTTCCAGCACGCGCACCAGGGTGCGACGGGTGCCGCGCTGGCGTTCAACCGGCGAGTTCTCGTCCCACAGCACCGGCTTGGACAGCTCCAGGTACCAGTCGCAGTACTGGTTCCAGATGAACTCGTACAGGGCCTGGGCGGCCAGGTCGAAACGGAACTGGTCGAGCTGGCGGGTGACTTCGGCTTCGGTGCGCTGCAGTTGCGAGATGATCCAGCGGTCCGCCAGGGACAGCTCGTAAGCCTCGCCGTTCTGGCCGCAGTCCTCGCCCTTGTCCAGTACGTAGCGCGCGGCGTTCCAGATCTTGTTGCAGAAGTTGCGGTAACCCTCGACGCGGCCCATGTCGAACTTGATGTCGCGACCGGTGGTGGCCAGGGAGCAGAAGGTGAAGCGCAGGGCGTCGGTGCCGTAGCTGGCGATGCCGTCGGCGAATTCGGCGCGGGTCTGCTTCTCGATGGCTTTCTGCAGCTTGGGCTGCATCAGGCCGGTGGTGCGCTTCTGCACCAGGGTTTCCAGGTCGATGCCGTCAATGATGTCCAGCGGGTCGAGGACGTTGCCCTTGGACTTGGACATCTTCTGGCCTTGGCCGTCGCGGACCAGGCCGTGCACGTACACGGTCTTGAACGGAACCTGCGGCGTGCCGTCTTCGTTCTTCACCAGGTGCATGGTGAGCATGATCATCCGGGCGACCCAGAAGAAAATGATGTCGAAGCCGGTGACCAGCACGTCGGTGGGGTGGAAGGTCTTGAGGAACTCGGTCTGCTCCGGCCAGCCCAGGGTGGAGAAGGTCCACAGGCCCGAGCTGAACCAGGTGTCGAGCACGTCGTTGTCCTGCTGCAGGGCAACGTCCGGGCCGAGGTTGTGCTTGGCGCGGACTTCGGCTTCGTCGCGACCGACATAGACCTTGCCCGACTCGTCGTACCAGGCCGGAATGCGGTGGCCCCACCACAGCTGGCGGCTGATGCACCAGTCCTGAATGTCGCGCATCCAGGAGAAGTACATGTTCTCGTACTGCTTGGGCACGAAGGCGATACGGCCGTCTTCCACGGCAGCAATGGCCGGCTCGGCCAGCGGCTTGGTGGAGACGTACCACTGGTCGGTGAGCCACGGCTCGATCACGGTGCCGGAGCGGTCGCCCTTCGGCACTTTCAGGGCGTGGTCGTCGACGCTGACCAGCAGGCCGGCGGCGTCGAAGGCGGCGACGATCTGCTTGCGCGCTTCGAAGCGGTCCAGGCCCACGTATTCGGCCGGGATCTTGCCGTCGATGCTTTCGTTGAGACTGCCGTCCAGGTTGAACACCTGGCAGGCCGGCAACACAGCGGCGTTCTTGTCGAAGATGTTCAGCAGCGGCAGGTTGTGGCGCTTGCCGACTTCATAGTCGTTGAAATCGTGGGCCGGGGTGATTTTCACGCAGCCGGTGCCGAATTCGGGGTCGCAGTAGTCATCGGCGATGATCGGGATGCGCCGGCCGACCAAGGGTAGTTCGACGAACTGGCCGATCAGGGCCTTGTAGCGCTCGTCTTCGGGGTTCACCGCGACGGCGGAGTCGCCGAGCATGGTTTCCGGACGGGTGGTGGCGACGATCAGGTAGTCGTTGCCTTCAGCGGTCTTGGCGCCGTCGGCCAGCGGGTACTTGAGGTTCCACAGGAAGCCTTTCTCGTCGTGGTTTTCCACTTCCAGATCGGAAATCGCCGTGTGCAGCTTGGTGTCCCAGTTGACCAGGCGCTTGCCGCGGTAGATCAGGCCGTCTTCGTGCAGACGGACGAAGGCTTCCTTGACCGCCTCCGAGAGGCCGTCGTCCATGGTGAAGCGCTCGCGGCTCCAGTCCACGGATGAGCCCAGGCGGCGGATCTGGCGGCTGATGTTGCCCCCGGACTGATCCTTCCATTCCCAGACTTTTTCGAGGAATTTTTCCCGGCCCAGGTCGTGACGATTCTGGCCCTGGGCTTCGATCTGGCGCTCCACCAGCATCTGCGTGGCGATACCGGCGTGGTCGGTGCCCGGCTGCCACAGGGTGTTGCGACCCTGCATGCGGCGGAAGCGGATCAGGGCGTCCATGATCGCGTTGTTGAAACCGTGGCCCATGTGCAGGCTGCCGGTGACGTTCGGCGGCGGGATCATGATGGTGTAGGAGTCGCCCGCGCCTTGCGGGGCGAAGTAGTTCTCTGACTCCCAGGTCTGGTACCAGGAAGTTTCAATGGCGTGCGGCTGGTAGGTCTTATCCATGCGCGGCGGGACCCTATTGGCATTTATTCAGGAAAAGCCGGGAAGTATAGCGGAGGGCGGCGGCAGCAAGCCACCAGCGGCAAGCGACAAGATGGCCATGCCCGGCTTTTGCGTGTGGCTTATGGTTTGCCGCTGGTGGCGGCTGCGAGCAGGCGTTCCAGGCGGGCGTCGAGGCGGCGCTTGATCTCGGTTTCGATGTGCGGGGCGAAGTCGTCGATCACGTCTTGCATGATCAATTGCGCGGCGGCGCGCAGCTCGGTGTCCAGGTGCAGCAGGGCGTCGGCACTGTTGCTGGCGACAGGTTTGGCTGCCGGAGCTGGCGCAGGAGCTTTGGCCTGAGCGGGTGCGGGTGCGGTGACTTGAGCCGGGGGCGGCGCAGGTTGCGGTTTGGCCGGTGCGGTGGGGGCGGTGTCGGTTGCGGCTTGTTGCTGGCTGCCCACCATGTCGAACAGCAGGGGGATTTGCACTTCACTGCTCACGGTCTCGGTCAGCAGCGGGGGTTGCAGGTTGTCATCACCGAGCAGTTGCCGGATCGACTCAAGGTCATCCAGCAGGTGCGCGGGTTTTTGCAGCGGGTTGGGAGTGTCCATCGGGTGCTCAGAGTCGCTGTAAACGGTGATCTTGCAGAGGATAGCCCTGTTCGCGATAGAAACGGAAACTCTCGCGGGCCGCCTGACGAATAGTCGGGTCTTCCACCACCACCTCGGCAATTCGGGCAAAACGCGAGGCGAAGGCCGGTACTTTCAGGTCCAGGTTCACCAGCAGGTCGTTGTGTTGACCGGGGTCCTGGCCCAGGCCGAGCACGATCAAGCCTTCGGGTTCGCTTTCCGCCGGGCCGTGGGGGACGAAGGTTTCGCCCTTGAAGCGCCACAGGCGGGCATCGAGCTCATCCCGCTGCGCGGCATCGCTGCAATGCAGGTAGATGCGATGGCCCATGCGCCAGGCCTTGTCGGTGAGCTTGCAGGCAAAATCCAGGCGCGCCGCAGGGTCCGCGCTGGGAAGGATATAGAAGTCGACTTTGGTCATTGGGGTTCCTGAGCCGCAGAGGGCGCCGCCTTCAGGCGGCGACCTCTTTCGGTCATGGTTTTCAGGCTTTGGCGCGGTCCAGCAGGTATTGGGTCAGCAGGGGGACGGGACGGCCGGTGGCGCCCTTGTCCTTGCCGCCGCTGGTCCAGGCGGTGCCGGCGATATCCAGGTGCGCCCAGTTCAGGTTCTTGGTGAAGCGCGAGAGGAAGCAGGCGGCGGTGATGGTGCCGGCCTTTGGTCCGCCGATGTTGGCGATGTCGGCGAACGGGCTGTCCAGTTGCTCCTGGTACTCGTCGAACAGCGGCAGTTGCCAGGCGCGGTCGTCGGCTTGCCGGCCGGCGCTGAGCAGTTGCTCGATCAGTTCGTCGTTGTTGCCCAGCAGGCCCGAAGTATGGGCGCCCAAGGCGACGATGCAGGCACCGGTGAGGGTGGCGATGTCGATCACCGCTTGAGGCTTGAAGCGTTCGGCGTAGGTCAGGGCGTCACACAGCACCAGGCGGCCTTCGGCGTCGGTGTTGAGGATTTCCACGGTCTGGCCGCTCATGGTGGTGACGATGTCGCCAGGACGGGAAGCACCGCCGCTGGGCATGTTCTCGGCGCAGGCGAGGATGCACACCAGGTTGATCGGCAGCTTGAGCTCGAGCACGGCACGCAGGGTGCCGAACACGCTGGCGGCGCCGCCCATGTCGTACTTCATCTCGTCCATGCCGGCGCCCGGCTTGAGGCTGATGCCACCGGTGTCGAAGGTGATGCCCTTGCCCACCAGGGCGAACGGCTTCTCGGACTTCTTGCCGCCGTTGTACTGCATGACGATCAGGCGTGGCGGCTGGTCGCTGCCCTGGCCCACGGCATAGAACGAGCCCATGCCCAGTTCCTTGATCTTCTTTTCGTCGAGGACTTCGACTTTCAGGCCCTTGAATTCCTTGCCCAGGGCCTTGGCCTGCTCGCCGAGGAAGGTCGGGTGGCAGACGTTCGGCGGCAGGTTGCCCAGGTCGCGAGTGAAGGCCATGCCGTTGGCGATGGCCTGGGCGTGGGTCACGCCGCGCTGGACTTCGGCTTCGGCGGCCTTGATGGTCAGCAGGGTGATTCTTTTCAGGGCGCGGGGTTCGGCTTTCTGGCTCTTGTAGCGATCGAAGACATAACCGCCATCCACCAGGGTTTCCGCCAGCAGGCGGGTCTTGCCGTAGCTGTCGCGGCCCTTGACCACGACTTCGTCCAGCGCCAGCACGGCGTCGCTGCCGCCCAGGCCCTTGAGGGTGGTGAGCACGCCACTGATGATCTTGCGGAACGGGCGGTCGCCCAGTTCGCCATCCTTGCCGGTGCCGACCAGCAGCACGCGCTCGGCCTTGAGCTTGGCCACGCCGTGCAGCAGCAGGCTCTGGCCGACCTTGCCGGTCAGGTCGCCGCGCTTGAGCACGGCGCTGATGGCGCCGCCGCTGAGTTCGTCGAGTTGCTTGGCGACGCTGCCGAGCTTGCGGTCTTCGCCGATGGCGACCACCAGGGTGGCGGTCTTCAACGTTTCCGGGCTAACGCTTTTTACAACCAGTTCCATGTCCGGGTCCCTGAATGAATGGTCTGAGAGCGCAGGAAAGACTCCGGCGCGGGGCTTGTCTATATAGAAGAAGGCGTCGCCTGCCGGCGACGACAAAGCCGCCAGTTTGAACCTCGCCGGTCGCGGCTGACAACCCTCGTATCGGCCAAGTTCGCCGCTTTAGAGCGCCGGGAGAGCATCCTCCGTGACAGGCGCGCGCAATCACAGGATAATGCGCCATCTTTTTCGGCTGCCCTGCATTCTGGGGCCGCTCGATACGTTTGCTTGTTCGGCCGCCTTAGCCTGACAACCCTGGAGTGTCTGGTTTGATCGTCTTTCGTTATCTATCCCGCGAAATCCTGCTGACCCTGAGTGCCGTGAGTGCGGTGCTGCTGGTCATCATCATGAGCGGGCGCTTCGTCAAGTTCCTCGCGCAAGCCGCCTCGGGCGCCCTGGATCCGGGCTCGCTGTTCCTGATCATGGGCTTTCGCTTGCCGGGCTTCCTGCAACTGATCCTGCCTCTGGGGCTGTTCCTCGGCATTCTTCTGGCTTATGGCCGGCTTTATCTCGAAAGCGAGATGACCGTGTTGTCCGCGACCGGCATGAGCCAGCAGCGCCTGCTGGGCATGACCATGATTCCGGCCGCCCTGGTGGCGCTGGTGGTGGCGTGGCTGAGCCTGAGCCTGGCGCCGCAGGGGGCCAACCAGTTCCAGTTGCTGCTGAACAAGCAGGATGCCCTGACCGAGTTCGACACCCTGGTGGCCGGTCGCTTTCAGGCGCTCAACGACGGCAGCCGGGTGACTTATACCGAGCAGCTGTCGGAAGACCGGACCAATCTTTCCGGGGTGTTCATCTCCGAAAAACGCCTGAATCAGGAAAAGAAGGACCAGGGCATCTCGGTGCTGGTGGCCGAGAAGGGCCATCAGGACATCCGGCCCGACGGCAATCGTTACCTGATCCTGGAAAACGGCTACCGCTATGACGGCAACCCGGGCGAGGCCAACTACCGGGTGATCAAGTACGACACCTACGGCGTGCTGCTGGAGCGTCCGGATGTCAGCGACGAGGTCACCGATCGCGATGCCATGCCCACTGCCGACCTGATCGGCAAGGATGACCTGCGGGCCCGTGCCGAGCTGCAATGGCGCCTGTCCCTGCCGTTGCTGGTATTCATCGTGACCCTGATGGCGGTGCCGCTGTCCCGGGTCAATCCGCGCCAGGGCCGCTTCCTCAAGCTGATCCCGGCCATTCTGCTGTACATGGCGTACCTGACCATCCTGATCGCGGTGCGCGGTGCCCTGGAGAAAGGCAAGATCTCGCCCGCCCTGGGGTTGTGGTGGGTGCACCTGCTGTTCCTGGCCATTGGCCTGGGCTTGATGTACTGGGAACCGATGCGGTTGAAAATGGCGAGTCGTCGCAGCATGAAGGAGATGGCTCGTGGTTAAGCTCGATCGCTACATCGGTAGCAGTGTGTTCATGGCCATTCTCGCGGTCCTGGGGATCATCCTCGGGCTGGCCTCGCTGTTTGCCTTCATCGATGAGATGGGCAGCGTCAGCGATACCTACACCGTGATGGACGTGATGAGCTACGTCGTCCTTACCGCGCCGCGCCGGGTGTACGAGATGCTGCCGATGGCGGCTCTGATCGGCTGCCTGATCGGCCTGGGCTCCTTGGCCAGCAACAGTGAGCTGACCATCATGCGTGCCGCCGGCGTTTCCGTCGGGCGGATCGTCTGGGCGGTGATGAAACCGATGCTGGTGCTGATGCTGGTGGGTGTACTGGTGGGCGAGTACGTGGCGCCGGCCACCGAGACTCAGGCCCAGGCCAGTCGTGCCCTGGCTCAGGGTTCCGGCGATGCCCAGAGTTCCAAGCACGGCCTGTGGCACCGTCAGGGCGAGGAGTTCATCCACATCAACGCCGTGCAGCCCAATGGCTTGCTGTATGGCGTGACGCGTTACCACTTCGATGACAATCACCACATGCTGTCGTCGAGTTTCGCTCGTCAGGCGCGTTTTCACGAAACCTACTGGCAGTTGACGGATGTCACTACCACCTATTTCCGTGAGGGTCACACCGAAGTCATCAGCGTGCCCGACGAGCGTTGGGACGTGGCCTTGAGCCCGCAACTGCTGAGCACCGTGGTGATGGCGCCGGAGTCCCTGTCGATCAGTGGTCTGTGGGGCTACATCCATTACCTGGCGGATCAGGGGCTGAACAACGGTCGCTACTGGCTGGCGTTCTGGGTCAAGGTCCTGCAGCCCCTGGTGACGGCGGCCCTGGTATTGATGGCGATTTCCTTCATCTTCGGCCCGCTGCGTTCGGTGACCCTGGGGCAGCGCGTGTTCACCGGTGTGCTGGTGGGGTTCACTTTCCGCATCGCCCAGGATCTGCTGGGGCCTTCGAGCCTGGTTTTCGGCTTCTCGCCGCTGTTCGCGGTGCTGGTGCCGGCGGGTATCTGCGCCATTGCGGGCTTCTGGCTGCTGCGCCGGGCCGGTTGATTTCGCGGTTCTGCCAGGTTTCAAGCGCAACGCCCCGGTCTCTGGATCGGGGTGTTTTTGCATTTGACAAACGCTGACAGGCGAGCGTGACGCTCGTGCCGAGTATCAGGTACAATTCCCGGCTATTTTTCGGCGGGCCATGCCTGCAGCCTTTTTGAGTGTTCATCCGTGAGTGATTTGAGTCATATCCGCAATTTCTCCATCATCGCCCACATTGACCATGGCAAGTCGACTCTGGCCGATCGCTTCATCCAGATGTGCGGCGGCCTGGCCGAGCGCGAAATGGAAGCCCAGGTTCTGGATTCCATGGACCTTGAGCGTGAACGCGGGATCACCATCAAGGCCCACAGCGTCACCCTCTATTACAAAGCCCGCGACGGCATTACCTACCAGCTGAACTTCATCGATACCCCGGGCCACGTGGACTTCACCTATGAAGTCAGTCGCTCCCTGGCGGCCTGTGAAGGTGCATTGCTGGTGGTGGATGCCGGCCAGGGCGTTGAAGCCCAGTCGGTAGCCAACTGCTACACCGCCATCGAGCAGGGCCTGGAAGTGATGCCGGTGCTGAACAAGATCGACCTGCCACAGGCCGATCCGGAGCGGGTCAAGGAAGAGATCGAGAAGATCATCGGCATCGATGCCACTGACGCCGTGACCTGCAGCGCCAAGACCGGCCTGGGCGTGGACGAGGTGCTCGAGCGCCTGGTGACCACCATTCCGGCGCCGACCGGCAATATCGAAGACCCGCTGCAAGCGCTGATCATCGACTCCTGGTTCGACAACTACCTGGGCGTCGTGTCCCTGGTGCGTGTGCGTCACGGCCGGGTGAAGAAAGGCGACAAGATCCTGGTCAAGTCCACCGGCAAGATCCACCTGGTGGACAGCGTCGGTGTATTCAACCCGAAACACACCGCCACCGCCGACCTCAAGGCCGGTGAAGTGGGCTTCATCATCGCGGGCATCAAGGACATTCACGGCGCGCCGGTGGGCGACACCCTGACCCTGAGTTCGACCCCGGACGTGGAAGTGCTGCCAGGCTTCAAGCGCATCCAGCCGCAGGTCTATGCCGGCCTGTTCCCGGTCAGTTCCGATGACTTCGAGGATTTCCGCGAAGCGTTGCAGAAGCTGACCCTCAACGACTCGTCGCTGCAGTACACCCCGGAAAGCTCCGATGCCCTGGGCTTCGGCTTCCGTTGCGGGTTCCTCGGCATGCTGCACATGGAGATCATCCAGGAGCGCCTGGAGCGCGAGTACGACCTGGACCTGATCACCACCGCGCCGACGGTGATCTTCGAGCTGCTGCTCAAGACCGGTGAAACCATCTACGTCGACAACCCGTCCAAGCTTCCGGACCTGTCGTCCATCGAAGACATGCGCGAGCCGATCGTGCGGGCCAATATCCTTGTGCCGCAAGAGCACCTGGGCAACGTCATAACCCTGTGCATCGAGAAACGCGGTGTGCAGCATGACATGCTGTTCCTGGGTAGCCAGGTCCAGGTGACCTACGATCTGCCGATGAACGAAGTGGTACTGGATTTCTTCGATCGTCTGAAGTCCACCAGCCGCGGCTACGCCTCGCTGGATTACCACTTCGATCGCTACCAGTCAGCTAATCTGGTCAAGCTGGATGTATTGATCAACGGCGACAAGGTCGATGCCCTGGCATTGATCGTGCACCGTGACAACGCCCACTACAAAGGGCGTGCGTTGACCGAGAAGATGAAAGATCTGATTCCTCGGCAGATGTTTGACGTGGCAATCCAGGCCGCCATCGGCGGGCAGATTGTGGCGCGGACAACCGTCAAGGCCCTCAGAAAGAACGTACTGGCCAAATGCTACGGCGGCGACGTCAGCCGTAAGCGCAAGCTGTTGGAAAAGCAGAAGGCCGGTAAGAAACGCATGAAGCAAGTGGGCAACGTGGAAATTCCACAAGAAGCCTTCCTTGCCGTGCTCAGGTTGGATAGTTAGGTCCTATGTCACTAAATTTCCCGCTGTTGCTGGTCATCGCTGTCTTCGTATGCGGTTTCTTGGCGTTGCTCGATCTGGTGTTTCTCGCACCGCGTCGACGCGCGGCCATCGCCAACTATCAGGGCAGCGTCAGCCAGCCGGATGGGCTGGTGGTCGAGAAGCTGAACAAGGAACCGCTGCTGGTTGAATACGGCAAGTCGTTCTTTCCGGTGCTGTTCATCGTCCTGGTGCTGCGTTCGTTCCTGGTGGAACCGTTCCAGATTCCATCGGGCTCGATGAAACCGACCCTGGATGTCGGTGACTTCATCCTGGTGAACAAGTTTTCCTACGGGATCCGTTTGCCGGTGATCGACAAGAAGGTCATCGAAGTCGGTGATCCGCAGCGCGGCGACGTGATGGTGTTCCGCTACCCGAGCGATCCCAACGTCAACTACATCAAGCGTGTAGTGGGCCTGCCAGGGGACGAAGTGCGCTACACCAGCGACAAGCATCTGTTCGTCAACGGTCAGCCGGTGGCCGAGCAGTTGGTTGGCGCCGAGCCCGGCACCCTGGGCAGCGCCGAGCTGTACAAGGAGAAACTCGGTGCCGCCGAGCACTTGATCCGCAAGGAAATGAGCCGCTATCGGGCCACTCCTGACGGTCGTTGGGTGGTGCCCGCCGGGCACTACTTCATGATGGGCGACAACCGCGACAACTCCAACGACAGTCGCTACTGGGACGATCCAAGTATTCCCAAAGACCTGCTGGGCATGGTTCCCGACAAGAATATCGTCGGCAAGGCCTTCGCAGTCTGGATGAGCTGGCCCGAACCGAAACTCAGCCACCTGCCGAATTTCTCGCGGGTTGGCCTGATCAAGTAATCACACACGGCGCTGTTGAACACAGCGCCGAATGCTTTTCTGGCTCTTGTATAAAACGGCGCGCCTTCGGGCCATCCGTAACAGCCTTAAAGCCAGAAGCATGCAGTCAACGATATTCAGGATGTGGATTTGAACACAGCGTTAATTGCCACCCGCACTTCGTGCGCGGCCCCTAGGATGGCGAGTTTCGGCAACGAAATCAGTGTGGGTAAACCGTGAGCGTTTCTTTGAGCCGTCTCGAGCGTCAGCTCGGCTATTCCTTCAAGGACCAGGAGCTGATGCTCCTGGCCCTCACTCACCGCAGCTTTGCCGGACGCAACAACGAGCGCCTGGAGTTTCTCGGTGACGCCATCCTCAACTTCGTGGCCGGCGAGGCGTTGTTCGAGCGCTTCCCCCAGGCTCGCGAAGGCCAGCTGTCGCGTTTGCGCGCGCGCCTGGTGAAAGGTGAAACACTGGCGGTGCTGGCCCGCGGTTTCGACCTGGGCGAATACCTGCGCCTGGGCTCCGGCGAATTGAAGAGCGGCGGTTTCCGTCGTGAGTCGATCCTGGCCGATGCCCTGGAAGCCCTGATTGGTGCGATCTACCTGGACGCCGGCATGGAAACCGCCCGCGACCGCGTACTGTCCTGGCTGGCCTCGGAGTTCGAGAGCCTGACCCTGGTGGACACCAACAAAGACCCCAAGACCCGGCTGCAGGAGTTCCTCCAGTCCCGTGCCTGCGAACTGCCGCGCTACGAAGTGGTGGATATCCAGGGCGAGCCGCACTGCCGGACATTCTTCGTTGAATGTGAAGTCACCTTATTGAATGAAAAAAGCCGAGGTCAGGGTGTGAGCCGTCGCATTGCCGAACAGGTAGCGGCCGCCGCAGCACTGATTGCCCTGGGCGTGGAGAATGGCCATGACTGATTCAACCGCAACACGCTGTGGCTATGTCGCCATCGTCGGCCGCCCCAACGTGGGCAAGTCGACCCTGCTCAACCACATCCTCGGCCAGAAGCTGGCGATCACCTCGCGCAAGCCCCAGACCACTCGCCACAACATGCTCGGGATCAAGACCGAAGGCGCCATCCAGGCGATCTACGTCGACACCCCCGGCATGCACAAGAGCAACGAGAAGGCGCTGAACCGCTACATGAACAAGACCGCCTCGGCGGCCTTGAAAGACGTCGACGTGGTGATCTTCGTGGTCGACCGCACCAAGTGGACCGACGAGGACCAACTGGTGCTGGAGCGCGTGCAGTACGTGCAGGGCCCGGTGATCCTGGCGATCAACAAGACCGACCGCATCGAGGACAAGGCCGAGCTGATGCCGCACCTGGCCTGGCTGCAGGAGCAACTGCCGAATGCCGAGATCGTGCCGGTTTCCGCCCAGCAGGGGCATAACCTCGAAGCCCTGGAAGGCCTGATCGCCAAGCACCTGCCGGAGAACGACCACTTCTTCCCGGAAGACCAGATCACCGACCGCAGCTCCCGTTTCCTGGCCGCCGAACTGGTGCGCGAGAAGATCATGCGCCAGCTGGGGGCCGAGCTGCCGTACCAGATCACCGTGGAAATCGAAGAGTTCAAGCAGCAGGGCAAGACCCTGCATATTCACGCCTTGATCCTGGTTGAGCGCGACGGTCAGAAGAAAATCATCATTGGCGACAAGGGTGAGCGGATCAAGCGCATCGGCATGGAAGCGCGCAAGGACATGGAGCTGCTGTTCGACTCCAAGGTCATGCTCAACCTCTGGGTCAAGGTCAAGGGCGGCTGGTCCGACGACGAGCGCGCCTTGCGCTCGCTGGGCTACGGCGACCTCTGATGCCCTGCGCCGGCCAGCCGGCTCCTACACCTTCGCGTAGGAGTCGGCTGGCCGGCGAACAGCTGCAACCCCATCTTCGGACCCGGTTCCCTCTCTGCCCCTGAGATCCCTCGCAACCATGTCCAGCAACGCCCCAGTCGGCCAACTCGCCTACGTCCTGCACAGCCGCGCCTACCGCGAGAGTAGTGCCTTGGTGGATTTCCTAACCCCTCAAGGTCGCCTGCGTGCTGTATTGCGCAACGCCCGGGGCAAGGCTGGCACCCTGGCGCGACCCTTCGTGCCCCTGGAAGTCGAGTTTCGCGGCCGTGGTGAGCTGAAAAATGTCGGGCGCATGGAAAGTGCCGGAATCGCTTCCTGGCTCAATGGCGAAGCCTTGTTCAGCGGCCTGTACCTGAACGAGCTGCTGATCCGCCTGCTGCCGGCGGAAGATCCCCATCCGGCGGTATTCGACCACTACGCCGCCACCTTGCTGGCCCTGGCCGAAGGCCGGCCCCTGGAGCCTTTGCTGCGGGCCTTCGAATGGCGCCTGTTGGACGACCTGGGCTATGGCTTTGCCCTGGACAGCGACATCCATGGCGCGCCCATCGCTGCCGATGGGCTGTATCGCCTGCAGGTGGATGCCGGACTGGAACAGGTCTTCCTGCTGCAACCGGGCCTGTTCAATGGCACCGAGCTGCTGGCCATGGCCGAGGCCGATTGGAGTGCCCCCGGTGCCTTGTCGGCGGCCAAGCGCCTGATGCGCCAGGCCCTGGCCGTGCACCTGGGCGGTCGGCCCCTGGTCAGTCGCGAGCTGTTTCGCAAACCCTAGGCCTGCCGGTCGCTCATCCGCTGGCGGCGGCCGGCCACTTGCCGCGCTCGTTCTGCGTTCGTGCAAATGGCAACAGACCCTGTTCTCCCCGTATGCTGTGCGCCGAATTTACATTTATCCAGGAGCGCTTCCGTGACCACCAGCAATCGCATTCTTCTCGGCGTGAACATCGATCACGTTGCCACCCTGCGTCAGGCCCGCGGCACTCGTTACCCTGACCCGGTCAAGGCCGCTCTGGATGCGGAAGAGGCGGGTGCCGACGGCATCACCGTGCACCTGCGCGAAGACCGCCGGCATATCCAGGAGCGCGACGTGCTGCTGCTCAAGGACGTGCTGCAGACCCGCATGAACTTCGAGATGGGCGTCACCGAAGAGATGATGGCCTTTGCCGAGCGCATCCGCCCGGCGCACATCTGCCTGGTTCCGGAAACCCGTCAGGAGCTGACCACCGAGGGCGGACTTGACGTGGCCGGGCAGGAAGCACGGATCAAGGCGGCGGTGGAGCGCTTGTCGAAAATCGGTGCCGAAGTGTCGCTGTTCATCGACGCCGACGAGCGTCAGATCGAGGCCTCCAAGCGCGTCGGCGCGCCGGCCATCGAGTTGCACACCGGTCGCTATGCCGATGCCCAGACCCCGAGTGAAGTGGCCGATGAGCTGCAGCGCGTTGTCGACGGGGTTGCCGTGGGCCTGGCCCAGGGGTTGATCGTCAATGCCGGCCACGGGCTGCACTATCACAACGTCGAAGCGGTGGCGGCGATCAAGGGCATCAACGAGCTGAACATTGGCCATGCCCTGGTGGCGCATGCGCTGTTCGTCGGCTTCAAGGGCGCGGTGGCCGAGATGAAGGCGCTGATCCTGGCGGCTGCGGCCAAGGCCTGAATGGTCTTCGCCGGCCAGCCGGCTCCTACGCAGCCTCTGTAGGAGCCGGCTGGCCGGCGAAGGCTTTTAGAGCGGCGGATTGTCTTCCGTCGGCTTGGTCTTGTTGACCCCGGGCACGTGCAGGTTGCCCTCGGCGACCTGATCGCCTTCCAGCTGCGGCTGGGTTACCCAGGTCAGGATGTCGTAGTAGCGGCGGATGTTGGCGACAAAGTGCACCGGCTCGCCGCCCCGGGCGTAGCCATAGCGGGTCTTGCTGTACCACTGCTTCTGCGACAGCCGTGGCAGCATCTTCTTCACATCCAGCCATTTGTTCGGGTTCAGGCCTTCCCGTTCCGCCAGTTTGCGGGCGTCGTCCAGGTGGCCGGTGCCGACGTTGTAGGCGGCGAGGGCGAACCAGGTGCGGTCCGGCTCCTCGATCTTGTCGTCCAGCTGTTCCTTGATATACGCCAGGTACTTGGCCCCGCCACTGATGCTCTGCTTGGGGTCCAGGCGGTTGGACACGCCCATGGCCTGGGCGGTGTTCTGGGTCAGCATCATCAGCCCGCGCACGCCGGTCTTGGAGGTGACCTCGGCCTGCCACATGGATTCCTGGTAGCCCACGGCCGCCAGCAGGCGCCAGTCGAGCTTCTCTTGCTTGGCTGAATTCTTGAAGTGTTTCTCGTACTTGGGCAGGCGCTGCTGCAGGTGTTGGGCGAAGGTGTAGGCGCCGACATAACCGAGCACGTCCACATGGCCGTAATAGCGGTCCTTGAGGCGTTGCAGGGTGCCGTTCTTTTCCACCTTGTC